>JBBPIT010000129.1:0-1502 GCA_038040175.1 Pseudomonadota bacterium | reverse complement strand
TGATTTTTCAAAAAAACCGAGTTCGTCCCGCAGCCATTGAACAACGGCTCCGCCAATAAAAACACTGCCTTCCAGGGCGTACTCCTTGTCCGCGTCGCGCGCATCCACCGCGCGGCTGACCTGCGCCGCCGCGGTGCCGAGCAGGCCGTTGGCGGACTTCACCACGCGGCCGCCGGTGTGCATCAGCATGAAGCAGCCGGTGCCGTAGGTGTTCTTCGCCATGCCGGGCCGGTGGCAGCCCTGGCCGAACAGCGCCGCCTGCTGGTCGCCGGCGATGCCGGTGATCGGCACCGGCGCGCCCAGCACCGTGGGCGCGATCATGCCGAAGGCGTGCGACGAGGGGTAGACGTCGGGCAGCATCGCGCGCGGCACCCGCAGCAGGTCGAGCAGCTCCGGGTCCCAGTCGCCCATGTGGATGTTGAACAGCATCGTGCGCGAGGCGTTGGTGCAATCGGTGACGTGCGTCTTGCTGTGCGACAGGTTCCAGACCAGCCAGGTATCCACCGTGCCGAACGCGAGCTCGCCCAGCTCGGCGCGCCGGCGCGCGCCCGGGATGTGGTCGAGGATCCAGGCCACCTTGGTGCCGGAGAAGTAGGGATCGAGCACCAGGCCGGTGCGCTCCTGGACCAGGCTCTCGGCGCCGACTTCCTTCAGCTCCGCGCAGCGCGCGGCGGTGCGCCGGTCCTGCCAGACGATCGCCGGGTAGATCGGCTTGCCGGTCTGTCGATCCCAGACGACGGTGGTTTCGCGCTGGTTGGCGATGCCGCAGGCGACCAGGTTCTCGGCCTTGAGGCCGGAACTCCTCAGCGCCTCGCGCGCCACGTCGCGCTGCGAGCGCCACAGATCGTCGGGGTCGTGCTCCACCCAGCCCGGCTGCGGGTAATGCTGCTTGAATTCCTGCTGCACCGATGCGACCGGCTTGCCGGTCTCGTCGAAGATGATCGCGCGCGAACTGGTGGTGCCCTGGTCGAGTGCAAGCACGTGGCGCATCGGGAAATTCTAGCAAGTACCCAATGCTAGAATTCTCTTGCCATGAAAATACACGAATATCAGGGGAAAGAACTCTTTCGCAAATTCGGCCTCGTCACGCCGCGCGGACTTGCGTGCTTCAGCGTGGACGAAGCGCTCGAGGCGGCGAAAACACTCGGCGGCAGCGTCTGGGTGGTGAAGGCGCAGATCCACGCCGGCGGCCGCGGCAAGGGCGGGGGGGTAAAAGTTGCAAGGTCTTTGCCTGAAGTAAAACAACACGCCGAGAAAATTCTTGGCATGCAACTGGTCACTCACCAAACCGGTCCGGCAGGCCATGCTCGATAACCCGCCCCCGCCCCCGCCCCCGAACCAGGCCGAGCGCAACGCGACGCCGTTGTATGATTTCCCAGGACAGCGGATCGTGCTGCACTACGTCACCGACATGCCGATCCGCACGTCGGCGTTGCGCACTCTAGGAGCGTACGCCAACGTGTTCGCGCTCGAGTCCTTCATGGACGATATGGCGGCCGCGG
>JBBPIT010000128.1:0-1687 GCA_038040175.1 Pseudomonadota bacterium | reverse complement strand
GATCACGCCTACTTCCACAACCTGCCGCAGGTCGCGGCAGCATGAATTTCGCAGTTGTACCGCCTGCGGTTTTTGGGACACCGGATTGAACCCTACGCAGCGACGGCACCGGTTTGAAGCTGCTTCTGGCGGAATTGGGCTGGCGTGAGGAAGCCGTGGCGCTCGATCAGCCAGGTCGTGTTGTAGGTTTCGCGGAACCCCAGCAACGCCTGGCGCAGTTCCTCGATGGTCGCAAAGGTCCGCACCCACAGCAGGTTTTCCTTGAGGGTGCGGATGAAGCGCTCGGCACAGCCATTGCCTTCCGGGGCCCGGACGAAGGCGGGCGAACTCTCGATGCCGAGGAAGGCGATCTCCGTCTGGAAGTGGTGAGACATGTATTGCGATCCATGGTCATGCCGCACGGCCAGACCGCGGGCGATCGCCTTGGCAAACCCGCCGAAGTGCTGCCGCACGCCCTGGCGGATCGGCTCCAGGGCCTGGAAACGAGTGGCCTGTGCATGGGCGTGGATGCCGACGCATTCGGCGGAGCAATGATCGACCGCGACGAACACCGCGGCCTGGCCTTCGCCGGTAATCGTCGTCGTCAGGTCGGTGCCCCACATCGCGTCGACCGTGTCGGGAATGATTGTGCCGTCATGGTTGCGCGGCCCCCGCGGTGAGCCAACCCGGGTCGGCGCCAGTAAATTGTTCTGGCGCATCAGCCGCAACACCCGGCGCATCGACGTGCGGGTCCCCGCATAACGCAATCGCGCCCAGACTTTGCGATGCCCCTCGCCATGGAACGGGCTGGTGGCAAGCACGCCCCGGATTTCCGTGGTCAGCGCGTCATCCGGCATCGCGCCGAGCGGGCCGCGCCGCTGCCTCGCCGGCGGCGTTGACCGGTGGCGGTAAACGCCCGAGCGAGCCAGCCGCCACACCCGGCAGACCGCAGCCAGACCATACGGCTTGCCGGTGACCGGCGAAATGACGCGGCTCATGGCTTGCGCCTGCGTCGGGCAAAAGGGCGGTCGACCTCCAAGAGAGCGATCTTCTCGTGCAGCAGATCGCGCTCGATCAACGCCGCCCCCAGCCGCGCCTTCAGCCGGTCGCTCTCCAGCTCTTCGCCCGTGGTGGCACGGCTCGTCAGGGCGGCCTCACCGGCGGCCAGGAAGGAGTCGTGCCAACCGGTGAGCGTCGCCGCTGTGACGCCCAGCGCGCGCGAGACGGTCTCCAGGTCTTCCCCCCGCAACAGCCGCAGCACCGCTGCAGTCTTGCGCTGTCGCGACATCCTGCCACCGCGCCCGAGCGCCGCTGCGCCAGACTCTTGCGGTCGCTCCGCAGCGCTCGGCCGCGCCCCAACGACGTTCTCTTGATTGTCCATGACCCACCCCTCGTGCGGAAATCGTCCGCTTGCGAGGTGTCCCAATCAACCGTGATGCGGCGGACGAGGGTGTCGCATATCTGTCCGGTCGGCGCCGCAACGGCGGTCCGCTCACGCCCGACGCATTTGAAAGCGATCTGCGCCGCGAGGGCTTTCAAATCATTTATGGCGGCCAAAAAGCCGACTTCGCGGAGGATCTGCACGCCCATGACTTCGACGTGCGGATCTTTGTTCTGCGCGGCAACACCACCGTGGTCCGAGACGGCACATCAGTAACGTTTCAAACTGGCGATCATTGCGAAATTCCAGCCGATTGCCAGCACACCA
>JBBPIT010000127.1:0-1798 GCA_038040175.1 Pseudomonadota bacterium | reverse complement strand
CTGGTCATCGATGCCCTCAAACTCAACGGCATCGACACGATCTTCGGTCTGCCCGGTATCCCGATCACCGACTTCACCCGCATGGCACAGGCCGCAGGCATGCGCGTGATTTCGTTCCGCCATGAGCAGAACGCCGGCAACGCCGCCGCCATCGCCGGCTTCATAACGCAGAAACCAGGAATCTGCCTGACGGTGTCCGCCCCCGGCTTCCTCAACGGCCTGACCGCACTGGCCAACGCCACCACCAATTGCTTCCCGATGATCCTCATCAGCGGCTCCAGCGAGCGCGAGATCGTCGACCTGCAGCAGGGTGACTACGAGGAGATGGACCAGTTGGCCATCGCCAAGCCGCTGTGCAAGGCCGCCTTCCGCGTGCTGCACGCCGAGGACATCGGCGTGGGCGTCGCGCGCGCCATCCGCGCCGCCGTCTCCGGCCGCCCGGGCGGCGTCTACCTCGACCTGCCGGCGAAGCTGTTCGCTCAGACCATGGACGCGGAAGCCGGCAGGAAATCGCTGATCAAGGTGGTCGATCCGGCGCCGCGCCAGATCCCGGCCCAGGACGCCGTGCAGCGCGCCCTCGAACTGCTCAAGAGCGCCAAGCGTCCGCTCATCCTGCTGGGCAAGGGTGCCGCCTACGCCCAGGCGGACGCGGACATCCGCGCCCTGGTCGAGAAGACCGGCATCCCCTACCTGCCGATGTCCATGGCCAAGGGCCTGCTGCCCGACACGCACGAGCAGTCCGCTGCCGCCGCCCGCTCCTACGTGCTGCCCGAGGCTGACGTGGTGATGCTGGTCGGCGCCCGCCTGAACTGGCTGCTCTCGCATGGCAAGGGCAAGACCTGGGGCGGCAAGGACCACAAGGACTGGGGCGGCCAGAAGTTCATCCAGATCGACATCTCGCCGCAGGAGATGGACAGCAACGTCCGTATCGACGCCCCGCTGGTCGGCGACATCGGTTCCTGCGTGTCGGCGCTGCTCGCCGCGATTGACTCCAATGCGGGCTCCAACTGGGCCAAGCCGCCGGCTGACTGGCTGCGCGCCATCGCCGAGCGCAAGAACAAGAACCTCGCCAAGATGGCCGAGACTCTGGCCAAGGATCCGACGCCGATGAATTTTCACAGCGCGCTGAACGTGGTGCGCGACATCATCAAGGCCAACCCGGACGCCATCCTGGTCAACGAAGGCGCCAACGCGCTCGACTTCACCCGCAGCATCGTCGACATGTACAAGCCGCGCAAGCGCCTGGACGTCGGCACCTGGGGCATGATGGGCATCGGCATGGGCTTTGCCGTCGCGGCCGCCGTGGTCAGCGGCCAGCCGGTGATCGCGATCGAGGGCGACAGCGCCTTCGGCTTCTCCGGCATGGAAGTCGAGACCATTTGCCGCTACAACCTGCCGGTCTGCGTGGTGATCTTCAACAACAACGGCGTCTACCGCGGCACCGACGTCAATCCGACCGGCGGCCCCGATGTGGCACCCACCGTGTTCGTCAAGGGCGCACGCTATGACAAGCTGATGGAGGCCTTCGGTGGCGTGGGCGTGCACGCCACGACCCCGGCCGAGTTGCGCAAGGCAATGGAAGAAGCCATCCGCTCGCGCAAGCCCACGCTCATCAATGCCGTGATCGATGAAACCGCCGGCACCGAAAGCGGTCGCATCACGAGCCTGAATCCGCAAAGCGGGAAAAAGAAATAATGGAAGCACTCAAGGGAATCCGCATCCTGGACCTGACGCATGTCCAGGCCGGGCCCACGTGTTCGCAGTTGCTCGCGTGGATGGGAGCGGACGTGATCAAGTT
>JBBPIT010000126.1:0-2124 GCA_038040175.1 Pseudomonadota bacterium | reverse complement strand
ACACCGAAGGCATCTGTCCACAGATACCTGAGACCGTTCGGCCAGATGCGCTCAGCACGCATCCGCGTCAGTCTCTCTTCAACGTAGCGTATGTCGTTGCAGGCCGTCATGATCTGCTGCGGCACGTCAAAGGCCGAATGGATAGGTATCCGGAAGCCCCTCAAGTTCCCCAGTCTTGAACGGCGTGACGGCCTCGGTCTTGTCGAACCAGATATATTCGTCGAACTGGCGGGGGAGCGCGGCCTGAAAATAATGACTTTGCAACTCTGTCTCAGGTCGGTAAATCACGCCGATGGCACGCTCAAGCCGGGGTCTCGACAGGGCGCTGATGAGGCCAGCCGCTTTGGGTTTTCGTAACGGCAGCAGGAATCGCGCGCCGCCGGCATCGTGGCACAAGCGCTCGTAACTCTGTGACAACGCCGGGCGGACCGTCTTGATTTCCATCGGTCCATCCCAGTCGGAGGCCGCCGCGACCGTTCCGCTGTTGGTCCCGAAACCGATGGAATACGCGGCGCTACCGAATTCCTCCCTGCACAAGTGGCCGATGTTGTATTCCCCGCGTGCAGACATCTCCGTTGCCGCCGAGTCGCCCACATGCGAATTGTGCGCCCAGACAATCGCCTTGCTTTCGGGGCCATGAAAATGCAGCAGGTTCTGCAAAGTGACGAACATGTGGCTGTCGCGCAGATTCCAGGAGGCGCGAGAGCCGTAGTACATGATCCGGTAATACTGTTCGGCACTCGCGACCAGCTTCGCGTTCTGCACGGCGTCGAGAAAACGCTCGCCATCGTGCTCGGCGTAGGCCCGGTGCTTTTGCAACAGTTCCGTCAACATGCTGACCACCTCATGCTCACAGGTCTGGTAGGCGCCCGTGAGCGCCGCGTGACCGTAGGTGGCAGGGTCGGCCTGCCACGGTGTCAGGCAACCGTAACGCTGGCGCGCGACCTGTGCGGTTTGCGGGTCGATGTCGTCCAGGTAGGTCAGGACCGACCGAATGGAGGTGTAGAGGCTGTAGAGATCAAGGCCATGAAATGCAACCCGCTTGCCGGGTTCGACCAGGCCATTGCGTTTGCGCAACCAGTCAACGAATTCCCGTACCTCGCGATTGCGCCACATCCAGGTGGGAAAGCGAGCGAATGCCGTCCATTCGGAGGCAGGGTATGTGGCATGTCGAACGTAGTGATCGATGCGCGCCGCGTCAGGCCAATCGCCCTCAATGGCGATGAAAGAGAACCCCTTGCGATCGATGAGTTCGCGCGAGATTCGCTCCCGCATACGATAAAACTCGGAGGTGCCATGAGTGGCTTCGCCGAGAAGAACGACGCGTGCATTGCCGATCCGCTGGAGCAGTGGTTCGAGGTCCGCTGAGGTAATCGTCTCGAACTCCTCGCAGGAGGTCGCAATTGCCCTTTCGAGAGTTTCCCCGCCCGCCGCAATCCTGCGATGGTGTTTCGACGTTGCGGACTCGTCCGTCGGCGCGGCCCAACCCTCCGCACCCACCAGCGGTACGAAGCGGACATCGGCAATATCTTCGGTCTTGTATTGAAGCTCCGAGATACGCGTCACACGCACCAGTTCCTGGAACCCCCGGTCGGCTCCAACCGGAATCACCAACCGTCCACCGATCTTGAGCTGGGACTTCAGTGACTCCGGGACCTCGGGACCACCCGCCGCGACCACGATCGCGTCGTAAGGCGCGTGATCCTCCCAGCCGCGCGTGCCGTCTGCGTGCCGCACATGCACATTCCGGTATCCGAGGTCGGACAGCACCGTCGCCGCCTTCTCGGCGAGCTGGCCGATGCGTTCAACTGTGTAGACCTCTTCGGCAATCTGCGCCAGGACAGCCGCCGCGTAACCCGAGCCGGTGCCGATTTCGAGCACTTTTTCGCCCCCCTCGAGCGCCAGCGCCTCTGTCATCAGCGCGACGATATAGGGCTGCGAGATCGTCTGCCCCTCGGCTATCGGCAACGGTGCGTCCTGATAGGCAAATTCGCGAAGGTGCTGGGGCAGGAAGGCCTCCCGCGGGACGGCTTGCATCGCTTCAAGCACCAACTGCGAGCGTATGCCACGGCCGGCGATGTGACTTTCAACCATCGCGTCGCGGCGCTGCGAAAAATTGATCCT
>JBBPIT010000125.1:0-2236 GCA_038040175.1 Pseudomonadota bacterium | reverse complement strand
CGTTACTACAAATTACGGTGTCAAAAAAGCAGCACCACCGCGCCTAAATCGTCAACACGCGGTACCTCGACGACTGAGTGTGAAAGCCGATTTTTGTACTTAGTTCGTAGTAAGGAATGGCTCCTTCGGCAGCGGGGCGAGGTGCACGCGATTGGTGGCTGATGCCCCGTCCCGTTGCAGCACGCTGCAAGGCTGTAAAAGGCCGACCGGCCCCTATTTTCTGGGATGAGGCCCGAAGCCTAGTGGAGCGAATCTAACGTTTGGTGCCGCGCCCGATAGCGGCGATGATTTTGGCAGGATCGGAAAGATTTCGGAAACTCGCTGAGTGAGCTACCCATGCTACCGGACACCTTCGAGACGGCGCATCTCCTGTTGCGGCCGGTCGCAGCCGCGGATGCCGGCGCAATCTTCGATACCTATGCTCAGGACGAAGAGGTCGCCCGCTACGTGATATGGCGGCCGCACCGCAGCCGCAGCGAAACCCAAGCCTATGTCGAGCGCTGCATCGCGATGCCGGCCAACGTCGAACGGACTTACATGCTGGTCGGCCGCGAGGACGATGTCATCCGGGGTGCGTTCGCGCTGCGCCGGCGCGCCCCGCACCGTTTGGATTGCGGCTATGTGCTGGCACGCCGGTGGTGGCGGCAAGGTTTGATGACCGAGGCCCTGACGGAGGTGACTATTTGGGCGTTGCGGCAACCTTCGGTGTTCCGCATCGGCGCGGTCTGCGACGTCGAGAACATCGGTTCGGCCCGAGTGTTGGAAAAATCGGGTTTCGCCCGAGAAGGACAACTGCGCCGCTGGCTGCTGCACCCGAACATCAGCGACGAGCCGCGCGATTGTTATAGCTACGCCCGAGTGCGTTGAGCATGTCCGAAGCAGACGGCGGTGCCCAAGCGCCGCCTACGCGACCAAGCCCCTTGGCGGGCGGACTCAAGCGTGTGATTTTGACCACTAGTGGATCGAATCTAACGTTTGGTGCCCGCGTCTGACGGCGGCGATGATTTTGTCTGGATCGGCGGTCCACACGAAGGGTTTGGGGTCATCGTTGGTTTCCCTGAGGAAGCGGTTGATGGCGGCCTGGAGATCGACGATCGAGCAGAACACACCACGTTTGAGGCGGCGCTTGCCGAGCTTGGCGAAGAAGCCCTCGACGGCGTTGAGCCAGGAGGCGGAAGTCGGCGTGTAGTGGAAGACGAAGCGCGGATGCCGCGCCAGCCAGGCTCGGGTTTTGGGATGCTTGTGCGGGCCGTAATTGTCGAGGATCACGTGGATGATCGGGCCCTCGGGGATCTCGGCCTCGATGGTGTTCAGGAAGCGGATGAATTCCTGATGCCGATGGCGCTGCATGCAGCGGCCGATGACCTTGCCGTGGAGCACGTCGAGGGCGGCGAACAGCGTGGTGGTGCCGTTGCGCTTATAGTCGTGGGTCATCGTCCCGCAGCGCCCCGGCTTCAACGGCAGGCCCGGCTGGGTGCGGTCGAGCGCCTGAATTTGCGACTTCTCGTCAACGCTGAGCACCATCGCGTGCGCCGGCGGGTCGATGTAAAGCCCGACGATGTCGCGCAGCTTGGGGATGAATTCCGGATCGCGCGACAGTTTGAACTGCCGCACCCGATGCGGCTGGAGCCCATGGGCGCGCCAGATGCGTTGCACCGAGGACAGGCTGATCCCGACGGCTTTGGCCATCGCAAGGCCCGTCCAATGGGTTGTCTCGCCAGGCGGGTCGGTCTGCGTCAGCGCGACGACCCGCTCGGCAACTGCCGGCGGCAGCGGTGCAATCCGCGACGGGCGCGTCTTGTCGCGCAACAGCCCGTCGACACCTTCGTGCATGAACCGCTCCTGCCAGCGCCACAGACAGGTCTTGCTCTTGCCGGTGCGCCGCATGATCTCGTTGGTGCCCACGCCATCGGCGGTCAACAGCACGATCCGCGCTCGCCACACGTGCTTCTGAGGACTGTTCCGGGCCGCCACGATCCCCTCAAGCCGAGCACGATCTTCGGCCTTCACATCGACGATGATTCCTGTGCGCATCCGACAGACTCGCATGTCCGCGAGCCGTCCGGAATCCCCCGCAGGACTCTTCTGTCAGATTTGTTCCACTAGGAACGTGGCTGCTGAGCCTTTGTCTAGAGCGTGGGGAGCGATTGAAAGCGGAAAGGGCCCTAAGGGAAGAGTATGAGCAAGACATTTCAGATAAGTGCCATCCCATAGGGGGATATATTTGGTACCTTCT
>JBBPIT010000124.1:0-2301 GCA_038040175.1 Pseudomonadota bacterium | reverse complement strand
GCCGGAGATGCGGCCACAGGGCGCCGGCGAGCCGTCCACCCGCACGGTACCCGGGGCCATCGCCAACGCGATCTTCGACGCGACCGGCGTGCGCGTTCGTCGCGTGCCGATCACGCCCGAGCGGATGAAGGCCGCCCTCGCCCTTGCATAACGGCAATCAGCCACAGAGGACACAGAGGACACAGAGAGTAGAGAGTAAAACCCCTCCCCTTCCCCGGCTTCATCGGGGTTGTGGAGGGGTTTATTTTTGAATTTCTCTGTGATCTCTGTGCCCAATGGCACTATTTTAAGCGGTGCAAGGGCGCGCTCGAAGGAGCCTCGCACGCGCCACGTTGCGGAGTTCAGTCAGTAGCCGATGCGGCTTTGGTCGTCGCTTCACGGCCCGAGGTTCGACTCGGTTTGGTCGGTGCGGCAAGAGTAGAAGCGCGATTGCGCCACGCAAATACGCGAACATTCGGATCAGTCCCCGTGCGGCACGTCCTCTGAGAAGGTCCAGGAAGCCATTGATCATTCGTTTAGCCGCGCAGAAGCTCAACTGTCGCGGCAACAGTTTTGCGCAGGCCGCGGCCTGCGCCATCGCGGCGCGGATCAGGTTGTAAGCGAGAAAAAAGGCGCCGACCTCTTTCTGCACCATCTGCGCGCTCTTGCAGCGCAGGATCTCCATGCCCATCACGGTCTTGATCGCGCGCAGATCGAGCTCGATGTGCCAGCGCTGAACGTACAGCGCGTTGAGTTCCTCTTTACTCACCTGCACCGGATCAATGAGTGTGCTCACCAGCACCCACTGCGCAACCTTCGCCTCGCGCAACACGAGTTCTTCCGGGATTCGGGCATAGACCTCCTGTTCCATCCATGGCGGACGCGCCGGGCGCTCCCAAACCACCAAGTGATCGCGTTTACCCAAACGCTTGCCGCGCCGAAAGTCCGTCACGCGTCGCGCGTGCTGGCGCGTGAGCACATCGACCCCCATCAAATACAGCACTGCCACGGTGAAATAGCTGCAGTGGTAGCGATCCGCCAGCACGATGTCACCTTTGACCAGCGAGCCATACAACCGTCGCAATAACGCGTCCTCGCCCGTCTGCTTGCCCTGGCACGGTCCCATCGCCCAGTTGAGCACCGCCCCGCAGCCCAGGGAAACCAGCGCCACCAGCCGTGCAATGGGAAATCCCAGTCCGGGCTTCTGCACGCCATGCTGCGGATACCGCGCTTGGTTCTCCGCAGTGTCGGGCATCGTCACCGTCGTGCCATCGACAATCTTCACCGACCGTCCACGCCACCTCCATCCCTGCGCACAGCCGTCCTGCAGCCGCTCGCCCACCCTCTTGCCCAGTCGCTCCACCAGCCTCAACGGTAATCTCTGGCGTGCGTTGCAATACGGCCCGGTGGATAGGCTGACTTGCGCCTCGCCCTGCGCCACCCGCTCGCTGGCATAGCGAACTACCACGTCCTGGCAGGCGTGGTCCGTGTGTAGCACCTGCTCAACGAACAAGCGCAGCGCCACCAGCGGGGCATACCGTCGATCCCGCCACACGCCGACCTCTTCTTGCACCGCGCGCGCCAATTCCTGCGCCGGCAGGACGTTGAACAACTTCTCGCGACCCGACTGCAAAAAGCTGAATCGAAACCGCCTGATCGATTCCTGTACTCGCTCATTCCTGTTAGCATTTCTCAAAGGCTGATCCTCCAGGGGTGACGTTGAAGTCTCGATACCTCCATCGTACCCCCTTCAGGTATCAGCCTTTCCCTATTTCGTCTTCCTTAAAATAGTGCCATTGTTCTCTGTGATCTCTGTGGCTAATTTCGACTTTCAGAACGGCGGAGCTGGCTGATTGCGATGCCCGAAAGGATCATGAGCAGCCCGGTGTAGGCATTGGCGCCGGGCTCCTCGCCCAGGAGCACCACGCCGAGGAGCAGGGCAACGACCGGGATGCAGTAATTCGTCAGAGACATGAAGGTGGGGCCCGCCGAGCCGATGAGTTTGAGATAGACGAAGGTCGCCAGCGCGGTGGGGCCGATCCCGATCCAGATTACGGTATAGACCGAAGCCCGGCTGGGCGAGAGGTTCCATGGCTCATCCACGACGAGCGCGACCGGCAGGCTGATCAACGCCGCGATGACAATGATGGCGGCGGAGGCCACCATCACGTTACCCTTCAGCATCAGGCGCACGAGCACGCTCTGCGTCGCATAACAAAGCGCGCCCGCCAGCACGGAAAGCTGGGCCAGGACCTGGACCGGCGAGCCGCCCAGGCTGGCCAGCGTGGCCGGCCCCATCAGCGCCACGATCCCCGCGAAGCC
>JBBPIT010000123.1:0-2381 GCA_038040175.1 Pseudomonadota bacterium | reverse complement strand
TGCACATCGATCACATCGGACGCGGGGGCGGCGGAAGCGGGGTAAAGGACGACGCGGCATTTGCCGACCTTCCGGACATGCTTGCACTCGCCAAACTCCCCAATGTCGCGGTCAAGCTATCGGGTGCTCCGAGCTATTCGAGCCAACCCTACCCGTACCAGAACATCCACGGCTACTTGCGCCAGATCGTCGAGGCGTTCGGGCCCGACCGGAGTTTTTGGGGAACCGACATCACCCGCATGCCGTGCTCGTATCGGCAATGCGTGACGATGTTCACCGAGGAGTTGCCATGGCTGAAGGGCCGCGACCTCGAGCGGGTGATGGGTGGGGCCGTCGTCGACTGGCTCGGCTGGAAGCGCCCCGCCGCTGCCTGAGTCGTTCACCAAAATAAGTGAGGTCAGACCCGAATGGCACTTACTTTAGCTTTTGGGGGTGGCCATGTATGCGAATGTAGGCGCGAGCATGCTGACGTGGTTGGGTGAGCAACCGGTAGGGTTTGGGTCGTCGCTTGACGGCCCTGGGCTCGATGCGTCCGGGGCGATCGCCGACCCGTTGTTGGGCGATTAACACGAATAGTGTCTGGAGCGTGTCCTCGTTCCCGGTGCCGGGGCGATGATGCTCCCATGCGATCCAAAGCTGTACGGTGTGCTTGAAGCTGAGTTGACGCGGCAGGCACGCGGCGAGTTGTGCCGCTTGCGCCATCATCAGCCGAATGAGGTTGTAGGCGAGCAAGTAGACCCAGATTTCCTTGATGGCCATCTCGGGGCTCAAGCAGCTCAGCCGCTCCATTTCCAAGGTGGTCTTGATGTTGCGCAGGTCCAGCTCGACGTGCCATCGGCTGCAGTAGAGTAGCTTCAAGTCGGACTTGGAGGTTTGCTTCGGGTCGAGCAGGGTCGTCACCAAAGTCTTGCCCCCGGTGCGCAGCTCGCGCACCGTCACGGTGTCAGGCGCCTGTTCGTAGTCGGCCTGGCTCATCCAGTCCGGTTTGAGGACCGGCTTTTGCAGAACGATCAGATGATCGCGCGGCCCCAGGCGTTGACCCCGACGAAAGTCGGTGGTGAGTTGACGGGAACCGTTTTGTTCAAACACCGCATCGACGCCCCGAGCGACCAAGGCGCAGAGCAGGAAGTACGTGGCGAAATAGGCATCCCCCAACAACAGGTCTCCACGCACCAGGGTATCGAGGATAGAACGCAGCAGCGAGCGCTCATCACCGCCCTTGCCCCGAAAAGGGCCCATCGCCGCATTGAGCACCGCCCCACTGCCCAGACACACCATGCCCACCAACCGACACAACGGGAACCCCAGACCCGGCTGCTGGCTGCGCGATTGCGGATACTGCGCCTGATTGGCCGGCGTGTCTGGCATCACCACCGTCGTGCCGTCCACCAGCCGCACCGGTCGGCCTCGCCAACACCACGGCTGCGGCGCACGCGCCGTGACCCACCGTCCCGTGTAGCGCGCCAGCGTGCGCACCATCTCCACCGGCAGGCGCGCACGCGCACGGCAATAGGCACCGGTATGCGTACTACACCGCGGCAGACCGCCGGCCAAGCGTTTGACCGCGGTGTCGTTCACCGCCTTCTGACACGAGCGATCGGCACCGAGCGCCTGTGCCAGAAACATCGACAGCGTCTCGGTCGGCGGGAACCGCCGTTCCCGATGCTTGGGCAACAGCGACTCGACCTTCTCGAACAGCTCCGGTCCCGTCAGCAGGCTGAAGAACGAATACGCATCGCTGTTGCGTGCATGGCGCTGAACGCGCCGGTGTTGCTGTGCAAACGTAAGGGAGTTAGGATGCATTCCGGCTGGCTCCTCGGGTGATGGATGGTTGTTTCGCAACTCCACCTTACCACTCGAATCGGGCCAGCTATTTTTGTACGTCACATCAGACACTTATCCTTAAGTAAGTGCCATTCGGGTCTGACCCTATTCATTCTCAAATGGCCGGCGGGGGATACAATCAAACGGCGGCGATTCGCCATGCACGTCAAGGAGTGGGAGATGGGTAAATTACGCCACATTGCCATTGCCGTTCCGAATACCGATGAGACAGCAAAGTTCTACGAGCAGGCGTTCGGCATGAAGCGGGTGCGCGAGTCGGCCAGCGCGATCATGCTGTCGTATGGCGTGATCAGCCTCGCGATCCTCGATAACCAGAACAGCCATGAGGCGCTCGGCCACAATGGCCTGCATCACGTCGGTTTTATCGCGGACAACGTCGAGGAGACCGCCGGCAGGGCTGAAAAGAGCGGCGCGGTTTATGCAGACAAGGCCGAGAATGTCGCGAAACGATTTGCGAACCGCGGCCAAACGGAAGACGGAAAGGTCAAAGCAGATGCCCAGCAACAGGATCAGCGCAAATATGTCGACCCGAACGG
>JBBPIT010000122.1:0-2491 GCA_038040175.1 Pseudomonadota bacterium | reverse complement strand
GATCAACCGCTTGATCGCCGACATTGCGCTGTACCTCAGACCTTACGAAGGCTACGCGATGGATAAGGTATACCTTTGGTGGCACTTGGCTGGTTTGTAACGATTGCCGAAAGCGCGTCCTCAGAAAGCGCCTGCTCACTGCTATGGTCGCGGCAGCGGTCCATAATTGAGGTGAAAATTTCAATATCAGGGAGTTATAAGAAAATGCGTAACTGCCCAGGTGGGGCGGAGCTGACTTTGACCGGCTTTGGATTTTAGGGCGCGGCGATTTTTCTGGACGACGGAGGCGCGTTCCGATTCAAGGATTCGATGAATCGCGACGTGCCGATCGAACCATCGAAGGAAGAGCTCATTGCGCTGGTTAAGGCGCAAGCGGCCGAGATCGCGGCATTGAGAGCGCGTATCGCCGAACTTGAGCGCCGGCTCGGATTGAACAGTTCGAACAGCGGCAAGCCGCCGTCGAGCGACGGTCTGAAGAAGCCGTCGCGCGTGACGAGTCTGCGCGAACCCTCGGGCAAGAAGCCAGGTGGACAGAAAGGTCATAAGGGCGAGACCCTGCGGCAGGTCGTCGACCCCGACACCATCATCGATCATTACCCGCAAGCCTGCACGGATTGCGGTTCGGCGCTGACACCGGCCATGAGCACTGGCCACGGCGGCCGACAGGTGTTCGATCAGCCCGAGCCACGACCGCTTGTCGTCACCGAGCATCGCGCCCACGACTGCCAGTGCGCAACCTGCGGCACGCAAACACGGGCGTCGTTTCCCGATGGGGTCAACGCGCCGGTGCAGTACGGCCAGCGGATCACGGCGTTCGTGCTCTATCTGTTGCACTATCAATTGCTGCCTGAGGATCGTCTGGCCGAGTTGATGGCCGATCTCTTCGGCGTGAAGATGGTCGCTGCGACCATCGCCAGGATGAGCCAGTCTGGGGCCGAGCGCCTCCAGGATTTAGCCCGGGCGGTGTGCACGCTCGTGGCGGGCGCGCCGGTCAAGCACATGGACGAGACTGGCTTTCGGATCGGCGGCAAGACGCAATGGCTGCATGTCGCCTCGACCACCTTGCTGACCTTCTACCGCGTCTGCGCCAAACGCGGCAGCCTCCTGGCGAATGTCGTCGGCATCGTCGTGCATGACCACTGGAAGCCCTACTACACGATGCCGAGCGTGCTTCATGCCCTGTGCAACGCCCATCATCTGCGTGAACTGAAGGCCCTTGTCGAGATCGAGAAGGAAGAATGGGCGCGCAAGATGCAACGGCTGCTACGCCGCGCCTGTCACGTGACCAACCGCGCGCGAGATCGCGACGTCGCGCTGAAGCCGCGCCTCGTCGAACGCTTCGAGAGCTGTTATGACACCATCCTCGCCGAGGGCTTCGCCTTCCACGATGCGCAGTCGCCGCTCGCACCCGTCATCCCACAAGCAGGCCGCAAAAATCGCGGTCGCACGCCCCGCCGCACGGGACACAATCTCCTCTTGCGTCTCGCAACGCGCAAGCAAGATGCGCTTCGCTTTCTCCACGATCCGGCCGTGCCCTTCAGTAACAATCAGGCCGAACGCGATGCGCGCATGATGAAGGTCAAGCAGAAAATCTCCGGTGGCTTCCGCTGCGACGCTTCGGCAGACGATTTCGCCATCATCCGCTCGATCATCGCAACCGCAAAAAAGCAGGGCTGGAACATCATTCATGCCCTGACCCAAGATCCAAAAAGCCTGGCGGCGTCCCTGCGATTTTCGTGATCCGTCCGTGAACCTGGGCAGTTACGCGACCCCTTTATAGGGAATGTGCACAATCCGGACGCCGGCTTCCGCCTTCAACATCTCGCCGAGCAGGTGGTTGACCGAGCCGTTGCCGGATGAGGCGTAGGTCAGCGCGTCCGGCTTCCCGCGTGCCAATGCGATGAATTCCCGCAGGTCCTTTGCCGGAGCTTTGGGATTCACGATCAAGAAGAACGGCGTTACCGCAAGCGTTGCGATCGGCTGGAAATCCTTGACGGAATCGAAAGGCAGTTTTTGATAGAGGCTCGGGTTGATGGCCTGCGCACCCGCGTAGGTCACCAGCAGCGTGTACCCGTCGGGCGGCGCCTTGGCGACCGCATCGGTCCCGATCGTTCCACCCGCGCCGGCCCGGTTTTCGACCACCACCGGCTGATCCCACCGCTCGCTCAGTTTCTGCGCCATGGCGCGGGCGAATGCATCGGTGGCGCCACCGGGGGCTTGCGGCACGATGAAGCGCACCAGCCTTGAGGGAAACGGCTGCGCGCCGGCCGGCGCCGCCGGCATCGCGAGACAAATCAGCGCGCCCAAGAAGCGGCCGTAAAGTACGGTTCGGCTGAACATCACTCCCCCTTAATTATCGTTGCGGCGACCAGATCAAGGGCAATCAAAAGAACGCCTGTATCCCCGTCTGTGCGCGGCCGAGGATCAGGGCGTGGATGTCGTG
Source organism: Pseudomonadota bacterium (assembly GCA_038040175.1). GTDB lineage: Bacteria > Pseudomonadota > Gammaproteobacteria > Burkholderiales > JACQAP01 > JACQAP01. The sequence continues at coordinate 48 of JBBPIT010000122.1, read as the reverse complement.
CGTACCCTCGTAGGTGTTGACGGTCTCCAGGTTGAACAGCACGCTCAT
>JBBPIT010000121.1:0-2505 GCA_038040175.1 Pseudomonadota bacterium | reverse complement strand
CCAGTGGGTGCAAGCCCCACCCGGCAACCGCTCCAGCCGGAAGCAACCGGAGCAGTCATGGAGGTAACGAAATGGCTGGAGCCTTCGGATAGCGGGTCACGAATAGGTGACCGCGCGAGTGTGCAGGCCGCAACGTGAGTGAACGCTGAGCAATCCTCGAAAAGGACAATGCGCAGGCCGACCCGACAACCCTTTCGGGGAAGGCTGATACGGCTGGGTGAATGAGCGAAGCAGTACGCCCAGACGCTGCGCCGGGGTAGTGGCGGCGGCATGTACACAAGGAAAACGCACGAAACACGGGAAGCCCCAAAGCGTGATTAGCGATGATCAACCGGACGCCCGTGAGGGACAGGCTGGGCGCTCTGGGGTGGCGGAGAGGTTCGTAGTACCGCTGAAGCCGGGTAACGCCGGTGGAGGGAAGGGACCTCAGTTCAAGACAGACGCAATACGTGGTGAAGGACCTGGAGATTGGGCAACCTATCAACTCCGATGAGTGTTCAGAAACTGCCGATGGCGTCGCACGCGAAAGCGAAGGCGTGAAGTCTTGTCCGAGAGCCGGATGCGGGAAATCTGCCTGTCCGGTTCGATGAGCGGGATGTGGAAACGGAGCCATGGTGGAACTACTAAGGCACCGCCAGACGAAAGGGGCGGCAACAGATATGTTCTACCTACAGCCACCGCGCCACATCTCGACTCTACCAAAAGGCGAAATACTCAGGCTGAAGCGCGGTAGGGACGGTCATTGCTGACCGCCCCCCGCCCAAATCCGTGCAGGCGGAATTCCCGCACACGGCTCCCACCTTGGGTGCATGACGGCGAAACGCTTGTCAGGATACGGGTGAAGGATACGCGGTTGGGGGAGCCAGTCGGCGGCTAGCCTGTGCATTCGCTGCCACGAGAAGCGGTCCTTCTGGCTACGCCGCCGCAGCGTGCGCAACCAGATGCGCTTCACATAATAGTAGAATGCTTTCAGTGCAGAGCCGTTAGTCGGCACTGCATGATAGGCGAAGAAGCCTCTGACCACCTGCTTGAGCCAAGCACCTTGCTCGGGGATCGGCTCGTGCATGCGCCGTCGCAATTCCTCCTTGATCCTCCTGAGCGTTGCCCGCATGCGATCGCGCCGTGTTGTTCTTTTGACAAGGAACTGCCCACGGCTGTTGCGTTCACAGATGAAGGTAAAGCCGAGAAAGTTGAAGGTCTCCGGCTTTCCGAGCCCACGGTGAGCGCGTCGGTCCGCCGCAAAGCGGCCGAACTCGATCAGGCGGGTCTTGTCCGGATTGAGCGACAGCGAGAACTCCTCGAACCGCTTGCGCATATCATCCCAGAAGCGCCGGGCGTCTGCCTCATGCTCGAAGCCGACGACAATGTCATCAGCATAACGCATGAGAATCATATCGCCCGTGGCCTCGCGCCGTCGCCAGCGCTCGGCCCAGAGGTCGAACACGTAGTGCAGGTAGACGTTGGCGAGCAGCGGTGAGATTACCGATCCCTGCCCCGTCCCCTTTTCACTGACCGTGACCACCCCGTCCTCTAGGACACCAGCCTTCAGCCACTTTTGGATCAGGCGGATAATGCGCAGATCGCCGATGCGGTGCTCCACGAATCGCACCAGCCAGTCTTTGCTGACTGAGTCGAAAAAGGAGGCCACATCTGCGTCAAAAATGAAGTTCACTCGCCTGCTCGTGATCCCGACGACCAGCGCATCCAGCGCATTATGCTGTCCTCGCTTGGGTCGGAACCCGTAGCTGAACCCGAGGAAGTCTCCCTCGTAGATGGCGCTCAGCACAGCAGCGGTCGCTCTCTGGACGATCTTATCCTCGAGTGCCGCCACCGCCAGCGGGCGCTGTTTCCCATCAGCCTTCGGTATGTACGTCCGGCGTGATGGCAGTGCCCGGTATGCTCCCCGATGAACCCGCTCATGCAGATCAGTGAGGTTTCGGTCAAGGTCTGCTTCGTAGGTCGGCCACGTCAGTCCATCCACCCCGGAGGCGGCATCGCGTTTGAGCGCGAAGAACGCCATCCGCAGGCAGTCGATGCTGATGTGGTGGAGGAGTGCAGTGAACCTCTCCTTCTTCCGTCGCCTTGCGGCTTGCCGTACGCGCTCCAGCGCTTGTGCCACGCGCTCCCGTCCCTGTGTCCGGTGCGTGCTTTGCTGACGCGCGTTCCCCTTGGCCCCCGCCCTTGGCTCCACCGGCTCCGCTGCGGTCGGGACCGCTTTGTTCGTCGGCTTCACAGCTACTATGGCAGAGTCTGACTTCTCGCGACCGTGCATCATCGGCTACGGCTCCTCGCCTTCCCGATGCGGACCGGCGGCTGTTGCCGAACGGTCGATTCGCGAGATCTCCCGGTTCCCGCGCAAGGAGCGTCTGCACATGCCAGGGTCTCTGACCACGCCGGGTCGTCCTGGCGCTCGCGATGACGCGCCCGGATGTGTTGCCTTCCGCCATAGGCACGGCGTCGGCACCCAGAATAGGAATCTTTCGCGGCTCAATGGCTGGCCTATGC
>JBBPIT010000120.1:0-2676 GCA_038040175.1 Pseudomonadota bacterium | reverse complement strand
TCGGTGGTGCGGCTGCGCATCGACGGCACGCTGCGCGACCTGATCGAGCCGGCGCAGGCCTTGCATGGCGCGATCGTCTCGCGGGTAAAAATCATGGCGCAGCTCGACATCGCGGAAAAACGTCTGCCGCAGGATGGCCGCATCACGCTGCGCGTGGCGGGCAAGCCGGTGGACGTGCGCGTGTCCACGATCCCCACCGGGCACGGCGAAAGAGTGGTGCTGCGCCTGCTGGATAAGCAGGCCGGGCGACTCGATCTCACGCGTCTCGGCATGGACGAGGCCACGCTTGCGCACATGGACCGGCTCATCCTCGAGCCGCACGGCATCGTTCTGGTCACCGGCCCGACCGGCTCGGGCAAGACCACCACGCTCTACGCCGCGCTGTCGCGGCTTGACGCGACTGCGCTCAACATCATGACCGTCGAGGACCCGATCGAGTACGACCTCGACGGCATCAGCCAGACCCAGGTCAACACCAGGATCGAGATGAGCTTCGCGCGGGCGCTGAGAACCATCCTGCGCCAGGATCCGGACGTGGTCATGATCGGCGAGATCCGCGATCTCGAGACCGCGCAGATCGCGGTTCAGGCGAGCCTCACCGGGCATCTTGTATTCGCCACGCTGCACACCAACGACGCAGTGAGCGCGGTCACGCGGCTCGTCGACATGGGCGTGGAGCCTTTCCTGCTCGCTTCCAGCCTGATCGGGGTGGTGGCGCAGCGCCTGGTGCGCCGGCTGTGCCTGGAATGCCGCAAGCCCTTCGCCGCCGACGCGGCACAACTGCGCGCCCTCGGCCTCGCACCGACCGATGGAACCCTCTATTCGGCACAAGGCTGCGGCGCCTGCAATCGCTCGGGCTATCGCGGCCGCACCGGCATTTACGAATTGCTGACGGTCGACGACGACTTGCGCCGGCTGATCCACGACCGCGCCTCCGAGCAGACACTGCGCGAGCATGCGGTGTCCCGCGGCATGCGCTCGCTGCGCGACGACGGCATGCGCTGGGCGGGGCAGGGCGTGATCAGCCTCGAAGAAGTGGTGCGCGTTACGCGCGAGTAGCCGCCGCCAGGAAATCGTTTCGACAATGGAAGCATTCCAGTATCAGGCGCTGGACGCCGCCGGTCGCACGGTATCCGGCGTGGTGCAGGCCGACACGGCGCGCCAGGCGCGCATGCAGTTGCGCGCGCAGGGCCTGCTGCCCTCGATGATCGGCCAGGTGCACGCGCGCGAGCGCGCGCGGCAGGCGTGGGCGCGCGGCATCTCACCGGCCGAGTTGAGCCTGGTGACCAGGCAGATGGCGACACTGCTCGCCTCCGGCCTGACCATGGAGCAGTCGCTCAACGCCCTGATCGAAGCGGCCACCGAGCCGGTGACGCGGGAAGTGCTGACCGGGGTCAAGACCGAAGTAACAGCCGGCAGTTCATTGGCGGGTGCCTTGGGCGCTTACGAAAAGAGCTTTCCGGATTTCTACCGGGCGCTGGTGCATGGCGGCGAGGAATCGGGCGCGCTGCCGACCGTGTTGCAGCATCTTGCCGGCTATCTCGACGCCCGCCAGGCGCTGAAACAGAAAACCGGCCTCGCGCTGCTTTACCCCATCCTGGTCACGATCGTGGCGCTCGCGATCGTCACCGGACTGCTGGTCTACGTGGTGCCGCAGGTGGTGCAGGTATTCCAGCAGTCGCGCCAGAGCCTGCCTTTGCTCACGCGCGCGCTGATCGCATTGAGCGATTTCTTGCGCGGGGCCTGGCCGTATCTCGTGGTAATTATCGGCGGCGGGTTTGCAGCCGCGCGCGTGGCGCTGCGCCGCGATGCGGCAAGACGCAGTTGGCACGCCTTGTTGCTGCGCATGCCCTGGCTGGGATCGCTGATTCGCGGCGTCAACACCTCGCGCTTCGCCAGCACGCTTGCGATTCTGGTCGGGGGCGGTGTGCCACTGCTCTCCGCACTTGCTTCCGCTGCACGGGTGATGACCAACATGGTGTTGCGGGAGGCGGTAGAGCACGCCATCGAGCGGGTGCGCGAAGGCGCGAGCCTGGCCCGCGCGCTGGGTGAAACCCGCGCGTTTCCGCCGCTGCTGATCCATCTGGTCGCAAGCGGGGAGGTGAGCGGGAAGCTCGAGCAGATGCTCGAGCGCGCCGCGCACCTGGAAACCCAGGCACTGGAGCGGCGCCTGGCAGTGTTCCTGACGCTGCTCGAGCCGGTGATGATCCTGGTGATGGGCGGAGTGGTGCTGATGATCGTGCTCGCGATATTGCTGCCGATCATCGAAATCAACCAACTGGTGCATTGATCCGGTTCTCCGGCGCCAGCCGGAAGCCCCAAAAAAAAGGCCCGGAACGGCAACCCCGGTCCGGGCCTTTTTCTTTGGCGCTCGACAGCGGTCACGCTGCTGCGGATATCCACATCTTGCGCATTGCATGCTCGACCTGCGAGCCGTCGTGCATGTACTTGACGACCTCGTAGCATTCGCAAGCCGCTGCTTCGAGGCCTCTGCGGTCGAGGACGGTGATGTCGCCGCGGCTGTAACTGATCAGCTTGCGCTTCTGCAGCGCCTGGGCGGCCTTGGTGACGCCGACCCGCCGCACCCCCAGCATGTGCCCGAGGAATTCATGCGTCATGCGGAATTGATCCGACTTTACGCGGTCGTGGGTCATCAGCAGCCAGCGGGCGAGGCGC
>JBBPIT010000119.1:0-2687 GCA_038040175.1 Pseudomonadota bacterium | reverse complement strand
AGCGTCAATGCGAAAACCTCACTGGGGTTGGGCCAGGGGTCCGTGGTGGACATTCGCACGTTCATGTACGAGATCAAAAAAGCGCTGAAGATGAAGGTATCGCTGAGGAGGAAGATCCACATCATTGCCTTGCCCCAGGGGACCTTCTTGAACGCCCGCTGGTCCGAGGACCAGTCGGCGATGATGCCTGGCAAGCCTTCAGGCAGCGGGAGAGCCTTTCCCGTACTCGTCAGCACCGGTTGCGTCATGTTTTTTGATCCCCCTTAGGTATGCAGCAGCAAAGCGCACAAAACCAGCCAAACCAGGAGCAGGCAGTGCCAGTACACCGTGCACAGCTCCACACTTTGCGTTGAAATCTCGTGGTTCTATCTCTGTGTTCCCGGTGTCCTCTGCGGCCACGCGGTTAAGCTCTAGCTAGCTCGCCTTGAGAAGCTGACCGATCTCGTCCGCAAACACATCGGCGCCCTGCCCATAGCGCAGGTACAGCCGCAGCTTGCCGCTCGCGTCGTAGAGGTACGTTCCCGCGGAGTGATCGACGGTGTAGGTGTTCGCGTCGGCACCGGGGTTCTTCCGGATGATGAGCTGGAAGTCCTTTGCCACCTGCGCGGTCTGCTCCAGTGTGCCGCGCAGCCCCACAAAGGCGGGATCGAACGCGCTTACATACTGTTTGAGGACCTCAGGCGTGTCGCGCTCCGGGTCGGCGGTGACGAACAGGACTTGAACTTTCCCGCCATCGGGCCCCAGCTTCTTCACCGCCGCGGACAGCTCGGCGAGCGTGGCAGGACATACTTCGGGGCAGTGCGTGTAGCCGAAGAACACCGCCACCACCTTGCCGCGGAAATCGGAAAGTCTACGCGGCTGGCCGTTGTAGTCGGTGAGTTGGAAATCCTTGCCGAAATCCGCGCCCGTCATGTCGGTCGAGCGAGATGACAGGCCGCTAGACAACAGCACAGCGAACAACACCAGCCAAACCACGAGCAGATAGTGCCAGTACACCGTGCACAGCTCCACGGTCAAGCGTACATCGCCCGCCTCGACGCCGCCGCGCCAGACCTTGGCGGTGGTCTTGCTCCAGACCCACAGGCCGCCCAACAGGTGCAAGCCGTGCAGCGCGGTGAGCAGGTAAAAGAAAGCGCTGGCTGGATTACCCGCTCCAGAATAACCTGAGGCGTTCAGTTGTTGCCACGCCCATAGCTGTCCAGCCAGAAACGAAAAGGTGAAAATGCCCGCGGCAATCAGGCCGGTTCTGACGCCGTCTGTCTGTCCACGTTGTGCAGCAGCGCGTGTCCATTGCATGGCGATACTGCTTAGGATCAGCACACCTGTGTTCAGCCAGAGCACCCTCGGAACGGCCAAGGTAGTCCAGTCCGTCCCCATCATTCGCATGAAGTAGGCACTGATAAGCAGCGCGAACAGAGAAGTGGCGACCGCAAGGAACACCCCAAGACCGACTTTCACTGGGGGCAGGGATAATGCAGCTTCCACTGAGGGCAGGGATAATGCAGCGTCGCCTTGAACGTTTTCGATCGGGCTCTGCTCTATCCACGGCCTGACCCCTAGCGTTTGTCGCCATAGCCACCATACAACGATGGCCATGATTGCGCACAAAACCAATAATGAGATCGTCACGACTACCCGCCGAGAGGCTTCTGGGTGCCCAAGGCGCCGCGCGTTTGTGGACCAACCTCGCCCTCGTCAAGGGTTTCCTCGAGGCCTTTGGTCTTCTTACCCGGCGGCTGGTTTTGCGGTATGAAGTCTTCGGGGGCTCCTGGCACGCTGTAGTCGTAAGCCCAGCGATAGACCACCGGTAACGTCGGGCCAAAGTTGCCATGCTTCGGCGGGGTGTGGGGGGTTTGCCACTCCAGCGTGGTGGCGCGCCAGGGGTTGCCACCCGATGGCTTGCCCTTGAAATAACTCCAGATCAGGTTGTACAAAAACACCAGTTGCACGGCGCCCACGATCAACGCCGCGATGGTGATAGCGACGTTCAAGGAGTGCGCCGACTGGGGGATAAAGTCCGTACCTTCGATTGCATAGTACCGGCGCGGCACGCCCAAAAAGCCCAGGTAATGCATGGGATAGTAGATGGCATAGGTCCCGAGGAAGGTGACCCAGAAATGAAATTTGCCCAGGGTATCGTTCAGCATGCGCCCAGTGACCTTGGGGTACCAATGGTAGATCGCCCCGAACACAACCAGGATTGGCGACACGGCCATCACCATGTGGAAGTGGGCGACCACAAACATGGTGTCGGAAAGCGGGAGGTCCACGGGCACGTTACCCAGGAACAGGCCCGTTAACCCGCCGTTGATAAAGGTGAAGACGAAGCCGATGGCAAACAGCATGGGGACGGTGAGGTGGATGTCACCGCGCCACAACGTCAGCACCCAGTTGTAGACCTTGAGGGCCGTGGGGACGGCGATGATCAGCGTGGTGGTGGCAAAAAAGAAGCCGAAGTACGGGTTCATCCCGCTGACGTACATGTGGTGCGCCCACACTATGAAACTGAGGCCGCCGATAGCCAGAATCGCCCAGACCATCATCCGATAGCCGAAGATGTTTTTTCTTGCATTAACACTGATCAGGTCGGAGACGATGCCGAAGGCCGGCAGGGCGACAATGTAAACCTCGGGATGGCCGAAGAACCAGAACAGATGTTGAAACAACACCGGGCTTCCCCCTTTGTA
>JBBPIT010000118.1:0-2762 GCA_038040175.1 Pseudomonadota bacterium | reverse complement strand
CTGCCGGAGCCGGTCGAAGGCGACGCCCCGCCCGGCGCCTACACCTGCTGCTGAGGCTCTTCGTCCTCGGCCAAACGCCGCTGCAGGAGCTCGCGCGAGAGGACACCGACGAGCCGGCCGCCGTCGACCACGGGCACGCGCTCGGCGTCGTGCTCCTCGAGGAAATGGAAAGCCTGCTCGACGGGCATGTCCGCTTCGATCGTCCAGTGCGGCTCCTCGGCGATCTCGGCCAGCGGCGTCGCGCCCGGGTCCCGGCCGGTGGCGACCACCTCGCGGACGAGCGTCTTCCGCGTCACCACCCCGACCAGCCGGCCGTCGTCGCACACGAACACGGCCCGCACCTCGGGCCGCGAGAGCGCCTCACCCGCCTCTTGCGCGGTCGCGTCCGCACCGCATACACGCGGGTCGGTGATCATCGCTTCGCGGACGACCGTCACGGATAGATCCCTCGCGCGGCGAGCGCGCCTGCAACTTCTCTGATCCCGCCGACGAGCGCCGCGCTCCGCAGCGTCAGCCCCTTCTGCTCGGCCAGCTCCCAGATGCGGCGAGATTGTCTTTCATCGTCGCTTCGGCATCATGGGCCGTGTCCGTCACAACGTCGCGCGCACGACCGTATTGGCGGCTTGCCTTTTTGCCGAAACCACTTGTTAGTTCTTTTATATAGGCTCCCATGGACTCGAGCTGATCATAAAGGTCGCCAACATCGAGCTCCTTTAAAGACCTACTCTTGCGCTCGGTGCCGACCCAGCTCGCCATCGTCATTCGTCCGTAAATCCGAATAATGGAGCGCATCTCGCGCTTGCCATGAGAACGTCGGGGGACAGGCATCGTTCCACAAAAGCAGCAGGCGCCAGGGGCCGGTGGGCCAACTCGGCTTCTCTGCGAGATCGCGGTCGTCAAGAGCCCTAGGGAATACTGCGCTTGGATGTCCGCTTCTCTAATCGGCCGTTCGGGGTCAAGCGTTTTCAGACTATCCACCAATTCAGTGTCGACGCCGCTCGCGGGCTCGTGCTTCTCTTCGGAATCGGCACCAAGGCCCTTCCATCATGGGATTCGAAGACGAGGTGGAACAATCTTTGGGGCGGCCTTGCCGTTAGACGAACGGTAGGTCCAAGCGGACATACGATCTCACCTCATCCGTCGTCCCGCGAGGGACATCATTCCACCGCTCGGTGGAACTCGAGTTTCCTCCTATCGCATTTGATCCCGCGCCGCTCTCATGCCGCTGCGACTTCCCGGGTCCAGCGGAACTCGGTGCCGTCAACCCATATGCGGTGCATGATCACGGCCAATCGACGCGCCAAGGCCACAATCGCCTTTTTCAGCCCGCGGTGCCTGGCGATCTTCATCGCCCAGGCCTTGAGCCATGACCATTTTGCCGAACGCACCAGCATGATATGGGCCGCTTCGTAGAGCATCATCCGCATCATCTCATCTCCGCACCGTGATATTCCGCCAGTTCGGTTGCTCTCGCCCGATTGATGCTTAGAGGGCGTCAGTCCAAACGCCGCCCCGACCGCCTTGGAGTTTCTGAAGCGCGATGGCACGTCGACGGTGGCACGATAGGTCAGCGCCACCACCGGGCCGACACCGGGGACCGTCATCAGGCGCCGGCACACGTCATCATCCCGAACGATGGCCAGCAAGCGGCGGTGCAGGATGCCGATCTGCTCGCGAAGTACCCGCCGGACAATGAGTAGCGGTTCGACCAGCACGACCAAGTCGGGAAGGTTCTCGACAAGCTCCTTGATGCGCGCCTCGAACTTTACCGTCCCCACCACGCCCACCTTGAGACCGAAGTTGCGCAAGGTGGCGCGCAGATCGTTCTCAATGGCGATGGCCTTCGACTGCAGCAGCTTGCGATGGGTCAGCAGCATCCGCAGTTTCTGACTGCGTAACGTCTTCACATGCACCGGACGATAAAGCCCCACCCGCATCATCTGCGCGATGCCGCGCGCATCGTTGCGGTCCGTCTTGTTGATCTGCGCCTTCAACACCGCCCGCATGTGCCGCGTCTCAACACAGATCACCGGCAAGCCCGCTTCGGCGAGAGCGCTGAAAAGCCATTGCGACAGCGGCCCGGCTTCCAATCCAATCCGCTTGAAGTGGCAGGCGGGGTTTGTCAGCACCGCCAGCAGCGCCTCGGGTTCGCTCGCCACCTTCACTTCCCGCACAATCCTGCCCGTGTCATCCACGATGCAGACGCTCGTCTCCTTGACCGAAACGTCTAGTCCAGCAAAATGGTCCATGCTGCGCTTCTCCTTCTGATGCTTGAGGCCGCAAACGTGGACCTCGTTTCACCCATCAGCCTGAAGCGCAGCACCCCAAATCTTCAGCTATCCACAAGTCGGCCGGCCGATTACCCCATCTTTGGGTCGATGCTGTCGATAAAGTCGGCGACGAGCAGCGCGCGGGCAACAATCGAATCCAGGTGCCGAGTTTTTTGAATCTATATTGCGCGCCAGACTCCTATCTTGACTCAATGTTGCTCACTCGCCCCTCGAAAAACGTTTATCGACAGCATCGGTCAGTAGCTGAAATCCCAATGGCCCCTCGGGTTGGTCCGCCTGGTGCCAACTGCAGACACATTTGCGGATGGCGTGACGGCTATCGCACCAAGGAACGCCCCGATTTCCGGACCAATGCCAGGAATCGCCAAGGAGGGCGAGATCACCGGCAAGGTCCTTTCCAACGCGCCGACGCACGGCGAACTCCGCCGAGAATTCGTCTTTGAGTCGTATTTCTCAGACAAACTCCCCTGC
>JBBPIT010000117.1:1476-2763 GCA_038040175.1 Pseudomonadota bacterium | reverse complement strand
CGCCTGCACCTGCTATCATCCGCTGTTCGTGTTCAATCAGTTCGGCGATCTGGAACGCTGTGCCCTTCGTCCCGGCAACGTCCACAGCGCCGACGGCTGGCAAGACGTGCTGGAGCCGGTCGTGGAACGCTATCGGGGCAAGGTCTCGCGCATCTATTTCCGGGCCGACGCCGGCTTTGCGAACCCCGAGGTCTACGAGTTTCTGGAAGCCGCGCGGTTCAAGTATGCGATCCGGCTTCCCGCCAACCGGATTCTGCAGGACAAGATCGGCTACCTGCTCAAGCGCCCGGTCGGGCGTCCTCCCAACCAGGTTCGACGGTACTACGCCAACTTCCGCTATCAGGCGGGAAGCTGGAAGACCCCACGCCGCGTCGTCGCCAAGGTCGAGTGGCATCCCGGCGAGCTCTATCCCCGCGTCGGGTTCATCGTCACCAACCTGTCACGCCCGGCCGAGCGCGTTGTCGCCTTCTACAATCAGCGCGGCACGGCGGAGCAATGGATCAAGGAGGGGAAGGGCGCGATCAGGTGGACGCGATTGTCGTGCCGTTCGTTCGCCGCCAATGCCGTGCGGCTTCAGCTTCACGCGCTCGCCTACAATCTCGGCAACTTCCTGCGCACGCTGGCAACGCCGCAGCCGATCAAGGACTGGTCGCTGACAAGCCTGAAGGAGAAGCTGATCAAGATCGGCGCGAAGGTCGTCAGCCACGGCCGTTACGTTGCCTTCCAGATGGCCGAGGTCGCCGTGCCCAGGATGCTGTTCGCCGAGATCCTGCGGCTGATCGCCGAACTGCGGCCACCGCCTGATCCAGCGCCGGCGTGACGCGGTTCGGTTGTCATGAGTTCCAGCAAGAACCACAGGAGAGGTGTGTCTTGATGAAGGCGAAATCGACATTCCTGGCGTGCAACGCGCTGACGGTCACCGGCTTTGATGCATGGCAGCCCCCATGGCCAAGGTTCGGTCTTGCCAATGCCCGTCCATAGCCGCAATCTCAGCTCAACAAGCCGGTCATCGGGTGGATGTCGGATGAAGTCGATCGACACCTCGCGTTATCGAAATGAAACACCCGTGAACGCTGACTGATGAGGTCTCGGAGAATGGTCACCCCTTCTAAGCTGAGAAATTATAGCCGGCGTTTGATGTACCCTCGCTATTGGCCCCACATATGGCGATTGATCCTGACCCGGCTGACCCGGAATGAGTGGTGCGGGCGGCGGGACTCGAACCCGCACGTCCAGTTGGGGAACGACATACGTTGCGGTAGTGCCCGTGCTCAGCCACAAGTGCCG
>JBBPIT010000117.1:0-1466 GCA_038040175.1 Pseudomonadota bacterium | reverse complement strand
CCGGACCCCATCTGACTTTCATACCGCGGAGCAGGCTCAGCAGAGATGTGAAGCAACGGCCGTTGAACCTTCATCGGCCCTCAAATCTCTACAGTTGGCTAGCCCCGAACCGCGCTTTCTTGCCAAGGAGTGGCCCCAACGTCTTGCCGAGGCGCAGGCGCGCGTCGGCGCGGCGCGCACCCGAATGGGCGGGGCCGCCGACATAGATCTTCTGTATACTCTTTGTTGCTCGAGCGATGCCGCTCGGGTGTTGGAGACTGGCGTTGCGTATGGTTGGTCGACCTTGGCAATTTTGTCCGCGATTGCAACAAAACCCGGCGGGAAGCTAGTGGATCGTGCCATACAGAGGATTCCCTGATGGGACGAAGCAGTTCATGCTCTCGGCATGAGAGCAGGGATCATTGTGAACGTCACGTCTGAGGACCGGCGCCGGCTGAGGGCCATCCTCGGGGATCGCAACCGCCCACAGAAACATGTTGCTCGCGCCAAGGTCATCCTGGCGACCGGCGAAGGTTGCGGCACCACTGAGATCATCGGCCGGTCGGGGTTGTCCAAGCCGGTGGTCTGGCGGTGGCAGGAGCGCTTCATGCGAGAGGGCGTCGACGGGCTTCTGCGCGACAAGACCCGAAAGCCGGGAAAGGCGCCCACGCCCGCGGCAATGGTCCAGCGCGTGGTCGATCTCACGACTGCTGATCCGCCCGGGGAGACGACCCATTGGACGCTGCGCATGATGGCCAAAACGGTTGGGATTGGCGCCTCGACCGTGCAGCGTATCTGGAAGGCGCACGGGCTGCAGCCGCACCGCATCCGTTGCTTCAAACTCTCCAAGGATCCAAAGTTTGCCGACAAGCTCTGGGATGTTGTCGGGCTGTATGTCGATCCGCCGGCCCATGCCGTTGTGCTGTCGGTCGACGAAAAGTCGCAGATCCAAGCTCTCGACCGCACCCAGCCAGGCCTGCCGATGAAAAAGGGGCGGGCCGGAACCATGACACACGACTACAAGCGACACGGCACCACGACCCTGTTCGCCGCCCTCAACGTCTTGGACGGCAAGGTTCTCGGCCGTTGCATGCAGCGTCACCGGCATCAGGAGTTCCTGCGTTTCCTCAACGCCATCGAGGCCGAGGTGCCGGCCGGCAAGCTCATCCACGTCATCCTCGACAACTACGGAACCCACAAGCATCCGAAGGTCCGGGCCTGGCTGACGCGCCACCCCCGCTTCACATTCCACTTCACCCCGACCTCAGCGTCTTGGCTGAACGCGGTGGAGGGCTTCTTTGCCAAACTGACCCGCCGGCGGCTCAAGCGCGGCGTCTTCCGGTCCGTCGTCGATCTCCAGGCCGCCATCAACCGCTTCGTCGCAGAAACCAATGCCGATCCCAAACCATTCGTCTGGACCGCCGATCCCAACCGCGTCATCGCCGCTGTCAGACGCGGGAAGCATGTGATTGAATCAGTCCACTAGC
>JBBPIT010000116.1:0-2875 GCA_038040175.1 Pseudomonadota bacterium | reverse complement strand
CCCTCGACCCGAATCGCCTCGGTCGCGCATGCGGGACTTATGCAGAGCTTCCCTAGTCACGCATTCTGGTCCAACTTCTTCCACAGGCAAGCCCCTTTGGACGCCTTGTCGATGTCCTCGATTTGCTGTGCGTGGGCGGCAAGCTCGTCCGACGTGGGGCGCAGCACGATCAACTCCAGTTTCTCGTCGGAAAGCGCGCCGTCGAGCAGGGGCGAGGACGATTCGCCGATGTCCATCAGCAGGCTGTCCTGGCCGCGGGTCATCGCCAGATAGACCTCGGCCAGCAGGCGCGCGTCCAGCAGCGCGCCGTGCAGCGTGCGCGCGGAGTTGTCGATCTGGTAGCGCTCGCACAGCGCGTCCAGCGAGTTGCGCTTGCCGGGATGCAGGCCTTTGGCCATTTTCAGCGTATCGGTGATCAGCGGGCAATAGTGGCTGATCGGTTGCAGTTCGAGCAGCGCAAGTTCGTGATCGAGGAAGCCCACGTCGAAGGGGGCGTTGTGGATGATCAACTCGGCGCCGGAGACAAAATTGAGAAACTCCTTCGCCACCTCGCGCATCTTCGGCTTGTCCTGGAGGAATTCGCCGGTGATCCCGTGCACTTCGATCGCCCCGGCTTCGATCTCCCGCTCAGGATTCACGTACTGGTGGTGATGCCGGTCGGTGAAGCGGCGATTGACGATCTCCACCGCTGCGATTTCGATGATTCGATGCCCGAGCGAAGGATCCAGGCCCGTAGTCTCAGTATCGAGGATGATCTGGCGCATCAGATTCAGGGGCGAGGAAAGAGGGGCGAGGGGTGAGGGATCAGTGTAGCTCAGCGGCGACGCCGCGATTCGCGAGTTCGTCGGCGCGTTCGTTGCCGGGATTGCCGTCATGGCCGCGTACCCATATCCACTCGACGTCGTGCTTCTGGACCAGTTCGTCCAGCTTCTGCCAGAGATCGACGTTCTTGACCGGTTTCTTGTCCGCGGTGCGCCAGCCGCGCTTCTTCCAGTCGTGAATCCAGATGGAGATGCCGTTGTGCACGTATTGGGAATCGGTGTGCAGGCGAACCCTGCAGCGCCGCTTCAGCGATGCCAGCGCCTCGATCACCGCGGTCAGCTCCATGCGGTTGTTGGTGGTCTCGGGCTCGCCGCCGAACAATTCCTTCTCGTGATCGCCCCACTTCAGCCATACGCCCCACCCGCCCGGCCCGGGATTGTCCTTGCACGCACCGTCGGTGTAAATGTCGACGACCTCGCTCATTGCGGGTCACCGGCCATGTGATTGGTGCGCGCTGCCAGCGCGTCGTCATGGCCGTTGGTCTTGTGCGGCACCGCAGCCAACGCCTTTTTCTTCACCTCCACGGACTTCCATTTCGGCGTGATGATGCGCATGCCCGGCACGCGCTTGATGCCGTGCAGGAAATAGATTCCTCCGGCGAACGGCCACCAGCGGTCGCCCGCCTCTTCCATGAAGTCGAAACGGCGAAACCATTTCTCGGTGGCCAGAGGCGGCGCGTAGCAGCACATGCGCCCGCCCGCGAGCTCGAAGCCCAGCAGCGCCATCCAGTCCTTGATCCGCGGCAGATTGATGAACTGGCCGGACCACGGATAAACGCCGTCCCTGCGGTTCGCCAGGCGCCGCACGCCCCACAGGCTCCAGGGATTGAATCCCGACAGGACCACGTGCCCTTCGGGCATGAGGATGCGCGAGACCTCGCGCAGCACCTGATGGGGATTGTTGCTGAATTCGAGCGCGTGCGGCAGCACCACGAGATCGGCAACCGCCGACTGGATCGGCAGCGCGCACAGATCCGACTGCAGCCGCACCGGCCCGTCCATTCCAGTCACCCAGCGATACGGCATGCGGTTGGCGCGCAGGAAATCAAATTCCGGCAGTCCGAGCTGGAATGCGTTGAATCCGAACACGTCGGCCAGTTCCTGGTCGAAATAGCGCAGCTCGGCTTCGAGCAGGTGCGCACCGAGCGGCGTGGACAGCCATGCGGACGGGCTGGAGGATGCAGGCTGCATTGACATTCAGTATCAGGCCAAGAAAGATACGGCCATGGAAATGACCACCATCGCTCCAATCCGCGCGTTCAAGGACAACTATATCTGGTGCCTGCGACGCGGCACCAATGCCGCGGTCGTGGATCCCGGCGATGCCGGGCCCGTGTTCGATTACCTGCGCCCCGAGGGTCTGCATCTTACCGCGATACTCAATACCCATCACCACGCAGATCATGTCGGAGGCAACGCCGATCTGCTGTCGAAGTATAACGTACCGGTATTCGGGCCGGCGCGCGAGAACATTCCCGGCGTCACGCGAAAGCTCGTGGAAGGCGACAAAATCGAAGTGCCGGGCATCGGCGTACGCCTGCGCGTACTCGACATTCCGGGCCATACCGCGGGTCACATCGCCTTTTACGGCGACGCGCTGTTGTTCTGCGGCGACACCCTGTTCTCATGCGGCTGCGGGCGCCTGTTCGAGGGCACACCGGCGCAAATGCACGCGTCGCTGAGCAAACTGTCCGATCTGCCCTCCGAGACTCTGGTCTATTGCGGACACGAGTACACGCTTGCCAATCTGCGCTTTGCCGATACCGCAGAGCCGGGAAATCCTGCGCTCGCGGAACGCGGCATCGCCGTACGCGCGGCGCTCGATCGCGGCAAGCCCACCCTGCCCTCTACCATCGGAGTCGAGCGCGCCACCAATCCTTTCCTGCGCGTCCGCGAAGCGGCCTTGGTCACTTCGGCCAGCCGCTTTGCCGGTCGCACCCTCACAAACCCGGTCGAGGTATTTGCAGCGCTGCGGAAATGGAAGGACGGGTTCTAAAAGCGGTGAAGGGTGAAGGGTGAAGGGTGAAGGGTGAAGGGTGAAGGGTGAAGGGTGA
>JBBPIT010000115.1:0-2992 GCA_038040175.1 Pseudomonadota bacterium | reverse complement strand
GGCCGGCGATGTGACTTTCAACCATCGCGTCGCGGCGCTGCGAAAAATTGATCCTGTTCATCCGTCATGCCTTCACGCTGGTGGACGCATGTGTTGAGTCGTTTGCGAGTTGCTGTGGCCTTGCTCCCGGTTGGCCGCTGCGCCACGTATCCCGCCACGCGTTTGACCGGCGTGCGTGTGCGATGCCGAAACGCAGCACACCGGCCAGGCTCGTGGCGATGGCGTACTTGGAATATTCATTTGGCGTGCCCGGCCGCAGATTTGGTCTTTCCCGGCCGGAAAACCATCACCGGAAGCGATGACAGCGAGAGCACCTTGGTGGTCACACCGCCAAGAAAAATCTGGGCAATGCTGCTGCGCCCGTGCGAACCCATGAAAATCAGATCGCATGCGTGTCGGTCGGCGGCATCGACAATGGCGACGGCAGGGTGCTCACTGGTCACCGACACCCCGCTGAACGGAACGCCCGCATCCTGCGCCATCTTCTCGATCTCGCCAAGATACTTCTTTGCGTTTGACTGCTTTGCTGAAATCGGCTTCCGAGAGCGTTCCGGGCGCAAACACCGCATCTTTGATGACGTGCATTTTGTACTCCGGCGTCGCGACAAAACCGACCACATCAGCGCGTAGGTTTCGGGCAAGCTCGATCGCGGCCCGATGCCGCCTGCGGCGGCCATCCGGGCGGGATGTCGCGCGCCAATCGTGTTCGCTGATCGACGATCCGGGCGTGGTGCGGCGCATCCTCGAGCACCTCGGGCGCTGGGTGCCCGATCCCGCCGAGCGCGGCCCGCCCGCGCAAGCGCCCGACTGGCCGCGAAACGCGGTCATCCCCCTCGCACCGAGCGATGACCCCATGCCTTTCAGGATTCGTGCCATCTTGACCTAACCGGCATTGCTATCGACCGAGTGCAGGCGCAACATGCTCTCGGCGCAATGCTCGGCAGCGCTTAATCAGCGCCAGACCGTCGCCATCGGCCAGACGCGCGAAAAAAGCAGGATTGAATTTCCTATCGTTCAGCGACTTCGCTACTCCAGACTGCTGCAGCTCCGTTATCCGCAGGCACCCCTAATCGGTCAAGCGAACGCGGCGGACCCGCCCTCATCCGGGGGTCCCCGCGGACTTGGGTGGTCAACTGACTGCGCACGGATGTGCAGGGGGTCGGGCGTTTAGGGTCAAGGATCCAGCAGGTCTCCACCTGGTGCAGGGCATTTAGACCAGCAAGGTCTCGATCATCGCTGCGGCAGGTGTGGTGACGACGAAATCGTGTGCACCATGCCGGACGTCGGGGAACTCGGCGCGAATTCCCGGACGCCAGCCCCGTCGCCCGAAGAGCTTGAGTCCCTTGCCGCGACCGCCCCGCCGATGACCGGCGCGGAGTATCTGACTGCGTCCGTTCTCCGATCGTTGTGGGAAGACATCGATGCGGCATTCCGGTCAGAGCTGGCCGAGTCCCGTCAGTCGGTCCAGGATTTTCTCAAGCACAAAAATCCGGCTCCGTCGCCCGATGGGAAGAGCCGGGCTTGAGACCTGCGTGAGCGGCTTGTCGAACTCGGCTTCCGCATCCAGCCAGTCCTGAAGCTCGTTCCCGGGCAGGAAGCCCCGATGCTCAGCGCGAAAGTAGGCGGCCTCGGCAACCCCGTGGTGACGCTCCTTCGGATCTACGGCTGCAAGGGCTGGTGCTTCATGGGTCTGCTGCGGCGTCGCAGCGGTCTTCGATTTGCCGTGAGATTTCTCGGCAGCGTCTGTGTATACGTGGGTCATCGCCGTCTCCTCATTTCCCCAATGTAGTTTCCTGTCAACAGACGGCAGACGGGGCGGGCTGGGCCCGCCCTTTGCCGTACGCAAAACACCTACTTGCTTTACGCCGTTGCAGCAGCTGCGACCTTGTGGAAGGTGGAGTTGGAAACCTCGTAGGTATCAACCTGAGGCGTTCCCTCAACCAACTTCGACAGGATCTTTTCGATGATCGATATGCTCCCGACGGGTGCGGATAGCAGGCGGGATCGCGCAGCGCCTGAACCAACCTCCTCTGGGCCTCAGAGGCCTGATCGACCGCTTCCTGTTCCCGGAGCATGCGCCGACCGTCTCAGCTTCATTCGAGCAGAAAGGAGATCTTGGCGTTGACCCGGTAGTTCGCAATCTTGCCGTTCTCGACCGTCGCTTCCATGTCATGGATATAGATCGACTTGATGTTGCGAACCGTCTTCGACGCCTCCTTGACCGCCTGTTGCGCCGCATCCTCCCAGCTCTTGTCCGATTGGGCGAGGACTTCGATCACTTTCAACATGGTCATGATGTTTCCTCCTTTAAATTCAAGATAAATGGACTACCACTTGAGGCAGACAGGCCCGTGCGGCTCAATGACGTCCCATCACCCAGTTGCGCGCCGCAGCACCTCCGCCAATAGCCACGGCCGCCATCAGCGTCTTGCCCGCTTCCAATGTCCGTTTCTCCCTTTCAGCACTTGCAGGAGATGCTGCAGTGGAACGACACACGAGCCTTCAGCCGTCCCAAGCATTCCGCTGAAGGAATGTGCGCTTCCATTCACCCGATGTAGTCGGTCTCCCTGAACATTCTTTGTAGACGCTAATCGATCGCCGTGGCAGCGTAGTGGGCTAGGATGGCCTCGAGATTTCCGAAAGCGCCTGAGCAGCCGGCCGGATTTCCAAACTTTCGACGGCAAAACCGCCCAGCGCCACGATGCCGACCAGCCGCTTGTCGCGATCCACGACCGGCAAACGCCGCACCTGGCGCTCGCTCATGATCTTGGCGGCCTGTTCGACCGAGTCGTCCTCGTAGGCCCAGGCGATGCCTTCGGACATCACGTCACGAACCTTAGGTGCCGGCGTCCTTGCCCTCGGCGACGGCGCGAATCGCGATGTCGCGATCCGAGATCGTCCCTATCATGCGATCGTCCTCTCCGACCGGCATCATTCCGAAGTCCCCATCGCGCATCTTTCTTGCGGCTTCCCCGATGGTCATATCGGGACT
>JBBPIT010000114.1:0-3244 GCA_038040175.1 Pseudomonadota bacterium | reverse complement strand
GAATTGATCCGACTTTACGCGGTCGTGGGTCATCAGCAGCCAGCGGGCGAGGCGCTCTTGCACCACGTGAAAACGGTTGCACGCGGCGGTTTGGGAGATCTGGGCCATCAATGTATTGGTGTAGCGGTACAGCTCTTGCTGCAACGGCAGGCTGAGTCGGAATTCCTTGAGGAAGTGCGCAGATTTCATCCGCAGGGCCGTCCCGGTCCCTTGCACCAGGGCGCGAACCGGCGACACATTTTGTCCCAGCACCAGAGGAATGCCGACCATGCCCTCGCGGCCGATCAGGCCGACTTCCAGGGCCAGGTGGCCGTCCGCCAGCGTCAGCAACGACACCAGGGAGGCACCGGGAAAGTAGACATGGCGGATCGTCTCCCCGGGTTCGTAGAGCACCTCGCCGAAGGTCAACGCGACCGGTTCGAGCCCGGCAGCCAGACGCCGATACTCCTTGCGAGGGATGGCGGCGAGCAGGCTGTTTTCAATGGATGCTCCGCGCGCAACCTGCCCTGCACTCTCCCGGTTCGATTGCGTCGTCGGAGGCCCAACAGGCGGCACGCGGAGAGGATTGAGCACGGTCTCGTTCACGAGAGCTGGTCAACCATCGCGATGCGGGAAAGCAGGCGATCGGATTCCGTTTGACCACCGCATGACACGCGCAGAGCCGTGCTTCCAGCTTCGGACGGTTCAGCCACGGTGGCGAGAAGAGGGTTCTGCTTTGGAGTGTGCGGCGCGTGCATGGTGAACGGATCGTTTCGAGCCCCGGAGATGACCGTATTGCCGCGACCGGCGTGAGCCCCGCGACGGATGCAAGGTTAGTTCAAAAGTCCTGCGCCGTATGTACGGAAACGCACAGAACGCCGATTTAAGGGGGAACACAATTCGCGCATCGTCGCAACCGCAACGGGTGGAACCTCTCGAGGCGGTAAGGATCACCGCCTTCGGAGGCATCGAGGTCAACGGAGTTTGGTTTCGCATTTTTTCATTCTTCAGGAGAATTCAGCCATGCAGCAACTCAAGCATTTTTCCGCCTTTTTCCTCGCCGTCCTGCTGGCGTCCATGCTGGGTTGCGCGGGCACGTCCAAACAGGAGAGCACGGGGGAATACGTCGACGACTCCGTCATCACGACTAAAGTGAAAGCGGCGATCTTCAACGAGCCTTCGCTGAAATCGGCCGAGATCAACGTCGAAACCTTCAAGGGCACGGTTCAGTTGAGCGGCTTCGTGAGTTCCCGTGCCGATATCAACAAGGCGGTCGCGCTTGCGCGCGGCGTCAAGGGCGTGACGTCGGTCAAGAATGACATGCGGCTGAAGTAATTCCGGCCGCGAAGCGCCATGGTAGGAACCATCATTTCTCAGGCTGGAGCCCCGTTCTCCACCGCCGGCAACACTACGATAGGGACGCTGAACGGCAGAGTGTTGTCCCTGGGCGCTTTGGTTATGCTGATGGACACGGTCATTAACGTGCCTGCCCAATAAGGCGCGGAGCGTTCGGCGTGCAAGCAAGGAAAGTTATCTTGGAGAAAAACATGAAATCAGCTAAAGCCTTGGGGGCAGTGTGCCTTGTGGGATTCGCTGCAATGAACAGCCAGCCTGCAGTCGCGGCTGATTCAGGCTGGTACGGCGGACTCGGCATCGGCCTGTCGATGGCGAAAATCGACGACGAGCGGATCAGGGCCGAGTTGCTGGGAGGGGGTCTCACAATGACCTCGATCGACGATGACGACCGCGATATTGGCTATAAAGTCTTTGGTGGATTGAAGTTCAACAAGAATTTTGCACTCGAAGCCGGCTATTTCAATCTCGGAGAATTCGGTTTCACGGCGACGACGAGCCCGGCGGGAACCTTGGCCGGGAACATCAAGCTCAGCGGTTTCAATCTCGATGCACTTGGCATTCTGCCCTTTTCCGAAAAATTTTCCGCGTTTGGCCGGATCGGCGTGCAGTACGCGCAGGCCAAAGACTCTTACGCCGGAACCGGAGCCGTCGCGGTGGCGAATCCCGACCCCAGCAAGCGCGATACGAACTACAAGTTCGGCCTGGGGCTTCAATACGATTTCACCGAATCTGTCGGACTGCGCACAGAGTGGGAGCGCTACCGGATCAATGATGCATTCGGCAACCGCGGCGACATAGATATGTTATCCGTCGGCCTGGTAGTCATGTTCGGGGGCAGCAAGCCGGCCCCCGCCCCGCGCGCGGCAACTCCTCCCCCGCCGCCTACCGCGGCTCCTGCGCCTGTCGTGGCGGCAACCCCAACCCCTCCCCCGCCGCCTGCCGCGGCTCCTGCGCCTGTCGTGGCGGCAGCACCGGTGCTGGTCGTCGTGCCGGTCCCGGCGCGGACCCAGCAGTACTGCAGCATCCTCGACATCCAGTTCGAGATTAACCGGAACGCCATTCAGCGCGAATACCAAGACAAGGTCGACAAGGTGGGGGCCTTCATGCAGAAATACCCCGACACCACGGCAGTGATCGAGGGCCACACCGATGAGGTGGGGACGACCGGGGACAATATGAAACTGTCTCAGCGCCGGGCGGAAAGCGTGGTGAGTTACCTGGTGGACCGCTTGGGCATCGCCCGATCGCGGCTGAAGGCCGTGGGGTACGGAGAGACGCGCCCCATAGCGGACAATCGGACCGAGGAGGGGAGACGGCTGAACCGGCGGATCGGCGCCGTCATCGCGTGCGCGACGGATATCGAAGGGCTCCAACCGATCCCCGGCAGAATCACCATGGCCATGGAAATGGAGTTCGACACGAACCGGGCCGACGTCAAGCCCCAGTACCGTGAACAGATGCGCAAGGTGGCGATTTTTATGAAGGCGCACCCCGCCGTCACCGCAACGGTGGAGGGGCACACCAGCAACCAGCAGGGGACCCCCGAGCAGGCCATGCAGCTCTCCTGGCGCCGGGCCGAGAGCGTGGTGAATTACATGGCGGTTAACTTCGGTATCGCCCGTTCGCGGCTCTCCGCAGCGGGATTCGGCCAGACCCGACGTTTCGCCTACAACACGAGCGCAGAGGGACGGCAGGAAAACCGCCGGGTCAACATCATCCTCAACTACCCGAAATAGGGAAGCTCTGACCAGGTTCCACATGCGCGACCGAGGCGATTCGGGTCGTCGCGCCTGATGGCGACCCTAGGTCGCGGTGATTTGCGGAAGCAGGCGGCCGTATTCGCGTTTCACCACGGCATAACACTCGCAGACCCGTGCTTCCAGCTTCGGACGGTCCAGCACGGTGATCT
>JBBPIT010000113.1:0-3310 GCA_038040175.1 Pseudomonadota bacterium | reverse complement strand
TTCGCGTCAGTGGCGATACTCGAGAAATTGGCGCTGTTGAAAATCGCGCTCTGCAGGGCCCCGGTTTCAAGCAAGGCCTCCTGGCGTCGGACCCGGGTGATGTCCTCCGCCGCGCCAGCGGCGGGGTTGAGAATGGCGGGATCGCGGATTGTTTTGGGCATGGCCGACCTCTGTTAAAGCGCGAATTGGTCTGGCGGATTGCGCGCCCGAAGGTGCGAGCAGCACCTCACCTGCATATACGCTCATTCTACACAAAACAATGCCGGTTTTTTTGACGATTGCAATTTGGATACCTTTTTTAATCTGGGTAATTTCTTGGGTACTTAGCAGCTGACATTCAGCCCTCTGTATCGACCCTAGAATTCGTCCAACCAATATTTTCAGGATACTCGACGGTTGCTGATTACAGTCGTCGAGTAGCAATCCGTCTGTGCAATGGCCGAATTGGCATAGAAATCCAAACTCGATGCGGACGCCCGGTTATGCCCGGAACCAGACGATCAGCAGCCCAATGTTGCCACTCCGTGAATGACGGCTTGTGGCCGTTTGCAGACATTCAAATACTGATTAGATTCGTCCTGGCAAAACTATAGTCGTCAGACTTGGTCGCAACTATTTCAGTGGGTTCCCTTGTTCGCCTCTCCTTTGCGTCCTCTCTTTTTTCCTCTGCGTACCCCTCAAGGGCACCCGTCGAGCGGGTATTGAAAAGAAGGTATTAAAAAGAATCCTCTGCGTCCACGCTTCAAATGCCGGCCCCTGGCAGGCTTACACAGTCCCCCAAACTTCCTGGGCGGTCTCGACCACCAGACGCAGCTTCGCGGCCTGCGACTCGCGCGCGATATCGTTGCCATGCACCGTGCTCGAAAATCCGCACTGCGGCGACAGGCAGAGCTGATCCATCGGCACGTAGCGCGCCGCTTCGGCTATACGGCGTTTGAGAGTGTCCTTGGATTCGAGTTCTCCCACCTTGGTCGTTACCAGGCCGAGGACCACGATCTTTCCTTTGGGCACGAACCGAAGCGGAGAGAAATCCCCGGAACGCTTGTCGTCATACTCGAGGAAATATCCGTCCACCCGGAGATCGTTGAACAGCACTTCGGCAACCGGCTCGTATCCGCCTTCGGCCACCCAGGCGCTCTTGAAGTTGCCGCGGCACAGGTGGGTGCACACCGTCATCCCCGCCGGCCGGACCGCGATCGCGGCGTTGATCAGCTTGGCGTAACGCCGCGGCAGTTCGTTCGGATCGTCGCCGCGGCTGCGCGCGCCCTCGCGCATCTTCGGATCGCAGAGATAGGCGAGATTGGTGTCGTCGAGCTGGACGTAGGTACAGCCCGCTGCCCCGAGCTGCTTGAGCTCCTCGCGATAACACCGGGCCACATCGTCGTAGAAGGCCTCCATGTCCGGGTAGGCCTCCTTGCTGATGGCGGCGCGCCCGCCGCGGAAATGCAGCATGGTGGGCGATGGAATGGTCACTTTCGGCACGCGCCTGGTAACCGACTTAAGGAACTTGAAGTCCTCCAACTGGATCGGCCGTGGGTGGCGGAGCTTGCCGGTGACGTGCATCACCGGCGGAGCGAAGTTTACCTCGCCAGCGGCGCTGTGAAAGCTCGCCGCGATGCCCCCACGCGTCTCGACCCCGTCGAGCTGCTCCAGAAAGTCGATATGAAAATAGGTGCGCCGGAACTCGCCGTCGGTGATGCCCTGGAGCCCGATATCCTCCTGGAAGTGCACGATGTCGCGGATCGCGCGGTCCTCGACCGCGCGCAGGTCCGCCTTCGACAGGGCACCCTGTTTGAACCGGTCGCGCGCCTCCAGCAGTTCCCTGGGGCGAAGAAAGCTGCCGACGTGGTCGGCGCGAAACGGCGGGGCGTTACGGGGGGTCATAGGCTATTTCCGGATTGTTGTAGAGTAGTTAGTGTCCTGATCCGCTGATTCGCGGCTGAAAACCCGACGAGAATCGGCGGAACAGGACACTTGTCCGCCGGCGAAGTCGTGTGCCGGTCAACCGCGGACGCGGGACGATAGTTTAGACGGTTGGGGCGAACCTGTTTATTCGCATCATTTGCATTGGAGGAGAGCGATGTTCAAACGCCTTTGGACAGCGTCGGCGCTGGCTGCCGGCTGCGTGCTGGCCTCATCGGTCCCGGCCCAGGAGCCGATTCGGGTCGGCATGATCCTGGAGATGAGCGGGCCGTTCGCGGACATTGGCCGGCAACTGCTGAACGGCGCGCGCGCCTACATCAAGGCTCACGGGGACAGCGTCGCGGGCCGGAAGATCGAGCTGATCGTGAAGGACACGACCGGCGCATCCCCGGAGATCGCCAAACGCCTGGCACAGCAACTCATCGTCAACGACAAGGTCGATTTCCTTGCGGGCTTCGGGCTCACGCCGAACGCCCTGGCAGTCGCGCCGCTCGCGACCGAGGCGAGGAAACCGATGATCGTCATGAACGCCGCGACCTCGGTCATCACCACGCGCTCGCCCTACATCGCCCGCGTATCGTTCACGCTGCCGCAGGCCACCGCTCCGCTTGCCGCGTGGGCGGCCCGCAACGGGGTCAAGGAGGCCTACACGCTGGTGTCCGACTACGGCCCGGGGATCGATGCCGAGACCACTTTCAAGAAGGCGTTTGCGGCTGCCGGCGGCAAAATCGTCGGCGACGTCAGGGTGCCGCTGCGCAATCCGGATTTCGCACCGTTTCTGCAGCGCATCAAGGACGCGCGGCCCGCGGCGGTGTTCATCTTTCTGCCCGCGGGCGAGCAGCCGGTGGCGTTTATGAAGGGCTTTGCCGAGCGCGAGCTCGACAAGGCGGGGATCAGGCTGATCGCCACCGGCGATCTCACCGAAGACGGCAGCATCGAGGTGATGGGCGAAACGCCGCTGGGGGTGGTGACGTCGCACCACTATTCCGTCGCCCACGACAGCCCGCAAAACCGCGCCTTTCTCAAGGCCTGGGCCGATATCGCCGGCGCAGGCGCACGGCCGAATTTCATGGCGGTCGGCGCATGGGACGGCATGGCCGCGATCTACGAGGTCGCCAGGCGGCTGAACGGCAACCTCGACGGCGACAAGGCGATGGACGTGCTCAAGGGACTGAAGCTTGACAGCCCGCGCGGGCCGATCACGATCGACCCCGAGACGCGCGATGTGGTCCAGACGATGTATATACGCCGTGTCCAGAAGGTCAACGGCAAGCTCTACAACGTCGAGTTCGAACAGGTCGCGAACGTCAAGGATCCGGGCAAGGAATAGACGACGGGTGAAGGGTGAAGGGTGAAGGGTGAAGGGTGAAGGGTGAAGGGTGAAGGG
>JBBPIT010000112.1:0-3923 GCA_038040175.1 Pseudomonadota bacterium | reverse complement strand
GCGCAGCCTGCGGCTGCGTCGTACATTCGCTCGTTTCGCGGTCCTTGCGCGGGCTTACAGGTGCCGCTCGATACGCTTGCGCAGGAATTCGTGGAAGTGGATCATCCCGTCTTCCATCGGCGACTGATACGGACCGAACTCGTTGCGGCCTTGCTGGTAGAGCGCGCGGCGGCCTTCGGTCATGCGCACACAGATTTCCTCGTCTTCCCTGGCGGTCTCGATGTAGGCCTGTTGCTCCGCTTCGACAAACTCGCGTTCGAACAGAACAATGTCCTCGGGGTAGTAGAACTCCACCACGTTGCTGCAGTGTTCGGGTCCGCGCGGCACGATGGTGCTGACCACCAGCACGTTGGGATACCACTCCACCATGATGTTCGGATAGTACGTGAGCCAGATTGCGCCCTGCTTGGGCATCTCGCCATTGTTGTAGCGAAGCACCGCCTCGTGCCATTTCTTATATCCAACCGTGCCCGGCTTCCCGAGCGCCTGATTGATCCCCACGATCTGCACGCTGTACCACTCGCCGAATTCCCACTTCACATCCTCGGCATTGACGAACTGGCCCAGCCCGGGATGGAATGGCCCGACGTGATAATCCTCGAGATAAACTTCGATGAACGTCTTCCAATTGACCGGGTATTCTTCGATCATCACTCGGTCGAGCATGTAGCCGGAGAAATCCAGGTCGGCGAGCACGCCCAGTTTCGACAAATCCAGATTGGGATTGCGCGGACCGGCGAACAGCAGGCCGTTCCAGTGCGTCAAAGGTGTCTTTCCCAGGTCCAGGCAGGGGTTGCCGGGAAAGTGCGGGGCGCCGAGCAGGCGGCCCGACATGTCGTAGGTCCAGCGGTGCAGCGGGCAGACGATGTTGTGCGTGTGTCCATGTCCCTTGAGGATGATGGACTGGCGGTGGCGACAGACGTTGGAGAGCAGTTCCACCCCATTCTGGTTGTGCACCAGCGCCTTGGCGTGCCCCATCCATTCGAGGGTGCGATAGTCACCGACCTCGGGAACCATCAATTTGTGGCCGACGTAACCTGGCCCCTGCTGGAACAGGACTTTCTGCTCGATTCTGGCAATGCGCGGATCGAGATACCACTCGACGGGCAGCTGTGCCGGCGTTCGAGTCAAAGCGGAAACATTAGCCAGATCTGTCATAACCGCATGTCCCCCGCGGGGCAAAATAGTAATAAAAAAACCGCCCCCGGCTTGACGCACAGTTTGGGCGGAATTCCGTGGGGCATTGTCCCTTAAAACCCTACACTGTGCAACGTCTTTAAGTCGCTCAATGCCTTATTGCCTTATTCGCTCAACGCCATCCGACCCCATTCGTTGACCCGGGTTCGGGGGATAGGTTATTTTTACGAACTTTCCCGCCCTCCGATCATCTGTCCTCCGTGACCAAACTCAAATCGCAGAAGCCGCAATCCTTCGAGCAGGCGCTCGCCGAGATCGAGAGCATCGTCGCTGCCATGGAGGCGGGGCAGCTTCCGCTCGAGCAGTCCCTGGCGGCCTACAAACGCGGCGCGGAGCTCCTCCAGTATTGCCAGGCTCAGCTACAGGAAGCCCAACAACAGGTTAAGGTCCTCGAGGCCGGCACTCTGCAGAATTTTTCCGGTGACAACGGCAACGAATGATTTTCAGGGGTGGATGCTGGACCGTCAGGACCGCGTCGAAAAAACCCTGAATGCCCTATTGCCGGCACCGGAGCTTGCGCCCGCACGCCTGCACGCGGCGATGCGTTATGCCGTGTTGGGTGGAGGCAAGCGCGTCAGGCCGCTGCTCGCTTACGGAGCCGGTGAACTTTCCGGCGCCGACCCGCGGCGAGTGGATCGCGCGGCCGCCGCGGTGGAAATGATCCATGCGTATTCGCTGGTGCACGATGATCTGCCCTGCATGGACGACGATGTGCTGCGCAGAGGCAAGCCCACGGTGCATCTGGAATTCGACGAAGCCACCGCTCTGCTGGTCGGCGACAGCTTGCAGAGCCTTGCCTTTCAAGTCATATCCGAGCAATCAATTGCTGACGACGCGCAGCGCCAGGTGGAGATGATCGAGCTTCTTGCGCGCGCCTGTGGCTCACGCGGCATGGCGGGCGGACAGGCGATCGACTTCGAGGCCACCGGCAAGACACTCGCGGTGACCGAGCTGGAATTCATGCACGTTCACAAGACCGGTGCGCTGATCCGGGCTTCCGTGGCGCTGGGTGCGCGTTGCGGCGACGCGTTGTCACATGCGCAGTTCAACGAGCTGGATCGCTTTGGCAAGTTCATCGGGCTGGCCTTCCAGGTGGTCGACGACGTGCTGGATGCCCAGTCCAGCACCGCGACGCTGGGAAAGACCGCGGGCAAGGATGCAAAGAACAACAAACCGACTTACGTGAGCGCGCTCGGTCTCGACGGGGCGCGCAAGTTCGCCGCGGAATTGCGCGACGACGCAGTACGCGCGCTGGATGCGCTGCCTCAGAATGGCGGACGACTTCGCCAACTCGCCGATTTCATCGTGTTGCGGTGGTTCTGAATTCGGGCACAGACATGTACGAACTCCTCGAGAAGATCAGCAATCCGTCCGACCTGCGCGCACTCGAACGCAAGCAGCTCGCGGAGCTCGCCAGGGAATTGCGTGATTATCTGATTCATTCGGTGGCGAACACCGGCGGTCACCTGTCATCCAATCTCGGCACCGTAGAGCTCACGGTGGCGCTGCACTATGTTTTCAACACGCCCCATGATCGTCTGGTATGGGATGTCGGCCACCAGACCTACGCCCATAAGATTCTCACCGGGCGGCGGGAGCGGATGTCGACGCTGCGACAGTACGGCGGCGTAGCCGGCTTTCCGCGCCGTATCGAAAGCGAATACGACACCTTCGGCACCGCGCATTCCAGCACCTCGATCAGCGCCGCGCTCGGCATGGCAGTGGCGGCGCGCATGAAGGGCGAGGATAGGCGGGTGGTGGCGATCATCGGCGACGGCGCGATGACCGCCGGCATGGCATTCGAGGCGCTGAACAACGCGGGAGCGATGGACGCCAACCTTCTGGTCGTTCTCAACGACAACGACATGTCGATATCGGAAAACGTAGGCGCGCTCAACAACTATCTGGCGAAATTGATGTCCGGGCGTTTCTACGCCGCGGCATGGAAGACCGGCGAGAAAGTGCTCGGTGTGGTGCCGCCGATGCTGGAGCTGGCCAAGCGCGCCGAAGAACACGTGAAGGGCATGGTCACGCCCAGCACCCTGTTCGAGGAGTTCGGCTTCAACTACATCGGCCCAATAGACGGCCACAACCTCGACGTGCTGGTGTCGACCCTCAGCAATCTGAAAAAACTCGAGGGACCGCAGTTCCTGCACATCGTCACCCGCAAAGGCAAAGGGTACGAGCCGGCGGAAAAGGACCCGATCCTGTACCACGGGGTAACCAAATTCGACCCGGACGCGGGCATCACACCCAAGTCCGGCGGAAAGCCGACCTACACCCAGATATTTGGCGACTGGCTCTGCGACATGGCGGCTCTGGATTCGCGACTGATCGGAATCACTCCGGCGATGCGCGAAGGCTCGGGGTTGGTACGTTTCTCTCAGGAGTATCCGGACCGGTATTTCGACGTCGGTATCGCCGAGCAACACGCGCTCACTTTCGCTGCCGGATTGGCGTGCGAGGGCCTGAAGCCGGTGGTGGCAATCTATTCGACCTTTTTGCAACGCGCCTACGATCAGTTGATCCACGACATCTGCATCCAGAACCTGCCGGTCTTGTTCGGAATTGATCGTGCCGGGCTGGTCGGCGCCGATGGGCCAACGCACGCCGGCAGCTTCGACCTAAGCTACCTGCGCTGCCTGCCCAACATGGTGGTGATGGCCCCGAGCGACGAGAACGAATGCCGCCAGATGCTCTATACCGGCTTCCAGATCGATGGCCCG
>JBBPIT010000111.1:0-4364 GCA_038040175.1 Pseudomonadota bacterium | reverse complement strand
CGATCGCCAAGTTCCAGCGCGAACTGGGGGCGATGGGCTACAAGTTCCAGTTCATCACGCTGACCGGCTCGACCGAAGAAGAACAGTTCGTCTAGGGAAGCTCTGACCAAGTTCCACATGCGCGACCGAGGCGATTCGGGTCGAGGGCAAGACGGCGAGGACGCCGTGTAGCCGGCCTACATAAGGAGGAGCCGACGCAGACATCGGCCCGAATCGCCCGGTCCCTCGAAAGAGTCGAAGTATTATTGGGTTGTGCCAGGTGCGGCGCCTGCGTTGTTACGCTCCTTGTTGGGGCTTCAGCCGCATCTGCGGAGCGATGCCTAGCAGTCATCCGCACCTGGCGCAACGCGCGTCGCGGAACCTGATCAGAGCTTCCCTTGGTGCTTCGCCACGCCCCACGCGGCCGCGGTATGGCAAGCTGTGCTTGCCGCCGCGGCCTTTCACTTTTATCATTTTGCGAAATTATTTTTCACAATGTAAAAACCTCGAACCAACCGGAAGCCCGACATGACTCAGCCGAACATCCCCGCCGGCACGCAAGTGCAAGGACGCATCACACCCGAATACGCGCAGATTCTCACACCCGACGCGCTCGCCTTTCTCGCCAAGCTGCACCGGAACTTCAACGCCCGCCGCCTCGAGCTGCTGGCCCGGCGCGCGCAGCGCCAGAAGGAACTCGACGCCGGCAAGCTGCCCGATTTCCTGCCGGAAACAAGGCACGTGCGCGAGGCCGACTGGCAGGTCGCACCGGTACCGCAGGATCTCCAGGATCGGCGCGTCGAGATTACCGGCCCGACCGACCGCAAGATGGTGATCAACGCGCTCAATTCCGGCGCCAGCATGTTCATGGCCGACTTCGAAGACTCTTCGACGCCGACCTGGGACAACCAGGTGCAGGGCCAGATCAACATGCGCGACGCGGTCAATCGCAGCATTTCCTTCGCCAGTCCCGAAGGCAAGCAATACCGGCTCGCCGACAAGACCGCCACCCTGCTGGTGCGCCCGCGCGGCTGGCACCTCAGCGAAAAGCATGTGGTGGTAGACGGCCAGCCGATGTCGGGATCGTTGTTCGACTTCGGCCTTTACTTCTTCCACAACGCCAAAGCGCGGATCAAACAGGGTTCGGGCGTGTATCTTTACCTGCCGAAAATGGAATCGCACCTCGAGGCGAGGCTGTGGAACGACGCCTTCGTGTTCGCGCAGAAGGAACTCGGCGTTCCGCAAGGCACGGTCAAGGCCACGGTGCTGATCGAGACCATCCTTGCGACTTTTGACATGGAAGAGATCCTGTACGAGTTGCGCGAACACTCGGCGGGACTGAACTGCGGCCGCTGGGATTACATTTTCAGTTGCATCAAGAAATTCCGGAACCAGAAGGACTTCATCCTCGCCGACCGGCATCTGGTGACCATGGTGAGCCCCTTCATGCGCTCCTATTCCCTGCTGCTGATCAAGACCTGCCACAAGCGCGGTGCCTTCGCGATGGGCGGCATGGCCGCGCAAATTCCGATCAAGAACGATCCCGCCGCAAACGAGGCGGCGCTGGCGAAAGTACGCGCCGACAAGGATCGCGAGGCCAATGACGGCCACGACGGAACCTGGGTTGCGCACCCCGGGCTGGTAGCAATCGCCAAGGAAGCCTTCGACAAGGCCATGAAGACCCCAAACCAGATCCACAAGAAGCGCGACGACGTCAACGTCAGCGCCAAAGACCTGCTCAATTTCCAGCCCAAGGGGCCGGTCACCGAAGCCGGGTTGCGCACCAACATCAATATCGGCATCCAGTACCTGGGCGCCTGGCTTTTCGGCACCGGCTGTGTGCCGATATTCAACTTGATGGAAGACGCCGCGACCGCGGAAATTTCGCGGGCGCAGATCTGGCACTGGATCCGCAGTCCCCTGGGAATCCTGGACGATGGCCGCAAGGTCACCAAGGAATTATTCCGCGAACTGGTGCCGCAGGAACTCGAAAAAGTGCGGCAATTGCTCGGCGACAAGGGTTACGCAGCCGGGAAATATCCGGAGGGTGCAAAGATGTTCGAGGAGTTGACGCTCGCCGAAGACTTTGTCGAGTTCCTCACTTTGCCGGCATACGACTACCTCATCGCGCACGAGCACCGCTGAATCCCGCCGGCCCGGCTTCTCGCGGGCCCATTCCATGCCGAGGGTTCTCCTCTTCAACAAGCCCTGCGGCGTTCTTTGCCAGTTCAGTCCGAGCGCGGGCAAGCGCACGCTCAAGGACTTCATACCGGTCGCCGACGTCTACCCGGCCGGCCGGCTCGATGCCGACAGCGAAGGTTTGGTGGTGCTGACCGACGACGGGAAGCTCCAGCACGCCATCAGCGACCCGAAAATGAAGCTGTCCAAGACCTACTGGGTACAGGTCGAGGGCGAGCCCGACGAAGCGGCGTTGCGGCGGTTGCGCTCCGGCGTCGACCTCGGCGACTTCGTCACGCATCCGGCACGCGCAAGGCGCATCGATCAGCCGTCCGGGCTATGGGAGAGGATTCCCCCGATCCGCGTCCGCAAACACATTCCGACCAGTTGGATCGAAATAGAACTGCATGAAGGCAAGAACCGGCAGGTAAGGCGGATGACCGCGGCGGCAGGCTATCCGACCCTGCGCCTGATCCGCTCCCGCATCGGACCCTGGACCCTGGATGGCATCCTGCCGGGCCAATTCCGCCTGATCGACCAGCCGCAATTACGGATTTGAAGTGGTTTCGTCCGGCGTTTGACGCTGTCGCAAAATATCCTTATTCTTTGCGGCGATTTTATTGCGTGGCGGGCAGGTCGAGCTCACCGAACTCGACAACCAAACGGCAAGGAATCGGTGAAGTAACGGCGGCACGGCCCCGCGGAGAAAGGCAGGGCGGTGTTCCTGCCTTTTTTTCCTTTCCCTCGAGCTTGGAGCGGTAGTGAATCCCTGAATGAGCGAATGGGCCGACATCCTGAAGTTGACCGTCGCGCTGCTGGCCATCGTCGATCCGATTGCCAGCATACCGGTGTTTCTGAGCACCACTGATGGCGAGCCCAACACGCAGCGGGCACGCATTGCCCGGGTCGTGGCGATCACGGTGTTCTGCGTGCTTGGCGCAAGCGCGCTGATCGGTACGGAAATTCTGCATTTCTTCGGGATCAGCATCCCCTCCTTCCTGATCGGCGGCGGGATCGTGCTGATGATGATGGCGATTTCGATGCTGCAGGCCAAGGAAAGCAGGATCCGGCAGACGCCGGACGAGGCTGAGGAAGCGGCGGAAAGACACGCGGTAGCCGTGGTGCCGCTTGGCATCCCGCTGCTCGCCGGCCCGGGGGCAATCAGCACCATGATCATCGCGACCCACCAGTCGCCGAGTTTCACTTATCAACTCAAGCTGCTGATCCCGGCGCTGATCATCGCCGTCGCCGTATGGGCAACTCTGGTCGCTGCCACCCGGATTTCAAAACGCCTCGGCAAGACCGGCATGAACATCATCACCCGGGTAATGGGCCTGATCATCGCGGCGGTCGCGGTCGAATACGTTTACCGCGGACTCATCGAACTGTTCCCGAAACTGATCTGAATGACTGCAAAGGTGTGGAAGCCGAACGTGACCGTCGCCGCAATCGTCGAGCGCGAAGGTAGATTCCTGCTGGTCGAGGAGGAAACCGACGACGGACTGATGCTCAATCAGCCGGCGGGTCATCTCGAGGCCAACGAGTCCCTGGTGGAAGGCACGGCACGCGAAGCGCTGGAGGAAACCGCCTACGAGTTCACGCCCGAGTACCTGGTCGGCGTCTATCGCTGGCGGCATCCCGACCGCAATGTCACTTACCTGCGCTTCGCCTTTGCCGGCAGGCTGGGCACGCACCACCCCGAGCGCGCCCTGGATACGGGAATCGTGCGGGCGTTATGGCTGACCGCGGCGGAGGTCCGCGCCAGCCGCGGCCACCATCGCAGCCCGTTGGTGGTTCGCTGCATGGAAGACTACCAGCGCGGTGCGCGCGCGCCGCTCGATCTGCTGGTGCATCTCGACTGAGCGGAACCGGCGAATGCAAAAAAGACGTGTCGTTGTAGGCATGTCCGGCGGAGTGGACTCGTCGGTCGCCGCCTGGCTGCTCAAGGAACAGGGCTTCGAAGTCGTCGGCCTGTTCATGAAGAACTGGGAAGACGACGATGACGACGAGTTCTGCACCTCGCGCCAGGACCTGATCGATGCGGTATCGGTTGCCGATCTGATCGGCATCGATATCGAGGCAGTGAATTTCTCCGCCGAGTACAAGGACCGGGTTTTCAGCAACTTCCTCGCGGAGTACCAGGCGGGCCGCACGCCCAACCCGGACGTGCTGTGCAACGCCGAGATCAAGTTCAAGGCCTTCCTCGA
>JBBPIT010000110.1:0-4400 GCA_038040175.1 Pseudomonadota bacterium | reverse complement strand
TTCCGCTGGTGCTGCTGGGCCTGGTCGCCGCGCACCTGGTGGCGCTGCACGAGGTCGGCTCCAACAATCCGGACGGCATCGAGATCAAGAAAAAGAAGGATCCGAAGACCGGCATTCCGCTCGACGGCATCCCCTTCTCGCCCTATTACGTGGTGAAGGACATCTTCGGCGTGGTGGTGTTCCTGATGGTGTTCAGCGTCATCGTGTTCTTAGCGCCGGAGGTGGGCGGCTACTTCCTCGAGCACAACAATTTCGTGCCAGCCGATCCGCTCAAGACCCCGGACCACATCGCTCCGCTGTGGTACTTCACCCCGTTCTATTCGATCCTGCGCGCTGTGCCGCCGTTGCTCGGCTCGCAGTTTCCGGGCGTGCTGGCAATGGGGCTTGCGGTGATGGTCTTCTTCTTCCTGCCGTGGCTGGATCGCGGCGCCGTCAAATCGATCCGCTACCGGGGGGCGGTCTACAAAACCGCGCTCGCGCTGTTCGTGATCTCCTTCGTGGTGTTGGGCTATCTGGGCACCGTGCCGATCAACGTCTGGGGCCAGTTTGGCGGCTGGTTGGGCGGCGCGGAACGCGCGATCGTGGTGGCGCGCATTTTCACGATCGTCTATTTCCTGTTCTTCCTGCTGATGCCCTGGTACACCAAGATTGACAAGACCAAGCCGGAGCCTGAGAGGGTGACATGGTGAGAAGATTCATTGTCGCGTTGCTGTTCGCGCCGGCCGCGGTCCACGCCGCAGGCGGGGACATTCGGCTCGATCGCGCCAACATCGATTCCGGCGACGTGCTGTCGATCCAGCGCGGCGCAAAGGTGTTCGTCAACTACTGCCTGAACTGCCACTCCGCGACTGCGATGCGCTACAACCGCCTGATGGATCTCGGGCTGACGGAGCAGCAGATCAAGGACAACCTGCTGTTCACGGGCGGGAAGGTCGGTGATCCGATGCACATCGCCGCCGGCAGAAAAGACCAGCAGGAATGGTTCGGCGTCGCGCCGCCGGATCTTTCCGTGATCGCCCGCTCGCGCGACGTGGACTGGCTCTACACCTACATGCGCAGTTTCTATCGCGACCCGGCGCGCGTGAGCGGCTGGAACAACCTCGCGTTTCCGAACGTCGGCATGCCGCACGTGCTCTGGCAGCTGCAGGGCACCCAGGTCCTGAAATCCGAGATCGAGGACCGCGGCGGGGACAAGGTCGAGCACAAAAAGCTGGTGCTGGAATCGCCCGGAACCCTTACGCCGACGGAGTATGACAAGCTCGCGCGCGATTTGGTGAACTACCTTTCCTACATGGGCGAGCCGGTGAAGACCCGGCGCGTCCAGATCGGCATCGCTGTCTTGTTTTTCCTTTCGCTTCTGCTTGTGCTCAGTTGGCTGCTCAAGACGGAGTACTGGAAAGACGTGCACTGACCAACCCATTTCATAGGTAACGGCCAATGATGACCCTTTATTCGGGCACCACCTGCCCATTCAGCCAACGCTGCCGCATCGTCCTCTACGAAAAGGGGATGGATTTCCAGATCATCGACGTGGACCTCTACAACAAGCCGGAGGACCTGGCGGTGATGAACCCGTACAACCGCACCCCGGTGCTGGTGGAACGCGACCTGATCCTGTACGAATCGAACATCATCAACGAGTACGTCGACGACCGTTTCCCGCACCCGCAACTGATGCCGGCCGATCCGGTGATGCGCGCGCGTGCGCGGCTGTTCCTGTTTCGTTTCGAGAACGAGCTGTTTTCCAACGTGGATGCGATCGAAGGCGGCACCCAGAAGCAGGCCGAGAAGGCGCGCCAGATCATCCGCGACAACCTGACGCAGATCGCGCCGGTTTTCGTCAAGCAGAAGTACATGCTCGGCGAAGAGTTCTCGATGCTGGACGTGGCGATCGCGCCGCTGCTGTGGCGGCTGGATTTCTACGGCATCCAGTTGCCCAAACAGGCGGCACCGCTGATGAAGTACGCCGAGCGGCTGTTCAGCCGCCCGGCTTTCATCGAGGCGCTCATGGCCTCCGAAAAGGTGATGCGCAAGTGAAGGAAACCGCGACTACCCCCTACCTGATCCGCGCGATCCATGAGTGGTGCTGCGACAACGGGCTGACTCCGTACATCGCGGTCAAGGTGGACGAGACCACCAAGGTCCCGACCGAGTACGTGAAGAACGGGGAAATCGTGCTCAACGTAGGCGCTGATGCCACCCGCAATCTGAAGATCGGCAATGACCTGATCCAGTTCTCCGCGCGTTTCGGCGGCACCTCGCGCGAGATCTCGGTTCCGATCACCGCGGTGGCGGGAATCTTCGCCAAGGAAACCGGGCATGGCCTGGCGTTCCAGACTTCGCCGTCGCTGCCCGCCCCGGTGGTCCCGCCGCCGAAGACCCACACCGGTTCTCCGGACGACCACCGTCCCAGGCCGCCGGCGGGCCGCCGGCCGCGGCTGCAGGTGATCAAGTAGGGCCCCGGCTGGCGCGGTTTCGTGGCCGCAATGCTGGGCCTATAATGCGGCGCAAGCCGGCATAGCTCAGTTGGTAGAGCAGTTGATTTGTAATCAAAAGGTCGCGGGTTCGATTCCTGCTGCCGGCACCAGTCCCTCGTTGTACCGATCGAAACGCAGCCACCTCGCGTGCGGGAGTGAAATGACAAGATTCTTGGCGCTTGGAGTGTTGATGATCATTGCCGTCGCAGCGTTCGCGCAGACGGCCGAAACCCCAATATTGACGGTCGAGCAGGCGCAGCATCGTGCGCAGTACGCGCGCGAACAGATGACTGCCGCCGAGCGCAAGGTGCGCGCCGCCGAGAAAAAGGAACAGGCCGCTTACAAGGAGCTGAAGTCCGCGCAAAAACGCATGGAAGATGCGCAGCGCGCCTACGAGGAGGCCAAGGTGCGCGCCGAACAGGCGACCCAGGCGTCGCGCTCCGCGCAGGCCGAGTTTGACCAGGCGCGCGCCCGGCATCAACAGGAATATCAGAATCTCAAGCGCGCCCACGATGCCGCCGAAGCGGCCCGCAACGCGCCTCGCTAGATACTTTAGTCCCGGCCGGGTTTCTTTCCCAGTTTTCTTTGCAGTGTGCGCCGGTGCATGCCGAGCGCGCGCCGTTTTCCGCAAGCACTTCTTGGAATAGGCGTTGGCTGGAACGGTCATGGCGGCAACCGGACGTAGGAGAAGATGAAAATTCTATTCTTTTGCCGGCCGTTTGCCGGGCTGCGGCAAATTGCCGCGCGGCAACGTGTCGCATTTTCCTTGTACGGCCGCCCGTCTAGCATTGCGCCTTTCCAACGGAGGTTATGGCGATGCTCGGAAGAATTCAATTTTTGTCGTTTGCAGTCCTGGCCGGGCTGTTGCCGTTGCCGGCGTGGGCCGGGTGCGGCTCGGCGGTATGTTCGATCAACACCAACTGGGACGCGCAGGGCGCCTGGACCGAGCCCGGCGCGCGCTTCGATCTGCGTTACGAGTTCATCGACCAGGACCAGCCGATGTCCGGAGATTCGCGCGTCGGCGCGGGCGAGATCCCCCGCCACCATGACGAGGTCCGCACCATCAACCGCAACTGGATCGCCACGCTCGACTACGCGTTCAGCCAGCGGCTAGGCGTCTCGGTCAGCCTGCCGGTGGTTGACCTCAGCCACGATCACATTCACAACCACGGAGGAGGCCAGCTTCCCGAGAACTGGAACTTCACCGAAGCCGGCGATGCCCGCGCGCTCGGACGTTACCACCTCGGCGAATCCGGCGAGGCGGGCATGGGACTGCTGTTCGGCGTGAAGCTGCCGACCGGCGATTTCAAAATCGAGAACGACGATGGCGACCGCGCCGAACGCACGCTGCAGCCCGGCACCGGCACCACCGACGCGCTGCTCGGCGCCTATTACCGTGCGCCTGGCTCCGGGCACGGCGCCTGGTTCGCGCAAGTGCTGTGGCAGGCGGCGCTGGGCGAGCGCGAGGACTTTCGCCCGGGAGATCGCGCCAGCGTGGACCTGGGCTATCGCCACCAGCTGAACGAGCGATTTGCCGCGCTGTTGCAGTTGAATCTGCTCTATCGCGACCGCGACAGCGGCGCGCAGGCCGAACCCGAGGACAGCGGCGGTCACTTCGCCTTCATCGGCCCGGGACTCAGCTACAACCTTGGCCGCGACACGCAGCTCTATGGTTTCGTTCAGGTGCCGGTCTACCAGTACGTCAATGGTGTGCAGTTGACCGCCGACTGGTCGCTGGTGGCGGGGCTCGCGACCCGTTTCTGAGCGTTGCCGCGCCGCAGCGGCGGCGCGGGCCCTTGCGGTATACTTCCCGCGCTTTCCCGCGGGTCGGCTTGGTCTGCGACCTTCCAGCTGGCGATCCCTAGGGAAGCTCTGACCAAGTTCCGCGACGCGCGTTGCGCCAGGTGCGGATGACTGCTAGGC
>JBBPIT010000109.1:0-4481 GCA_038040175.1 Pseudomonadota bacterium | reverse complement strand
GACGCGATGGACAAGGTCGGCAAGGAAGGCGTGATCACGGTCGAGGACGGCAAGAGCCTAGACAACGAACTCGAATTCGTCGAAGGCATGCAGTTCGACCGCGGTTATCTGTCGGCGTACTTCATCAACAATCCCGAGAAACAAATCGCAATGCTCGACGATCCGTTCGTCCTGCTGCACGACAAGAGGATCTCCAACATCCGCGATCTGCTGCCGCTGCTGGAGCAAGTGGCAAAGTCGGGCAAGCCGCTGCTGATCGTTGCCGAAGACGTAGACGGCGAAGCGTTGGCGACGCTGGTGGTGAACGGTATCCGCGGCATCTTGAAGACCTGCGCGGTGAAGGCGCCGGGCTTTGGCGACCGCCGCAAGTCGATGCTGGAAGACATGGCGATCCTCACCGGAGGTACGGTGATCTCCGAGGAACTCGGCTTGAAGCTCGAGAACGCCACGCTGAAGGACCTCGGCCGCTGCAAGCGCATCGAAGTCGAGAAGGAAAACACCACGCTCATCGACGGTGCGGGCGAGAAAAATGCCATTGAGGGCCGCATCAAGAACATCCGTGCGCAGATCGAAGAGAGCACCAGCGACTACGACAAGGAGAAACTGCAAGAGCGCGTCGCCAAACTCGCCGGCGGTGTTGCATTGATCCGTGTCGGCGCCGCGACCGAGGTCGAGATGAAGGAGAAGAAGGCGCGCGTGGAAGATGCGCTGCACGCGACTCGCGCGGCGGTCGAGGAAGGCATCGTGGTGGGCGGCGGCGTT
This sequence comes from Pseudomonadota bacterium, assembly GCA_038040175.1. GTDB lineage: Bacteria > Pseudomonadota > Gammaproteobacteria > Burkholderiales > JACQAP01 > JACQAP01. Next base: position 3,719 of record JBBPIT010000109.1, on the reverse strand, counting down.
GCGCTGCTGCGTTGCCGTGAAGCCGTCGCCAAGATTAAGGGCGACAACCACGACCAGGACTGCGGCATCAAGATCGTGTTGCGCGCCCTCGAAGAACCGCTACGCATGATCGTCGACAACGCCGGCGAAGAGCCCTCCGTGGTGCTCAACAAGGTGAGCGGAGGCAATGGCAACTTCGGCTACAACGCGTTGACCGGCGAGTATGGCGATCTGGTCAACATGGGCGTGCTCGACCCGACCAAGGTCACGCGCTACGCGCTGCAGAACGCTGCTTCGGTGGCGGGGCTTATCCTCACCACCGCCGCGATGATCGCCGAGCTGCCGAAGGACGAGTCGCACGCCGGCCACGGCATGGGTGGCATGGGTGGCATGGACATGTAGCCGGTTGTGTTGCAAACCCGACGAAAGGCTGCGCTCATAAGTTCGCCGTTTTCGTTACTCGGCAAGTAACTCAAAACCGGCTTTGCAACACAACCTAATAGCGCCACACGCAAGTGGGCGATGATCTCGCGCGGGAAGCGGTAACCACGGTAACTCGGGGCTGTTGAGGTATCCATACGAACATTGCATCATCCCCAGCCCAACTTGACGATGCCCCAAGAGAAAGGGCCCCGCGGGGCCCTTTCTCTTGGCGACAACTGGTACACATTTCCTCCGGTGCGCTTGTGCTCCGGGGAGCTTTCCCGTTTATTCCTTAATCTCCACGAGGAGCACACGCGTATCCGCCAGATGCTCCTAAGAATGCGTGACCGGTGCGTTGATCAGCGCATCCCCAACCTTTCCCGGGTCAGTTTCCTTACTCGTTCCATCCTCAAGCGTAAACTTCGTTTTCCCCGCCTTCAGAATATAAACGACCATAGTGGGGTGAGAGTGCATCCCAATTATGTCGCCCTTCTTGGCCGTAAATTCGATCACGCGAATCTTGTCGGTTTCCTTCAACACCTTGCAGTTCTTCGGCGAAACCGAACATATATCTGCGGCAAATGCGTACGACGAGGCCATGAGGCCAAATGCGATAAGCAACGATGCCTTCTTCATATCTCCTCCACGTTGACGGCGCAGAGGCCTCCGGTTTGTTCCTCTGAGCCTATGTCGCGACCGTGTTTTTCCGAAGCGCGATTCCGAATATGCCGTCCCACGCACAATCCGCAGCGCGGCCACTGAAGTATACGTCTACTACTGTCGATTTGGTATTTTCAACTTGCCGCTTTTACGACGTGCAGAGCTCAAGCTTCGTGGGCCACGGTGTCGCTTGAGAGCTTGTCGGTAACAAGCACGCGCGGGCAATAACGCAATCCCTTGAGCAGCTTCCTGAAGAATCGTTTGGCGGCTTTGGCGTTGCGACGGCTCTGCACCAGGATGTCAAGAGTTTCCCCGTCCTGATCCACCGCCCGCCGGAGGTAGACGAGCTTTCCGTTAGATTCTGCAGAATACCTCGTCCAGGTACCAAGTATCGCCCAGTCGACCTCTGCTTCGCCGTAGCCTACCAGCGTAATCGGCGCCGAACTTCAGACACCATAGGCGAATCGTTTCGTGGGAGACCACGATGCCGCGTTCCAGCATCAGCTCCTGGATGTGGCGAAAGCTCAGACTGAACCGATAATATAGCCACACGCAGTGGGCGATGATCTCGCGCGGGAAGCGGTAACCACGGTAACTCGGGGCTGCTGAGGTATCCATCCGGCCACTGCATCATCCCCAGCCCAAGTTGACAATACCGTTCGCTGATATGTTCATGGTCGTTCCTTTCAACAATCTGATAACGGTTGCAATGTAGCGGCCGTCGCCAGACCTTGCACTCCGGGTCTTGCTTTTGAATTCCGCTGACTCGATCCGGACATGACAATAAATTCGGCGCCCCCCTCCAGGCGTCAAGGCGTTTCTCGGATCAAACCCCGAACTGGCTTGGCACGTCCGAACCCAACGTCCGGAAACAACCCAGAGGCGACATTCGGCATCACGTTTATCGACTGACCGCTTTTCGCCCCGGAACAGCCATTCGCACAGGTATCGAATGCCTGGTGGAAATCGTCAATCAGCTAAGCCAGTCGCCCCTCGCCCCACTGTCGCGCCCACGTAAGCGAGCGGGCCTATTGCGGTAGTGTGCTGATCTGTGTGCAAAGGCGTCCTGGCTGTCCAAGAGGCAGTGTGCTTTGGGCGGTTGGTGCGTACCCAGTGTCTGTGTGAATATTTTGCCAATCCGGCTGGCTGAGGGAAGTTCCTGGCGATTACGTACATCGCACAGCAAACGATCGAATTCGTTTTTGACCACCGCATAGCATTCACAAACGCGGGACGCCAATCCCGATCGATCAAGTACTATGATGTGACCACGGCGGTAACTAATCACACCAGCGCGCTGCAAATTCCCGGCAGTTTCGGTGATACCTTCGCGGCGTACGCCGAGCATGCTGGCGATCAGCGGCAAAGTTCCTTGTTTGTTACGAGTCGACAAAGCGAATCAAATTGCCTCCGGCCTCTTTGGCTTGATACATCGCCATATCAGCCCGCTTGATGATTTCCTCTGTGCCGACCTCGTGTTTGAGGAACAGCACCACGCCGATACTCGACGTGCAATGATGCTCGAGGGTTGTTTCCGCTTTACCCTCTTGCTTAAATTTCAGCACATAGGGTTTGTCCAGGACGGCGCGGAGTTTTTCGGCGACGATGCCGGCTTGTGTGGTGGATTCGGTTTTGTCCACATACAGCTCACTGAGTATCACCACAAACTCATCGCCGCCGAAACGCGCGACGGTGTCCACCGCACGCACACAACTGCTAATGCGGCGCGCCACCTCCATCAGCAGCAAATCGCCCACGTAATGCCCGTGCGTATCATTGAGCAATTTTAAGTTATCCAAATCCAGGAACATCAGCGCGCCATAACGGCCACTACGTTTGCTGGCGGCCATCGTTTGGCCCAATCGGTCGTCTAACAGGCGGCGATTGGGCAGCCGCGTCAATGAGTCATACGAAGCCAGATTGAGAATTATCTCCTCTGCTTGCTTACGCTCCGTGATGTCGCGCGCTGCGGCGAACACGCCCTGCAGCCTCCTGTCCCGATCGTAGAGGGTGACCGCATTGTAGGACACCACAGTTTCCTTACCGTCCCTGGCGCGCGCGGTGAGCTCGTAGTTGGTGACCTTTTTTTCGCTCAGCACCAGCTTGATGCCCGCCTCGGCCCGCTCCGGATCGGTGAAGTAATTCTTGAACGGCGCGCCGATCAGCTCGTCACGCGTGCAACCGGTGAGCGCCTCCATCTGTTTGTTGACGTCGGTGATGATGCCGGACGGATCGGTGGTCATCAGCGCGTCGATGTTAGATTCGAACAGAGAGCGAGTGTAGAACTGATGGTCGCGCAGGCGCTGACCGAGCTGCTTCTGTTCTGCCTCGATCTGCTTGCGAGCGGTGTTGTCGGTGCCGATCAACAAGTAGCCGATGATTCCACTTTGAGCATCGCGCAGGGCCGTGACCGACACGACCGCCGGGAAGCGGCTGCCATCCTTTCGGATGTAGGTCAGCTCGTAGATGTCCTCGATGCCGCGTGAGGCCTTGAACGCCAATGCCTCGAAGCCCGGCGTAATCGGCGTGGAGAGCTCAACGCTCAACGCCTTGGCACGCGCGATCACTTCCTGCGGATCGGAAATGTCGGCCGGCGTGATCTTGTTCATCACGTCGGCGGCCGCGTAGCCCAGCATGCGTTCCGCGCCGACGTTGAA
>JBBPIT010000108.1:0-4744 GCA_038040175.1 Pseudomonadota bacterium | reverse complement strand
ACCTCGTGCAGCGCCACCAGGTGCGCGGCGACCAGGCCCAGCAGCACCAGCGGAATCGCGATGACGTGGAAGGCGAAGAAACGGTTCAGCGTCGCATCGGAAACCACGTAATCGCCGCGGATCCACGCCGCCAGGTCCGGGCCAACGAAGGGGATGACCGCGAACAGATTGACGATCACCTGCGCGCCCCAGTAGGACATCTGGCCCCAAGGCAGCAGGTAGCCGAAGAAGGCTTCCGCCATCAGGCACAGGTAGATCAGCACGCCCAGCAGCCACAGCAACTCGCGCGGCTTGCGGTAGGAACCGTAGATCAGGCCGCGAAACATGTGCAGGTACACCACCACGAAGAACAACGACGCGCCGGTGGAATGCATGTAGCGTATCGCCCATCCCCAGTCGACGTCGCGCATGATGTACTCGACCGAAGCGAAGGCCTGGGCGGCATCGGGCTTGTAGTACATGGTGAGGAAAATGCCGGTGACGATCTGCATCACCAGCACCAGCATCGCCAGCGAGCCGAAGTAGTACCAGAAGTTGAAGTTCTTCGGCGCGTAATACTCGGAAAGTTGCGCCCTCCAGGTCGCCGTCAGCGGAAAGCGCGCGTCGATCCAGTTGAGCAACGCCGTCATCTTGCCCATCGCGTCATACTCCTTTGCTGTCTTCACCGATGAGCAGACGCGTGTCGCTCAGGTAGGTATGCGGTGGAACATTGAGGTTCACAGGGGCCGGCGCGCCCTTGTAGACGCGGCCGGCGAGATCGAACTTGGAACCGTGACAGGGGCAGAAGAAACCGCCCGGCCAATCCTCGCCCAGACCGCTTTCGGCTCCGGGAGCAAGCTTCTGCGACGGCGAACAGCCGAGGTGAGTGCAGATGCCCACCAGCACCAGATATTCGGGCTTGATCGAGCGGGCTTCGTTCTTTGCATAATCCGGTTGCATCGGCATGGAAGACTTGGGATCGGCCACCACCGCGTCGAGCCTGGGCAGGCTGTCGATCATCTCCCTGGTGCGGTGGACGACCCACACCGGCTGGCCGCGCCACTCCACCGTCACCATCATCCCCCGCTCGACCTTGGACAGATCCACTTCGACCGGTGCGCCGGCAGCCCTTGCCCGCGCGCTCGGGTTCATGCTCGCCACGAAGGGCACGGCGACGGCGACACCCGCCACGCCGCCGGCAACGCTGGTGGCGGCCAAAAGAAAGCGCCGCTTGCGGCGATCGACGTTGTTGTCAGCCATGTTCCGGTCCATCAGGTTTCAAAAACGTTGCATTTTACAGTAGGTGCCTGGGCAAATTACACCCCATGTTGCTTAACTCCATGTAAATTCGCACGAAATCGGCCTCCGACAACTTTGGACAAAATTTGCGGCCATGCCTCTGGAGAATCTGCTCGGGCGCCCTTGCTTGCGTGCGCGGGCCCGGCCTCGGCTGGTACCATCTGCGCCTCGCGGTCCGTGGCAGTCGATGACGGCGCAAACGGGTTACAACCGGCTTTGGGGACGATGATGAAAGTCAGGGTGAAATGGATCGAGAACGTCGCTTTCCTGGGTGAGACCGAGAGCGGCCATGCGCTGGTGATGGATGGCGCGCCGGAGGGCGGCGGCCGCAATCTCGGGCCGCGACCAATGGAAACGGTGCTGGCAGGAACCGGCGGTTGCACTGCTTACGACGTGGTGACGATCCTGAGGAAGGCGCGCCAGGACATCAGCGATTGCGTGCTGGAGGTCGACGCCGAGCGCGCCCCCGCGGACCCGAAGGTGTTCACGCGCATCCACTTTCACTTCGTGATCAGGGGGCGCAACGTCAGGCGCGAACAAGTCGAGCGCGCCATTCATCTCTCAGCGGAGAAATATTGCTCGGCCTCGATCATGCTCGGCAAGACTGCCGAGATCACCCACGATTTCGAGATCGTCGAGGTCTGAGGCCGGGGATCAAACCCGGTAGGTCGACACCGTCATCAGGCGCGAGGAAATCCGCATCGCCAGCTTGACCGGCGCGGACAGCTCCGCGGCGCCGTGGGCCAGCGCCATATTCGCATGGCGTGCCTCGTCTTCCTTCATCTGCGCGACGATGGCGCGGCTTTTTTCGTCCTGGGCCGGCAACTGCTCGAGATGGCCGTCGAGATGGCCTTCGACCTGGCGTTCGGTCTCGGCCAGGAATCCCATGGTCCACTTGTCCCCGAGAAAACCCGAGAGCGCGCCGATGGCAAACGAACCTGCGTAGAAAAACGGGTTGAGGACGCTTACCCGCCCACCCAATTCGTCGATGCGCTGCGCGGTCCAGGCCAGGTGCTCGGTCTCTTCCGCCGCCGCGCGTTCGAGGGTTTTTCTGGCGGCATCGTCGCGCGCGGTCAGCGCCTGTCCCTGATACAGCGCCTGCGCGCAGACTTCGCCGCTGTGGTTCACCCGCATCAGCGCCGCAGCGTGGCGTTTTTCCGCCGCGCTCAACTCGATGTTGGGCAGATTCTCTCCGGGGACCGGCCGCAACGAAACGGCGGGTCCGCACAAGGTGCGCAGCGCGCGATCGAATCCGATGATCAGGCGGTCGATTTCCGGCATCACGGGTCGCTCACTTTTTGCGCATGAAGAACAGGAACTGGCCGCCGGTCTCGGTCGAGGACAGCAACTGGTTTCCGGTCTGTTTCGAGAACGCCTGGAAATCGCGCACCGAGCCCGGGTCGGTGGCGAGAACCTTCAGCACCTGGCCGGAACTCATGTCGTTGAGCGATTTCTTGGTGCGCAGGATCGGCAGCGGGCAGTTGAGCCCGCGTGCGTCGAGTTCGCGATCGAAGTGAATTTCGGTTTCCATCTCGGGTCCCTGCATCGTCGTTTCTGCCGTTCAACCCGACGCGGCAACCGGCATGCCCTTGCCGACCCATGCATTTATGCCGCCCGCCAGGTTATAGACTTCCTGCCACCCCTTGCCGCTCAAAAAAGCGCTTGCCTGCGCGGAACGCGCTCCCGACTGGCAGTAGAACACTACGGCGCGCGAGCGGTCGATCTCCTCGAACCGGGCGGGCAGGAGGTGCAACGGGATATGCCGCGCGCCGGGAATGACGCCGCGGCTGACTTCCAGGTCGGTGCGCACGTCCACCAGCACGACATCGCCATGCTGTTTCATGTCCTGCAAGCGCAGTGGATCGATGGGGGCAAAGTTGCTCATGCGGGGAAACGGCGGGAACGCCCCGAATGATACCGCTTTGCCGCAATCCTCAGAAGATGCTGATGTTACGGTCGAGCAGCAGTTGCGACAAACGCGTATTCGCCGCTTCCAGCCTTCCCACCAGGAGCTCGAGGAAAGCCGCATTGAAGGCGTGCTTGCAGCTCTCGGTCGCCTGTGCCAGCGAATCGGCGCCGACCTCGATGGTGGTGATGTCGTTGACCGAAGTGACGCTCGCGGTGCGCTGGAACAGGCGCTTGCCGAGGTAGGCCATTTCCCCGAAACACTCGCCCGTGCGCAGGATGTTGAGCAGTTTGCCCTGCTTGGTGATCTTGACCTCGCCCGCGGCGATGACGTAGAACGTGGTGCCGACATCGCCTTCCTTGATCACCGAACTGTTGGGGGAATAGCGCGCCCAGTTGGAGATCCGCAACACCTGCCACAGATCGACGTCGTTAAAAGTCCTGAAGAATTCGAGCCGGCGCAGCGTATTGAACTTTTCCGTCTCCGGGACGACTTCCTCCGGTTTTTGCAGGTTGTTGAAGGTGTCGGCAAGTGCCTGGGAAAATTCTTCCCAGGTCTGGAATCGCCTGGAGATCTCCTTCTCCAGCGCGCGCCGCACGATGGCGTCGACGGCGGCCGGGATCTCCGGGCGCAGCATGCTGGCCGGCGGCACATCGACGTGAATGATCTGATAGACCATGCTGTAGTTGTTGGTGGCCTTGAACGGCAACGCCCCGGTGAGCAGCTGGTACATCACCACGCCCAGCGAAAAGATGTCGGTCTGGTGATTGAGCGCAAATTCCTGCAGTTGCTCCGGCGACATGTACGCGGGCGAACCGATTCCGGACACCTGCGTGGTCTCCGCTGCGATCGTGAGCGCGGCGCCAAAGTCGGATATCTTGATGTCGGTCTCGCCGGTGAGCAGAATGTTCGCCGGCTTGATGTCGCGGTGAATGATGCCGTGGCGATGCGCGTAATCGAGCGCCTTGCAGCACTTGAAAATGATCTCGATCACGCGGCTGACCGGCAGCAGGGATTCGGGCTGAGTTAAAGGCTCGAGGGTGCCGCCCTCGACATATTCCATGACCAGATAGCTGCCCTGCTCGTCGGCGACCGCATCGAAGATGGAAACGATATGGGGATGGGAAAGTTTCCCGGCGAGTGATGCCTCGGTCAGAAACAGCTTGTGAAAGCGCTTGCCGTGGTCCTTGTCGCCGAGGGCATCCGAGCGCACCAGCTTGATCGCGACCTGGCGATTGGCAAATGCGTCGTTGGCCAGATAAACCGCACTGGTCGCGCCCCTGCCGAGCTCCCTGATGATTTGGTATTTGCCGATCTTTTCCATGATCGCTGTGCCGGAACCCCTCGCAGCCAAGCGGGCATACGTCGATATGATAGGAAATTCAAAGCCATAAGGCGAGGTTTTTGAGTAAATTCAAAGGCAACTGCCTGAGCCGCGGACGATTGCGGGGGATTTAAAGCGGGCGCTGGACTCGCCCCGGAAGGCACTCCAAACAACGGTGACTTAGGGAAGCTCTGCATAAGTCCCGCATGCGCGACCGAGGCGATTCGGGTCGAGGG
>JBBPIT010000107.1:0-4810 GCA_038040175.1 Pseudomonadota bacterium | reverse complement strand
ACCGGCGGGATGTCCACCGGCGAAGGCATGTAGTCGATCACCGCGTCGAGCATCGCCTGCACGCCCTTGTTCTTGAATGCCGAGCCGCACAGCATCGGCACGATTTCGTTCTTGATGGCGCGCGTGCGCAGTCCGGCCTTGATGTCCGCCACCGAGAGGTCGTGCCCTTCGAGGTACTTGTGCATCAGTTCGTCATTGGCTTCGGCTGCCACCTCGACCATCTTCTCGCGCCATTTCTTCGCCTCTTCGACCAGATTGGCCGGAATGTCGCGAACCTCGTATTTGGTGCCCTGCGTGGAGTCGTCCCAGTAGATCGCCTTCATCTTGACCAGATCGACGATGCCTTGGAACTTCTCCTCCGCGCCGATCGGAATCTGGATCGGCACCGGGTTGCCCTTGAGCCGGGTGCGGATATGATCGTAGGACTTGAAGAAGTCCGCGCCCTGGCGGTCCATCTTGTTGATGAACGCCAGGCGCGGCACCTTGTACTTGTTGGCCTGGCGCCACACGGTTTCCGATTGCGGCTGCACGCCGGCAACGGCGTCGTAGACCATGCACGCGCCGTCGAGCACGCGCATGGAGCGCTCGACTTCGATGGTGAAATCCACGTGGCCGGGCGTGTCGATGATGTTGATGCGGTGCTGCGGGTAGCTGCCGTCCATCCCCTTCCAGAAACAGGTCGTCGCTGCGGAAGTGATGGTGATGCCGCGCTCGCGTTCCTGCTCCATCCAGTCCATGATCGCGGCACCGTCGTGCACTTCGCCCATTTTGTGCGACACGCCGGTGTAGAACAGGATGCGTTCGGTGGTCGTGGTCTTGCCGGCGTCGATGTGTGCACTGATGCCGATGTTGCGGTAACGCTCGATAGGGGTGATGCGGGGCATGGTATTTTCCGGATGTCTCGCGATTTAGAACCGGTAATGCGCAAAGGCCTTGTTGGCCTCCGCCATGCGGTGCACTTCCTCGCGCTTTTTCATGGCGCCGCCGCGGCCTTCCGCGGCTTCGGCCAGTTCGGCTGCCAGGCGTGCATCCATCGACTTCTCGGCGCGCTTGCGCGCCGCATCGCGCAGCCAGCGCATCGCCAGGGCGTTGCGGCGAACCGAGCGCACTTCCACCGGCACCTGGTAGTTGGCGCCGCCGACACGGCGGCTCTTGACCTCCACCATCGGGCGCACGTTGCCGAGTGCCTGGTTGAACACCTCCAGCGGATCCTTGCCGGTTTTCTTGTTGATCTGCTCCAGCGCGCCGTAGACGATGGCCTCCGCGACCGACTTCTTGCCGCGGGTCATCAGCACGTTGACGAACTTGGCAACCTCCTGGCTGCTGTATTTCGGATCCGGAAGCATCTCGCGCTTCGGTACTTCTCTGCGTCGTGGCATAACGTCCTTGGTCCTTCGGGATTCTTGTCCGTCCCGCGCTACGCGGCCTTCGGCTTCTTGGCGCCGTACTTGGAACGGCTCTGCTTGCGGTCCTTCACGCCCTGCGTGTCGAGGCTGCCGCGCACCATGTGGTAGCGCACGCCCGGCAGGTCCTTCACGCGGCCGCCACGAATCAGCACCACCGAGTGCTCCTGCAGGTTGTGGCCTTCGCCGCCGATGTAGCTGATCACCTCGAATCCATTGGTGAGGCGCACCTTGGCCACTTTCCGCAGCGCCGAGTTCGGCTTCTTCGGAGTGGTGGTATAGACGCGCGTGCAAACGCCACGTTTTTGCGGGGACCCGGCAAGCGCGGGAACCTTGCTTTTGGTCTTCGGCATGACCCGCGACTTGCGCACTAATTGGTTGATTGTTGGCATTATTTCCGGTCCTAAAAAACCCGGGACGGCGTCGCCGCCGTCCCACGGTTGTGTGCTGCGATCACCGCCGACCCGGGATTGCCGCCGGAACGGCAGGTAAAAAGACGGCAGATTCTAGGGTCCACCGCCTGGAGTGTCAAGCAACCTGCTCGTCTCCAGCGGCCTCCGCCGCCACCGGTTCGCCGATCAGGGCCTCGGCCGCGAACTCCTGCGGCTGTCCGCGGACGCGGCGGTTCTTGTGGTAAGCCAGACCGGTGCCGGCGGGAATGAGCCGGCCGACGATGACGTTTTCCTTGAGTCCGCGCAGGTCGTCCTTCTTGCCCATGATCGCCGCCTCGGTGAGCACCCGGGTGGTCTCCTGGAACGAGGCCGCCGAGATGAACGAGTCGGTCGACAGCGACGCCTTGGTGATCCCCAGCAGCAGGTACTCGTAAGTGGCCGGCTTCTTGCCCTCGGCCTCGAGTTGGTCGATCACCTGCAGCACTTCCGAACGCTCGACCTGCTCGCCGGTAATGAACTCGGAATCGCCGACGTCGACGATCTGCACCCGGCGCAACATCTGCCGCACGATCACCTCGATGTGCTTGTCGTTGATCTTCACGCCCTGCAGGCGGTACACGTCCTGCACTTCGTCGGTGATGTAGCGGGCCAGCGCCTCGACTCCCCGCAGACGCAGGATGTCGTGAGGATCGGCCGGGCCGTCGACAATGCTCTCGCCCTTGTTCACCACCTGGCCGTCGTGCGCCATCACGTGCTTGTCCTTGGGGATCAGGTACTCGTGAGCCACCCCGTCCAGATCGGTGATCACCAGGCGCTGCTTGCCCTTGGTGTCCTTGCCGAACGACACGGTGCCAGTGACTTCCGCGAGCACGCCGGCATCTTTCGGCGAACGCGCCTCGAACAGCTCCGCCACGCGCGGCAGACCGCCGGTGATGTCGCGGGTCTTGGAAGTCTCCTGCGGAATGCGCGCCAGCACTTCGCCGACGCCCACCTGCTGGCCGTCCTTCACCGTGATCACCGAATGGATCTGGAACGTGATGTTCACCGGCAGCTCGGAGCCCGGGATCTTCACTTCCTTGCCCTTTTCGTCGACCAGCTTCACGCTCGGGCGAAGGCCCTTGGCCTGCGCCACGCCGCGGCGCTTGGGATCGATGACGACCAGCGTGGACAGCCCGGTGACATCATCGATCTGCCGCGCCACGGTCACGCTTTCTTCCACGTTGTCGAACTTCACCCGCCCGGCGTACTCGGTGATGATCGGCCGGGTATGCGGATCCCAGGTGGCCAGCACCTTGCCGGCCTTGACCAGGCTCGCATCGGCCACATGCAGCATGGCGCCGTAGGGAACCTTGTGGCGTTCGCGCTCGCGGCCGTTGTCGTCCAGGATCAGCACTTCACCGGAACGGGAAATCGCCACCTGTTCACCGCGCACGTTGGTCACATAGCGCATCTGCGGCGAGAAGCGTGCCGTGCCGTTGGACTTCGATTCGATCTGGCTCGCCACCGCGGTACGCGAAGCCGCACCGCCGATGTGGAACGTGCGCATGGTGAGTTGGGTGCCCGGCTCGCCGATCGACTGCGCCGCGATCACGCCGACCGCTTCGCCGACGTTGACCAGCTGGCCGCGGCCCAGGTCGCGCCCGTAACACTTGGCGCACAGACCGTAACGCGTGTCGCAGGTGAGCGGCGTGCGCACCTTGACTTCGTCGATGCCCAGCGTCTCGATGCGCTCCACCGCTTCTTCGTCCAGCAACGTGCCGGCCGCGTAGGCCACCTGGCTGTTCTCGGGATTGACCACGTCGTTGGCGGCCACGCGGCCGAGAATGCGCTCACGCAGAGCCTCGACCACCTCGCCACCCGCGATAAGGGCCTTCATGGCCACACCGTTGGTCGTGCCGCAATCATCTTCGATGACAACCAGGTCCTGGGTCACGTCAACCAACCGGCGGGTGAGATAGCCCGAGTTCGCGGTCTTCAGCGCGGTGTCGGCCAGGCCCTTGCGCGCGCCGTGAGTCGAGATGAAGTACTGCAGCACGTTCAGGCCTTCGCGGAAGTTCGCAGTAATCGGCGTTTCGATGATGGAACCGTCCGGCTTCGCCATCAGGCCGCGCATGCCGGCGAGCTGACGGATCTGCGCAGCAGAACCCCGCGCCCCCGAATCGGCCATCATGTAAATGGCATTGAACGATTCCTGTGACATCGGGTTGCCCTTCTTGTCCTTCATCGGCACCCAGTCGTTCTTCTTGGCGTCCCACTCCAGCACGGGCTCCTGGCCGAGGCGCTCCATCATCGCCTTGGCGACCATGTCGCCGGCGCGGCCCCAGATGTCCACCACCTTGTTGTAGCGCTCGCCCTGCGTCACCAGGCCCGAGGTGTACTGCGACTCGATGTCCTGCACTTCTTTCTCGGCGGCGTCGATCAGTTGCTCCTTCTCCGGCGGGATCTCCATGTCGTCCACGCAGATCGAGATGCCGGCGCGGGTCGCGTAGGTAAAGCCGGTGTACATCAGCTTGTCGGCGAAGATCACCGTCTCGCGCAGGCCGCAACGGCGGAAGCCGGCGTTGATCAGCTTGGAGATTTCCTTCTTCTTGAGCGCCTTGTTGATCAGCTCGAACGGCAATCCCGGCGGCAGGATCTCGGACAGAAGCGCACGACCCACCGTGGTGTCATAGCGGGTAACGCGCTCGGTCACGTTGCCGGCTTCGTCCTGGTCGACCTCCTTGATGCGCACCAGCACGCGCGCGTGCAGTTCCACCTGCCGGTTGTCGTAGGCGCGCTGCACTTCGGCGACGTCGCGGAAAATCATGCCCTCGCCGCGCGCGCCGATCTTTTGCCGGGTCATGTAGTACAGGCCCAGCACGATGTCCTGCGACGGCACGATGATCGGATCGCCGTTGGCCGGCGACAGGATGTTGTTCGAGGACAGCATCAGCGTGCGCGCTTCCATCTGCGCTTCCAGCGACAGCGGCACGTGCACCGCCATCTGGTCGCCGTCGAAGTCGGCGTTGAACGCCG
>JBBPIT010000106.1:0-5043 GCA_038040175.1 Pseudomonadota bacterium | reverse complement strand
GCCTTGCCTGACGCCGATTTCGCGGGTTTTCCGATCGATGATGGATTGTTGCCAAGTGAATATGAGGTCTGCCCTCCAAGGTTCGCAAGTTGTCCCACGAATCAGCGGGACAGGACACTAGTATGAAACGCGAATCCGTCGGACCTGCGGTGCTGGTCGACTCCCTCGACCAGGAAGGGCGGGGCGTTGCGCATGTGGACGGCAAGGTGATCTTCATCGAAGGCGCGCTCCCCGGCGAAATGGTCGAGTTCGCATCCTACCGGCGCAAACCGAACTATGAGTTCGCCGAGGCAAAGAGAATCGTACGTGCGTCGGCCTCGCGCGTCGTACCGCGATGCCGCTATTTCGGCGTCTGTGGCGGCTGCAGCATGCAGCACCTGGAGCCGCGTGCGCAGGTGGCGGCGAAACAGCGCGTCCTCGAGGAAAATCTGGCCCGCATCGGCAAGGTGACGGCCGAGACCATGCTTTCCCCGATTCATGGTCCGACCTGGGAGTACCGCTACCGCGCGCGCTTCTCGGCGCGCTACGTCGCCAGGAAAGGCACGCTGGTCGGCTTTCGCGAACGTCACAGCAGCTTCGTGGCCGACATGCAGACTTGCGAGGTCGTGCCGGCTCGCATCTCCGCGCTGCTGGTACCGCTGCGGCAGTTGATCGCCTCGCTTTCCATCCGCGAGCGTCTGCCGCAGGTGGAGCTTGCCATCGGCGATGCGGTTGATGTTCTGGTGCTGCGCGTGCTGGAGCCGCCTGACGCCTCCGATCAGGACAAGCTCAGGCAGTTCGCCGTACAGCATCGGGTGCAGCTTTTCCTGCAGCCCAAGGGCCCGGATTCAATCTATCCCTTCTTTCCGCTGGATGCGCCGCCGTTGCAGTACCGGATTCCCGATTTCGATCTGACTTTTCCGTTCAATCCCACCGATTTCACCCAGGTGAATCACGAGATCAACCGGGCGCTGGTGCGGCGGGCGATCACGCTGCTGGACCCACAGCCGGATGATCGCATAGGCGACTTTTTCTGCGGCCTGGGAAATTTCTCGCTGGCGATCGCCAGGTCCGGCGCACAGGTTACCGGTATCGAGGGCAATCCCGGACTGCTGCGGCGCGCCCGGGAGAACGCCGTGCGCAATGGCCTGGAAGCAAGGTGCCGGTTTGTCGAGCGGGACCTGTTCACCATTACCGGAGAAGACTGGAGCGGGCTCGCGCCATTTGACCGGGTCCTGATCGATCCGCCGCGCGACGGGGCCATCGAGTTGGTAAAGGCGATCGGTGAATCGCCGCCCGCGCGCATCGTCTACGTATCCTGCAATCCGGGCACACTGGCGCGCGACGCGGCGGTGCTGGTGCATTCACACGGCTATCGGCTGGCCGCGGCGGGCGTGGTGAACATGTTTCCGCATACCTCGCACGTGGAATCGGTTGCCCTGTTCGAGATGGTTTGAACGGGAAATCGGAAAGAAAAAAGGGCAACCCGAGGGGGTGCCCTTTCCTTGAGGCGCGGCAGAATTAATCGCGTTCGCCGGAGAATGCCATGAGCAGGTGTAACAGGTTGGCGAATATGTTGAACAGGCTCATGTATACGCCCGTTGCCGCCATGATGTAGTTGGTCTCGCCGCCGTTGACGATGCGGCTCACGTCGTGCAACAGAAACAGCGAGAACACCACGATTACCAGCGCAGAAAGCGTCAGAGCCAGCGCCGGTATCTGGAAGAACATGTTGGCGATCATGGCGAGCAGCAGCACGACCATGCCCACGAACAGGAATTTGCCCATGAAGCTGAAGTCCTTCTTCGTGGTGGTGGCAATCGCGCTCATGACCAGCAGAATGCCGCCGGTGCCTGCGGCGGCCATGCCGATCAGTTGCGGGCCATTCCTGAACGACAACGCGACGTTGAGCAGGGGTCCGAGCCACCAGCCGAGGATGAACGTCATCCCGAGCAGCAGAACCATGCCGAGGCCGCTGTTGCGATTGGCGGCGATGGCAAATTGCAAGCCGATGACACCCGCGATCATCACCAGCGACATCATGATCGGGTGTTGCATGATGATTCCGCCGGTGGCCATCCCCACCAGCGCCCCGATAACCGTCGGCACCATGGTGAGGGCGAGCAACATGTAGGTGTTGCGCAAGACCTTGTTCCGGGTTTCGGACAGCTGCCCGGTCTGTGCGCCGTATTGGATTTGGGGTTGCATATTGTTACAGCCTCCTGGTTGAAGGAACTCAGGGCGTAAGACTACGCAATCGGGCTCAAAGTTTCAATGGTTTGAGTGTGACAGGGCGCAACGCGTGCGAGTATCATTTGCCGCGTTCGGAGGGTTGGCAGAGCGGTTGAATGCACTGGTCTTGGCGCCTGCGAAGCCGGCGCTAGCGCAGACTAACCTTCAGGTTACGTCGGAGCTAAAACCGGCAGAAATTCGGAAGGGTGGCAGAGCGGTTAAATGCACCGGTCTTGAAAACCGGCAGAGGCGCAAGTCTCTCGTGGGTTCGAATCCCACCCCTTCCGCCAGGTCTTTTTTCGGGGGTTCGAATGGCGCCTCGCCGCGCCGTCGCGCTTAACACGGCCGAAGGCCGGTTAGCGAGCGCCTGAAGAGGCTCGCCAATGCTCGCATCTTGACCCTCACCCTCCGCCACAAACAAAAGGCCCCACGCACGGCGGGGCCTTTTGCATTCCGGTACCGGATTGGTTACAGCAGCGTCTTCGCGAAGTTCATCGCCGCCGCCATGTCGGGAAGCTGGGTGACTTCCGGCACGACCTGGATGTAGCGCACCACGTTATTCTTGTCGGTGACGATCACGGCGCGCGCCAGCAGGTGCAGCGGCTCGATCATCAAGCCGTTGTTCATCCCGAACTCCCCGGTCTTGTAATCCGAGTAGAACGTGACGTTCTTGATCTTTGCCTCTTTTGCAAAACGCTGCTGCGCGAACGGCAGGTCCATGCTCACCGTCACCATTTCGACCTGGTCGGCGAGCTTGCGGTCATTCTTGCTGAGCAGGTGGGTCTGTGCCTCGCACGTCGGCGTATCGACCGAAGGTACGACGCTGATAATGCGCACCTTGCCGCTTCCATCGGCCATATTGACTGGCGCAAGGTTGGCGCCGGTAACCATCGCGGCAGGCAGGGGCTCGCCCACCTTGACCGCCTGACCGCGCAACGGCAGCGGGTTGCCTTTCATCAGGACGCTGTTGCCGTCGCCGGGACTGCCGCTTTCCTTGTTTACCTTGATGCCCTGGACTTCCTCGCCGGCAGCGGACGCAACGCCTGCGCCCAGTCCCAACAGGCCCGCCAGCGCGAGCGATGCGACAAATGCATTCTTCATTGCAGTTCCCTCCATTTGTTATTGCTCCTCTTGACTTTCGTGCAGCCTTGCAATTCTGGTGCTCAGCAGCGCACGGCCCGAGACAGAAACGCTGATTTCACGCTCATGATAATCATGATCCGGGACAATTGCGAGCATTCACGTGCGGCCCGATCACCGGTTCCACACAGTTGCAGCGGAGCCGGCACGGACGTCGGTCATCAGTGAGCGGCGAGGATGGTTTCAAATCCGCCGGCGACACGCTCGCGAGACTTTTTCCCGGTGCCAGCCGTGGCCATTTCTTGCCCGCCACCGCGTTCGGTCTCGATAATGCATTATGGACGGAACATCCCGAATTGGCACAGGAACCCGTCCGGAAGCCTCGCGGGAATGGCGATGCGCCGTCTCCGGGCGCTCGATGCTTATCGTAAGCTACGAATTCTAAATCAGAAACCGGAACACACTTGGGCTTCTCCAGAGGCGCTTCAACGTCGAACTGCAACGACACATGTCCGAATTACGACGCAGCCGACTGACGGTTGCCGACCACGACCGCGGGAGCGCGGGGCTGACCTACGTGTACCCGGTGGTGTCACGGCGTGCGGGCGGCGTTTCCGTGGGCATCAACCTCAACGTCAACAATGCCTGCAACTGGCGTTGTATCTACTGTCAGGTTCCGGGGCTCACCCGTGGCGCGCCGCCGCCGGTGGATCTCGGCAAGCTCGAGCGGGAACTCTCCGGATTTCTGCAAGACGTGTTGCACGGCAATTTCCTTGCCACGCGGGTGCCGGTCGAAGCGCGTCGCCTGAACGATATTGCGCTATCCGGGAACGGGGAGCCGACCAGTGCCAGGGAATTCGAGAGCGTGGTCGACTTGGTCGGGGAGGTGCGGCGACAAACCGGGGTGCCGGCAGAGGTCAAGACGGTGCTGATCACCAATGGCAGTCTGATGCAGCGCGCCGGCGTTCAGGCGGGAGTCAGGAAGCTGGCGGCGCTCAGCGGGGAAGTGTGGTTCAAGGTGGACCGTGCCACCAATTCGGGCTTGCGCAAGGTCAACAATACCCGCACGGATGTCGCCAGGATGCGCGCAAACCTGGAGATCGCGGCGCGCCTGTGCCCGACCTGGATACAGACCTGCGTGTTTGCGATCGACGGCGCGCCACCCGAAGAGGCTGAGCAGCAGGCCTACCTCGACTTCCTGCGCGAGCGTGTTGCCGACCGATTGCCGCTGCAGGGCGTGCTGCTATACGGCCTGGCGCGGCAGTCGTTTCAGCCGGAAGCCAAGCGCCTGAGCGCTCTCCCGTTTGCGTGGCTGGACGCCTTTGCGGAAAGAATCCGCCCGCTGGGCCTCGAGGTTAAGGTTACACCGTAGGGAAGCTCTGCATAAGTCCGACGACGCGCGTTGCGCCAGGTGCGGATGACTGCTAGGCACGCCGGAGCGCAGAACAGGGGCCCCTCCGGGGATGTGACCGCGGAGGCACGCACAAGCACGCGCCTATTCGCCACGTTGCATCCCGCTCCGGGGTCGCATCCAAGCACACCACGCTTGGAACCTGCTCCGCCCTGAGCGGGCGCTCTGCGTCGGCTCCTCCTGATGTGCGGCTGCGGACTCGGCGGGCGTAGCCTCCATGCGCTCCTGCCCGCAGACTGCCGACTACGTCGGTAACGTGTCCGGGGCACGTACCGCTAACGAGTCACAGCCGTCCGGCTACACGGCGTCCTCACCGTCTTGCCCTCGACCCGAATCGCCTC
>JBBPIT010000105.1:0-5138 GCA_038040175.1 Pseudomonadota bacterium | reverse complement strand
CGTGCCGAACTCGAAGTAAGTGAGCGAGACCTCGCCGCGCGCCTGCTCGATGCGCGTAAACGCGCGTACCAGTGACTCATCCGCCGCTTCCTGCCCCTGCACCCGCACACGCTCGTTGTAACGCAGCAGGTGCGGCGAGGTGTAGACGCCGACCTTGTAACCGGCGCTGGAAAGAATGCTCTCCAGCATCGCGCACACGGAGCCTTTGCCGTTGGTGCCGGCCACTGCAACGATCGGGAAAGCGGGGATCAGGCCGAGACGATCGCGCACGCGGGCAACGCGATCCAGTCCCATGTCGATGGCGGAGGGGTGGATGCGCTCGAGGTAGGAAAGCCAGTCGGAAAGCGACTGCGGCGCTGTGGCGCGATCGATGGACACGTCGAGTGCCGGCCCGCGGGAGCCGCCCAGGGAAAGAAATTTCTAGGCCGCCGGAGCGCGCATCAGCAGCGTGATCAGGCTGGCGAGCTTGTCGCGCATCTGCCGGCGATCGACGATCATGTCGATAGCGCCATGCTCGAGCAGGAACTCGGCGCGCTGAAAGCCCTCCGGCAAAGTCTGGCGCACGGTCTGTTCGATCACCCGCGGGCCGGCAAAACCGATCAACGCTCCAGGCTCGGCGATCACCACGTCGCCGATCATGGCGAAGCTTGCCGACACGCCGCCCATGGTCGGATCGGTCAGCACCGAGATGAACGGCAATCTCGCCCTGGAAAGCTGGGTGAGCGCGGCGGTGGTCTTGGCCATCTGCATCAGCGACATCAGACCTTCCTGCATGCGCGCACCACCGCTCGCGGAAAAGCAGACGAAGGACAGATTCTGTTCGCAACAGCCCTGCACGCCGCGCACGAAGCGCTCGCCCACCACTGAACCCATCGAGCCGCCCAGGAAGCGGAACTCGAAGGCCGCGACCACCAGCGGCACGTTCTTGATCGAGCCCTGTACCACCACCAGCGCGTCATCCTCTTCGGTTTCGGCCTTGGCCTGCTCGAGGCGTTCGGTATAGCGTTTGCTATCCACGAACTTGAGGAAGTCGATGGGCCCGACCTCCGCGCCGATTTCGAACTGGCCTTCCGGGTCGAGCGTGAGGTCGATGCGCTCGCGGGCGGTGAGCCGGTTGTGGTGGCCGCACTTGGGACAAACGTTGAGGTTCTTGTCCAGATCGGCGCGATAGAGCACCGTCTCGCAGACCTCGCATTTGCTCCACAGCCCTTCCGGCACGGCCTTCCTGATGGCGCCGGCGCTGCGCTTGATCTTCGGCGGAAGCAGCTTCTGCAACCAGCTCATCCACGTCCCCCCGTGACTTGACGAACCCGCAAGTGCGGGCGCGATTCAATTGCGCGTTCCGAAAACAGACTCACACACCGTCCATGGCGCGACGGATGCCGCCAAGGAGCGTCGAAAGATTGCCGAGCACCTGGTCGGGGCCCGAGGACTCGATCTCCTGCACCAGGCGGCTGCCGATCACCACCGCGTCGGAAATCGCGGCAATCGCCTTGGCGGTCTGCGCGTCGCGGATACCGAAGCCCACGCCAATGGGAAGCCGGATATGCGAGCGGATCTGCGGGAGCTTGGCCGTGACCTGCTGCAGATCGAGGTGGGCGGCGCCGGTCACGCCCTTGAGCGACACGTAGTATATGTATCCCGTCGCCATGCGCCCGACCTGCTCCATGCGGCTGACTTCCGATGTCGGCGCCAGCAGGAAAATGGAATTGATGCCGTGCGCCTTGAGCAGATCGGCCAGCTGCCTGCTTTCCTCGGGCGGATAATCGACCACCAGCACCCCGTCCACGCCTGCCGCCTGCGCGGCTTCTGCGAACGCAGCATAACCCATCGCCTCGATCGGATTGGCATAGCCCATCAACACGACCGGGGTTGTCCGATTGGTGGTGCGGAATTCGCGCACCATGCCGAGCACATGTTTCAGTCCCACGCCGTGCTTGAGCGCGCGCTCGCTGGAGCGCTGGATGGTCGGCCCGTCGGCCATCGGATCGGAAAAGGGCACGCCCAGTTCGATGATGTCCGCGCCGGCGCCAACCAGCGCGTGCATGATCGGCACAGTCATCGCCGGATTGGGGTCGCCGGCAGTGACGAAGGGAATCAGCGCCTTCTTTCCCTGCGCCTGGAGTGTCCTGAACGTGTCTGGAATGCGCGACATGTTTAGGCAAGTCGGAAGGATGAAGAATGAAGGCGGAAGTGAAAAACCGGGGTTACCTTCATCTTTCCGTCTTCCGACTTCATCCTTGGTTGTTACAGCTTAAGGCCCGAGCGTTCGGCGACGGTATTCATGTCCTTGTCGCCGCGGCCGGAAAGATTCACCAGCAGCACCTGTTCCATGGGCAGCGTGGGTGCAAGCTTCATCGCGTACGCCACCGCGTGCGCTGACTCCAGCGCCGGCATGATGCCCTCCATCCGGGTCAGCGTGTGAAAGGCGTTGAGCGCCTCGTCATCGGTGATCGCGACGTACTCGGCGCGCCCGCTGTCCTTGAGCCACGCGTGCTCCGGGCCCACGCCCGGATAGTCGAGACCGGCGGCAATCGAATGGGTTTCGATGATCTGGCCGTTCTCGTCCTGGATCAGATAGGTGCGATTGCCGTGCAGCACGCCGGGTTTGCCGGCGCACAGCGTTGCCGCGTGCTTGCCGGATGCGAGGCCCAGTCCGCCGGCTTCGACGCCGATCAGTCGCACCGACTTGTCCTCGATGTAGGGATAGAACGCACCCATGGCGTTCGAGCCGCCGCCGACGCAGGCGAGGATCGCGTCCGGCTGGCGGCCGATTGCTTCCGGCATCTGGGTGCGCAGCTCGCGGCCGACGACCGAATTGAAATCGCGCACCATCATCGGGTAGGGATGCGGGCCGGCGACCGTGCCGATGATGTAGAAAGTGCTCTCGACGTTGGTGACCCAGTCGCGCATCGCTTCGTTGAGCGCATCCTTCAGCGTCTTCGAGCCGCTTTCCACCGGCACCACCGTGGCGCCCAGCAGCTTCATCCGGAACACGTTCATCGACTGGCGCTTGACGTCTTCCGACCCCATGTACACCACGCACTCCATGCCGTACCGGGCCGCGACGGTGGCGGCGGCCACGCCGTGCTGACCGGCGCCGGTTTCGGCGATCACCCGCTTCTTGCCCATGTGCTTGGCGAGCAGCGCCTGGCCGATGGTGTTGTTGATCTTGTGCGCGCCGGTGTGATTCAGGTCTTCGCGCTTGAGCCAGATCTGCGCGCCGCCCGCATGCTGCGACAGGCGCCTGGCGTGATACACCGGGCTGGGACGGCCGACGTAGTGCTTGAGTTCGGACTCGAATTCGGCGACGAACCCGGCGTCATTGCGCATGCGCTCATACTGCGTGCGCAACTCGTCGAGGGCGTGCATCAGCGTCTCGGCGACGAATACGCCGCCGTACGGTCCGAAGTGGCCCTTGGCGTCGGGAAGGTTGTAAGCCTTTAGGGCCTCATACATCTGCATCTCTCACTCCTCGGATGAAGGCGGCGATCTTGGCCGCGTCCTTTATTCCCTTTGCGGCCTCGACGCCGCTGCTCACATCGACCGCCCACGGACGCACGCGGCGCACGGCGTCGCCCACGTTGTCGGGATCGAGCCCGCCGGCAAGGATCAGCGGCAGGGGAAGCTTGGCCGGGATCAGCGACCAGTCGAATGTGGATCCGGTGCCGCCACGGCTGCCCTCCACGAACGCGTCGAGCAGAAGGCCTTTGGCGGCGCGATGACGGCCGGCGTATTGTAGCAAATCCACTCCCGGCCCGACCCTCGCGACCTTGATATAGGGCACGCCGAATCGCACGCAAAAATCGGGCGACTCGTCGCCGTGAAACTGCAGCAGCTGCGGCCCGACTTCGTCGAGTACGCGCTCGACTTCCGCCGGTTGCGGATCGACGAACAACGCCACCGGCGTAACGAATGCCGGCAGCGCCTCGACGACCTTGCGCGCGACCGCGGTTGATACCCTCCGCGGACTTTCGGCGGCGAAGATCAGACCGATCGCATGCGCGCCGGCGTGCGCGGCGGCAAGCGCATCTTCGACACGGGTAATGCCGCAGATCTTTACCGCTGTGGCCATCCCGATTCAGAACTCCTGAAAATTATTCTGCCGCGAGCAGTGTTTCTTCGACACTGGCAATGTCCGGATGCGAGGGCAACCCCCAGGACGCATCGTATTCTACCGCCGCAAGGTAAAGTCCCGACGCTGCAAATGTGGGTGCGGCACGATTGCGATCGCGGCTTCCCAGTACTTCGCCAATCCAGGCGGCGGGCTGTCTGCCGCTGCCAACATAGACCAGCGAGCCAACGATGTTGCGCACCATGTGCTGCAGGAAGGCGTCGGCGGCAAACTCGAAACGAATCAGGTCGCCACGGCGGCAGATCTCGAGTTGGCGCAGCGTCTTGACCGGCGTCTTCGCCTGGCATTCGGCGGCGCGGAAGGCGCTGAAATCATGCTCGCCGATCAGGCATTGCGCGGCCTGCTGCATCGCCCGTTCATCCAGATGCCGGTAAAACCAGCCTACGCGCCCCCGAAGGAGCCCCGGGCGCTGTGCCCGGTTGAGCAGCCAATAGACGTAGCGCCTGCCGGTGGCGGAAAAGCGTGCGTGGAAATCCAGGCTCACTGCGCGCGCCCAATTCACCGCGATGGCATCGGGCAGCAGCGCGTTGCCGCCCCGGATCCATGCGCTCGGCGGACGCTCGACATCAAGGTCGAAGTGCACCACCTGTGCGAGCGCGTGCACTCCGGCGTCGGTGCGCCCGGCGCACACCGTTTCGATGTTCTTGCCCGCTACCTCCGACAGCGCGCGCTCGAGCGCATCCTGCACCGCGCAGCCGTCCGGCTGGGTCTGCCAGCCGCAGAACGCTGCGCCGTCGTACTCGAGTCCGAGAGCAATTCTCAAAGCGCGGGTTCCGAAGCGGTTACCGGGCGCAGCAAAAACGCTGCGGATCAATTGACGGTGGAATTGTGCAGCAAGGCGCCGCCACGGGAAACGGCCGCGGCGGAACGGACGGCTTCAGGAATCTAGGGAAGCTCTGATCAAGTTCCGCGACGCGCGTTGCGCCAGGTGCGGATGACTGCTAGGCGTCGCTCCGCAGTTGCGGCTGAAGCCCCAGCAAGGAGCGTAACAACGCAGGCGCCG
>JBBPIT010000104.1:0-5421 GCA_038040175.1 Pseudomonadota bacterium | reverse complement strand
GCGCCGATGCTAGTGCGGATTGCCCGCGCGAAAGTAGGTCACCGCCAGGCGCCCCCTAAACAACCAAGCCCTCCTCGTGAGGGCTTGGTTGTTTACAGCGGCCGGTCTTGGCGGGTGCCCGACTTGAGGAACGACCACACGCCCGCATCGCGCGTGCTCACTGAGGGCCCCGCTTTCCAGAGCCTCAAAGGCCGCGTCGATGGGCTTTCGCGGACTTGTTGCGGCGGACACTCACTTGCTCGCGTAAGCGAGCCAGTTACGTGGAAGCCAAAGTAGGTCACCGCCCCGCCATGCCTTGCCTTGGCGGCGGTTGTTTGCGTGCAGGTTAAGCGTGAGCCTCCGGCCGGGCGGCCGAAACTAAAGTAGCTCACCGCCGCCAGTTGTGAATCCGATCACATCAGCTTGTCGTAAATATTCCCTGATTCGAACGGCAATCCTCACATGAGTCGCGCGTACATCATGCGTAAATTGCTAACCATGAGCTGGTCTCATGTGCACCAGTAAATTGTTAAGGAGCGAATCATGAAGCTGACGAAAACGGAAATCGTGGAGTACATCGTGGCGTTCGTTGGAATAGTCGGCTTGCTTGCGTACATTCATGCCACCGCAGAAGCCCACCAATCGGTCGGCGCCGCGCAAGCCTCGCCGATGATGATTGAGGCAGGCTGGACGATTCGGGCCGACGCGGGACATTCTGCCGTACGTTTCCGCGAAGTGGCGCTGACCGACGCGAGGGTCTGAGATAAATCTCGCGTGTTTCTGCGTCGCCTCGCAGTATTGGCAAGATGTAAATGCCGCGTACAACCGCCGCCTTCGGACTGGGAATTCTTGCTACTAGACGATAAGTCTCGCGTCCTCGTTGAAGCGGGTTGCCAGCCTTTGCGAGGTGCGCGGAGTCCTGCCGGACCCAAAATCCAGAATGATTACAAAACATCTACCGATGATCGGCGCATACTTCCCGGCCGAAAAACATAGGCCTATACTCGCTCCCTCGTGACGGCCTCGCCGGGGAAAACAAGGCGGTACAAGGCGAGCCGGGCAAGCGTAGCGCAAGCGCCAAAATGGGGAGGGGCGAATGCTTCGCGGTCGCGCGTGTCATTGCAGCCGCTCCTTCGACCCTTGAGGATGACGTCCATGTTAGCGTGTAGGCTGGATCAGCCAGGGCGACCATTCCCGAGCGCACCATGAGTTTGTGAATCCACGCGTCCAGAGGGTGCATTAGATATGCGAAGAATCGTTCTTCTCAGCATAATCCTTGCGGCACTGTTCTGCCGGGGTGCGTCCGGCGCCACCATGGCGGTCGTTGCGTCGTGTGCCCCGGGCAAGGAGCCGACCAAGCAGACGCTGGTGGGAATGCTGACCGTGCACGTGATCTGCGATCGCGTGATTTTCGAGATTCCACCGCACGGGCTTAACCGCGACCTGCTCGTCAATACCGAGTTTGCGGCGCTTTCCACCGGCAGCGATTTCGTTGCGCCGGGCTCTGTCGTGGACAACCGCGTTGTCAGGCTGATCAGGCTGGGCAACAAGATTTTTCTCGAGGACGTGCGCTACGAGATTCTGGCGCGGGAACAGCCCAACCTGCAGCGCGGCGTCGAGGCGGCCTCGCTGCGCACCGTGATCAGGGTCTTCGACATCATCGGCGAGGGTCCCGGCGGAGCGCCGCAGATCGACGTGACCAGCGTATTCACCAGCGAGGTGCCGGCAGGCTTCGCGCTCGATCTGATGCGCCACTTCCACATGCGCGCGGTCGACCCGAAGCGCTCTTACGTCCAGACCGTCAAGGCTTTCCCCGGAAGCATCGACGTCCGTTTCTATCAGACCTGGATGCCGGATCCCACGGAACTGCGAAAGGCGACCGACGATGAAGAGCGCCCGCCCACGCTCGGTTTCATTTTTCACGCCAGCATCCTGGCTCTGCCGCAGACGCCGATGCGCGGACGCTATGCGGATGACCGGGTGGGCTATTTCACCGTGCCTTTCGACGACTATGGCACCGGGGAGCACGGCAGGGTGCGCCGCGCATACATCCAGCGCTACCGGCTGGAAAAAAAGGATCCCGCGGCGGAAGTGTCCGAACCGGTGAAGCCGATCGTGTTCTACCTGAGCCAGGAAGTTCCGGACCAGTGGCGTCCGTACATCAAGCGTGGCATCGAGGATTGGCAGAAGGTGTTCGAGAATGCGGGGTTCCGCAACGCCATCATTGCGCGCGATGCGCCCACGCCGCAGGAGGATCCCAATTGGGACCCGGAGGACGTGCGCTATAACGTGGTGCGCTGGACTCCCAGCGGCCGTCAGAACGCGATGGGCCCGGCGGTGATCGACCCGCGCAGCGGCGAGGTGATCTCCTCGCACGCCATCTTCTGGCACGACGTGCTGCGGCTGGTGGAGACCTGGTACTTCACCCAGGTCGGGCCGCTCGACCCGCGTGCGCGCAAACTGCCGCTGCCTGCGGAGATTACGGGGGAGCTGCTGCGCTATATCGTCACGCACGAAATCGGCCACGCGCTGGGACTGCGTCACAACTTCAAGGGTCACTCGGCTTACTCGGTCGCACAACTGCGCAGCCGCGAATGGACCGAGAAGTGGGGCAATTCGGCTTCCATCATGGATTATTCACGGCTCAACTACGTTGCCCAGCCTGGCGATGACGCTTACCTCTTGTCCAAGTTCGGCCCTTACGATTACTTTGCGATCGAATGGGGATACAAGCAGTTCACGCAGATCGCGGTCGTTGATGGCAAGAGAATCAAACAGGTGATGAGCAGCGACACCGAGTGGAGCCACCTGGATCAACTTGCGGCGCAACAGGTCACCAATCCGATGCTGCGCTTCGGAGGCGAGGACGAGGCGGCTGCGGTGGACCCACAGGTTGGTATGCACGTGGTCGGCGGCGACCTGATCGAAGCGGCCGACCTGGGGCTTCTGAACATCGACCGGGTAGTGCCGATGCTGATTCCGGGGACGACGCAGCTGGGCGACAGCTACGCACGCATGGCCGAGTTGTACGAAACATTGATCACGCAGCGTCATCGAGAACTGCTGGCGGTAGCCAAACTGGTGGGCGGCGTGGAGGAGACGCGATACCAGGCCGGGCGCGGCTCGGCGCCGCCGTTCCAACCGGTCCCGGCGGCGCGTCAGCGCGCTGCGGTGAAGTTCCTGCTCGATCGCGCCTTTCCCACGCCGGGCCCGCTGCTGGATCGCGACGTTTTGTATCGCATGGCGCCTTACGGAGGCGCCAATGCACTGCAGGGCTCCAACGTGCAGTTGCTGCGCAAACTCCTCGATGCGGGCGTGTTCGAGCGCATGGCAGAAGCACGGGAGCTGGATCCCGCCACGAAGGGCTATACCGGCATCGACATGCTCTACGACCTAAATGACGGACTGTTCCGCGAACTCGAGGCGCCTGCCCCGGTCATCGAAATGTACCGCCGCAACCTGCAGCGCAATTACGTCCTGCTGTTGCTGGTGGCAACGGGAGCCGAGAACGATCCTCAGGCCTCCTCGAAAGCGATCGACGTGCGCAACGCCGATTCCAGTCCGCTGAGCCTGCAAGCCCGCCATCTGTCGAGCCAAAGCCAGCGAGCCGCCCATTCGCCTCTGTCAGAGGTGGCGCAGCAATACCGGAAGGACGGTCATCCCAGCGAGTTTCGCGCCGCGTTGCGGCTCGGGGCGGTAGACCTCCACTCCAAGATCGACGGGGCAATCAGCCGGGTGAAGCATCCGGCGACACTGGCGCTGCTGCGCGAGCTCAAAGCGCAACTGGAACGCGTGCCCTGAGTCGATCGCCTCGCGGCAGGCGCGTGGGCTCCTGGCCTGCGCACGCGATCAGGGAGTCGGTCGGAAGTAAGGCCAGAAAGAAGTAGGGCGCAATACCCTGCTTTTGATTGGAGTCGCGACGTCTGGAGATAACCGCCATGCTCAAGTCCATCGTCCGAGCGCTGCTGAAGGTCCTGTTTCGCGTCCAGGTGGAAGGCGACACGAACCACTTTTCCCAGCCGCGGCTGCTCATCATCGCCAACCATCAGTCCTTCCTCGACGGCCTGATCCTGGGGGCATTCCTCCCGGTCGATCCGGTATTCGTGGTGCACACCGAAGTGACCCGTAACTGGTTTTTCCGGCTGGTGTTGCGCCTCAGCGATTACCTGGCGGTGGATCCCACCAACCCGATGGCGATGAAGCGCGTGGTGCGGCTGATCGAATCCGGCCGCCCGGTGGTGATTTTTCCGGAAGGACGCATCACCATTACCGGAAGCCTGATGAAGGTCTACGACGGTCCCGCATTTGTCGCCGCCAGGACGCAGGCGGTTATCGCGCCGGTGCGGCTGGACGGCGCCGCGCGCACGTTTTTCAGCAGGCTGTCGGGAAGCAATCCGCGCGAGCTGTTCCCAAGGATCACGGTATCGATCCAGCCCCCCGCCTCGATCGTCATGCCAAAGGGCGGCAACGGCCGGATGCGCCGTAGGAAAGCCGGGGAGGGTATGCGCAAGATCATGCAGGAGATGATCTTCCGTTCGCGCCCGGATCAGACTCTGTACACGGCGTTGATCGATGCCATGCACATCTATGGTCGCGGCAGGAAAATGGTCGAAGACATGCGGCAGACCGAGTACTCCTACAACGCGCTGCTGAAGATGACGCTGGTGCTCGGGTTGCTGGTGAGCCGCATCAGCGGGCGCGGCGATACGGTCGGGATTCTCATGCCGAACCTTGCAGCCACGCTGTGCATGGTGATCGGGACGACCGCATTTCGCCGCGTGCCGGCGATGCTCAACTACACAGCGGGGACCGGCGGCATCCAGAGTGCCTGCGTGGCGGCGAAGATTTCCACTATCGTCACGTCGCACAAATTCCTGGAAACAGCGCGGCTTCAGGCACAGGTGGACGCACTGCGCAACGTCAGGGTCGTTTATCTCGAGGACCTGCAGCCCACCGTCAACCTCGCGGTCAAGCTCTGGGCCGTAGCCCACCTGATCTTTCCCCGACTGCTCGGCAGGGGCGTCGATCCCGAGTCCCCCGCAGTGGTGCTTTTCACCTCCGGGTCCGAGGGCCGGCCCAAGGGCGTGGTGCTTTCGCACCGCGCCATACTCTCCAACATCGCACAGATCCGCGCCATTACCGACTTCTCGGTGGAAGACCGGATTTTCAACGCGCTGCCGGTCTTTCACTCGTTCGGGCTGGTCGCGGGCGGGCTGCTGCCGATCCTGACCGGCATCAAGCTGTTTCTTTATCCCTCGCCGCTGCACTATCGGCTGATTCCCGAAATTATCTACGACCGCAGCTGCACCATTCTTTTCGGCACCAGCACCTTCCTGAACAACTACGCCAAGTTTGCGCATCCCTACGATTTCTACCGGGTGCGCTACGTGGTTGCCGGCGCCGAGAAGCTGTCGCAGGCGGTGCGCGACCTGTGGAGCGAGA
>JBBPIT010000103.1:0-6767 GCA_038040175.1 Pseudomonadota bacterium | reverse complement strand
AGGGTGAAGGGTGAAGGGTGAAGGGTGAAGGGTGAAGGGTGAAGGGTGAAGGGTAGTCTGAATCCTGGCTAGGTTGACCGCCTCTTGATCGATGCGATCAATCCCATCAGCAAGCCGGCAACATCATCGATTTCTCGCGTCAAGGCGTTGTCTTTCAGATAACCGAGCCGGATGGCGATTTCCACATGAGTGTCGAGCTCGGACAAAGATGCCGCTGCAATGGAGAGGAACTGAAGCAGTTCCTTGGTGCCGGCCCGTGCTGATCCCTCGGCGATGTTGGCCGGGACCGAAATGGCCGATCTGCGCATCTGGCTCGTGAGGCCGAAAAGCTCGTCTTTGGGAAATGTTCGTGTCGCTTCATACACGTGTTCGACGAGTACGATGCTTTCCTGCCAAGCCTTCAATGATCGGTGGTTGCGCTTCATGACGCAGTTACCCTTCCCCCTTCACGCCTTCCCCCTTCACGCTTTCACACTTCACTCCTTCACGCCTTCAGACCCTTTCCCAGTTGAACTTTGCCTTGCTGCCTGTTCCGAATACCTTCAGCGCGCCGTGTTCGCCCACGGCGTTCGGCCGGATGAAGATCCAGTTCTGCCATGCGGAGAGGCGGCCGAAAATGCGCGTCTCCATGGTTTCGGCGCCGGCGAAGCGCAGGTTCGCCTCCATTCCGGTGAGCGCGTCCGGGGAAAGGCTGGCGCGTTCCTCGATGGCGATGCGCACTTCCTCGTCCCAGTCGATATCGTCCGGCGCGAACGTGACCAGGCCGAGTTCCCGGGCCGCTTCGGCACCCAGCCTGTCGCCGATGCGTGCGCGCAGCGTCGCGACTGTTTCTTCGTCGCCACAGTAGCGGGTGGCCAGCCGCGTCAGGTGATTCACCATCGGATAGGCGCCGAAATTCATTTCCGACAGGACCATGCGAGGCGCATCGGGCTTCCCTTCGGGTAGCAGCAGCATGTAGCTGCGGTCGGCGGCGAATGCCATCTCGGCAAGCGTGCCGGCGAAGCACGAGCTCTGATCGATGATTGCAAACAGCGTGCGCGAGGATACGTCGAAACGGGCAAGGGTCCGGCGCAGCATTCCGGTTACTTCGCGTACGAACCAGTCGTCCCGATGCCGCTTGAGCGTGGCGTCGACCGCGAGCACCGCGTCCGCGTCACCGCGCGTCTTCAGAATCCAGGTGCCGGCGTCCAGTTCGTTGGTACGCAGCATCAGGATCGCGTCATCCAGTTCGCGCGCCATTGCCAGCGGCCACCAGCCGGAGCCGGCAGCGTGTATTCCCTCGAGGTCCGCCGGTTGCGGCGTAGCGGGTGCGCGCACCGTGAGCGTCGCAGTGCGTGCCTTGCGATCGATCGCCACGTCGACGTTGCCGTAGTGATACCCGGCTGCATCAATGGTGCGTGCCAACGCAGTCAGCGCGACGCCTTTCCCGGATCCGGGGCGTTTGCTCTGCGCGATGAGCGCCTTTGTGCGCTCCTTTACGGCTTCCGCGAATTGCTGCGGTTTGGCGATCCGGTCCACCAGCTGCCACTGTTTCGCACGATCGGCGCGCACGCCTTCCGAGGTCGAGCAGAACACGTCGGCGAGATCGCGCCGCACGCGTCGCTTGTCGGTAATCCGCGTCAGTCCGCCGGTGCCGGGGAGCACGCCCAGCAGCGGCACCTCCGGCAGGCTCACGGTGGAAGAGCGGTCGTCGATCATCAGGATCTCGTCGCAGGCAAGCGCCAGCTCGTAGCCTCCGCCGGCCACCGTGCCGTTCACCGCGGCAAGGAACTTCAGTCCGTCGTTGCGGCTCGAGTCCTCGATGCCGTTGCGCGTTTCGTTGGTGAATTTGCAGAAGTTCACTTTCCACGCATGGCTCGAAAGCCCCAGCATGTAGATATTGGCGCCGGAGCAGAACATGCGCTCCTTCGCGCTGGTGATCACCACGCACTTGACCTCGGGGTGCTCGAAGCGGATGCGATTGAGCGCGTCGTAGAGCTCGATGTCCACGCCCAGATCGTAGGAGTTCAACTTCAGTTTGTAGCCGGGCCTGAGTCCTTTTTCCTCGTTCACGTCCATCGAAAGCGTCGCCACTGCGCCGTCGTAGGACAGTCGCCAGTGGACGTACTTGCCGGGGTGGGTGTCGTACAGCGTGGGCCGCTGCGACTCGGGCGGAGTTTTCTCCAGAACGGCGTTCATGATGTTTTCACCTCTTTCAGGCTGACGGTCTTTTTCAGGGCCCTGAGACTCTGCTCGACTGTTTGACCGGCTGTGTCCACGGTCGCATCGGCCTGGCCGTAAAGCATGCCGCGGCCGTCCAGAATGCGGCGCAGGTCTTCCATGGCCTGCGCGTTGCCGGCCATCGGCCGCGTGTCGCCCTGCGCCACCACCCGTGCCATGTGTTCCTCGGGAGCCGCCTTGAGCCACACGGTGAAGCAGGTCGACAGCAGCAAATCGTAGGTAGCCGGCTCGGACACGATGCTGCCGCCGGTGGCGATCACGCAGCGCTCATGGCTCTCGATCACTCTCTCCAGGCAGCGGCGCTCGTAGCGCCGGTAGCCCTGCTGGCCGTAGAGCAAAAAGATTTCCGAGAGGCTGATTCCGGCGTCGCGCTCGATCTCCTGGTCCAGCTCCACGAAAGGCACGTCGAGCTTCCTTGCCAACGCCGAGCCCAGTGCGGATTTGCCTGCACCACGCAGGCCGATGAGCGCGATGCGTTTGCCACGATCGGCCGGGGGGCTGCCGAAATCGCGCAGCAACTGCGCCCGGATGCGCGCGAGCCGCTGCTTCGGCAGCCGCTGCAGGAACTGCTGGATCAGCGTCAGTTCCACCGGCTGATTGTCGTCGTCGCGCAGCAGATCGTTCAGCGGAATGCCGAGCGCGGCGCCGATCTGCCGCAGCAACAGCACCGAGACATTTCCCTGTCCGGCTTCGAGCTGGGCCAGGTAACGCTCCGAGACGCCGGAGTCGCGCGCCAGGATCCTGCGGGTCATGCCGCGCCGTGCGCGGGCCTCGCGCACGCGCTCGCCGAGCTTCTGCAGGAACGCCGCATCGTCTGCGCTCAGGTTCGGTGCCGCCGGCTTCGGATCGCGTGCGCCCATCGGGACTCCCGGAAGATAGTGCAATATACTGCTTGTCTGCTGGTAAAGTGGCATGATAATACATATGCAGGCGAATTCAATGAAATTCATGATCCGGAGGCCCCGGCAGTGGCACTGAAGCTCACGATCCTGGTCGGCACCATGACCGGCACCGCCCAATTGGTCGCGCAGGAATTAGAGCTGCGGCTCGACGACGGCGAATTGCAGGCGCAAACCCGGCTGATGGACGGACTGGACGCCGCGGCCTTTGCCGGCGGTGGCCTGTTCCTGATCTGCACCTCGACCTATGGCCAGGGCGACGTACCGGACAATGCCAAGCAGCTTTACGAGTCGCTGCAGAATGCGCGGCCGGAACTGTCCAACGTGCAATACGGGGTGATCGCGCTGGGTGACCGCACCTACGCCGAGACCTTCTGCAACGGCGGCAAGCGATTCGACGGCGTCCTTTCCGAACTCGGCGCCCGGCGCATCGGCGAGATCATGCTGCACGATGCCAGCGCCGGCACCATGCCCGAGGAAGTCGCGGCCGAATGGGTGGAAGGCTGGATCGCCTTGTGCCGCGAGCAACTCGGTGTGGCTGCTTCGGCCTGAAATCGAACACGGAAATTCTTAACGCAAAGGCGCCTTTGCGTTGAGGTTTTGAAGTTGAATTCGCTCTAACGGTATAGCGGCTGGTATATTTCGTCCAAGAACGAGAGGGCAATATCTGCC
Source organism: Pseudomonadota bacterium (assembly GCA_038040175.1). Taxonomy (GTDB): domain Bacteria; phylum Pseudomonadota; class Gammaproteobacteria; order Burkholderiales; family JACQAP01; genus JACQAP01. The sequence continues at coordinate 2,976 of JBBPIT010000103.1, read as the reverse complement.
CTGACCAGAACGAAAAACCGGGAGTAGAGCGTGCCAGGATTAAGCCAGGCAGATCACAGCGTCAGCCCGCCGGGCATCACCATTCCGAGCGACTACAACGCCGCGCATGATCTGATCGAGCGCAACCTTGTCGCGCGGCGCGCGGACCGGATCGCCTACATCGACGACGCCGGCCGCTATTCCTATGGAGAGCTGGCACTGCGGGTGAATCGCGCCGCCAACGCGCTCTCCGCGCTCGGTCTGGGCATGGAAGACCGCATCCTGCTGGCGCACCTGGACACGATCGATTTCCCCAGTGTGTTCCTCGGCGCGATCAAGGCAGGCATCGTGCCGGTCACCGCCAATACCCTGCTCACCACCGCCGACTACAAGTTCATGCTCGAGGACAGTCGCGCTCGGGCGTTGATCGTATCGGAGGCGCTGCTGCCGAATTTCGCGCCGCTGCTGAAAAGCCTGCCCTTCCTCAAGCACGTCGTCGTGTCCGGCAAGGATCCCCACGGGCACGCGCACCTGCAATCGCTGATGGCGAAGGCCGCCACCGAGTTCAAGGCCGCGCCGACAACCTGCGACGACGTGTGCTTCTGGCTTTATTCTTCGGGCTCGACCGGCACGCCGAAGGGGGCAGTCCACATCCATTCCAGCCTGATCCAGACCGCGGAGCTCTATGCCAAGCCGGTCCTGGGCATTCGTGAAAGCGACGTCGTGTTCTCGGCAGCGAAGCTCTTCTTCGCCTACGGTCTGGGCAACTCGCTGACATTTCCTCTGGCAGTGGGCGCGACCACGGTGCTGATGGCGGAACGGCCTACGCCTGCCGCCGTATTCAAGCGCCTCAAAGAACAGCGCCCTACCATCTTCTACGGCGTTCCGACCTTGTACGCCGCCCTGCTCGCGAGCCCGGACTTGCCGCGCAAGGAAGAAGTCGCGTTGCGAATTTGTACTTCGGCGGGCGAGGCGCTTCCCGCCGAAATCGGCAGGCGCTGGACCGAGCATTTCGGCGTCGAACTGCTCGACGGCATCGGCTCCACCGAGATGCTTCATATCTTTCTTTCGAATCGTCCGGGCGGCGTGCGCTACGGCACGACCGGCAAGCCGGTGCCCGGCTACCGGATCCGCCTGGTGGACGAGGACGGTCGCGAAGTCGGCCCCAATGAAATCGGCGAGCTGCAGATCAGCGGTCCGACGAGCGCGATCATGTACTGGAACAACCGCGCCAAGACACTTGCGACCTTCGTCGGCCCCTGGATCCGCGCCGGCGACAAGTACACGGTCGATGACGACGGTTACTACACTTACGGCGGCCGTTCCGACGACATGCTCAAGGTGAGCGGCATGTACGTTTCGCCCTTCGAGGTAGAAGCCGCGCTGCTGACGCATCCGGACATCCTCGAAGCGGCGGTGGTCGGCGCGATGGACGAACAGCAATTGGTAAAGCCCAAGGCTTATGTCGTCACCAAGCAGGGCGTGACCGGCTCGGCCGCGCTTGCCGAGGCACTCAAGCAGCACGTCAAGAACCGCCTGGCGCCTTACAAGTATCCGCGCTGGATCGACTTTGTCCCCGAGCTACCCAAGACCGCAACCGGTAAAATCCAACGCTTCAAGCTGAGAAGCCGGGAGGCGTGAGGCGTGAGGCGTGAGGGGTAAAATTCAGGGCAACCAGAACAACAAGGACCGGAAAATGCAGAATCAGAGAAGACGAGAATTCCTCGTCGGCGCGGGTGCGCTCGCCGGGGCTTCGATGCTGCCCGCGATCGCCCGGGCGCAGGCCGCGAAAATCCGCCTCGGCCTGATGCTGCCCTACACCGGTACCTATGCTCAACTGGGCGTGGCGATCGAGAACGGGCTGAGGCTGGCGCTGGAGGAGGGCGGCGGCAAGCTCGGCGGCCGCGAGTTCGAAATCTACAAGGTCGACGACGAGTCCGAGCCGTCCAAGGCCACCGACAACGCCAATCGCCTCATCACCCGCGACAAGGTCGATGTGCTCATCGGCACCGTGCACTCGGGTGTGGCCATGGGAATGATCAAGGTGGCGCGCGAAGCCGGCACGCTGCTCGTCATCCCGAACGCCGGGGCCGACGCGGCGACCGGCGCGCTGTGCGCGCCCAACGTGTTCCGCACCTCGTTTTCCAACTGGCAGCCGGTGCATCCGCTCGGCAGGGTGATGGCCGAGAGGGGCCACAAACGCGCGGTATTCATCACTTGGAAATACGCCGCGGGGGAAGAGTCGCTCGCGTCTTTCAGGGAGGCATTCACCGCGGTCGGCGGAACGGTGGTAAAGGAGTTGTTCGTGCCGTTCCCTAATGTGGAGTTTCAGGCCCTGCTTACCGAGATCGCCGCGCTCAGGCCGGATGCGGTTGCGTGTTTCTTTGCCGGCGGCGGTGCAGTGAAGTTCGTGAAGGATTACGCGGCGGCCGGTCTCAAAGACAAGATCCCCCTCTACGGGTCGGGCTTCCTCACCGAAGGCGTGCTGGCGGCTCAGGGCGACGCAGCCGAGGGTTTGCTGACCACGCTGCATTACGCCGAATCGCTGGACAATCCGAAGAACAAGACTTTCCGCGTCTCCTACCTCAAGTCCTACAAGACCCACGCGGACGTGTATGCGGTGCAGGGCTACGACACCGGACTGCTGCTCATTCAGGCCCTCGACAAGGTCAGGGGCGACGTCGGCAACAGGAGCGCGGTTATCGCGGCGATGGAGGCCGCGGTCATCGACAGCCCGCGCGGCCAGTGGAAGATGTCGAAGGCGCACAACCCGATCCAGGACATCTACCTGCGCCGCGCCGAGAAGGGCGACAACAAGGTGATCGGCGTCGCCTGGAAGGCGCTGGAGGATCCAGCCCGAGGCTGTCGCCTCGTGTGAAGGCGTGAAGGGTGAGGGGGATCACTTGCGGCATTTGGCCCTTCAGCTTTTCACCCCTTCACTCATTCACCCTTCACCCTTCACCCTTCACCCTTCACCCTTCACCCTTCACCCTTCAC
>JBBPIT010000102.1:0-7010 GCA_038040175.1 Pseudomonadota bacterium | reverse complement strand
TCGATGTGCGGCCCGCACTTCTGCTCGATGAAGATCACCCAGGACGTGCGCGACTACGCCGCAAGCCAGGGTGTATCCGAATCCGAGGCCTTGCAAAAGGGGATGAAGGAGAAGGCGGTCGAGTTCGTCAGCGCAGGCGCCGAGATTTATCGTCGCGCCTGACGCCAATCCGCCGAGCGTCAAGACCGTGGCCGCGTCGGTGCTGACGATCGCGGCCGGCGTGCTCGTCGGGTTGTCGATCTTTCTTTACTTCGTTCAGGACCGCCTGATCTTCTTCAGGCAGCCGCTTGATCCGGGGAGGCGCGATTCGGTACTGCAGCGCTTTCCCAATGTCGAGGAAGTCAACCTCGTCGCGGAAGACGGCACGCGGCTGCACGGTTTCCTTTCCAAACCTCCGGTCGTTGCCGGCACGAAGTTTCCGCTGGTCATTTATTTCGGCGGCAATGCGGAAGAAGCCTCCTGGCTGCTGGACGAGAGCGAGCGGCCGCAGACCTGGGCCTGGCTGGTCGTCAACTACCGCGGCTACGGCTGGTCCGAGGGCAGTCCGGGCGAGAAGGCGATGGCGGCGGACGCGCGCCGCATCTACGACTGGACGCGATCGCGATCCGACGTCGAGCACTCCCGCATCGTCGCGTTCGGGCGCAGTCTGGGAAGCGGCATTGCCGTCCGGCTCGCTGCCGAGCGCCCTTTGGCCGGCATGGTCCTCGCAACACCCTTCGACAGCCTGGAAAGCGTGGCCAAGCGCCACTACCCGTTCGCGCCGGTGTCGCTGTTATTGCGGCATCGCTTCGATTCGCTCGATCTCGCGCCCCGCATTGGCATTCCGATGCTCTGCATCGTGGCGGAGCGAGACTCGATCATCCCCGCGCAACACGCGCACCGGCTGCATGCCGCGTGGCAGGGCGACAAACGATTGGTGGCGATCGCGAACGCCGGCCACAACGACGTGTCCGAAAACCCGGCGTTCTGGCGCGAGATCGGGCATTTTCTCTCGAGGATTTCAGGTACTCATTGAGTCGGACGCGCGAACTCGTCGTGCTAACATCCCCGCATGGACGCGCTTACACCGCTTGCCGCGCTCATCCTCGGCATCGTCGAGGGGCTCACCGAATTCCTTCCGATCTCGAGCACCGGCCACCTGATCCTTGCCGGAGACTTGCTCGGCGTCAACAGTGACAAGGGCAAGATCTTCCAGATCGTGATCCAGTGCGGCGCCATTCTCGCCGTGGTCTGGGAATATCGCGTCAAACTCTGGTCGGTGGCCGTGCAGCTGCCTTTCGATCGCGGCGCGCAGCGTTTCGCCGCGAACTTGTTGATCGCCTTCATCCCGCTTGCTGTGCTCGGATTGCTGTTCGGCAAGGCGATCAAGGCGAGCCTGTTCAAGCCGGTGCCGGTCGCCATTGCGTTCATCGTCGGCGGCCTGATCATCCTCTGGGCCGAACGGCGCAAACATGCCATCAGGATTCACAGTGTCGAGGACATGCGCTGGACCGACGCGCTCAAGATCGGTATCACACAGGCCTTCGCGCTGATACCGGGTACCTCGCGTGCCGGCTCGACCATCATCGGCGGGCTGTTTTTTGGACTGTCGCGCAAGGCGGCGACCGAGTTCTCCTTCTTTCTTGCCATCCCGGTCCTGTTCGCCGCGTCGGCTTACGAACTGGTCAGGAACCGGGAACTTTTCTTCTTAGAGGATCTCGGGATCTTCGGCATCGGATTGGCGGCGGCATTCGGTTCGGCATTTTTGTGCGTGCGCTGGTTGTTGCGCTACATCAGCCGGCACGATTTCACCGTGTTCGCGTGGTATCGGATCGGCTTCGGCATTCTAGTGCTCGTGACCGCGTATACCGGCGCGGTGAACTGGACCGTCAACTGACGGGGAATCGAAGGCGAATTAAAGGCAGTTTGATTTTCCCTTCATCCTTCATCCTTCTGCCTTCATCCTTGCCCTTCAGCTTTGCACCCAGGGCAATCCCGCCACGCGCCAGCCGCCGACGGAGTTGCGGTGGCCGCTGGCGTCCTTGTCGCCCTCGAACCCTTGCAATACGTTGTAGCTGTGCGAATAACCCGCCTGGGCTGCGACTGCTGCAGCGGCGTGCGATCGCGCGCCGCTGCGACACAGAAACATCACGACCACCTGTTTGTCCGCCTGTGCCTGGAGCTCGTTGAGGAAATTCGGGTTTGGCTTCGATCCGGGGTAGGTTTGCCACTCGATCTGGACGCTGCCCGGAATCCGGCCGATATAGTCCCACTCGGCTTGGGTGCGCACGTCCACCAGTTTTGCCCCCGGCGCTTTCTGCATCAGTTGGTAGGCCTCCTGCGGAAACAATGCACCGCCATAGGGCAAATTCATCTCCTTGGCTCGTTCGACAGCCTTGTTCAAAATTTCTGAAGTACTGGCCACAATTGTTTCTCCAATAAGCACTTAGCCCTGCTCCATGCCCTTTTCGTGGGGCTTCTGAAGGCCACATGCACAAGGCTAACAGAAAGGTCGCAATGGCCAAAAATCTCTTGCCAAGCGCGGTCTTGTGCACTATTTTCGAGCGCGAATCCCCTTCTTGCTCTTCATTGGTGCGGGAGTCTGCGGGGGAGCTCGGTTAACAAGTTGTGAAGTAATGATTTGTCGGGAAATTTTGGTCGGCACACTTCCTGCTAAACGTTGTGACTCGCTCGATTTCCCACGCAATACACCCCAAACCAGGAGAAGAAAATGGCGGCTGCCGATGTTTTCAAATTGCTCAAAGATAACGACGTGAAGTTCGTTGACCTGCGGTTTACCGACACCCGCGGCAAGGAACAGCACGTTACCGTCCCTGTCCGCGCCTTCGGCCCGGAAAAGTTTGAGGACGGCCACGCGTTTGACGGCTCCTCGATCGCCGGGTGGAAGGGCATCCAGGCCTCCGACATGCTGCTCATGCCGGACCCCGACTCCGCGCGCCTCGACCCGTTTTCCGACGAACCCACGCTGAACATTACCTGCGACGTCATCGAGCCCACCGACGGCAAGGGCTACGACCGCGATCCTCGCACCATCGCCAAACGCACCGAAGTCTATTTGAAGTCCACCGGAATCGGCGACACGGCTTATTTCGGGCCCGAGCCCGAGTTCTTCATTTTCGACGGCGTGACCTGGAACATCGATATGTCCGGCTGCTTCGTCAAGATCTCGTCCGAGGAAGCGCCCTGGTCCACCGGCAAGGAGTTCGAAGGCGGCAACATGGCTCACCGCCCCCCGGTCAAGGGCGGCTATTTCCCTGTGCCACCGGTTGACTCGCTGCAGGACATCCGCAATGCGATGTGTCTGGCGCTCGAGCAGCAGGGAGTGGAAGTGGAAGTGCATCACCACGAGGTGGCGGCCGCCGGCCAGAACGAGATCGGCACCAAGTTCAACAGCCTGGTGAAGCGCGCGGACTGGATGCAGATACTGAAATATACCGTGTGGAACGTCGCCCATTCCTACGGCAAGACCGCCACCTTCATGCCCAAGCCGATTGTTGGCGACAACGGCTCCGGCATGCACGTGCACCAGTCGGTGTGGAAAGGCGGACAGAACCTGTTTGCAGGCAACGGCTACGCCGGTTTGTCCGAACTGGCGCTCTATTACATCGGCGGCATCATCAAGCACGCCAAAGCGCTCAACGCCATCACCAACCCCGGCACCAACTCCTACAAGCGCCTGGTGCCCGGATTCGAGGCGCCCATCAACCTGGCCTACTCCGCGAAGAATCGCTCGGCGGCCTGCCGCATTCCTTACGTGGCCAGCCCGAAGGCGCGGCGCGTGGAGGTGCGCTTCCCCGACCCGACCGCGAACCCGTACCTCGCTTTCGCGGCCATGCTGATGGCCGGCCTGGACGGCGTCCAGAACAAGATCCATCCCGGAGACCCGATCGACAAGAACCTGTACGACCTGCCGCCGGAAGAAGTCAAGAAGGTGCCGCATCCGTGCGCGTCGCTCGACGAGGCGCTGGAGAATCTCGACAAGGACCGCGAGTTTCTCACCAAGGGCGGCGTGTTTTCCAACGACATGATCGACGCTTACATCGTCCTCAAGATGGAGGAAGTCACGCGCTTGCGCATGACCACGCATCCGGTCGAATTCGACATGTACTACAGCGCGTAACCGCCATCGCGACGAGAAGAAGGGCGGGGGTTCCCGCCCTTTTTTGATTGTGCCAGATCAACTCTTTGATGGGACTCGCGGATTGATAATCGAAAACGCCTGTCTTAGACTCCGGCGGGAGGCGCATCGCGTGACAGGCGCGCCTCATTTCTTCGGTGATCTCACGGGTGAATTTCATGCGGCTTTGTCATTGGGCGTTGTTGCTGGCAATCGCGGCGATCGGGTTACCTGCTCGGGCGGAGACCTGCAAGTACGTGGACGACGAGGGTCGCGTGATCTACTCGAACACGCCGAACAATCCTCCCAAGGGCGCGAAGAAGGTGAGATGCTTCAGCGACCCTGCGCCCAGGCCGGCGCCGCAGGAGTCCAAGCCGCAGTCCGGTGCCCGGGAAGGCTTCCCCAAGGTAGATGGCCAGACGCAGAAGAAGCGCGACGACGAGCGGCGGCGCATTCTCGAAAAGGAACTCGCCGACGAGCAGCAGCAGCTCGAGGCCGCCAGGCAGAAACTCGCCGAACAGGAAGCGATACGGACAGGGGACGAGCGCAACTATCAGCGTTATCTCGACCGCGTCCAGCCTTTTCGCGATGCCGTTGCGAACCACGAACGCAACATCGAAGCCATCAGGCGCGAGATCTCCAACCTGAAATAAGCGGCAGCCGCCGCCGCGGCAAGCCGCCGGGCCGCATCAGCCTTTGCAGACCGCCTTTCGCGACCTGCCTTTCGCCGCAATCCCAGTGGCGCGCTTCTTGCTCGATCACACCCGTCCGGCGTGTGGCGCCGCGATGACGCAACTGAGTCTCCACGGAGTCGACGCGCTGGCGACTGCGGTTGTCATGTTGGACAGCGCACAGGTCGTGCGTTACATCAACCCGGCGGCAGAGAACCTGCTCGCGATCAGCGCCAAGAATATCGTCGGCATGCCGCTTGAGAGGGTGTTTGCCGAACCCGGTCTTCTGGTTGCCGCGGTGAACTACGCCGCCGAGAACAACTGCAGCCACACGCAGCATGAACTACCGCTGTCCACGGCGGGCCGCGCCCGGCTCGAAGTGTCATGCACCGTGACGCCGGTGGAGATTGCCGGGGTCGAGGGGTTCCTGATCGAGTTGAGCCCGCTGCACCAGCAACTGCGCATCGCGCGCGAAGAGCGCCTGATGGACCAGAGTACGCAGACCCGCGAGCTTATCCGTAATCTTGCGCACGAGATCAAGAACCCGCTGGGGGCGCTGCGCGGCGCGGCACAACTCCTCGACCGGGAACTGGAGCGCCCGGCCCTGCATGAGTACACGCAGGTGATCATGAAGGAGGCGGACCGGCTGCAGTCGCTGATGGACAGGCTGCTTACGCCGCACCGGCTGCCCCAGGTCACGCAGTTCAATTTGCACGAGGCGCTGGAGCGCGTGCGCAGTCTGCTGCTGGCGGAGTTTCCCGACGGAATCGTGATCCGGCGCGACTACGATGTAAGCCTGCCGCCGTTGACCGCGGATCGCGAGCAGATCATCCAGTCGCTGCTCAACGTGGCCCGCAATGCCGCACAGGCTATGCAGGGGAAAGGCACGATCATCCTGCGCACGCGCGTGGCACGCCGGGCGACACTGGCGAAGAGGATGTATCGCCTGGCCTTGCTGGTGCAGATCGTGGACGACGGGCCGGGTGTGCCGGAGGAACTGAAGGACAGGATCTTCTTTCCGCTGGTGAGCGGGCGCGAGGGCGGCCATGGGGTTGGACTCACGATCGCCCAGACCTTCGTCACCCAGCACCACGGCACCATCGAACTGGAAAGTGAGCCGGGCAGGACCTGCTTCAGCATCCTGCTTCCAATCGAGTGACCAAGAGCAAGGATGAAGGCGGAAGGATGAGGGATGAAGGCGGAAGGGAAAACCACGGGTGATACGCCGAAAGGTTCCGCGGAACTATTGGTTCGAACAAAGCGATTTGCCCTGAGCGTTATCAATCTTTACTCGGAGTTACCGGGTAACACGGTTTGTCAGGTGCTTGGCAAGCAGCTGTTGAGATCCGCAACTTCCGTCGGGGCGCACTATCGGGAAGCACAACGTGCAAAATCAACTCCGGATTTTGTTAGCAAAATCGAAGGCGGTCTTCAGGAGCTTGACGAATCGCTCTATTGGCTGGAACTGCTGGAAGAATCCGAAATGGCCGATCGCGCATCAGTCATCCCGTTGAAGTCTGAAGCCGGGGAATTACTTGCAATATTTGTAACCATCGCGAAGTCTGCGAAAAGAACGTTAACGAAGGAGAAATAAAGATGTGCCGGTTCGCCTTTCACCTTTCATCCTTCATCCTTCATCCTTCATCCTTGTTCTTTCATTCTTGCTTATGAAACCCGTTTGGATCATCGACGACGACCGCTCGATTCGCTGGGTGTTCGAGAAAGCGCTCGCGCGGGAGAACATTGCTTTCAAGGTTTTCGCCTCCACGCAGGAGGCGCTGCAGGCGCTGTCGGCATCGACGCCGCAGGTGGTGGTCAGCGACATTCGCATGCCGGGCGGCTCCGGCCTCGAATTGCTGCAGAAGCTCAAGGAGAAGTACCCCAACCTGCCGGTCATCATCATGACCGCCTACTCGGACCTCGAGAGCGCGGTGGCGGCATTCCAGGGCGGCGCATTCGAATACCTGCCCAAGCCCTTCGACGTGGACCAGGCAGTGGATCTGATCCGCCGGGCGATGGAAGAGAGCCTGCGCCACTTCGGCGACGTCGCCGAAGTGGCGCAGGAATCACCCGAGATCCTTGGCCAGGCGCAGTCCATGCAGGAAGTGTTCCGCGCCATCGGGCGGCTCACCCAATCGCACGCCACCGTTCTCATCAATGGCGAATCCGGCACCGGCAAGGAACTGGTGGCGCGCGCGCTGCACCGCCACAGCCCGCGCGCG
>JBBPIT010000101.1:0-8002 GCA_038040175.1 Pseudomonadota bacterium | reverse complement strand
CCCTCGACCCGAATCGCCTCGGTCGCGCACGTGGAACCTGGTCAGAGCTTCCCTAGACCCTAGACCCAGTCGCGCGCGACCAGGAACTTCTCGTACAACGCAGCCTCAGCGGTGCCGGGCTCGGGCTTCCAGTCGTAGCGCCACTTCACCATTGGCGGCAGTGACATCAGGATGGATTCGGTACGCCCGCCCGATTGGAGTCCGAACAGCGTGCCGCGGTCGTAGACCAGGTTGAACTCGACGTAACGCCCGCGCCGATAGGCCTGGAAGTCGCGTTCGCGATCGCCGTAAGGCAGATCCTTGCGGCGTTCGGCAATCGGGACATAGGCGTCGACGAAATGGTCGCCGACGCTGCGGGTGAGCGCGAAACAGGTATCGAAATCCGGTTCGGACAGGTCGTCGAAAAAAATGCCGCCGATCCCGCGCGGTTCCTGGCGATGCTTGAGGAAAAAATACGTGTCGCACCACTTCTTGAATTTCGGATGCGCTTCGGCTCCGAACGGATCGAGCGCGGCCTGGCAGGTCCGGTGGAAGTGGACCGCGTCCTCCTCGAATCCGTAGTACGGCGTCAGGTCCATCCCGCCGCCGAACCACCACACTGGATCGGCCGCGTCTTTCTCGGCCACGAAGAAACGCACGTTCATGTGAACCGTGGGTACATAGGGGTTGCGCGGGTGCAACACCAGCGACACGCCCATTGCCTGGAACGAGCGTCCGGCAAGATCGGAGCGCGACACGGTGGCCGAGGGCGGAAGCGACGACCCGGTGACGTGAGAGAAGTTGACCCCGCCGCGCTCGAACAGACTGCCTTCCTCGATCAGGCAACTCACGCCCCCGCCCCCGTCAGGACGATCCCATGAATCGCGGCGGAAGGCGTTACCCTCCATCTCCTCGAGGCGGCCGACGATCCAGTCCTGCAGGCCGGTCAGGTACTCCCTGATCGTCTTGATGTCCATGCTGGTCTATAGCGTGCTTTTCTTGGCGCCGATGGCGCGGAAGCCAATGTCGCGGCGCATCTGCCGCCCTGCGAACTGGATGCCCTCGGCGATTTCGTAGGCGCGCCGCTGCGCCACGCGCACCGTGTCGCCAAGCGCGGTCACGCACAGCACCCGCCCGCCGTTGACGACGACCTTGCCCCCCGCGAGCGCGGTGCCGGCGTGAAACACGTGGAAATCGTCGCCAGCGCGCGGCAGCCCGGTGATCTCGTCGCCCTTGCGCGGATTGTCCGGATAGCCCGCCGCGGCCATCACCACGCCGAGCGCGACCCGGCGGTCCCACTCGACTTCGATGTTTTTGAGTGTGCCGTTGACGGCGCGCTCGATGAGAGTGAACAGGTCGCTTTTCAGCCGCATCATGATCGACTGGGTCTCCGGATCACCCATACGGCAGTTGAACTCGAGTACTTTGGTGTCGCCGTTCGGTCGGATCATCAGGCCGGCGTAAAGAAATCCGCTGTAAGGCGTGCCCTGCTTCTCCATCCGGGCAACCACCGGCTGGATGACTTCACGCATGACCCGCGCGTGGATGGTCGGGGTCAGCACCGGCGCCGGCGAGTACGCGCCCATTCCGCCGGTATTCGGGCCATGGTCGCCGTCGAGCAGACGCTTGTGATCCTGGCTCGACGCCAGCGGCAGCACGTGCTTGCCGTCCACCATCACGATGAAGCTGGCTTCCTCTCCTTCCAGAAACTCCTCGATGACCACGCGCGCGCCTGCGGCCCCCATCCTGTTGTCGACCAGCATCATGTCGATGGCGGCGTGGGCCTCCTCGAGCGTCATTGCCACCACCACGCCCTTGCCGGCGGCAAGTCCGTCGGCCTTGATGACGATCGGCGCGCCCTGCTGCCTGACGTAATCGCGCGCCGCTTTGGCGTCGGAGAAGCTGGCATACGCCGCCGTCGCAATGCCGTTCGCGACCATGAAGGACTTGGCAAAGTCCTTCGAGGATTCGAGCTGCGCTGCCTGCCGCGTTGGGCCGAAGATCTTCAAGCCCGCCGCGCGAAACGCATCGACGATGCCTTCCGAGAGCGGCGCCTCGGGGCCGACCACGGTGAGCGCAATCGATTTCTTGCGGGCGAAATCCACCAGTTCCGGGATCGAGGTGATCGGCACGTTGAACAACCCGTCCTCGCGCGCCGTACCGGCGTTGCCCGGCGCGACGTAAACCCGTCCGATGCGCGGCGACTGAGCCAGCCGCCAGGCGAGTGCGTGCTCGCGACCGCCGCTACCGACTACCAGTAAGTTCATAGGTTAAGCCCGAGAGGAAACTTAGCCACTCAGAGCATTCTAGTGGCGGAAATGGCGCACGCCGGTGAAGGCCATGGCGATGCCGTGTTCGTCGGCGGCGGAGATGACCTCTTCGTCGCGCACGCTGCCGCCAGGCTGGATGATCGCCGCAGCCCCAGCCCTGGCAACGACATCCACCCCGTCGCGGAACGGGAAAAAAGCATCCGAAGCGACCACCGAACCCTTGAGCGAAAGGCCGGCGTTCTCCGCCTTGATCGAAGCGATGCGCGCGCTGTCCACCCGGCTCATCTGTCCGGCGCCCACGCCCAGCGTCATGCCCTCGGTACAGAACACGATGGCGTTGGACTTGACGAACTTGGCAACGCGCCACGCGAACAACAGGTCGGCAAGCTGCTGCGGGGTCGGATGTTTTCTGGTGACGATGCGCAGGTCGCCGGCCTGGACATTCATCGCATCGGGTGTCTGCACCAGCAGGCCACCGCCGACGCGCTTGGTATCGTAGTCGTTGCCTCCGGAATCGGCTGCGACTTCCAGCACCCGCAGGTTGCTCTTCTGCGCCAGCACCGCCGCCGCCCCGGCCAGCACCCGCGGCGCAATCAATACCTCGGCGAACTGCTGCGACACCGCTGCCGCGGTTTCCTCGTCCAGTTCGCGATTGAAGGCAATAATGCCGCCGAAAGCCGAAGTCGGATCGGTCTTGAACGCCCGGCGATAGGCCTCGACCGCGCTCGCGGCCACCGCCACGCCGCACGGATTGGCGTGCTTGATGATCACGCACGCCGGCTGGTCGAAGGTCTTCACGCATTCCCAGGCCGCGTCGGCATCCGCGATGTTGTTGTAGGAAAGTTCCTTGCCCTGCCGTTGCACATAGTGGCTCAGCGCGCCTGGTACCGGCTTCAGGTCACGGTAGAACGCCGCCTGCTGGTGCGGATTCTCGCCGTAGCGCAGGTCCTGGACTTTGACGAAACTCGAATTGAACTGATCGGGGAATCCGCTGCGCTTGCCGTGAATATCTGTGGCGGTGAGGTAGTTGCTGATCGCGCCATCGTAGGCCGCGGTGTGAGAAAAGGCCTTGCGCGCCAGGCGGAAGCGCGTCTCCACGCTGATCGCGCCGCTGGCGGACTCCATTTCCGCGATCAGCGCCGGGTAGTCCGCCGGATCGGTGACCACAGTGACGTGCTGCCAGTTCTTCGCCGCCGCACGCACCATCGTGGGCCCGCCGATGTCGATATTTTCGATTGCCTCCTCGAGGGTGCAACCGGCGTTGGAGATGGTTTCCACGAAGGGATACAGATTCACGGCCACCAGGTCTATGGTCGGGATGCCCGCCTTTGCCATCGCCTCCACGTGCGCCGGAAGGTCGCGGCGCGCGAGGATGCCGGCGTGCACCTTGGGATGCAGGGTCTTCACCCGGCCGTCGAGCATCTCGGGGAAACCGGTGTAATCGCCGATCTCGGTGACCTTGATGCCGGCCTCGCGCAGCAGCCTGGCGGTACCGCCGGTGGACAGGATTTCGAAGCCGAAGCGCTGTAGCGCGCGGCCGAAATCCGCTGCGCCGGTCTTGTCGGAAAGGCTGACCAGGGCTTGTCTACGAGTCATGGCGGGACCAAAAAAATAAAACCGCCCGCGTTGATCGCGCGGGCGGGTTGACGCGGGAGGGCAACGGCGCGCTACTTGATGCCGTACTCCTTCATTTTCTTGCGCAGTGTATTGCGGTTCAGCCCAAGCAACTGCGCGGCCTGGGTCTGATTGCCGGCAACCCGGTGCAGCACGAGATCGAGCAGCGGCTTCTCCACCGAGCTGATCACCATGTTGTAAATCGCGCAGGGTTTCTCCCCGTCCAGATCCCTGAAATAGCCGTCCATTGCCTTGCGCACGCAGCGGGCAATTTCGTTGTCATTCATCATGCTGCAAGTTCCTCGATATAGGTCAGGCGTTCTCCCAACCCGGCAAGCTCGGTGAAAAAGCCATCCACCGCGGCCAGCTGCTGGCGCGCGGTCTCCAGCCGATTAATGGTCTGGCGGAACGTGGCCGCGCCGGCAAGCTCGCTGGTGTACCAGGAAATGTGTTTGCGGGCGATGCGCACGCCGGACTGCTCTCCATAAAGCGCGTACAGAGCATGCAAATGCCGTACCAGCACGCTATGAATTTCCCCAACTTCGGGCGCGGGCAGGTGTTCGCCGCTGGCGAGGTAGTGCTCGATCTCGCGGAAAATCCACGGGCGGCCCTGCGCGGCGCGGCCGATCATGATCGCGTCGGCCCTGGTGCGGGAAAGAACTTCGCGCGCCTTTTCGGGTGAATTGATATCGCCGTTGGCGATGACCGGGATGCCGACTTGAGACTTCACCGCGGCGATGGTGTCGTATTCGGCATCGCCGGCGAAACCGCAGGCACGGGTGCGGCCGTGGACCGAAATCGCCTGGATGCCGGAGGATTCCGCGATTTTTGCCACTCGCACCGCATTCCTGTTATGCGCATCCCAGCCGGTCCGGATCTTGAGCGTTACCGGTACTTCGACCGCCGCGACGACGGAATTGAGAATTCTTCCGACCAGCGGTTCGTCGCGAAGCAACGCCGAGCCGGCGGCGACGTTGCATACCTTTTTGGCCGGGCAACCCATGTTGATGTCGATGATCTGCGCCCCGCGCTGCACGTTGTGGCGCGCCGCGTCGGCCATCATCCGCGGGTCGGCGCCGGCGATCTGCACCGAAATCGGCTCAACTTCACCCTGATGATCGGAACGCCGCTGCGATTTCGCCGTGTTCCACAGCTGTGAATTGGCGGAAATCATCTCCGAGACGGCCATTCCCGCACCCATCGCCTTGCACAACTGGCGGAACGGCCGATCGGTCACGCCCGCCATGGGTGCGACGATCAGATTGTTCTTGAGAGCGTGCGGACCGATGTGCATTTGCGCGGGCAACGAAGGGGAGCGCCATTTTAGCGTAAAGGATGCGGCGTTGAGGGCGCGCAATTGCTACCCGTTGTTACAAATTTGGTTACAAGCTCGCGCCGAAGATCATCCGCTGCATGAATGCGCGCTTGACTGGCGGCGCGATGTCGAGCAGAGCCAGCCCGGCGCCGCGCGCAGCGCGCAAGGGCGCGAAATCGTTGGAAAAGATTCTGACCAGCGAGTCGGTAACGGCGATTCCTCCCAGCCTGTCCAGGCTGCGAGCCGACCGGTAAACGGCAAGGCAGGCCGCGCTTCCGGGATCGCGATCGTCGCGGTGCGGCAGCAGGTCGGCGAGTTCCCACGCATCGCGCAAGCCGAGATTGAATCCCTGTCCTGCAATCGGGTGCAGCGCCTGGGCGGCATTGCCGAGCAGCACGCTGCGCGAAAGGACGGGATTGGCGGCGTACCTGAGCGCGAGCGGAAACCGGGTGCGCGCTGCAACGGACAGGAAGCGCCCGGCGCGGTCGCCGAAGTGCATCTGCAGGCGCTCGAGGAAGCTCTTGTCGTTCATCTCGGTGAATCGGGCTGCCGCTTCCGGCGCCGCGGTCCAGACCAGCGCATAGCGGTCTTCGAACGGCAGCAATGCCACCGGACCGTCGGCGGTGAAACGCTCGAATGCGCGTTGGCCGTGTGGTCTCGAGGTTGCGACGGATGCGACGATGGCGTCCTGCCGGTAGTCGCGAACCTTGATGGTTGCACCGGCACGTTTTCCCAGGCTGGCGCCGCCGTCGGCAATGACCAGCAGGCGCGCGCGCACGGAGTGCTCCTGATCGCCGCGACGGAAACGGATGGCGACACGATCGGCGCTGAACTCGAGGTCATCGACGCTGGCACCGGTGGCCAGCGTCGCCCGGCTCGCGGCGAGCGCCTCGCCCATCGCCTTCTGCAGCCGCGCATAGCCGACGACGTAACCGAGCGCCGGCAGACCGGCATCTTCGGCGGCCAGCAGCGCGCGGCCGAACCCGCCTCGCTGCGAGATGTGAATGCTGTGTATCGGTGTCGCCGGCTCGACGCGGTTCCAGGCGCCAAGCCGTGCGAGTATGAGGCGGCTGCCGTAGGACATGGCGAGCGTGCGACCGTCGCTTGCCGTGCTCAGCTCCGGCCGCGCTTCCAGCAGCAGCACGTCGTAGCCGCCGTCGGAAAGCGCGATCGCCAATGCGGCGCCGACCGGGCCGCCGCCGACGATGACGACGTCGTGTTCGCTTTCGCTCATGGCGTCGACGAAGCCGGTGTCAGTCCCGCATCAGGGACTCGATGTCTTCGATCTTCTTCGGCGCCGCCGCGGTGATGATCTCGCAACCGCTGCCGGTGACCAGCGCATCGTCCTCGATGCGCACGCCGATGTTCCAGAACTTTTCCGGCACGCCCTCGCCCGGCCGCACGTAGCAGCCGGGCTCGACCGTCAGCACCATTCCCGGTTTGAGTTCCACCCACTTGCCGTTGCGCTTGTAATCGCCGGCGTCGTGCACGTCCAGGCCCAGCCAGTGGCCGGTGCGGTGCATGAAGAAGCGCCGGTAGTCTCCGGATTCGATCGCACTGTCCACCGTGCCTTTGCACAGCCCGAGGTCCACCATTCCCTGCGCCAGCACTTTCACCGCGGCGTTGTGCGGGTCTTCCCATTCGGCTCCGGGCTTGACCTCGGCGATGGCCGCGGTCTGCGCCGCGAGCACCATTTCGTAGATGTCGCGCTGCGGCCCGGCGAACTTGCCGCCGACCGGGAAGGTACGGGTGATGTCCGAGGCGTAACCATCGAGTTCGCAGCCGGCATCGATCAGCAGCAGTTCGCCATCCTTGAGAATGGCGTCGTTCTGCACGTAATGCAGCACGCAGGAATTGGCGCCACCGGCGACGATCGGAGTGTAGGCCGGGGCCTGCGCCCCGCGGCGGCGGAACTCGTGAACGATCTCGGCTTCGACCTCGTACTCGCGCAGCCCGGGCCTGGTCGCGCGCATCGCGCGGCGATGCGCTGCGGCGGAAATGTCCGCGGCGCGGCGCATGGTGCCAAGTTCGTGCTGGTCCTTGATCAGGCGCATGTCGTCGAGGAAAAGACGGATGTCGCAGATCTCCGCGGGCGCGGTCACGCCGCTGCGAACCTGCGCCCGCACCTTGTTGATCCAGCCGATTACACGGCTGTCCCAGTCGCCGTCGGACCCGACATCGCAGAATACCGCAGGCTGGTTGGCGAGCAATTGCGGCATCAGCTCGTCGAGTTCGGATATCGGGTGCGCCTCTTCGAATCCGAATATCTCGCGCGCTTGGTCCGGACCGTAACGGAAGCCATCCCAGATTTCGCGCTCCGGGTTCTTCTCGCGGCACAACAGGATGCTCTTCGGCTTGGCGCCGGCGATCAGGACCAGCACCGCCTCCGGCTCGAGGAAACCCGACAAATAGTAGAAGTAGCTGTCGAAGCGATACGGATAGCTGGAGTCGCGGTTGCGCGCCCGCTCGGGCGCGGTGCGTACCACGGCCACGCCTTGCTTCATCAGCGAGACCAGCCGTTCGCGGCGTTGCGCTTGCAGTCTGTGGTTGTCCATCTTCGGAAAGTTCGAGAAACGGGCGGAGATTATACGACCTGCACCGCGGCAGTCCGTCCCGGCTCAGAGCTTCCCTAGGGAAGCTCTGATCAAGTTCCGCGACGCGCGTTGCGCCAGGTGCGGATGACTGCTAGGCGTCGCTCCGCAGATGCGGCTGAAGCCCCAACAAGGAGCGTAACAACGCAGGCGCCGCACCCTGGCACAACCCAACAATATTTCGACTCTTTCGAGGGACCGGGCGATTCGGGCCGCGTGCCGCAGCGCGGAAC
>JBBPIT010000100.1:0-8697 GCA_038040175.1 Pseudomonadota bacterium | reverse complement strand
AGGGTGAAGGGTGAAGGGTGAAGGGTGAAGGGTGAAGGGTGAAGGGTGAAGGGAATTTAGTGCGTGCTCGTTGGTTTCCGTTCCGTGTTTTTGCCGCCTCTCGCCTCTCGCCTCACGCCTCTCCCCGTTAGAAGTCCACATGACGAACTCGCGACACAGGACGCTTTTTGCGTGGACTTGTAACGGGGCTCTCGCCTCACGCCTCTCGCCTCACGGCTTTCTTTGCAAACCTTCCTGCATCGAGCGCTGCCAACAAGTCCCGCTCCACCGGTATCGGATCGCCGTCGATGCGGCTCGCCACGATTTCCGCCGCGAGTGCGGCCCAGGTCATGCCGCGTGAACCCAATGCCAGGCACGAAAACAGGCCCGGCTCGGCAGGCAACTCGCCCAGCACCGGCAGGCGGTCCGCGCTCATTGCCCGGAATGCGACGCGTCCATCCAGGCTTTCCGGCGCCACACCGGCACCGAATCCCGGCAGCATGCGTTCAAGACGGCGAAGATTGGCAGCGTGATCTTCGACGCGGGTGCCCTCCTCGAGCATGCCTTCGTTGAAACTCGCGCCCAGGCAGTGCACACCGTCGCGCGCAGGGGTTACGTAACCTTCCCTGCACACCGCAATTCGCAGATTCATGCCTTCGCGCTCCGGCAACAAACTTACCTGCCCGCGCACAGGGCGCAATGGCAGTCCCGCCGCCTGAGAGAATCGGCTGGCGAAATGCGCGTTGGCCAGAATCACCACCGGCGCACTTGCCAGGACGATCCCGGAAGCATCGACGACTTCCCATTCCTGTCCCGCCAGGCGCAAGGCGGCGGCATCGCTTTGGAACAGACATCGCGTGCGCGCGGACGCAACATCAAGATTCGCCTGGCAGATGCTTTCGGGTTTCACCCATGCTGCCGCAGGAAACCAACAGCCCGGTCCGGCGACCGGCGCACCGGCCAGTTCCGCTGCCTGCCGCGCCCCCATCAATTGCGCGAGCTCCGGCGGCAACGCGAATTGCTCGAGGATGCGCTGCAGCTTGCCGAAATGATTGTCGTCGCGAGCCAGTTGCAGCACGCCACCCGTTCCCTGAATCAGCACACCGCCTGCGTCCGCCAGGGCCCCGAGGTGGCGCAACGCGTACAGAAAGGCCGCGGACGTGAAGCGGCTGTGCGTATTCCAGTCCAGCGAAAAAACCGGCCGCACCAGTCCAGCCGGGTTCCCCGATGCCCCCTGTGCGGGAGCGGCGTGCCGCTCGATGCTCTCCACGGCCCAGCCGCGTTCCGCCAGGCGCTGCGCACAGGCGCTGCCGGCAAGGCCGGCGCCAATCACCACGGCGCGCTTGTCGGTACGCGGTTCGTTGGCCGATGCACTACCGGCGAAACTGCCCGTAAGCATCTCGCGCTTGCCCGCAAAGCCTTCGCGTTTCTCCACCGCAAAACCGGCTTTGACGAGGCCTTGGCGGACAGCGCCCGCTACCGTATATGTGGCAACCGTTGCCCCGGGCGCTGCCAGACGGCCGATTTCGGCAAACACAGCATCGCTCCACATTTGTGGATTCCTGGCGGGCGCGAAGCCATCCAGATAGAAACCGTCTGCACTGGCGTCGAGCTGGTTCAGCATCACCGCCGCTTCGCCGAACAGAAGCGTAAGTGTCACGCGCCCCTGGTTCAGGTGCAGTCGATGAAATCCCGGCAACAGCGGCGGATAACGGGCAAGAAGTTCACCGGCAAGCGTCCTCAGCTCCGGGAACCGTGCATGGATACCCGCGAGGCCGGCGCGCGCAAACGGATGCTTCTCGACCGAGACAAAATGCAGGCGCGCGTGCCCCGGCGCGGCTTTCCGCCACGCTTGCCAGGTAGAGAGAAAGTTCAGTCCGGCGCCAAAACCGGTCTCGATGATGGTGAATCGCCCGTTGTTACGCCAGCGCTCGGGAAGTCCGTTTCCTTGCAGGAAAACATGGCGGGTTTCGGCTAGCGTGCCTGCGGCGGAAGCGTACACGTCGTCGAACTGCGGCGAATAGAGCGTGCCGTCCGAACGATATGCCGGAGTTGCCGGAACGATGGGCTGGAAGCTGAAGGTCACGATGGCAAAATAAATCTCGTCGACGCACGCAGAGCCTACACCACAACGCGCCCTGGCCGGAGCGCGGCCGACGTCAATTGAACGCAGCTTGCCAACCGGGTGCGCGCCTCTACAATGTCCACTGCCTTCCCACCGGACTGACCCATGCGATTGCGCCTGCTGCTGGCGACGTTGCTGCTGACGACCTTGGTCGCCGCGCACGGCGCCTATCCAGAAAAGCCGATTCGTTTCATCATTCCATCCGCGGCCGGCGGCTCGCCCGACGTGCTGATGCGCATCCTCACCGCGGAATTGTCCAAGCGGCTCGGCGTGCCGTTCGTGATCATCAACAAACCGGGCGCGAATTTCGTGATCGGCACCCTGGACATCGTGAAGGCGCCGCCCGACGGCTATACGCTCGGCTACGGCAACATCGTCTCGCTTGCGATCAACTACGGGCTCCTGCCCGAGGTGCCGTACGAGGTCGAGAAGGACCTGACGCTGATTTCCAACTGCGTGCGGGTGTTCAACCTGCTCGCGGTGAACAATAATGTTCCGGTGGGCAGCGTGAGGGAACTGATCGACTACGCGAAGAAGAACCCAGACAAGCTGGTCATGGCTTCGGGCGGCAATGGCACGACCGGCCACCTGGGCGGGGAGTTGTTCAAGGCGATGACCGGCACGTCGATGCTGCATGTCCCCTACCGCGGCAGCGCACAGGCAATCAATGACGTCATCTCCGGCGAGGCGCACGTCATCTTCGACAATATGTCCTCGATCACGCCGTTCGCCAAGGCAGGACGGGTGCGGCCGCTCGGTGTCTCCGGCGCGCGGCGTTCGCCGCTGTTTCCCGACCTCCCTACCATCGCCGAGGCGGGCGTGCCCGGCTACCAGACGATCGCGTGGGGCGGGATCATCGGACCTGCGAATCTTCCCCCGGACATCGTGGAGAAATTGCACCGCGAAATTGTCGCCGCCCTACAGTCGCCCGCGGTGCGCAAGCGATTCGCGGAACTCGACACCGAAGCCGACGGCAGTACGCCCCGGGAGTTTCTCGACCTGTCCAGACGCGAGCGGCCCCGGTGGGCTGAAGTCATCAAGCGCTCCGGCGCAAAACTGGATTGATAACTATGGAACATTTCGACCTGCTTATCCGCAACGCCACTCTCATCGACGGCACTCGTGCGCCGCGTTTTGCCGGCGATCTCGGCGTGCGCGGCGACCGCCTTGCGCGGATCGGCCGCCTCGATGCCGCCAAAGCCGACGTCGAAATCGACGCGAGCGGCAGGATTGCAGCTCCCGGATTCATCGACGCCCACACGCACGACGACCGGCTGATGCTGTCCGGCCCGGACATGGCGCCGAAAGTGAGCCAGGGCGTCACGACCGTGGTCGCCGGAAACTGCGGCATTTCGCTGTCGCCGATGCCGGGAGGACTAAGCGGGACGATTCCCCCGCCGCTGGATCTGCTCGACGATTCGGGCGCCTGGTTCCGCTTCCCGACTTTCGGCGCCTACGTCGAGGAACTCCGCTCGCATCCGGCGGCGGCCAACTGCGCGCTGCTGGTCGGGCATACGACCCTGCGCGTGGTGACGATGGACCGTTACGATCGTCCCGCCACTGCCGCGGAAATCGGGCGCATGCGGGAACATGTGCGCGAAGCGCTTACCTCCGGCGCGATAGGAGTCTCCACGGGTCTGTATTACGAGCCGGCCAACGCGGCGCCGACCGAGGAAGTCATCGAGGTGTGCCGGCCGCTGAAGGAACACAACGGCGTGTACTGCACGCACATGCGCAACGAAGCAGCACAGGTGATCGATTCGCTCGACGAGAGCTTTCGCATCGGTCAAGAGGTCGGCGTGCCGGTGGTGATCTCGCACCACAAAGTGGTCGGCCTGCCGAACCACGGCCGCTCAAAGCAGACGCTCCCCCACATCGCCGCCGCAATGCGCAAACAGTCCGTGTGTCTCGACTGCTATCCGTACACCGCTTCATCCACGATCCTGAGCGCGGACCGCGCGGCCATTGCTTCGAAGGTGATCGTGAGTTCCTCGAAGCCGCTGCCTCAGCACGCCGGCAGGGATTTGGACGAACTGGCGAAGGAGATGGGCGTGTCGCGCGACCAGGCCATCGAGCGGCTGCGCCCGGCTTCGGCGATCTATTTCTCGATGGACGAATCGGACGTGCAGCGCATCCTTTCCTTCGAGCACACCATGGTCGGTTCGGATGGACTCCCGCACGATGTCGCACCGCATCCGCGCCTGTGGGGCGCGTTCCCGAGAGTATTGGGCCACTATAGCCGCGATGTCGGGCTGTTCCCGCTTGAGACTGCGGTGTACAAGATGACCGGACTGACCGCAAAGACTTTCGGACTTAGGGACCGCGGCGTGTTGAGAGAAGGCGCCTACGCCGACATCACGGTGTTCGACGCCAGTACCGTAAATGAAGCGGCAACTTTTGCGAAACCGATTCAGCCGGCGAAAGGCATCGACACGGTGATCGTCAATGGATCGATCGTTTGGCGGAACGGCAAGCCGAGCGGGAATCGGCCGGGACGGGTTCTGAGGAGAAGCTAGCCGCAACTGGGCCGACCTACCCTGGCCTGTAGTTTTTAAGTTACAATATGTTCCAGCTTGAGTATTACCGATCAGGATATCGAGAATGCCAAAGCGTATCTCCAAGACTACATCGCACGGGCGGCGAAAGCTGGCTCGACGCGCAAGCCGCAGAAGCGCCGCCCCTAGCCTTCCTTACGAGGACTGGCTCATTGAACGACTCAAGGACCCGCGGGAGGCGGCAACGTATCTCGAAGCCGCGATAGAAGACGGCGACCAGGCTGTGTTGATGCTTGCGTTGCGCCAGGTCGCGCAAGCGCAAGGAGGCATTGCCGAGGTCGCCCGCAAATCAAAACTCAGTCGCGAGGCGACCTACCGAATGCTGTCGAAGAGCGGCAATCCTGAACTGAAAAGCCTGACGGCGATCCTCAACGCGGCCGGCCTGCGGCTGGCCGTGCGGCCGGCGGAACATGCCGAGTGAAGTGCAGCGGCCACTAGTTCACGGCAAAAAAGGAAGATAACCCGCCAGTTCAAGATGGCGGTGGGCGCGGGGCATCGCCCCTCCCTTAAAGGGGGTGTTTTGAGTCGAAAATGGCGCCGCTAAGCGCCTGGGACACCCCTCTCTTAGGGTCTTGTATCGCCGGATCAATGCGTTGCGTAGGTCCGACCTGCCATGGATTGTCTAGACGAATAACTGAATGGTGCCCTCAAGAGAAAAAATGGCGGGCGCCGGTGGCGTCCGCCGTTCCCCAAAACGAGGATCTCGCGCAGCGGATTACATGCGTCCGAAGTGTTCCTTGGCGGTGTTGACACAACGATCCTTGTCAGCGGCGTTCGCCGATTCGCATTCCTTTACCGCCGCTGCGTACTCTGCCTCTGTTATGGCGGTCCCATCTTTCACCGTATTTCCCTCCGCTGAAGAACCCGGCGTCATCGCGACTTTGTCTCCCGCGGGGGTGGGCCTGATGTTGACGATGCACTTCGCCCGGGGGGTTCCGGTCAGGTTGTTGCACTTGTCCATCCCAGCGCGGACCTCCGCATCCGATGACGCGGTGGACCGATTCATCGCGACTTTGTCTCCCGCGGGGGTGGGCCTGATGTTGACGATGCACTTTGCCCGGGGGGTTCCGGTCAGGTTGTTGCACTTGTCCATCGCAGCGCGGACCTCCGCATCCGACCACGCGGTGGACCGGTTCGCCTGCGAACTCTGTGACGTGTCGGCCGCATACAGGGCCGTGCTCACGGCAAATCCGAGTGCGGCTGCAAGAGCTACGTTAAGTAATTTCGACATTATGGTGTCTCCTAGTTGATAAAGCCTGAGTAAGTCGTAAGTTTTCAGGCATTCCTTAGGATAGTGGATAGAGCACGCTCTGTCGATACGGTGACACACAGAGGTCCAACCCCGGTGATGTCCCCTGAATGAGTCCCCGGCGGGGCTGTTGCGGCCTCGCTCTGGAAAGTCACCGGACAGTTGGAATCTTAAATTTGCGCGAAGGCCGGCTGTATGTGTGCCAACCCACAGAAGGCACACAGACTAAGGTATAGTTTCAACGGCGCAACAATTGGTCTTCAATGAAACAGCTCCGGGGTCTACAACCTCGGCTTTATTGCGATCTTACCAACTAGTAGGAGTAAACGATCATGAATGTAATTAGAAGAAGTTGGCTGCTCGTGGTTGTCTTGATAGCGGGCTTGGCGGGTTGCGCCAATACGGGAGAAAAAACAGGAGTGTACGTCGATGATTCGTGGATCACATCCAAAGTAAAGTCGGAGATGATTGCCGACAGCGACGTCAAAGCCCACAATATCAACGTCAACACCTCCAAGGGCGTAGTAACGTTGACTGGCACGGCCGCGACCTGGAATGAGTCGAATAAAGCCGCCGAGATTGCGCATGGTGTCAAAGGCGTGAAGGCCGTCGAGAACAATATTCGCATTCAGTAATGCCGAGCGATAACTGGAATGCCGGTGGTTCGATTCTAGCGCATCGGGTCGACCCATCGGCCTGTCACCATAGGTGTGGGGCTGGCGCGAGTCTTTAGAGCCCTTTCATCGCCGCTCTCGTTGCAAAAAGGAGAAGAGTGATGGGCAAGTATGTAATTGGGTGGTTGCTGGGTGTGCCGGTGATCGTGTTGGTGATCATCTATCTCCTTTTTAACTAAGCCACCCTTGCATCTGGAAGTCATATCAATGGGGATCAACTCTGATCTTCGACAGCGTTTTCGATAAAGGAGAAAGCCATGGAAGCAACTGGAATAGTCACGCCAAGTTACAACGACGGTAACCGCACCCTGGCACGGACCGTCGATCAAGCCAGCACGGGGGCGCATGACGTGATAGACAAAGTCTCGGATGCCGCGTACCCAGTGGTGGACCGCATTGCGTCAGGCGCGCACCAAGCGGTCGACAAGATCGCCAGCGCGGCTGGCCAGGCAGCGGAGACTCTCGGCGTGAAGGGCGAGCAATTGAAGAATGCTCAGGTGCAAGCGATGGAGCAGGCCCGTAGCTACGTACGCGACCACCCGGTGACGTCGCTGGGCATAGCCATAGCTGCTGGCTTTCTCTTGAGCCGACTGCTGAGCTCTCGTTAGACCGTCTTCGGTACTTACCCGGCCCAGCGTCCTGGTCAGGAAGTGCCTCGACCCCATCCACGCTTTGACGGTCCCGTGCGTTGCTCGGCTGTTTGTCGGCGCACCCGCATCTTGTCAGAATCGCGATCCAGGGTATGAGCCGTAGCCGGGCCGCCAAGGCGAACGAGCACACGCTCCCACGCCTTGATCCTGATGGGTGACCGGTCCGGCTCAGTAGAGGCCTGACACTGACCGAGAGAAATCCAGGGCGCGTGCGAAGTCTGGCCGGACTTGCGCAGCAGTAATTTCACTGCTCAAGAGCAGGCGCGCTCCGCACGCCAGGGGTCGCGATGTGTTGTTGACCGGAGCCGGCTAATGGGTGACCCCAAGAATCCACCGGCTCCAGCCACCGCCAAGAATGCGGTGAAATTTCCTGGGCCCCTATTTCAACAGACGGGCGAGTGCCTTCCCGGCTTTCGTTTTGAGCTCTGCCACTGAAACCGTGCCGTCGTTGTCCGGATCTGCCGCCTTGAAACGCTTTGCGACGATGGTCAAGTATTCGTCCTTGGTCAGTGTGCCGTCCTTGTCCGGATCGGCCTTGTTGAAAGTCTTCTTGTCGACTTTGGTCGAAGTCATTTCCTTCCTGTCGAGCGTGCCGTCATTATCGCGCTCGAGGCTATCGAACTTAGCCCCTGCGGCCGTATTAGCCTCCGCTAGATCGATGGTGCCGTCGTTGTCTGGATCCCAGATCTTCATTTTTTCGGCGACCGAATCCGTCGCGGCCTGAGCCGGACCGATAGTGGTCAGGGTGCCGGCAATACCCAGCATCAAGGCGGTTACAGCGAGCTTGCGTAAATTCATCACAATTCCTTTCATCACACCGCGGACAGGCTGTGCTGCAGTCTCCGCGGCGTATTCCTGTGCATAATCCGTAAGGTGCCCGGCCAGGGTGCCAATCCCTTCCTGGACTTCTGGGCCAATCTCCGTGACGCTACACGTGCGAGTGTACCCCAGACCTGCGCCGGTCTGTGCATTGAGACACTTATGAGGACAGAACAGCAAGCCCTATCCGTTCACCCAATAGTGCGTGATGCGCTATCGGTGGCACGAACAAACGAGACGATGGCAGGAAGCCCTGCAAAGGCGGACAGGGCGAATCGCTCCCACGCGCGCTGATCCTCTATGACGTGATCCACCGGCAAAGCCGTCATCTGCAGATCCCCAGGACCCTCCGCAGTCTTCGACCTGTGCATGCCCAGGTCTCGAATCACTTCCGACCGGGACGACACCTAATGCAGGCGCGCCACTATCGAACATTGATGACGGGGCGCTTCGCATCGTGGTCTGAGATCACCGGCGCGCGCAACTCGGCGGAGATCTCTTCGTAAACAAGTGGAGCTCGATGCGGTACGCGAGCGCGAGTGGCGCACAGCTGGCCGGTTTCGCCGAATAGTCCCGCCCCTTGACAGTACCCTTAACAGCAATGCAGCTACAGCGTCTCGCCTAGAAACTTTTGACGGGTACGCCA
>JBBPIT010000099.1:0-8749 GCA_038040175.1 Pseudomonadota bacterium | reverse complement strand
GCGCCACCGTGCCAAACCTGTGGCTCTGCGCGTCCATCGCGCAACCCACGTTACCGCGGAGGCGGGCCGCCTGCACTCGAACGAAAGCCATTCTGTCTAGGGGTCTGCATCTTCGATGACGCTGAGGTCGCGGCTTCAGGAAATGACGGAGGTGGAGGACATATCGCAGCATCCGTCACTTCTAGAGGCTCTGTCTTTGGAATGCCCGAATTCGATACGGCTGCTCGATTCCCCACACCCCATTGATCGGTACACGTGCCTGATGCACGTGTTCGACCTCACCGAGAAGCCGGAATACATCCATTGCGCAATGCGCAATGTATATGCCGGTGCCGATTTCGCACACTGGTTACTCAATCGTTTCGCGTTGGGAGAAAAGCCTCTATCCGAGGCAGACGACGGAGATCTCGTCTTCTACTTCAATGGCGGCCAGTTCAAACACGTCGGAATCCTGCGCGGTGCCGGCCGTGTGTTATCGAAATGGGGCTCCGGGCATCTTTACGAACACGACCTTTTCGAAGTGCCTGACTCCTACGGAAATGAAGTGCGTGCATTTGCGCACATGGCGCCAGAGGACGCGTACTATGTGTTCACTCTGTACGCCGAAGAGAAAGGCGTCGAATTTGAGGACGCAGACCCCTAACAACGCGATCGACAGCGACACTTGGCAAGCGCCGCTCCGCGCGCTCGCTCGTGCGCGTCATCGCGGACGTTAGGCATGAGCCACATGTCGCCGGAAGTCATCTTCGGAATTGTTATCGCTGGCATAGTTGTTCTGTCCTTTGTGGGCAAGCTTCTGCCGAAGCGTCAGCCTAAGGAGAAGCACTTCAAGTGTTCACGTTGCGGCACAGTTTCGCCCCACACCGAACGCACCATCGAGGCGTGGCGCAAGAAGAAGACCAAGTCCTTCTGCCAAGCTTGCCATGCCAAGTGGCTTCAGTCTCGGCCACCGCAAGAGCGTGAGCAGTTTTCCTCCCGCGGCAGTTCTCGATCGGGGTGCCTTGGCGTCGTAATGCTTTTTGCATTGGTTCCTCTGGCGGGGTACCTTCTGGTGCTGGCATATGCCTAACCCTGCGTATATGGACTCCCCCAAAAAGCAAGCAGACTGAGCAATAGATCTGGCAACAAGGGAATCGCCTGCAGTCGTATATCCGGCATCGTGAGTGGGCTCTGAGTGGCCCGTGCCGACATGGAATCTGCGTCACCGCTGCGCCAATCGATACAAGCGGCTGCTGAACCGAAGTCCTGTGAGCCGGAAGGGTTATCGGCGTTGCGCGGTGTGGGGGTGACCCGGGTTGCCATGATGGGTGAACAGTCTCTACGCAAAGGCGGGGTGGGATTGTTTAAATGCGATTCAGGCGGCGACGACAAACGCCTGACGATTCATCTTCCTGTTCAACGGCTGGGTCTGGCCATACGCACTGTGGTCACGCAGGCTCGCATAGCAGATGCGCGCGAGCTTGTTGGCGAGCGCACAGGCCGCTTTGTTGTGGTTGGTGCGGCCCTGTACCTGAAGCGCCCAGGTTTTCAGCGCGTCAAGTTGTTTGCCTGCCTGGCGCGCCACGACTGCGGCTCTGAGCACCGAGCGCGCCCCGTGGGTGAGCAGCATGCGCAAGTACCGGTCGCCTCGCTTGGAGATGCGCCCCAGGTGGCGCGTACTGCCCGAGGAATACTCCTTGGGGGTGAGCCCGAACCAGGACGCAAAGTGGCGCGCATTCTTGAAATGCGCCACCTCCCCGGAGGTGGCCGCCACCATTGCTGTGGCCGTGAGCAAGCCGATGCCCGGAATCGACAGGAGCGTGGTACAGGCCGGTGACTGCCGGGCCAGCTCGGTCAATTCACGCTCCAGTTGCGCAATGCGCGCCTCCAGCAGACGGATCTCCTCGATGAGCAATTTGAGCGTGCCGCGGATGAGCAGAGGTAGCGCCGAGTTCGGGTCGGCCAGCACGCGTGCCATGGCTTCGACCCCGGTGCGGCTGCCCACCGGGATGGTGATGCCGAACTCCCGGCAAAAGCCGCGCAGCGCATTGATGCGCGAAGTGCGCGTGCCCATCCACAGGCTGCGGGTGCGGTGCAGGCCCTGGAGGGCCTGCTGCTCGATCGACTTCACGCGCACCGGTGTGATCTGGGCGCAGCGCGCGGCTTCGAGCAGCGCCACCGCATCGGCCGCGTCGGTCTTGTTGCGCTTCACATAGGCGCGCACGTACTTGGCCGGCAATAGCTTCACCGCAATACCCAGGCCACCGAGCCAGCGCGCCCAGTGGTGTGCGCTCCCGCAAGCCTCCATGATCACCAGCGAGACCTCGCGATTCACGAACCAACGCTCGAACTGGCTGCGGGTCAGACGATGCGACTCGATGACCCGCCAGGCGCCATCGGCAACAGCGAGTTGGAACACGCTCTTGGCCAGATCCACCCCCACCACAGTGGCCGAATCAGCACTTGAAGTAGTAGCATTCATGTCGGACTCCTCCTGTCGATGATTGCTGACAACCCATCCCATATGAGCGCCAGCTGGCACCATGATGCCGTTCAAAAACGGGAGGAGTCCATCCCATCACTCAAGCGGGACGCGCCAAAAGCGGCGCGCCCCTTAGCTCCACGTTATACGTCGGAGCCGCCATGCGTTGCGCCATGACAGATCGAGAGTACCCAGAGTTCTCGGATGGTGTCTGGGACGATGGTGAATGGATCAGCTGGGACTGGATCAACCAGCAAATCTACGAACAGGATCTGCGGGCTCAGTATCCAGAGGCAGCGCCCGAACTCATTAATGTGTTCGAACGGCTTGTGGAGGTCGCGGTTGATCATAAAGCCATCACCGGCAATTACCTCCAGGTGTGGGGTGAACTGGGGGAGCTATACGCCGAGATCAAGTTCGGTGTGAAGCGCCATCGCCCAAAGACGCAGGGCTCGGATGGAAAGCTCGGGAACGATTTTGTCGAGGTTAAGACCATCTCGCCCGAGAAGTCTGCTCACAAGGTTCAAGTAAAACGAGCCGGCAACTTCAGCAAGCTGCTTGTGGTCAAGATCAGCGAGAACTTCGAGTTCGAGGCAAAGATGGTTGAACGCAGCGCGCTGAGAAAAGGCACAGGCAAGGTGGCGCGTTTCTCGTGGCAGGCAGAGCCAAAGCCCCGCAAATGAAGACGACGTATAACAAGCCGTTGCACCCGATCCTCGGGAGCGGCGCTTTGCGCCGCCCCTCGGCCGGGTGAACGGCGACGTTATGCCATTAAGGAGAATGACATGGTTGTTTCTGTCGGCGGTCCGAGATTAGCTTTCCTGGCAATGATTGCAGTTCTGACATCTGGCTGCGCAACGCAAGCTTCTCTGACGGTGATGTCGCAACCGGAAGGTGCATTCATCACCGAAAAGGGCAGTGGCACTTCGTACGGGACCGCGCCCGTAACGGTCTTCTATGACGGTGCAACCCTGTTGCGCCACAAAAATGCCGACGGATGTTATCTCGTGAAGGGGTTCGAGGCTCGTTGGGTAAGTGGCACGACGGCGTCACTTGATTTCGTTCGTCTTTGCGCTAGCAACGTGGGGGACTACAACATTTCATTTAGCCGAGACCCTGCGCAACCTAGTCTCGACAAGGACCTTCAGTTCGCCCTTCAACTGCAAGCGCTGCGCGCCCAGCAACAGCAGGCAAAGGCTGCACAGGATGCGGCTTCCGCCGCGCTTTTCTCTGCATGGGCGAACACACAGCGGCCCAACGTGAATTGCACCTCGACTCAAATCGGGAACACCGTCCAAACCAATTGCCGATAACACGCATAACTTGCCGCTGCAGCCGACCGGCGCGAGCTGCGCTCGCCCGTCGGTTGAGCTATGTCGTTGGGCCACACTAGGGAGAGATAGGTGAAAGGGAGCCAACTATATGACTAGTCCACAGGCGCTTCGCAATCGCCTCGAGGCGGTTGAGAGACTCGCTGCTTTGTTCCGCATCGAGCGGTTTGTCTACCTCGCAATCACGGCCATTTCCTTCTTGCTCCTGTTCGGTGTCGCCGTCCGAATGTTTCTGCAGGGTACAGCGCAGATTGCCGAGTGGGGACTACTCTTTGGATCTTCCGGACTGATAACAGTCACCGCCAACCGCGTGCTTCAGGTTTGGAGCCAAGCTCTTCGCATGGTCGCGTCCGAGCCCGTCGATGGTTCATCCAAGGAGGCCAACCATGGATAACACCGTTGTAATGGATCGCTTGGAGAGAACATCCCGTATTTCCACGCTTTTGATGGCTCTAGGTGCACTAGTAGTTCTCGGCGCCCTCTGGTTATCTTATGGACAACTCCGTACCCTGCAGGCAGAAGTCAGGTCCCTGGAGTCCGACGCCACCCAGCTGCGAACGCAGAATAGGGAACTGAGCCAACGCGCGGAGGCAATGCGAAATGAGATCAAAGGTCTTCGAGAAGCGCTAGCCGCCTCACGTGATGCCATCGTTGCTTTCCATCAGCGCGATTACGGCACAGCGGTGGCGCTCTACGACCAAGCTCTGCGCGCGGATCCAAGCAACGCCTATCTGCTCAATCTCAAGGCGTACTCGCTCTTCAAGCTCAAGCGCTTCGGTGACGCAATCGACGTTCAAAAAGAGAGTATTCGGATCGATCCAGGCTACTCATGGGGCTTCTTTGATCTTGCGCGATTTCAATGTGCCGCGGGGGACCTCGATGGCGCACGCAAATCCATCGAAATAGCGCTGGATAAGCGTCCCGGATTGCGTAGCACGATGGAGAGGGACGGGGAGTTCCAAAGATTGTGTGCAAGGGTTCTCAAGTAGCGTGGGTCTAGGGCACGGGAAATGCGGCCCAACAAACGCATGCACCGGACCGTTCAACAGCGTCGCTCCGCGCCGCCGTTGCCCGGCCGAGGATGCGCGGCGTTGGGCGTCAACCAGTTGAGGCTACACGTTTTGCGCCACTCTGACCTCTCCATTGCTGCAATGTACCGAGTACCGAAGTCGGGACTGTCGCTTTGGACTTGCCGAGGACTGACGCCTTGCCGTGCTCTTGTAGATCTCGGTCGGCGGCTGTAAGGTTTGCATCATCCACAAGCTTCGGGAACAGAAAATGAAGTGCCCGCGTGACGGAGTGCCCCTCACTACTGAGCCCTATGGGGATAACACAGCAGTCGATCGTTGTGCGACATGCACGGGCGTATGGCTGGATCTGGGTGAACTCGATACCATTCAACAGGACAGCGATATAACTCCCGCGAAACTCGACGACGTTGACGTGATCGCCGACGCTTATGAAATGGCGCGGCAAAAGGCGCTGCCCGACATTGGATGCCCGCGCTGCGCACAACCGCTCGAAGCAGTCGAGTACGCATACTGTTCACGAATCCTTATTGACCGATGCGGCAAGTGCGGGGGCATTTGGTTGGATGCCGCAGAGCTTGAAGCATTGGAGAAATTCTTCAAGTGCGAGACACGCCCCCGAGAGCGTTTCTGGGCGACCTTGCGTGAAGCTTCTCGTATCTGGGGGGGCGGCCTGCCCAGTGACCTCATCGACTGGTAAGAAGAGCTGTCGCCCGCAAGACTAAACTCGTGCGGCTACAGCCTCGTCACGCCGAACTGCTGCTACGGCTTGGTCGTTTACAGTAAGTGGGCCCCAGCTCTTATGCGTCCAATTCCATTTATCACCGGCGACGATGCTTGCGGTGCACAACGTCGCACGGTATTGGCTCAATACCGGCTGCGTTAGAAGACCGCTCGCGGCCGAGGCTGTGTGCAAGCGCCGGATCCGTTTGCGTCACGTGGCTACCGGCGCTGGTCTCGTCGCAGGGTCGGTACGCGTAAGCTCGTGCCTCCGCTCACGGGTCGCGTGACGCAAGCCGTTGGTTCGTGGTCGCGCGGGCGGCTGTGGTCTCTCAGGTCAGGAACCCCCTGTCGTGACGTTCGCGCTATGCTGGCGTCAATGCCTTCGAGTACAGCCCAACCCGGCGCTCAACCCGAGCGCCCAACGGCGTCGCCGTTGGGTACCCGCCGCGCTGCGCGCGTCGGCGCCCGGTTAGCTCGGCGTTGGGCATCAGTATGAAGCCGGTCGAGTTCCCTGCGACAATCTAGGAGTGGTTCGCCGTCGACAATACCTCGACATACACGGACAACTCGCTTCTCGCGCATACGGAAGCCGAGAACGGTCCTGATATGTACTGGAAGGAGCTTCCGTCGTGTTCGGACGAAAGTCTGTCTCTCACGCCGGATTTCCGCGCACTTGTAAGGCTTCACTGATGGAGGTGAGACAATGAAATTCGCATCCGGATTCTCCCGCACCAGACGCTTGATTATTGCCTCGCCCTTGATCGGGTTGGTTTCATCGTTGGCTTTCGGGCAACAGAGCAGTGCCTCAACCTGGTTGATCGAGGGTCGCAGAATCGGCGTGGACAACTGTCCGATCGGATGTCCGTGCCTTTTTGGCGAGGCGCCAATGAACGGAATCTGTCAAAACCTGACCATTTATCACGTGGATAGAGGCGACTACCGTGGTGTCGACCTCGGCAATACCAAATTCGCCATCGCAGGCGAGTTCGCCAGGGCCAGCCGGAATGACAAAGCCAGTCATACATTCAACAGCTACTATCTGGACGCCAATGCCGCGGCGGCGCAAATTGCAGCGCTTCGGGCAATACTTTCGGGCGCTGCTTTTGCCAGCCGTGGCAAACCAGTGGAGATGAAGGAGGTACCGATCGAGGTCGGGAATCTGGACGGGTACGGAATAGTCGGGCAAACCTGCCGGGGGGCGGTCGGAAAAATCGGAGCGGTCGAGGTTACGGTTCTGGCATCGCCCAACAGCGCGGATCCTGCGAAGCCGCTGACCATAGCGAACCCTGCCAACCATCCGTTTGCCCGCCTGGTGTTCCTCGGGCGTTCGTCGAACAGCTACTACAAGTCCGCGGGGAAGGACTTTCGCTTTCACGACACGGCTGGCGAGAGCATGGACTTCCGCTTCGAAGGCGCGTAACTGAACAACGAATAAACGCAGTGTGTCAAGAAGACCTGCCATGTTTGATTGCGGCCTCGCTGTGTGCAAGTCGCGCTTCGCATGCTGACGCCCAACAACCAGTTGCACGGGAGCCGTAAAAGCGGCGCTCTGCTTGCTTTCGCGGCCCGGTGAACTGGAGCGTTGGGCTTCGCAGAGAGATTGACCGATGTTCGCAAATATGAGAACATCACAACGTGCCCTATTCCATCGAATACTTTCATCCGAAGGTGCTCGCTGAGATCGAGTCCTGGGCCGCGGACATCCTTGCGGACTACGCGCGCATTGCAGAGCTTCTCATGGAGCACGGCCCAAATCTGAGGCTTCCGCATTCGCGGGCATTTGGAGAGGGTCTGTTAGAACTCAGGTCAAGAGGCAAGTCAGGCATTGGGCGAGCATTTTATTGCTTTCTCATAGGCCGACGTGCAGTGGTCCTGCACGCTTTTGTCAAAAAATCACAGCAGACGCCAAATCGAGAACTGAAGCTGGCTCGCAAACGCATGAAGGAGGTGCTCCATGGCTGAAATCAAGTACCAACCCGTTCCCCACAACCACAACGCTTTTCTCAAAAAAGCACGAAAGCGCCGGGGCTTTCAGGCCGCATATCAAGCGCTCGCGGTTGAGTACGCCGTTGCGAACGAAATGCTCGCCGCACGTGCTCGGGCCGGTCTTACGCAGGAAGCAGTGGCTTCCCGCATGGGCACGACAAAAAGCACAGTTTCGCGCCTTGAATCGGCTGGCAAGCATGCACCGTCGCTCACCTCGCTGAAGAAGTATGCCGAAGCCGTAGGGTGCAAAATAGAAATTAAGCTGGTCCCGCAGCGGCAGCCCAGGTGAAGCCAACACCCGCGTGCAGCGGACGCCCGCAAGCGGGCGCGGCTGACGCGAACGTTAGACGACCGGCCCTGGTAGCGCACGGTCACCTGGCGACAGCGATACAATCGTGGTCATCGTCGTGCCGGGTCGCCATCATTCGTGCCTTTACCGTCGATCGCAGAGACCGGAGACCTACCGCAAGGCGTGCATCATGCGTCATTGCAGGAGCTCTTGAACCAGTTCGGCCAAGCCACAAGGCAACGTAAGCTGGTCGGGATGCGTCTCGAGCGCGTCTACGAACTGGCCGCCGCAATGGGTCACATGAAGCGATTCATCGTGTTCGGCTCATTCGTGACCGCGAAACCCGAGCCGAACGACGTCAATGTGTTCTTGGTCATGCACGACACGTTCGACCTTAACGAAGTAACGGGAGAGGCCCGGCTCGTTTTCGACCATCCTGCCGCACAGGCGCACTTCGGAGCCAGCATTTTCTGGCTGCGCCAGCTCGCCGCCCTACCCAACGAGCAGGAGGCAGTCCTGGGCTGGCAGCTCAAGCGCGACGGAGCGCGAAGGGGTATCGTGGAAGTTACGGAGGCATAGCCATGATTGCCAACGATCAAGAGCTCAAAGTCACCCTGGACCGTATTGCCCAGTTCCAGGCTCAAGTGGCACACCTGCGCAACACGGAAGCCAACCCGATCAATTACCGTGCTGCAGTTTCAGGGTTTCTCACGGAGATCGACCGCATGCAGCTTGAAGTGCGCGAGTATCTGAGTCTCCATCCGCGAGAGCTGACAACAGCCGTCTAACTTTGCAATGCATCGGACCATCAACAGCCGGCTTCGCCGCCTGTTGCCGGCCGGTGATTGCAGGCGTTGAGGCTGTAGAAAAAGTCCAAAGTCGATCGACACAAGAATTAGACGCGATATGAGCCGCGATTCGATAAGATTGG
>JBBPIT010000098.1:0-8759 GCA_038040175.1 Pseudomonadota bacterium | reverse complement strand
AGGGGCCCCTCCGGGGATGTGACCGCGGAGGCACGCACAAGCACGCGCACATTCGGCACGATGCATCCCGCTCCGGGGTCGCATCCATCGGCCAAGGCCGACGGAACCTGCTCCGCCCTGAGCGGGCGCTCTGCGTCGGCTCCTCCTTATGTAGGCCGGCTACACGGCGTCCTCGCCGTCTTGCCCTCGACCCGAATCGCCTCGGTCGCGCATGCGGGACTTATGCAGAACTTCCCTAGAGGTACTTGACGTCCAGAATCTCGTACTCCTTGATGCCGCCGGGCGCCTTGACTTCCGCTACATCGCCGGAGTACTTGCCGATCAGCGCGCGCGCGATCGGCGAGCTGATGGAGATCTTTCCGCTCTTGATGTCGGCTTCGTCGTCGCCGACGATCTGGTAGGTCACGGTCTCGCCGCTGCCGACCTCTTCCAGGTCCACGGTGGCGCCAAACACGCAGCAGCCGTCGGCATCGACGTGCGCCGGATCGATGATCTGCGCATTGGCGAGCTTGCCGTCCAGTTCGACAATGCGGCCTTCGATGAAGCTCTGCCTTTCCTTCGCCGCGTCGTACTCCGCGTTCTCCGACAGGTCCCCGTGGGTTCGCGCCTCCTGGATGGATACAATCACTTTCGGCCGCTCCACGGTCTTGAGCTGGTGCAACTCGGCACGCATCAATTCGGCGCCTTTGACGGTCAGCGGGATCTTGTTCATCTTTACAATACCTCTTTATGGCTGTGCGGCGTGGGTGCCGCCAATGATTGTTCTGCTGACTGCGTTTGCGCCGGATCGGCGTTCGCGGCCGAACCGTCGGCTCAGCGCAGCCTGGCGTGCAGGTCCTGCAACGAATA
Source organism: Pseudomonadota bacterium (assembly GCA_038040175.1). GTDB lineage: Bacteria > Pseudomonadota > Gammaproteobacteria > Burkholderiales > JACQAP01 > JACQAP01. The sequence goes on along the minus strand of JBBPIT010000098.1, from coordinate 7,910 downwards.
TGCGGTGAGCTCACGCATGTGCTGCATGCCGGTACATGCGGCACGCGCGCCGGCAATGGTGGTGTAGTAGGTCACGCGCGCCTGCAGTGCCGAACGCCGTATCGAATAGGAATCCTGGATGGCGCTGCGGCGGTCTTCCACCGTGTTGATGATCAGTGCAATCTCGCCGTTCTTGATCATGTCTACCACATGTGGGCGGCCTTCCGCCACTTTGTTCACCGCGGTGACCTGCAGCCCCGCCCCGGCAAGCGCGGCCGCCGTGCCGCGGGTGGCGAGCAGCGTGCATCCCAGTGCCGCAAGCGTGCGCGCGATCTCGACCACCTTGGGCTTGTCGGAGTTGCGCACGCTGATGAACACCTTGCCGCCCGAGGGCAGGCGCACGCCGGCGGCGAGCTGCGATTTCACGAAGGCTTCGGCAAAAGTATCGGCCACGCCCATTACCTCGCCGGTGGACTTCATCTCCGGACCGAGGATGGTATCCACGCCCGGGAACTTGATGAAGGGGAATACCGCCTCCTTGACCGCGTAATACGGCGGAACGACCTCGCCCCTGATGCCCTGGCTCTCGAGGGTCTGGCCCACCATGCAACGCGCCGCAATCTTCGCCAGCGCCAGGCCGGTCGCCTTGGAGACGTAAGGCACGGTGCGCGAGGCGCGCGGATTGACTTCCAGAACGAATACCACATCGTTCTGGATGGCGAACTGCACGTTCATCAGTCCCACCACCTCCAGCGCGTTCGCCATCGCCACGGTCTGCCGGCGCAGTTCGTCCTGCAGCTTCTTCGACAGGCTGTACGGCGGCAGCGAGCATGCAGAATCGCCGGAGTGCACGCCGGCCTGCTCGATGTGCTCCATGATGCCGCCGATCAGGACCTGTCCGCCATCGCAGATGGCATCCACGTCGACTTCGATGGCGTCGTTGAGGAAGCGGTCCAGCAGCACCGGCGAGTCATTGGAAACCTTCACCGCCTCGCGCATGTAGCGCTCCAGGTCGCGCTGCTCGTGCACGATTTCCATCGCCCGCCCGCCCAGCACGTAGGAGGGACGCACCACCAGCGGGTAGCCGATTTCCTGCGCCAGCGCCAGCGCCGCCTCGGGGTTGCGCGCGGTACGGTTGGGCGGTTGCCTGAGCTGGAGCTGGTTCAGCATCTTCTGGAAACGCTCGCGGTCTTCCGCGCAGTCGATCATGTCCGGACTGGTACCGATGATGGGCACGCCGTTCGCATCCAGGTCCTGGGCGAGTTTCAGCGGCGTCTGCCCGCCGTACTGCACGATCACGCCGAGCGGCTTCTCGACCGCGACGATCTCGAGTACGTCTTCGAGCGTCAGCGGCTCGAAGTACAGCCGGTCGGAGGTGTCGTAATCGGTAGACACCGTTTCCGGATTGCAGTTGACCATGATGGTCTCGTAGCCGTCTTCGCGCAGGGCAAGCGCCGCATGCACGCAACAGTAGTCGAACTCGATGCCCTGGCCGATCCGGTTCGGCCCGCCGCCCAGCACCATCACCTTCCTGCGGTCGGTCGGCCGCGCCTCGCATTCCTCCTCGTACGTGGAGTACATGTAAGCGGTACGGGTGTCGAACTCGGCGGCGCAGGTGTCCACCCGCTTGTACACCGGCCGCACGTTCAGCTCCCAGCGCTTGGCGCGCACCGCGTCCTGGGTGGCGTTCAGCAGCTTCGCCAGCCTGCGGTCGGAAAAGCCGGCGCGCTTGAGAGTCCACAGCGTGTCGCGATCGAGATCGCCGATACGCTTGCCTGCCAGCGCCTTCTCCTGGCGGATGATGTCCTCGATCTGCGCCAGGAACCAGGGATCGATCCGGGTCAGTTGGTGCACTTCCTCCCGGCTCATGCCGATGCGCAGCGCGTCGGCGAGGAAAAGGATGCGCTCCGGGCCGGCATCGGCGAGTTCGGTTTCGATGGTCTCGCGGTCGGCGGTCTTTTCATCGAATCCGTCGATGCCGGTCTCCAGCCCGCGCAGGGCTTTCTGTATCGACTCCTGGAACGTGCGGCCTATCGCCATCACCTCGCCCACCGACTTCATCTGGGTGGTGAGCCGCGAATCGGCCTGCGGGAATTTCTCGAACGCGAAACGCGGAATCTTGGTAACCACGTAATCGATGGTCGGCTCGAACGACGCCGGCGTCGCCCCGCCGGTAATGTCGTTGCGCAGTTCGTCGAGCGTGTAACCGACTGCGAGCTTGGCCGCGACCTTGGCGATCGGGAAGCCGGTCGCTTTTGATGCCAGAGCAGACGAACGCGAGACCCGCGGATTCATCTCGATGATGACCATGCGGCCGTCCTTCGGGTCGATGCCGAATTGCACATTGGAGCCGCCGGTATCGACCCCGATCTCGCGCAGGCACGCGATCGAGGCATCGCGCATGATCTGGTATTCCTTGTCGGTGAGCGTCTGCGCCGGCGCCACGGTGATCGAGTCCCCGGTATGGATGCCCATCGGGTCGAGGTTCTCGATCGAGCAGACGATGATGCAGTTGTCCTTGCGGTCGCGCACCACCTCCATCTCGAACTCTTTCCAGCCGATCACCGACTCCTCGATCAGCAGCTCGTGGGTGGGCGAGGCGTCCAGCCCGCGTTCGCAGATGGCGACGAACTCTTCCTTGTTGTAGGCAATACCGCCGCCGGTGCCGCCGAGCGTGAACGAAGGCCGGATGATGGTGGGGAAGCCGACCATCGCCTGCACCTGCATCGCCTCTTCCATGCTGTGCGCGATGGACGAGCGCGGGCTCGCCAGGCCTATCCTGGTCATGGCTTTCTTGAATTTCTCGCGGTCCTCGGCCTTGTCGATCGCCTCCTTTGAGGCGCCGATCATTTCCACGCCGTACTTCTCCAGCACGCCCTGCCTGGCGAGGTCGAGCGCGCAGTTGAGCGCGGTCTGGCCGCCCATGGTGGGCAGCAACGCATCGGGGCGCTCGATGGCGATTATTTTTTCCAGCATCTGCCAGATGACCGGCTCGATGTAGGTGACGTCCGCCATTTCCGGATCGGTCATGATGGTCGCCGGATTGGAATTCACCAGAATGACGCGATAACCCTCCTCGCGCAGCGCCTTGCAGGCCTGGGCGCCGGAGTAGTCGAACTCGCACGCCTGGCCGATGACGATGGGGCCGGCGCCGATGATCAGTACGCTCTCAATGTCTGTACGCTTCGGCATCTAAAGACCTCGAACCACGGAGATCACAGAGGACACGGAAAAAAAACGGAAAAACAATTACTGAAAGGCCTCTGTGCTTTCTGTGTTTTCTGCGGTTCACGAGTTTGACTTTCGTTCTTGAATCAGCCCGATGAAGCGGTCGAACAGGTAGTCGACGTCGTGCGGACCGGGGCTCGCGTCGGGATGGCCCTGGAAGCAGAACGCCGGCTTGTCGGTGCGTTCGAATCCCTGCAGGCTGCCGTCGAACAGCGACACGTGCGTGACCCGGACGTTCGCCGGCAGCGTGGTCGCGTCCACCGCGAAGCCGTGGTTCTGGCTAGTAATCATCACCCGCCCGCTGTCGAGATCCTGCACCGGATGGTTGGCGCCGTGATGACCGAATTTCATCTTGATCGTCTTTGCGCCGCTGGCCAGTCCCAGCAACTGGTGGCCGAGGCAGATGCCGAACGTGGGTACGCCGGCGTCGAGGAACTTGCGGATGGCCTTGATCGCGTAATCGCAGGGCTCGGGATCGCCTGGACCGTTGGAAAGAAAAATCCCGTCGGGCTTGAGCGCCAGCGCCTGTTCCGCGGATGCCTGCGCCGGCAGAACGGTCAGGCGGCAACCGCGGCTGGCGAGCTTGCGCAGGATGTTGTACTTGATGCCGTAGTCGTACGCCACGACGTGATACTTCGGGGAAGTCTGGCTGCCGTATCCCCGCCCCAGCGCCCATTCGGTCTGGTTCCATTCGTAGGACTTCGTGCAGCTCACCACCTTCGCCAGGTCCATGCCGGACAACCCGGGAAAGGCGCGCGCTTCCTTCAGTGCAAATGCCTCGTCCACTCGGCCCCCCATCAGGCAACCGTTTTGCGCACCCTTTTCGCGCAGTATCCGGGTGAGCCTGCGGGTATCGATACCGGCGATTGCCGCAACACCCTGCGCCTTGAGGTAATCGGACAGGTCCTGGCTACGGCGGAAGTTGCTGGCAAGCACCGGCAGGTCGCGGATCACCAGCCCAGCGGCAAAGACCTTGCCGGATTCAATGTCTTCCGGATTGACGCCGACGTTGCCGATGTGCGGATACGTCAGGGTGACGATCTGCCGGCAATACGAGGGATCGGTAAGGATTTCCTGGTAGCCGGTGATCGCGGTGTTGAATACGACTTCGCCGGCGGTGTGGGTCTTCGCACCGATGGAAATGCCCCGGAATATCGTGCCGTCGGCGAGCACGAGGACGGCAGGCTGACGGTCGAGCGCAGGCACGTTAAGACTCCCGGGAAGCGCGGTTTGGAGGGGTACTCTACATATGGAAAGCGGGAGAGGCACACGCCCCTCCCGCTTTCATTGTGAGCGCGCATTATAGACGAAGGGACGGCGCGGTTCAACGCGCCGTCGGTATTCCTACTTCAGGCCGAGCACATCCTGCATGTCGAACAGGCCGGATTTCTTTCCCGCCAGGAACCGCGCTGCACGCAGCGCGCCGAGCGCAAACGTGGCGCGGCTTCCGGCCCTGTGGGTGATCTCGACGCGTTCGCCGGTGCCGGCGAACAACGCGGTATGGTCGCCGACGATGTCGCCGCCGCGCACGGTGGCGAAGCCTATGGTGGCGGGCTTGCGCTCGCCGGTTACGCCTTCACGGCCATAGACGGCGCATCCGGCGAGGTCGCGTCCCAGCGCCTGGGCAATGACTTCTCCCATGCGCAGCGCCGTGCCCGAGGGCGCGTCCACCTTGTGACGGTGATGCGCCTCGATGATTTCGACGTCGTAACCTTCGTTCAGGACTTTCGCCGCCAGCTCGAGCAGCCTGAACGTCAGATTCACCCCGACGCTCATGTTGGGGGCCATCACCATCGCGACGTCCCGGGAAGCGGCGCTGATCAGCTTCTTCTGTTCCGGCGTGAATCCCGTGGTCCCGATCACCATGCGGATGCCGCGGCTGCGGCAGATCTCGAGGTGTTTAAGCGTCGCCTCGGGCCGGGTGAAATCCACCAGCACGTCGCAGCCCGCAAGCGAGCGCTCGAGATCGGCCGAAATCTGCACGCCGCACGGCGAGCCCACCAGCTCGCCCGCGTCCTTTCCGAGAAACGGGCTGTCCGAACGCTCCAGGGCGGCCTTCAACTGGAAATCGCCGGCTTGCGCCAACGCCTCGATGAGCGCGCGGCCCATGCGGCCGGTACTGCCCGCGATTGCGATTCTCTGAGGTGTCATCGGCAGTCGGTGATTCGAATTCGGGGCCCGCGGGTCCCGGATCAGGGATTGGCGCGCTCGGTCGGCGCGCGCGAGAGGTTTTCGGTGGCGACCACGTCGCCATCGATGTACTTGAGCCTGTCGCCATCGAAGACCACGGTGATCTTGCGCTGCCGGCGCACCTCGCGCGCCTTGCCGGTCAGATACACGTAGTCCCAGCGGTTGGGATGAAACACGTCGGCGACCAGCGGCGTGCCGAGGATGAAGCGCACCTGCGAGCGCGTCATGTCGGGCTTAAGTTTCGCCACCATTTCCTGGTCCACGTAGTTTCCCTGCTGGATGTCGATCTTGTGGGACGCCAGCATGCAACCGGCGAGCAGGGCGGGCAGGAGCCAGAGTAAGCGCATGAAGTTAGCAGCGTCAGCCGGCGGCAACAGCGTCCGGACGCGGTATCCAAGTGGGTTGAAAGCCGCTATGATAATTTAATAACCCCTCCCTGTCAGTCCTGTCATGACCACACCTCACGATCTCAAGAACATCGGACTGAAGGCAACGCTTCCGCGCCTGAAAATTCTCGACCTGTTCGAGAACAGCGACGTGCGCCACCTCACCGCCGAGGACGTCTACAAGATGCTGATGAAGGAGGGCATGGAGATCGGTCTGGCAACCATCTACCGGGTGCTCACCCAGTTCGAGCAGGCGGGCATTCTGATCCGCCACCATTTCGAATCCGGCAAGGCGGTGTTCGAACTCAACCAGGGCGGCCACCACGATCACCTGGTCTGCATCCAGTGCGGACAGGTCGAGGAATTCTACGATCCGGAAATCGAGCGACGCCAGGTCAAGATCGCCAAGGACCGCGGCTTCACCATCCACGAGCACTCGCTGCAGTTGTATGCCGACTGCATCAAGCCCGACTGCCCGAACCGCAACAAATCCTGATACTGCGCAGCCGGCGAATGCCGGCCGCATTCCGGAACCGGCATCCGTCATGACGGCAGGAGCGGGCGCGGACGTTCGTTCGGGCCGCGGGAATTCATCGCAACGACTCTTAGGGGGCAAACTATGGTGGCACTCGCGAGTGAACCGCAGTCCATAGGCAGGGTACTCGACAGCGGTTTCAAGTTGTTCGTCAAGGCATTTACCGGCGTTCTTCCTCTGTCACTGGCAGCGGCTGCGGTGCTCGCAGTCCCGAACATCGCCAACGTCGTCATCGGCGGCCCCGAACGGGTCGAGAGCCCGGTACCCTCCTCGACCTTTCTGGTCCTCTTCCTGGTGGCGCTGCCGATCTACATGATCCTGATCGCCGCGGTGGTGCACCGGCTCGGCGCAGTGGCTGAAATGCACGAGGCAAGCGCCGTGCAGGCGCTGGCACGCGGAGTCCGGTGCGTGCTTTCGCTGATCGGCGCAGCCATCCTCTACTTCCTGGCGATGGCCGGCGGCCTGATATTGCTGATCGTTCCCGGCATCATCCTGTCGCTGAGCCTGTCGTTCGGGTTTTTCGCCATCGTCCTTGACGGTGAATCGGCGCTGGGCGCGCTCAAGCGCAGCCACCGGCTGGTCTGGGGCAACTGGTGGCGCACGCTGGCCGTGGTTTCCGTGCCGGTGGTCATCGTGATGATTCTTTTCCTCGGCCTCGGGATTGCTTTCGGCGCCACCCTAGTCATGTCGGATGGCAGGCCCTCGAGCGACGTATTGATCACGGCAAACCTGATACAAGCCGCGATCGGCGGCATCACCGCACCCCTGATCTACTCGATCATGATCACGCAGTACCACGATCTGAAATTGAGGAAGGAAGGGCACGATCTTGCGGCGCGGCTTGCTTAACGCGTCGCCCAGATACTTCCTCCTGCTCAACGAGTTGCGCGCGGTCAATCTTTCGTCGTGGCTGCAGCGACGAAGGCGCACGCAACGCACCAGATGCCGACTGTCTCATTTCACTGGGCGAGTCTCAGCGTTCGCAGAACATTTTTTTGACGTTGAACTGACCAATGCTCAACAACCAAGGAACAAAAAAATGCAAATCAGGAAAGCCTGCAAAACAAGGTAGGACAGGGTTTTCCGGGGATTCTGCATTTTCGACCTGTCCCCGCATCTGCGTAAAGTGTTTCATGAGAAATGAGCGTTAAGTGTGTTCTGCGAACGCTGAGACTTACCCTTTCACTTGACAACTTCTGCCCTGCCTGTAACCGTAGTTCCCGCGGGCGCGGGGAGCGATAGCTGCTTTGGGCGGCGGCTTGCCGTAAGGATTTTATGCTCCACCGCGCGCGAGGATCGATAATCAACAATCAAACCAAAGCCCAGGAGGTTACATCATGCGAAATGTTTTGGCAGTTATGGTGGCGTCCGCACTGGCGGTTCCGCTCGGTTGGGCGGTCCCAGGGCGAGCCTATGCTCAGGATGAAAGGGAGCAGAAGTCGGAGACCGGCACGCAGGTCTACCCGTCTCAGAGTCAGCAGCCAATGTTCCAGCCGCAACCGCAGTATCAGCCGCAGGGGCAGGGCCAGTATCAGCTGCAGCAGCAGCCAATGTTCCAGCCGCAGTATCAGGCGCAACCGCAGTATCAGCCG
>JBBPIT010000097.1:0-8786 GCA_038040175.1 Pseudomonadota bacterium | reverse complement strand
GCAACGGATTCTTTCAGTGTGATGCCATCGGCCGCGGGGCGGATGATCCATTACAGGTTCAAGGTCCGCGCAGGATAACAGTGAGTTGAGCGGGTGTTCGGTTCGGTAGGGCACATTCCGGCAAGGCCGGCGATCGGTGGCGTTCCCCGCTCAGGCGAAGTCCCTTGCCGAAAGCGTAACTGAACGGCAGCAAAGACTTACTTGCGCTCAACGCTTCCCCGTATTGGACCCGGTTTTCAGGGCGTAGCTGGCGAGTCCGCGCATGACTTCCCTGATCGCTGCCATTGCCTCCTGCCCGTTCCGTGGTTGCGATATGACACTTCCTCAGAAAACACTGCAGCTTATTGATCTAAATGGTTTTATATACTGGTATTTTCCTTGTCGTAGCGGTATGCTTCCCAGTGGTAATGTGGGCTGGTGACGCAGTGCCAGCGCTCGCCGGAAATCCGGATCGCCAGGCAAATTCTGGATTCGGGTACGACTCGCACAGCCACGCGGGCCGGCCGGCCCACCTTCAGAGGTCCAAACGCGGTTTCCGGGATATGGCAACGCTGGGAAAAATCGTCAACTTCATACCGATCAGCAGGCGGCTGCTGCTGATCATCTGGCCGTTCGTGGTCATCGTCGTGATTCTGGTATGGCTGTCCAGCGAGAGCATGAACATCCTGATGGCCACACGCGCCTATTCCGAGGGGGAAAGCCTGTGGTCCAAAGGGCAGAAGCAGGCGATTTTTTACCTGCTTCGCTATACAGAGACCCAGTCCGAAGTCGATTTCCGCAAGTACCGCGGGAGAATCGCCGTGACCCTGGGCGACAAGAAGGCCCGCCTGGAGCTGGAGAAACCAAACCCCGACTATGCGATCGCATGGCAGGGGTTCGTCGAGGGGGACAACCACCCCAAGGACATTCCCGGGCTGATCATGCTCTTTCGCCGCTTCCGCAACATAGATTTCATGGTGGAGGTAATTGATCTCTGGACCGAGGGCGATCGGCTGATCGGAGAGATCACCGTTGCGGCGGAGGAACTGAATGCGTCGATCTGGTCGGGGAACGCTGACCCCGGGACGCTGAGAGCGTTTCGCGAGCGCCTCCTGAAAATCGATACCGAGCTTACCCCGCTGACCGACCAGTTCACGCGAACGCTCGGCAACGCAACTCGGAAGACAAAATTCATTCTGTTGCTTGTTAACCTCGCTGCTGCCGGAATCCTGATCCCGATCGGCATCTGGCTCTCGCAGCGCATGGTCAGGCGCGGCGAAGAGGCCGAGGAGGCGCTCGAACTCAGCCAGGAGCGTTTCAATCTCGCGGTATCCGGCAGCAATGACGGCCTGTGGGACTGGAACGTGGCCACCGGCGAGGTTTATTACTCGCCGCGCTTCAAGCAACTGCTGGGCTTGAGAGACCACGAAATGGAGAACAACGTCTCAGCCCTTATGGAGCGCGTGCATCCGGAGGACAAGGAGCCGACCGAAACTGCGTTTACAGACCACTTCAAGAATGGAACGCCTTTCGACGTCGAAGTGCGGCTGCATGCCAGGTCCGGCGAATACCTTTGGTTCCGTTCCCGCGGGCAGTCGGTGCGCAATTCGGAAGGACGTGCGGTTCGCATGGCCGGCGCGATCACCGACGTCACCGATCGCAGACTGGCTGCCGCCGAGCTGTTTGCGGAGAAGGAACGCGCCCAGGTGACGCTGGCCTCGATTGCAGACGGCGTGATCACCACCGATACCGGGGGCTGGGTGCAATACCTCAATCCGGTGGCGGAGGCACTCACCGGCTGGGTCACGGCATCGGCGCACGGCCTGCCGTTGCAGGCCATCTTCCGCATGATCGACGAGACCAACCGCACCCCGGCACCCAACCCGATCGAGATGGTGCTGCGCGAGGGGCGCAACGTGGAAGTGGCGGCGACGGTGCTGCTGTTGAGGAACGACGGGTCCGAAATTCCGATCGTGCAGTCCGCTGCGCCGATTCGCGCCCGCAGCGGCGAAATCATCGGTGTAGTACTGGTGCTGCACGATGTCAGCAACGAGCGGCAGTACGCAGCCAAGCTATCGTACCAGGCCAGTCACGATTCACTGACCGGGCTTATCAACCGCGCCGAATTCGAGCTGCGCCTGAGTCTTGCGCTGAAGAGCGCCGCGCAAATCGGTCGTCACCACGCGGTCATGTACCTGGATCTCGATCAGTTCAAGGTGGTCAACGATACCTGCGGGCATGCCGCGGGCGACCAGCTCATGCGCCAGGTCAGCACTCTGCTGCAGGGGCGCCTGCGCGAGGGCGACACCCTGGCCCGCCTGGGCGGCGACGAGTTCGGCGTCCTGCTGGAGAACTGCGCTCCCGACAACGCGTTGCGGATCGCAGACGAATTGCGCCAGACCGTGACGGATTTTCACTTTGCCTGGGAAAGCCGCTCCTTCAACATCGGCGTCAGCGTCGGCCTGGTCAACGTGGAGGACGAGCTGTTCACGCTAGCGGACATGATGAGCGCCGCGGACAGCGCCTGCTACATGGCAAAAGAGAAAGGCCGCAACCGCGTGCAGGTGTATCACCGGGGAGACAGCGAGCTGTCGATGCGGCAAGGCGAAATGGAGTGGATCGGCCGCCTGCAGAAGGCGCTCGACGAAGACCGCTTCGTCCTTTACGCGCAGGACATCGTCGAGCTCGATCCCGCGCGCCGCTACGGCAACCATTGCGAAATCCTGATCCGCATGCTCGACGAGCGCGGCGAGCTGGTGCCGCCGATGGCGTTCATCCCGGCGGCGGAGCGCTACAACCTCATGCCCGCGATCGACCGCTGGGTGATCCGCACCGCCTTCGCAACGATCTCGAGGCAGCGCGCCGAGAGCGGCGGCTACGATTTGGGCGCCTGCGCCATCAACCTGTCCGGGGCTTCGATCGGCGACGAACGATTCCTCGAATTCGTGCGCAAGCAGTTTGCGCATTTCGGCGTGCCGGCGCAGACCATCTGTTTCGAAATCACCGAGACGGCGGCGATTGCCAACCTGGACAAGGCGGCGCACTTCATCCGTGAACTGAAATCGCTCGGCTGCCTGTTTTCCCTGGACGATTTCGGTGCGGGCATGTCCTCGTTCGCCTATCTGAAGCACCTGCCGGTGGACTATCTCAAGATCGACGGCGGCTTCGTCAAGGACATGGCCGACGATCCGATCGACCGCGCCATGGTCGAGGCGATCAACAGTGTCGGCCATGTCATGGGCAAGAAGACCATCGCCGAGTTCGTGGACAGCGACCGCGTGATGGCTTTGCTGCGCGAAATAGGTGTGGACTTCGCGCAGGGTTATGGGGTGGCCAAACCGCGGCCGTTCGGACCGCGGCTGCGCATGGCCGCGGGTTCTGCCTGACCTGGAAGTAAGCGGCTGAGATGTTCCGTTGTCGAGTACGGCCGCTGCCGGTTTGAAGTAGCGTGGCGTCGCGCCGCGTAGATCGCCAGCCGGGATAGGGCTTGCCGGACCGGGAACCGGCGCATCCGCGCCGGCCTGGAGCAAGTCATTCAGCCAACGTGCAACTCCGTCGCATCAACACGACATCGAGAGTCTCCAAAAAAATTTTTCCTGGGCCGCCGCCAGGAGCTTTCTTATCTTCATGATTATAAACAAAAAAATAAAAATCTATCAAAGTGTTAGATTTGACTTTATTTTGAGAGTTATGCATCTTGGCCGCCCGCCGTGAACTTTCTGCGAGGTTTTGATTCAGACCTTGCGGTGACCGGTCGGGATTGCAGTTTTTGGCGACTTCTAAATTGGAGAAAAAATGGGTTCGATGCATGAGTTGTCCCCCCATCCCCAGTGGGTAGATTCGTTGCATGGTTACGTCAAGCCCTACAGGGATGAACTGTTGCAGGGAGAATGGGCAGAGGGGGTGGCGTCCACGCGGCTGTCGATTTCCGAGATGCGGGGTTGGATTCTTCAAATCTATCCATTCATCCATGCGTTTCCGAAATTCCTTGCCGAGGCACTGATCAAGGTGGAGGACGATGACTCGCGGTCGTTCCTTATCGACAACATTCGCGTCGAAAAAACACACGCGGAGCATTGGACCTGGATGGGTATGGGCTTCGGCGTGCCAAAGAAGGAGATGCTTGCTCTCGCAGAGGGTAATCGGCCGGTGCTGCGAGATGTGCAGTCGCTGACCGACTGGCTTTGGTACATCAATACCAAGGGCTCGCTGGCCGAGGCGGTAGCGGCCACCAGCTTCGCGATCGAGGGCGTGGCGGGAGACATTGCCCGCAAGGTAACGCCGGGCTTCGAAGCCTATCGGGATCATTCAGGCGTCGAGATGGGACCCAAGACTTACAAGTGGTTCCGCGAGCATGCGCACTACGATGATAATCATCCCAAGATCGCGCTGGAGATCATCAAGCGCTACGCCACTACAGAGAAGATGCAGACGCGCGCCATGCTTGCCGCAAAGCGCAGCATTCAACTCTTGCATAATGCGTTGTTGACCGCGTATCAGGCCTATTCCCCGACGCAGATCAGCGAAGATCCGGCGCACAGCGATATGCGCGGGCAAGACCGCCGCACGCAGCAACTGCGGCTCGCCTTCCCCGACCGGCGCTTCGGTGAGCAGCGCGGCCGTTACCGGCGCGCCGTCGCGTAAGTCTGCCGACTGCCGGCAACTGCCAGGGCGGATAACGAGACGGGCACCTTGCGGTGCCCGTTTTCATTCCTGCCGAAAGCAGAGGCCTATTGTCGCGTCCTGCCGGCTTCCCGAATTCGCGGCCGGCTCAATCCTGCAGGCGCAGGGACAGGCGCGCATGCCGCCATAGCCAGGCGAGCGCGAGAAAAAACAGCGTGAACGAAAGCCCGATGGTCTAATCGACCATCGTTCTCCACCCTATCCTTGAGCTGCTCTTCGAGCATCGGCGTGACGTCGCGGACTTCAGACAGATGCTTGCATTTCCCGGCCATTGTCAGTGAAGGATCAAGTTGGAAGGATGAAGGCGGAAGGATGAAGTCGGCGCGTCACCAGGCTCGGCCCCTGCCTTACATCTCGCGGGTATTCTTGTAGATCGAATGCTTCGGGAACGACAATACTTTGCGCAGCATCGGTTCGAAGAACTCCAGCGGCGCGCATTCCATCCCGGGGTCGAACGCAGGATTGTCGTAGATCTCGCAGAAACGTGCCGTGCGTTCGAAGTGGGGGTGGCCGCGAAACTGCTCGCGCATGTTCGGATCCATGCCGACGTGCTGGAAGAAGAAGTAGCCCTGGAAAATCCCGTGCTTCTCCACCATCCAGTGGTTGGCCTCCGATACGAAGGGCTTGAGAATGGCGGCGGAGACTTCCGGGTGATTCCAGGAGCCCAGCGTGTCGCCGATGTCGTGAAGTAGCGCGCATACCACGTACTCCTCGTCCTCGCCGGCCTTGTGCGCGAGCGTGGCGGTGAGCAACGAGTGTTGCAGGCGGTCCACTGCAAAACCACCGGAGTCGCCGCCCAGCAGCCGCAAGTGCGCGAGGATTCGGTCCGGGAGTTCCTTCGCGAAGGGCTGGTAGCGCGCGACGATGATGTCCCAGTCCGCCTTCGTGCTCTCCTTCATGGATTTGAAGCCCGCGCGCTGCTCCATCAGCATGTCACCCATTGCATCCCCCGGTTCGGTCGATTGGAACGGAATGGGGCCAGTATAGACCCAACGAAAGACCCGTTCACCGCTTCGTATTCTTCGTGCCTTCGTGGTGAGATTTGCAGTTTTTCATTGGCGCTCCGGCCGGAGCAAAAAAAAGAGGACGCCCGAAGGCGTCCTCTCTTCTCACACCGTGGATCAGGTGCGGCCCAGTTTTTCGACGCAGGCCTTCTCGGTCATCTGTTCGAAGCCCTGGCCCTTGCAGGCGTTCTTGCCTTTGCACCCGCTCATGGATGTCTTGCACTCGCTCTTGCCCTTGCAGGCGTTGGCCGCGTAACACTTGACCTTCACTTCCTGGGCGGTCGCGGTGCTGACCACTCCGGTTGCAAACAGCGCCGCTGCCGCGGTTGCGATTGCCGCGCTGACCAATCTGCGATTAACGTCCATTCCCAGCCTCCTTCTTTGTAAAGGTTCTTCAAATGGGTCGGGCCCTTCGGCCGGTCCTGTTTGGGCCCGGTCGGATGTCCCGCTTCCCGCGGTGACCGCGTGCCGGCTGAAACCCGGCGCGCGGCACGAACGCTGAACCCCGGCTGCGTTATCTGCCGCCGTGGTGGCACGTCCAACTGCATTTACGCCCGGGTCTGCGAATTGGATGCATGCTGGCGAGAGCGGTGTTAAAACGGGTTGCCGGGAGGTCGGTGGACGCCTCGACCGTTCGCCGGAAGGCGGCGAGCGCCGATCCCGCTTGCCGCCGGCAGGCAAGTTACGCGGCTCCAACAGGGCGGAGGATCCAGCTTGGCCATAGTCGAAAAACTGCGAAACCAGTTGGTGCTGCCGGTGATCGGCGCGCCGATGTTCATCGTCACCCGCGAGGCCAACGCGGTCGATGCCTACAAACAGATGATTGTGGACAGCAGCACAGCGGACATCGTCTATACGCCGTATCGACGACGTGCCTCCGGTGCGCGAACTGGTCGAACGCCTGCGCCGCGAGTACGCGACTGCGCGCGAACGGCTGCAACTGGATCGTGCCGTCGCGTTGACCTGAGCGCATCGCTCGCCAAATCCAACCCGAAGATCGCTAGCCAGGTTTAGAGGTGTGGCGAGGGAGAGTTACTGGAGGCTCGCGACCTGGTCGAAGATCAGCCCGGCGTGCTCGCGTTGGGTGTGGAACTTGATGTCGGGCCAGCGGTCCTGGATCACTTTCATTTCGTACTTGGTATTGGTCAGCACCGCCAGCGCATCGGTGGCATCGCGTGCCACCCGGCCGGCATTGGCTTCCACGAACTTCTCGAGCTCCGCCGGATCGTCGGCCGACACCCAGCGCGCGCAGGTGTACGAAGCCGGCATCAGCCGCACCTCCACGCCGTACTCGTGCTGCAAGCGGTGCGCCGCGACGTCGAACTGAAGGCTCCCCACCGCGCCCAGCAGCATCATGGTGTTGCGCAATGGGCGGAACACCTGGATCGCGCCTTCCTCGCCGAGGTGCATCAGCCCGGTGCGAAGCTGCTTGGCGCGCAACGGATTCACCACCTCGATGGTGTGGAAGATTTCCGGTGCGAAGAACGGCAGCCCTGTGTACTGCAGTTCCGCCCCGTCGGTCAGCGTATCGCCGAGCTGGATGCCGCCGTGGGTCGGGATGCCGATGATGTCGCCGGCGTAAGCTTCGTCCAGCAATTCGCGCCGCTGCGACAGGAAGGAGACCACGTTGTTGGGGCGGATCTCCTTCCCTGTACGCTGAATCTTCACGCGCATGCCGCGTTCGAAACGCCCGGAGCAAACTCGCACGAACACCACGCGGTCGCGATGCGCGGGATCCATGTTGGCCTGGATCTTGAAAACGACACCGGAGAAGTTTTCGCCATGCGGATCGACCTTGCCCTGCAGCGCTACCCTCGGTTGCGGCGGCGGCGCGATGTCCACCAGCGCATCCAGCACTTCGCGAACGCCGAAGTTGTTGATCGCCGAGCCGAAGAACACGGGTGTCTGCCTGCCGGCCAGAAACTCGTCGCGCGAAAAGGCGGGCGTGGCCGCGCGAATCAGGTCGATGTCATGGCGCGCCCGCTCGAACTCGGCTCCAAAGCGCTCGCGCAGCGAAGGATTGTCCAGTCCGCTGATGACTTCGTCAGTCTGTCCCAGCCGGTCGTCGCCGGCGCGGAACACTCGGATGCGGTCCTCCGCCAGGTTGTAAACGCCGTGAAACGACTTGCCCATGCCGATCGGCCACGAAAACGGCACCGCGGCCATGCCGAGCACGCGCTCGATCTCGTCGATCAGGTCGAGCGGCTCGCGTACTTCCCGGTCCATCTTGTTGATGAAGGTGAGGATGGGCGTGCCGCGCGAGCGGCACACTTCCAGCAGCCGCAGCGTCTGTGCTTCCACGCCGTTGCCGGCGTCGATCACCATCAGCGCCGCGTCCACCGCGGTCAGCACCCGGTAGGTATCCTCGGAAAAGTCCTGGTGGCCGGGCGTGTCGAGCAGGTTCACGACCTTGCCCCGGTACTCCATCTGCATCACCGAGCTGGCGACCGAAATGCCGCGTTGCTTCTCGATTTCCATCCAGTCCGAGGTGGCGTAGCGGGTGGCTTTGCGCGCCTTGACGCTGCCGGCGATGTGGATCGCGCCGGCGAAAAGCAGCAGCTTTTCGGTGAGCGTGGTCTTGCCCGCGTCCGGGTGCGAGATGATGGCGAAGGTCCGCCGCTGCTCGACGCGCTCGGCTAGAACTTCCCTGGATATGTCGGTCATGAACCGCTGGCCCGCCTGGAGGCGTCCGCGCCCAGGCCGGGAGACTGAAGAAAGCCGCGCATTCTACGGGCTCGCCCATTCTTAGTCCACCTGCCCGGCCACGGGCCGGTGATAAGAGCGTTGACGCAAAGGATTCTTTTCAATACCTTCCCTTCAATACCCCCTTGAGGGGTGCGCTCGACGGGTGCCCTTGAGGGGTACGCAAAGAAGAGCAAGAAAGGACGCAAAGAAAAGCAACAGAACCGGGACACGGTGAATTGTGCTTACCTGCCCTCGCTCTTCTTGATCCTTCCGCCGTCATCCGTCATCCTTGCCCTTCCAGTCCCAAGTTCTCGCATTTGCCTCGTCACCCGTCACCCGTCACCCTTCACCCGTCACCCGTCACCCTTCACCCTTCACCCGTCACCCTTCACCCTTCACCCTTCACCCTTCACCCTTCACCCTTCACCCTTCACC
>JBBPIT010000096.1:0-8841 GCA_038040175.1 Pseudomonadota bacterium | reverse complement strand
TTGACCCAGGGGGCTGCCTTCGCCATCGGTGTTCCTCCACATCTCTACGCATTTCACTGCTACACGTGGAATTCCACCCCCCTCTGCCACACTCTAGCGGCCTAGTTTCAAGCGCAATTCCCAGGTTAAGCCCGGGGATTTCACACCTGACTTGAGCCGCCGCCTGCGCACGCTTTACGCCCAGTAATTCCGATTAACGCTCGCACCCTACGTATTACCGCGGCTGCTGGCACGTAGTTAGCCGGTGCTTCTTCTTACGGTACCGTCATCAGTCAGGCGTGTTAGGCCTGACCATTTCGTTCCGTCCGAAAGAGCTTTACAACCCGAAGGCCTTCTTCACTCACGCGGAATGGCTGGATCAGGGTTGCCCCCATTGTCCAAAATTCCCCACTGCTGCCTCCCGTAGGAGTCTGGACCGTGTCTCAGTTCCAGTGTGGCTGATCATCCTCTCAGACCAGCTACGGATCGTCGCCTTGGTGGGCCTTTACCCCACCAACTAGCTAATCCGACATCGGCCGCTCCAACAGCGCGAGGCCGTTACCAGTCCCCCGCTTTCCTCCTCAGAGCTTATGCGGTATTAATCCGGCTTTCGCCGAGCTATCCCCCACTCAAGGACACGTTCCGATGTATTACTCACCCGTTCGCCGCTCGCCGCCAGGGTTGCCCCCGCGCTGCCGCTCGACTTGCATGTGTAAAGCATTCCGCCAGCGTTCAATCTGAGCCAGGATCAAACTCTTCAGTTCAATCCATCGTTTGCGCCAACCCCCGAAGGGGCGGGCACCTCACTCAAAGCAATTCACAAAAACAAATTACTTACGCGTGAGCACTTCATACACTTCAAAGCTTCTTCGTAAGGTCGGGCATCCCAAAGCCTCTACCAGACCCCAGGACCGGGCGATAACCCACCAACCCCACGCAAGCGCCCCACCACACGAAGCACCCACACGCATCGGCTGTTTGATTTTTTAAAGAGCGACGCCGTTACCGGCGGCCGTTTCCGGCGAAGGTGCGCATTATACGGATCAAAGCCCGCCGGTCAACACTTTTCAGGGAATTTTTGCTGTCGGAACAGACGGTTTTGCCGGGGCTGCGCCTATGCCGGGGCTGCGCCTCAGGACAGCAGAACTTTCGCGAACTTTCGCTTGCCGACTTGAAGGATAAACGGCCCGCCAGCGGCCAGCTTGAGGGCCTTGTCGCTGACTTTCTCTCCGTTCATTTTGACCCCGCCCTGTTCCATCAGGCGAATCGCCTCGGAGGTACTGGCGGTCAAGCCGGCTTGCTTCAGCACCTGATAGAAGAGTATCGGCTCGCCCCCTGTCGGCAACGTAACCTCCGGGATGTTGTCCGGGATCTCGCCCTGTTTGAAGCGCGCCTCGAAGTCGGCGAGCGCCTTGTCCGCCGCCGCCCGGTCGTGGAAACGCGCCACGATTTCCCGGGCGAAGTTCACCTTGACGTCGCGCGGATTCCGGCCCGCCTCGACCTCTTGCTTCCATTTTCTAATGGTCGCGAGCGACTCGAAGGAGAGCAGTTCGATGTAGCGCCACATCAGCTCGTCGGAGACAGACATCAGCTTGCCAAAGATCTGCTCGGGACTTTCGGTGATGCCGACGTAGTTGCCCAGTGATTTCGACATCTTGTTGACACTGTCCAGCCCTTCCAGCAAGGGCATGGTCAGAACGCACTGCGGCGACTGCCCCCAGTGCTTCTGCAGCTCACGCCCCGTCAGCAGGTTGAACTTCTGGTCGGTACCGCCCAGTTCCATGTCGGCACGCATCTCCACCGAGTCGTAGCCCTGCACCAGCGGATACAGGAATTCATGAATCGCGATCGGCTGGTTGCTCTTGTAGCGCTTGCCGAAGTCGTCGCGCTCGAGCATGCGCGCCACCGTATGCGTCGCGGTAAGTTTGATCATATCGGCCGCGCTGAGCTTGTCCATCCAGCTCGAGTTGAAGCAGACCTCGGTCTTCTTGGGATCGAGGATCTTGAACACCTGCGTGGTATAGGTTTCCGCGTTCTGCGCGATCTGCTCGCGGGAAAGTGGCGGGCGGGTCGCATTCTTGCCGGTCGGATCGCCGATCATCCCCGTGAAGTCGCCGATCAGGAACAGAATGTGATGGCCGAGATCCTGCAACTGCCGCATCTTGTTGATGAGCACCGTGTGCCCCAGATGCAGATCGGGCGCGGTTGGGTCGAACCCGGCCTTCACCCGCAGCGGACGACCGGACTTGAGTTTATCGACGAGTTCTTGCTCGACCAGCAGCTCGTCGCTGCCGCGCTTGATGATTTCCAGTTGTTCTTTGATTTCCATGTTCAGTTTGCGGTGATGCCTCTCAACCGGCCGGTAACGGGACCGATTACCCCCAAATGCAACGACGTGATCTGGAACGCTAGTTGCAGTATGTGGGTTTCGCCCAGCGGGGGATTCTGCTAAGCTCCGCCCCAATTTACCCAGAATACGAACGCATGTTATTGAAGAAAGACGAGATTCTAGCGCAAAAGCATCGGCCGCAGGTTCACCAGACACGGCTACATTGGCCGCTTGTGGTCGCCGCTTTGCCGTTTTTCGGCGTGGTGGCCGCCTTCGGTATCGCGCCGGACACTGTCCCGGAGCCGATCGAACTGCAACACGTCGTCGAAGACATTGCGCTGCCTTCCGGGCCTTCAACTGGTACCGATGAACTCGCCCGGTTCTGGCGCGAAGAACGCATTCAGCGCGGCGATACTGTGGGCTCCGTTCTGGCGCGCCTGAATGTCAACGATCCGGCCGCGGTCGCATACCTGCTTCAGGCAAAGGACGTCCGTTCTCTTTACCAGCTGATCCCCGGCCGCAGCATTCGCGTGGTCACCACCGAAGACGGCGGTCTGGAGTCGCTTTCCTACGTCAACACCGACGGCCGCCGTCTGCACGTAAAGCGCAGCGAACTCGGCTTTTCTGCCTCCGAGGAAGTGCCGCCGACCGAGCAGTGGGTGATGCAGAGCTCGGGCGAGATCGAGACGTCATTGTTTGCCGCGACCGACGTAGCGGGTGTTCCCGAAATGGTTGCGGTTCAACTTGCCGAAATTTTCTCCAGCGATATCGATTTTCACCGTGATCTGCGGCGCGGCGACCGCTTCTCGGTAGTCTACGAAGCGCTGGCCGCGGACGGCGAGTTCGTCGGTTTCGGCCGTGTCCTGTCGGCCGAGTTCGTCAACCAGGGCAACGTGTTCCGCGCGGTTTACTTCCGTGATGCACAGGGGCGCAGCGGCTACTACACGGCGGACGGACGCAACATGCGCAAGGCATTCCTGCGTTCGCCGATCGAGTTCTCGCGCGTAACCTCGGGTTTTTCCAATTCGCGCTTCCATCCGGTGCTGAAGACCTGGCGCGCCCACAAAGGCATCGACTACGGCGCGCCCACTGGCACGCGCGTTCGTGCAACCGCCGATGGTTACGTCACGTTCGCCGGTCGCAAGGGCGGTTACGGAAATGTGATGACCGTGCGTCATCCCAACGGCTATACCACTTTATACGCGCACCTTTCGGGGTTCGCCCAGGGCGTGCGTCAGGGCAGGCGTGTAACCCAGGGTGAAGCCGTAGGCTTCGTCGGCAACACCGGACTGGCAACCGGTTCTCACCTGCACTACGAGTTTCACGTCAACGGCGTTCACCAGAATCCGATGCGGCTGGCGATGCCACCGGGCCCGCCGATCACCGCGCAACTGCGTCCCGAGTTCGAGGAAGCAGCCCGGCCGCTCTTCGCGCGGCTCGACATACTGCGCGACACCAATCTCGCCCGCCTGGACTGAAGCGCGCACCATTCCACCTGCAGCCCGCGGCCCGTTGCCCTGATAGACTCGGCAATCATGGCCGGTAAAGAGCGTTTCATCGGGTTGATGTCCGGAACGAGTCTGGACGGCGTCGATGGCGTCCTGATGGATTTCTCAGGGAACGCAAACCGGGTCATCGGCGATGCGTTCATCCCTTACGACGACCGCCTGCGCGCCCAACTGCTTGTCCTGCACCAGCCACATGCCGGGGAGCTGCATGACGCGGCCGTTCTCGGAAATCAACTGGCACGGATGTATGCGCAAGCAGTCGACGAGTTGCTTCGCAAGACCAAGATCGTTCGCCAAGATATCGTCGCGATCGGCTGCCACGGGCAGACGATCCGGCACCGTCCGGACGCCGGCTACACCATACAACTGGGTAATGGCGCGCTCCTTGCCGAACTCAGCGGCATTGCGGTCGTGTGCGATTTTCGCAGTCGCGACATCGCCGCCGGCGGTGAAGGCGCACCGCTGGTGCCGGCATTCCATGCTGCCGTGTTTTCCCATCCGTCCGTGCATCGCGTCGTCGTCAACATCGGCGGCATCGCCAACCTGAGCGATCTTCCACCGTCCGCAGACGTGCGCGGCTTCGACACGGGGCCGGGCAACGCGCTGATGGACGCCTGGATTCAGCGTCACCTCGGCAAACCCTTCGACAAGGACGGCGCTTGGGCGCAAAGCGGACGCCCGGACGACAAACTGCTGAACACGCTGCTGGCGCACGAATTTTTCTCGCGCAACCCGCCTAAGAGCACCGGGCGCGAAACCTTCCATCTCCCATGGGTGGAGCAGTATTTGACCGGGCGCGAAAGGCCCGAGGATGTTCAGGCGACGCTGCTGGCAATTACCGCAACCAGCATCGCCCGCAGCGTCCGGTCGTACTGTGCCGGCACGAGAGAGGTCTATCTTTGCGGTGGCGGAGCGCAAAATGTTGCACTGATCGCCGTCCTGAAAGCGATGTTGCCGGGAGTGCTCATCGCGCGCACCGACGAACTCGGTGTCGGCGCTGATTGGGTGGAAGCGTGTGCGTTTGCATGGCTCGCGCATCAGGCGCTGCAGCGACGGCCGGGGAACCTTCCCGCGGTCACCGGTGCCAGGGGGCTGCGGATACTTGGCGCGATCTATCCGAACTGAAGATAAAAAAGGGCGGCATCACATGCCGCCCTTGTTCTGAAGGAAGCTGTAGCTACGCGGAGAAGGAGGAACCGCAGCCGCAGGTTGACGTGGCGTTCGGATTCTTGATCACGAACTGCGCGCCTTCGATGCCTTCCTGATAGTCGATCTCTGCGCCCGCCAGGTACTGGAAGCTCATCGCGTCGATCAAAAGCATCACGCCGTTCTTTTCCATCGACGTGTCGTCTTCATTGACGGCTTCGTCGAAGGTGAATCCATACTGAAAGCCCGAACAGCCACCGCCGGTTACGAAAACCCGCAATTTGAGGTCGGGATTGCCTTCCTCGTCGATCAGCTCCTTGACCTTGGTGGCCGCGCTATTGGTGAAGACCAACGGCGACGGCATCTCTGTCACTGCATTCATTTCGCTCTCCTGCTGACGAACTCCACAAAATCATTATCTGGCTCAGCCACCCGGGGGTCAATCGCCACTAGACCCCTTCAACGACACGACTTTCTGTGCCTTGTCGTCGTCCTGGTGCACCAACCTGCCCTGTACCACCGCACCTAGCTGAATTTCCAGCGTCTTGTAGTGCACGTCTCCTGTGACATTCGATTTTGGCTGCAGTTCGACGTATTCGGCGCCATGCACCGGGCCGATGACGGTTCCATTGATCACAGCGTGGGAGACGCGTATCTCCCCCTCAATTTGGGCCTTTTCGCTCAAAACCAAGGTGCTGGGTTGATCATCCGTGGCGGCGACGTTGCCGCGCACACGTCCATCCACCCGCAGGCCGCCGGTAAAGGAAATATTGCCCTCGACGACAGTACCGGAGCCGATCAGGCTGTCGATCCGATTCTGCGGTTTGGTGGATTTCGCTCCGAACATTGATGTACCCCGCTCACGATAAGGTGACGGTCTGCGTCGATACCGGCGTCGGATTGCCGTTCTCCAACACGCGCACTTGCACCTTTCTTATGACAGCGCCGGGTGCAACCATGAAAGTCCCCTCGACGCGTTGATAGAACTTGAAGACCAGATTATACGCCTGCGTGGACTCGCCCTCGCGTGGGAGGCTGATCACTTCCGCTTTGCCGCCATCTTCGAGGTCGACGATGAATTGGATATGCCCGCGGAATTCCCGCACCCGCTGCTTCGATTGCACGATCAGCAGCCGATAGCGATACTCACCCGGCAGGGCATCCGGCTGGACGCGAAAGCGATTGACGCTGACACCGCCCGGCTCGCTCCCGGATGCCATCAGAGTCTGGAAAAACGCCAGGTCTTCCTTCAGCAGCGCATTCTCTTCGGCAAGCGTGCGAATCTGAGCGGACAGGTTGCCGTGGGTCGCTAGCTCGATCTGCAACTGCCGTTCTGCCGCCGCGCTCTCGCGCCCC
Source organism: Pseudomonadota bacterium (assembly GCA_038040175.1). Lineage (GTDB taxonomy): Bacteria > Pseudomonadota > Gammaproteobacteria > Burkholderiales > JACQAP01 > JACQAP01. The sequence goes on along the minus strand of JBBPIT010000096.1, from coordinate 2,523 downwards.
AAGGCGGCATTTTCATCCTTCAGGTTCGAATTGAGATCCTCGAGCCGTGCTTTTTCGCGCTGCGCCTCGCCCTGATCGAAGCCCGCGTATTGCCGGCCGAAATCGTAGGTCAGCCAGGCAACGCCGAGCGCCAGCCCCGAGACGATGATGATCGACAGCCAGCGCCAATACCATGGGACGTGGGTGTGAATCGCCACCCGGGGCGCGGCAATGCCGAAGCGGCGCTTGATGGTTCGTATCAGCGTCACGGCAGCAAAGCCACGTGTTCGATTCCGGTGGCCTCAGAAAGAGCGAACATCAGGTTCATGTTCTGCACCGCCTGGCCGGCCGCGCCTTTCACCAGATTGTCGATCACCGACAGCACCACGACGGTATCGCCGCCACCCGGCCGATGCACGGCAATGCGGCAGACGTTCGCGCCCCTGACTGAACGCGTGTCCGGGTGGCTACCTGGTGGCAACACATCGACAAATGGCTCGGCTGCGTAGCGCCTTTCGTAAAGCGCCTGAACGTCGACCTCCTTGGTCAAACGTCCGTACAGCGTCGCATGAATTCCGCGGATCGCCGGCGTCAGATGCGGTACAAAAGTCAGCCCGACTTTTTTGCCGGCAGCACGGCTGAGGCCTTGCACGATTTCCGGCAGGTGACGATGCCCGGGTACCCCGTAAGCCTTGAAATTGTCGGATGCCTCGGAGAACAGGATGTGGACCTCCGCTTTCCTGCCCGCGCCGCTGACGCCTGATTTTACATCGGCGATCAGATGTTCGATGTCCACCACGCCGGCCTCGACCAGCGGCAGAAAGCCAAGCTGAACTGAGGTGGGATAACAGCCCGGGTTGGCAACCACGCGTGCCTTCTTGATCAGATCGCGGTTCACCTCGGGGAGTCCGTACACCGCTTCGGCCACGACCTCGGGGCAGGCGTGCGTCATGCCGTACCACTTTTGCCATTCGGCGATGTCCTTGAGACGAAAATCCGCGGCGATGTCGATCACGCGTGCGCCGGCCTTGAGCAACGCCGGCGTCTGCTCCATCGCTACCCCGTTCGGTGTGGCGAAGAACACGACGTCGCATTTCTCCAGTTGTGCCGTCGCCGGATCCGAGAATTTCAGCGCCACCCGCTTGCGCAGGCTCGGAAACAAATCAGCCACCAGCATGCCGGCTTCTTTGCGCGAGGTAATGGCGGCGAGCTCCACTCCGGGGTGGGTCGCCAGGATCCGCAGCAATTCAACACCGGTATAGCCGGTGCCGCCTACAATGCCTACTTTTATCATTTTCTCCAAGGACTTATATCATGTTTCGATAATATCGCCTTACCCGATGCCGGTGCAAATAAAAAAGCCGCCCTGTGGGCGGCTTTTTCAATGATGCCAATGCTCAACGCTTCGAGAACTGCTTGCGGCGGCGCGCCTTGTGCAGGCCCACCTTTTTCCGCTCTACCTCTCGCGCATCCCGGGTGATCAACCCCGCCTTGCTGAGCACCGGCTTGAGCGACGCGTCGTAATCGACCAGCGCTCGGGCGATGCCGTGCCGGACCGCGCCCGCCTGGCCGGATTCGCCGCCGCCTTCCACATTGATGAGGATGTCGAAGGTGTTCAGGTGATTGGTCAGTTCAAGCGGCTGACGCACCACCATGCGGCCGGTTTCACGGGAGAAGAACTCGTCCACCGGCTTGTCATTGACGACGATGCTGCCCTTGCCCGGCTTGATGAATACGCGCGCGACCGCACTCTTGCGGCGGCCGGTGCCATAGTTGTATGGAGTTGCCATGTATCGCCCTAAAAATTCAGCGCTTGCGGTTGTTGCGCGGCGTGCGGGTGCTCGCCATCGGGATAGACCTTCAGTTTCTTCAGCATCGCATAGCCAAGCGGGCCTTTCGGCAGCATGCCTTTTACCGCCTTTTCCAGCACGCGACCGGGGAATCTGCCCTGCAGTTTGGCGAAGTTGGTGCTGTAAATGCCGCCCGGGTAAGTCGAGTGGCGATAGTAAATTTTCTGTTCGGCCTTGTTGCCGGTCACGCGCAGTTTCTTAGCGTTGACGACAACGATGTAATCACCGGTGTCCACATGCGGAGTAAACGTAACTTTGTGCTTGCCACGGAGGCGTTTCGCGATCTCGGCGGCCAGTCGCCCCAGCACCTTGTCGGTGGCGTCGATCACGAACCAATCGCGCTTCACCTCGTGCGTCTTGGCTGAAAATGTTTTCATGGCGGTCATTCCGCGGGGGGGTCATTTAGCGAAAGCCGCGTAGTGTAGTGGAACGGCGCGCCCCTTGTCAAACCGGATTATTTGGTCCAAGTTGCTAATTCATAAGCCTTAATCGGCCAGCATTGAGAGGCATCCGGGCATTGTCTGGTAGCAATTCCAGCAACCGCGGAAGCAGGATTCGGCGCGGCTAGGGAAGCTCTGATCAAGTTCCGCGACGCGCGTTGCGCCAGGTGCGGATGACTGCTAGGCACGCCGGAGCGCGGAACAGGGGCCCCTCCGGGGATGTGACCGCGGAGGCACGCACAAGCACGCGCCTA
>JBBPIT010000095.1:0-9051 GCA_038040175.1 Pseudomonadota bacterium | reverse complement strand
AGCCCGCGCAAGGACCGCGAAACGAGCGAATGTACGACGCAGCCGCAGGCTGCGCCGAAACACTTGGCCCTCGAGACTTTCGCCTCATCCCTCACGCCTCAAGCATGAACTATACAACGCTCATCTCCGTCGCCGATCTGGCAAAGCATCTCGGCAATGAGGAATTCGTGATCTTCGACTGCCGTCACGAATTGACCGATCCCGAATTCGGACCGAAGGCGTACGCCGAGTCGCACATCCCAGGCGCCCGTTTCGCGCATGTGGACAGGGATCTTGCGGGGCCGCTTACCGGCAAGAATGGCCGCCATCCGCTGCCTGACCCGAACGCGTTCATCGCCTGGCTCGGCCGCATGGGTGTTTCCAACGGCAGTCAGGTCGTCGGCTACGATCATGCCGGCGGCACCTATGCCTCGCGCCTGTGGTGGATGTTGCGCTGGGTCGGACATCAGAAGGTGGCGGTAGTCGACGGCGGTTGGCAGGCGTGGACCGCTGCCGGCCATCCTGTAAGCAAAGAACGGCCGACGCCGACGCCGGCAAAGTTCAGCGGCAAGCCCGACCGCTCCTGGGTGGACGCTGCAACCGTCGCCAAGCGCCTCAATTCGAAGGAAATGATCCTGCTCGACGCACGCAGCAACGACCGTTTCCATGGCCGCAACGAGACCATCGATCCGGTCGCCGGCCACATTCCGGGCGCGCTCAACCGTTTCTTCAAGGACAACCTGAACGCCCAGGGTTTCTTCAAGTCGCCGGAGCAACTGCGCGCCGATTTCCAACCTCTGGTCGGCGATGCGTCACCGGAAAAAGTGGTGCATCAGTGCGGCTCGGGCGTGTCTGCCTGCCACAATCTGCTGGCGATGGAAATAGCCGGCATCAAGGGCGCCCGGCTTTATCCCGGTTCGTGGAGCGAGTGGATCGCCGATCCATCGCGCCCTGTGGCCAGCTAGAGGTCGTCACCCGGCGACGTGAGCGGACTCGCCGACGTCGTTCTTCTGGTCCACGCCTCTACTACGACTTTCCAGGATGGGTGTTCCTGACCCTGTACCTCTTGTTCGCATTGGCGGTCGCTGCATCGTTCGTTCTCATCCCCCCAAGTCGCGATCGCGATCGGAAATAAAAACGGGCGGCAAAGCCGCCCGTTCGGGTACCTCCACAAACATGCGTCAGCCGAGCATGTCGGACCAGATATTCCTGCCCCAGGCTTCCGCGTACTGGCCTTCCTGTTCGCTCGCCGCTGCAGATACACCGCTGGCTCCCGGGACGATCTCCATGGTTTTCTTCTCCGGGACATAGGCATGCACGGAAGCAACGTGGATCACTTCCTTGTCGCTCACAAAGCTGTAGCAGGTGTTGGTGACCAGCGGCTGAGTATTGACCGCTTCACCGTGCATCAGCGCCACCACCGCGGCGGCGCAGACCTTCGCGTGCTGGTTCGCCATGTGCCCGGACTTGGGCATCTGCGATGCGGCCATGATGGCATCACCGAGTACGTGCACGTTCTTCACGGCCGATGACTCATATGTCAGAAAATCCACACCGCACCACCTGTTGTTCGCGGTGATCAACCCGGCGTCTGCGGCAATCTTCCCGGCGCGCTGGGGCGGGACCACGTTCAACACATCGGCCTTGATGTCTTCGAAGGTGAGTTTCGCCGTCAGGGTGGCCGCATCCACTCCCGAGAGTTCGCTGTTCGGTCGGTACTCGATGATCCCGGCGTAGCGCTCGCTCCACGCCTTCATGAACAGGCCCTTCTTCGACACCACGTCCTCATTGGCGTCGAGGATGAGGACCTTGGATTTCGGCTTGCTGGTCTTGAAGTACCACGCCACCTGGCAGGCGCGTTCGTACGGTCCCGGCGGGCAGCGGTACGGAGCTTTGGGAATCGTCATCGCGTACACGCCGCCGTCCGCCATGGCCTCCAGCTGCTTGCGCAGCGCCACAGTCTGCGGCCCGGCCTTCCAGGCATGCAGCACCCGCGCCTGCGCCTGGGGCGAATCCAAGCCGGGCACCTCGTTGTAGAGAATGTCCACTCCGGGCGCCACGATCAGGCGATCGTACTTGAGCGTACCGCCTTTCCCCAATCGCACTTCCTGCGCGACCGGATCGATCGCAGTTGCCTCGTCGCGGATCAGCTTCACCCCATACTTGGCCTGAAGCTTGCCATAGTCGCGGGTGAGGTCCTTCAACTGGATGACGCCGGCAAGCACGCGGTTCGAAAGCGGGCAGGAAACGAACTCCGCGTCCCGCTCGACCAGAGTGACCTCAATATCCGGCCCCCACATGCGCACATACTTGGCGGCGGTCGCACCGGCGTAGCCGCCTCCAATTACCACCACCCTGCCCACGGTCTTGGATGTCGTGGCGGTCGCGCAACCGATGCTTCCGGATAACGCAGCCGAGGCCGACAACCACTTTACGAAATCGCGACGTGTCAAAGCCATTTTCCCTCTCCTCGGTTGCCGGGCTTCACTTCAGTGGTTGCGCAGCGAAGAACTCCGCGATTCGCTCGACTTGTTCGTCGGAGTAGCCCTTGGCGTGCTGATGCATGACGGTTGCCGGCCTTGTTCCGGCCTTGAACTCCTTCATCGCATTGACGATATACGCCTTGTCCAACCCGGCCAGCAATGGCATGCCGCCCTCACTATGGCCGTTGGTACCATGACAGCCGGTGCAGGTTGCCGCCCAATTGCGCCCGTTGACGTTGTCTGCCGCGAGCGCGGGAACGCTCGCTCCGGCGAGCAGCAGCGCCGCGAATGTGATGCCTGCCCTGATCATTGCTGTTCTCCTATTCATAACGCGTGGCTTCAACGCCGTGTGCGGTCCATTCGCATACACGTTACTCGCGGCCGAAAGTCGACGCAACCCTGCCGGTACGCCCGAGTGCGGCCCGGATTCCCCGAAAAAAAAGCCGGACCTCGTGGGTCCGGCTCGGATTGCGCCATTGCGTTCGTTCAGGCGAGGCTTTCTTCCTTGGCTTCGTCGAAAAGCAGCCTGGTCTTGCCTTCGGCATCCACGTCGACGGTAACCTTGCCGCCGCTCGCGAGGCGTCCGAACAGAAGCTCGTCGGCCAGCGCAGTACGTATCGTGTCCTGAATCAGCCGCGACATGGGCCGCGCGCCCATCAGCGGATCAAAGCCGTTCTTGGCGAGATAGGCCTTGAGCGCTTCGGTGAAGGCCACTTCCACTTTCTTCTCGTGCAATTGCTCCTCGAGCTGCATGAGAAACTTGTCCACCACCTTGATGATGATTTCGTGGGACAGCGCCGAGAAGGAAATGGCGGCATCCAGGCGGTTGCGGAATTCCGGCGTGAACATGCGCTTGATCTCCGCCATCTCGTCTCCAGCAACGGTCTGCTGGGTGAATCCCATCGACGTCTTCGCCAGCTCCGAGGCGCCTGCGTTGGTGGTCATGACGATCACGGTATTGCGAAAGTCCGCCTTGCGCCCGTTGTTATCGGTGAGCGTGCCGTGGTCCATCACCTGCAAAAGAATGTTGAAAATGTCCGGATGCGCCTTTTCGATCTCGTCGAGCAGCAGCACCGAATACGGATGCTTGGTGATCGCCTCGGTGAGCAGCCCGCCCTGGTCGAAACCGACGTAACCGGGCGGCGCGCCGATCAGGCGCGACACCGCATGCCGTTCCATGTACTCGGACATGTCGAAGCGGATCAGTTCCACACCCATGGTATAGGCGAGCTGGCGCGCCACTTCGGTCTTGCCCACCCCGGTGGGGCCGCTGAACAGGAAGCAGCCGATCGGCTTCTGCGGGTTGCCCAGGCCGCTCCTCGACATCTTGATCGAGGCCGCCAGTGCGTCGATCGCCTTTTCCTGGCCGAACACCACTGCCTTCAGGTCGCGGTCGAGGTTCTGCAACTTGCTGCGATCGGTGGAAGACACGCTCTGCGCCGGAACGCGCGCAATTTTGGCGATGATCTCCTCGATTTCGTGTTTGCTGATGACGCGCTTCTGCTTGGACTTGGGCAGGATGCGCTGCGCAGCGCCAGCATCGTCGATCACGTCGATGGCCTTGTCGGGCAAATGGCGGTCATTGATGAAGCGCGCGGACAGCTCCGCCGCCGAGGTGAGCGCCGAGGCGGTGTACTTGACCCCATGGTGCGCCTCGAACCGCGTCTTCAGGCCGCGCAGGATCTCTACGGTTTCCGCAACCGATGGTTCAGTCACGTCGATCTTTTGGAAGCGGCGCGACAGCGCGTGGTCTTTTTCGAAAATGCCGCGGAATTCGGTATAGGTGGTGGCGCCGATGCACTTCAGGCTTCCGGACGACAGCGCCGGCTTGAGCAGGTTGGAGGCGTCCAGCGTCCCGCCGGAGGCCGCACCGGCCCCGATCAGCGTATGGATCTCGTCGATGAACAGGATTGCGTTGGGATTGTCGGTAAGCTGCTTGAGCACCGCTTTCAGCCGTTGCTCGAAGTCGCCACGGTACTTGGTGCCGGCAAGCAGCGCACCCATGTCGAGCGCGTAGACCTGGCAGCGCGACAGGATCTCGGGCACGCTGCCCTCGATGATGCGGCGCGCCAATCCCTCGGCGATCGCGGTCTTTCCCACCCCGGCCTCGCCCACCAGGAGCGGATTGTTCTTGCGCCGGCGGCACAGCGTCTGGATCACGCGCTCGAGTTCGCGTTCCCGGCCGATCAGCGGATCGATCTTGCCGGAGATGGCGAGCGCGTTCAGGTTCATGGTGTAGCTCTCGAGCGCGCCCCCCGAAGACTGCTCCTGCTCGGAATCCGCGTCCGCCTCCGGCTGTTGCTTGGCGGGCACCGCCTGCGGCACCTTGGTGATGCCATGGGAAATAAAGTTCACCACGTCCAGGCGCGTTACCCCCTTCTGGTGCAGGAAGTACACCGCGTGCGAGTCTTTCTCGCCAAAGATCGCGACCAGCACGTTGGCGCCGGTCACCTCTTTCTTGCCCGAAGACTGCACATGCAGGATCGCGCGCTGGATCACCCGCTGGAAGCCGAGCGTAGGCTGGGTGTCGACTTCTTCGCCGCTCACCACCGGGGTATGTTCGTTGATGAAGTCGTTCAGGAGCTTTCTCAGTTCCTCGACGTTGGCGGCGCATGCGCGCAGGACTTCCGCGGCGGACGGATTGTCCAGCATGGCGAGCAGCAAGTGCTCCACGGTGATGAATTCGTGGCGCTTCTGCCGTGCTTCCATGAACGCCATGTGCAGACTGACTTCTAACTCCTGCGCAATCATGTTTCCTCCATCACGCATTGAAGCGGATGCTGATGCTGCCTCGAAAAAGCGATGACCTGCTCGACCTTGGTGGCGGCCACATCCTTAGGATACACCCCGCACACGCCCATGCCCTCCCTGTGTACTTTGAGCATGATCTGGGTCGCCTGTTCTCGCGTCATCGAAAAAAACGTCTGGAGAACGGAGACCACGAAGTCCATGGGTGTGTAGTCGTCGTTCAACAGCAGGACTTTGAACAGGGGCGGGGCCTTGACCTTGCTTTTCTCGGCCTCCAGAAGCGTGCTGTCGCGAGTTCCCCTTGCCATAACCTGCTGTCTCGCTTCCACTGCCTTCACCAAGACCTAATTTTGCTGATAACCGGGGAAATTACAAGTGCAGAATCCGGCCCCGGCCACAGAATTGGCAGATTCCCCAAAACCGCGTTGCAACAAACGCTTGCGAAGGTTTTGGCGCACTTGACTTCCCAAAATAAATGACCTAAAAAGTGCATAGGTGTTTGGCTTCAAGGATACTGCAGTACCGGTTTTGCCGATAACGCGGACTTGAAACTCAAACAATCGGCGGGTTTCCGGCCCGCGTTTTTCATCAGGGGAAGAGGAGTATGGCAACTGGTACTGTAAAGTGGTTCAACGATGCGAAGGGCTATGGTTTCATCACGCCCGACGACGGCAGCGAAGATCTGTTTGCCCATTTTTCGGCAATTCAGATGAACGGCTTCAAGACGCTCAAAGAGGGCCAGAAGGTGAGTTTCGAAGTCACCCAGGGACCAAAGGGGAAACAGGCCTCCAACATCCAGGCCGCCTAAAGGCTGCCGGGCGGCGCATGCGACTCCGCCAGCAGGTTCAGAACATTCGAAGCCCGCGACACCGTCGCGGGCTTTTTGTTTTTGCGGGTCGCTCAATTCTTCATGCGCTCGATCATGGCGTTGCCGAACCCAGAGCAGGAGACCTGCTTGGCCCCGGTCATCAGACGCGCAAAATCATAGGTCACGACTTTGTCGCGGATAGCCGCCTCCATGGAACTGACGATGAGATCGGCCGCTTCCACCCAGCCCATGTGACGCAGCATCATCTCCGCCGAGAGAATCAGCGAACCCGGGTTGACGTAGTCCTTGCCGGCATACTTCGGCGCTGTTCCGTGGGTCGCCTCGAACATCGCCACCGAGTCGCTGGTATTGGCGCCTGGCGCGATGCCGATGCCGCCCACCTGGGCCGCGAGGGCGTCGGAGATGTAGTCACCGTTCAGGTTGAGCGTCGCAATGACGTCGTATTCGTCCGGACGCAGCAGGATTTGCTGCAGGAAAGCGTCGGCGATTGCATCCTTTACCACCATCCCGTTCGGCAGTTTCATCCACGGCCCGCCGTCAAGCAGCTCCGCCCCAAACTCGCGCTTGGCGAGCGCGTAACCCCAGTCCCGGAAAGCGCCTTCGGTGAATTTCATGATGTTGCCCTTGTGCACCAGGGTGACCGACCTGCGCTTGTTCGCGATTGCGTACTGGAGCGCCTTGCGCACCAGGCGCTCGGTGCCTTCGCGCGAGACCGGCTTGATGCCGATTCCCGAGGTCTGGGGAAAGCGGATTTTCTTGACCCCCATCTCCTTGATCAGGAAATCGATCACCTTGCGGGAACCTTCGGATTCCGCGGCCCACTCTATGCCCGCGTAAATGTCCTCGGAGTTCTCCCGGAAGATCACCATGTCGGTCTTTTCGGGCTGTTTCAGCGGGCTGGGCACGCCCTTGAAGTAGCGCACCGGACGCAGGCAAACATACAGGTCGAGTTCCTGGCGCAACGCCACGTTTATCGAGCGGATGCCGCCACCCACCGGCGTGGTGAGCGGTCCCTTGATCGAGACCACGAACTCCTTGCTGGCCTGCAGCGTTTCTTCCGGGAGCCAGACATTTTCGCCGTAGACCTTGCAGGATTTTTCGCCGGCATACATCTCCATCCACACGATCTTGCGTTTGCCCCCATAGGCCACCTGGACCGCTGAATCCACGACCCTGCGCATCACCGGCGTAATGTCTACACCAGTACCGTCACCCTCAATGAAGGGAATGATCGGATTGGCGGGAACGTTCAGCGTGTAGTCCTTGTTTACGGTGATCTTCTGTCCCGTGGAAGGAACCTTGATGTGCTGGTACATGGAATCGGCCTCGATTCGACGTGTAGATGGATGTAATTGAATTGCAAGCAGTAATGCGAAGCGGTCAAAGGCGCCAATTGTAAAGCAACGCCCGCTCGCGGCCCACAGGATCCCGCTCTAAGCGCGGATCTGATCCTGTCCGGGGATTTCATCGACGATGCGGAAAACGAATCACGCACCGGCCACCCGCAACGCTCCATGCTTTCGCCAGCGTCGTGCCGGCCTCGCCGACGCACCCATCCAAACACGCCGTACGCCGTCAAACTCGAATCGGCAAGGTCCTTGAAACCAAATTTCGCATTGCAAAATCGCGTGATCTGTAAATCCACAACTTATTGATTAATAGTATTCATTTGCGCACCTGCTTTGTTGTTGCAGCGCATGAAAATCCTGATGTACTGTCGCCGGCACCACCGTTGCGTCAATAACCGCTGGCGCAATGCGGATGCGAGGCCGAGCACAAGCGCGATGCCTCCAAGCGGTGTGCCAGATCCGATCTCTGGCTTCCCCGTGGTTGAGAGTGCCGGCCCCCCGGCACTCGGCAAGCAGGGATCCTGTGTCCACGATGGGTCGCGTGACCCGCGACATAAGCACGGCATGACCTGTTGCGAGGACGCGGCCCGATTGCGTCCAAATAAAACACACTCGTACTTGCCGAAAGGAGAAAGCTAATGACCCGCGATCCGGAAATCGCAAAAATCAAGAAGGATTGGTCCGATCACCCGCGCTGGAAAGGCGCACAACGTCCCTACTCCGCCGAGGACGTCTACCGGCTGCGCGGCACGCTTGCCATCGAGTACACGCTCGCCCGCCGTGGAGCCGAAAAATTGTGGCAACTGCTCAAGCAGGAACCGTTCGTCAACGCTCTTGGCGCACTCACCGGCAACCAGGCTTTGCAGCAGGTCAAGGCCGGGCTCAAGGCGATTTATCTCTCCGGATGGCAGGTGGCAGCGGATGCCAACCTTTCCGGCGAGATGTATCCCGATCAGTCGCTGTATCCGGCCAACAGCGTTCCCGCCGTGGTCCGCCGCATCAACAACACTCTTATCCGCGCCGACCAGATCCATCACGCCGAAGGCAAGGACGACATCGACTGATTCGCCCCGATCGTTGCCGATGCCGAAGCCGGCTTCGGCGGCGTGCTGAACGCATTCGAGCTGATGAAGTCGATGATCGAAGCCGGCGCTGGTGGCGTGCATTTCGAAGATCAACTGGCTTCGGCGAAGAAGTGCGGCCACATGGGCGGCAAGGTGCTGGTACCGACTCAGGAGGCCGTTCAAAAGCTCGCCGCCGCTCGCCTGGCTGCGGACATCATGGGGGTGCCGACAATGCTGTTCGCGCGCACGGACGCCGAAGCGGCGAACCTGTTGACCTCGGATTTCGACGAGAACGACAAACCTTTCTGCACCGGCGAGCGCACCGCCGAAGGCTACTACCGGGTGATCATCGGCATCCAGCAGGCAATTTCGCGGGGACTTGCCTACGCGCCCTTCGCCGACCTGATCTGGTGCGAGACCGGCAAACCCGACCTCGCGTTCGCCAGGCAATTTGCCGAGGCGATCCACAAGCAGTATCCGGGTAAACTGCTTGCATACAACTGCTCGCCGTCGTTCAACTGGAAGAAGAACCTGGACGATGCATCGATCGCCAAGTTCCAGCGCGAACTGGGGGCGATGGGCTACAAGTTCCAGTTCAT
>JBBPIT010000094.1:0-9061 GCA_038040175.1 Pseudomonadota bacterium | reverse complement strand
GCGCCGGCTCGATCAGGTCGCGCAGCGTGCCGTCGATGCGCAGCCGCACCACCGAGCGCGTTTCGAAGGGCTCGATATGGATGTCCGAGGCGCCGTCGCGCAGCGCCTGGGTGAACAATGCATTGATCAGGCGGATGACCGGCGCATCGTCCTGGCTTTCGAGCAGATCCTCGATCCTGGGGATTTCCTGCAGCAACCTGGAGAGGTCCAGGTCCTGCGCGAGGTCTCCGGCCAGCGCGGCCGCCCCGGCATCGGCGCCGTTGTACGCAGCGGCGATCAACTCGTCGAACTGCTCGGTGCCGATGCTGCGGGCGCGCACCGGCACGCCAAGCGCCCGGCGCAATTCGGCCAGCGCGCCCGCGTGCGCGTCGCTGCGCACCGCCACCTCCGCGAGACCGCCGTCCAGGGAAGTGACGACGACGCCATTGGCCTTGGCAAACGCGTAGGGAATCCTGTTTGCACCCCGGTTCATCAGTGGCGCCCCTCATCGCGGTACGGCCTTACCTCGATTTCCAGCGGCGGGGCCGGCCGGGCCCACGGCGCCGTTCTCGGCGGCAGGGTGGGCGATTCCATGTCCGGCAGAATGGCGTCGTGCGCAGGTTTGGCCTTTTCCTGCTCGCCGAGGATGTAGTCGTAGCGCTCGCCGGTAAATGAGTCGGCGCGCTGGCTGTCGCGCACCAGCGTCGGCCGCAGGAAGATCATCAGGTTGGTCTTGCTGTGCGAGCGCGTCTTGTAACGGAACAGGGCGCCGAGCAAGGGGATGTCTCCGAGCACGGGAACCTTCTGTACACCGTCGTTAACCGTATCCTGGATCAGGCCGCCGATCACCACGATCTGCCCGTCGTCGACCAGGACCGTCGAAGCCACCGCGCGCTTGTTGGTGATCACGCCGGCGGGATTGGTCTGGTCCTGGATGCTGGACACCTCCTGATAGATCTGCAGACGCACTGTTCCACCTTCGGAGATTTGAGGCTTGACCTGCAATGTCAGCCCGACATCGCGTCGCTCGACCGTCTGGAAAGGTGTGGGCGTGGTGGCTGCCCCCGACAGCGCGTACTGGCCGGTGATGAAGGGAACGTTCTGGCCGATCACGATCGAAGCTTCTTCGTTGTCCAGCGTCAGCAGCGTCGGCGTGGACAGGATGTTCGCATTGGCGTCGGTCTCCAGGGCGCGAATCAGGACGCCGAGGTTGAGAATCTGACCGACACCGGGGATCGAGACCTGGCCCTTCACGATGCCGATATTGAGCCCCCGGGAGACCGTCGCCGGATTCTGGGAAATGCCGATGATGTTCTGGCCGGCGGCGCCGAAATTGGTGCCGCCGAAGGGCTGTGTCGTGGTCTTGCCCAGCCCGCTCAGATCCTGCCACTGAATGCCGAACTCCGCGGCCTTGTCGGCGGTGATTTCGACAATCAGCGCCTCGATATACACCTGCGCGCGACGCACGTCGAGTTTATCCAGCGCCGCGCGCAAATTATTGTAGATCGCGTCGGGCGCGGTGATGATGATCGAGTTGGTGGCCGCATCCGCCTGGATGAATCCGGACGGGGCCGAAGCGGCCTGGGGCTGGTTTGCGCCGATCGGTGCAGGGGCGCCCGCGGCCTGCATCGGTGCCGGTGCGGATGCGCCGAGCGCCGCAGGCGTGGCCAGTGCCGTGCGTGGCACGGCCGCTGCGCTGGCGTCACCGTGGTAGATTGCCCGCAGGGTCTCGGCGAGTTTCACCGCCTCGGCATTTTTCAGATATACGACATGAATATTGCCGCCGGCGTTGGTCGGCGAATCCAGCATCGCCACGAATTTGCGCAACCGGGTGAGGCGCGAGGGATCGCCCGAGCGCGCCAGCAGGCTGTTCGAGCGGGCATCCGCGACGACCGTGAAGCGCTGGGTTGGTTCCGCCGCGGTTGCGCCCTGCGCCTGTGACGCTTCCGCGAACAGGCGGTTGACCGTCACAGCCACATCGACCGCAGAAGCATACTGAAGCGGGATCACCACCGGGTCGGTGCCGCTCGGCTGGTCGATCGAATCGATGATTTTTGCCAGGCGCTGCAGGTTGTTGGCATAGTCGGTGATCACCAGCGTATTGCTGTTCTGGTATGCGGTGATGGTGTTGTTGGGAGCGATCAGCGGACGCAGGATCGGCAGCACTTGCACCGCCGATTCATACTCCAGCGTGAACACCCGCGTTTCGATGCGGTCCCCGGCGGGACCGGTCTTGTCGCCGGGGCCAAGTGTGGGAGCCGAATGCAGTTTGGCGTCGGCTTCGGGAAGTATCTTGACGATGCCGCGGTCCTCGACCGCGGCGAAGCCCTGCAGGCGCAACGCCGAAAGAAACACTTCATACACGAACGCCCTCGGCAACGGCTTCGCCGAGACGATGTTGATCGTGCCCTTTACCCGCGGGTCGATCACGAAGTTCTTGCCGGTGATTTCGCTCACCACTTTCACCACGCCTTCGATTTCGGCATTGACGAAGTTGAGCATGACGACATCGGGATTCGCGCGCGCGGACTGGCTGGCGCCGGCGGCGCCAGGTTGTGCGGGACGCGCGACGGGCCTGGCCGTTTCCTTGGGGGGCTCTTGCGAGTTCGCGGGCCACGCCTGGCAAATCGCGACCGCCATCGCCAACCAGAGAAGTCCATTTCTTGACCAGCGACACTTCATTTTCACTTTCGGGTGCACCTTCGGCAAGGGACGCAATTCTTTGGGGAAGAATTCATTTGTTGGCTCGCAGTGCGGCGGATTCCGTGGCTGTGTTTTTCTCCGGCCACGCGAGCGTTTCACGGATTCCGCCACGTTCCAGAATGACGTGATCGGTGCCGACTCCCGCGAGCCGGATGCCGGGAGCAACGTCTTCGCCTTCCCGCACGGCGAGAATCTCTTTCGCCTCGAGTTGCACCACCGCGTATCCGCGCCGCCCCCCCGTGGCCGCGACGACACCGAGCAGCCTGATCGCAATTCCCGTTGGCACCGGACTGTCCGGATCCCGCCGCATGTTGCCGAACAGCGCGCCCGCGGACGCGGCTGCGGTGCCGGTGTCTGCGGCGGTCGGCGCGCGCGATTCCGGAAGCGGCGCGAGCCAGACCCAGGTCCAGTACGCCGCCACCAGGCCGAGCAATGCCAGCGCGGCAATAGTCGCCAGGGTGACCACGGCCGTTTGCGCAATGTTCGATCGGTCGAGTAGGAGTTGCCGCATATTTAAGGAAGCTCCGATCAAGTTCCGCGACGCGCGTTGCGCCAGGTGCGGATGACTGCTAGGCGTCGCTCCGCAGATGCGGCTGAAGCCCCAACAAGGAGCGTAACAACGCAGGCGCCGCACCCTGGCACAACCCAATAATACATCGACTCTTTCGAGGGACCGGGCGATTCGGGCCGCGTGCCGCAGCGCGGGGCAATGATCGACCTGACGGAATCCCCCCACGCACGGTGAAAGTTATACCATAGAGAAAGTGCCGTATGTACGCCACCGAACAGAGTGTCTCTCGGCGAACGGGATAATTGGCGTAACTGGCTGGATCGGAACATGACGAGCGACCCTCGGATAATATTGGAATGCAAGGAGGGTCAAATGAAAGTGTCGACCTGGCAACGTGGGTTTACGTTGCTCGAAGTGATGGTGGTAGTCGTGATCCTCGGCATACTCGCCGCCCTGGTGGTGCCGAAAATCATCAGCCGCCCCGACGAGGCGCGGGTGATCGCTGCGAAGCAGGACATCGCGAGCCTGATGCAGGCGCTCAAGCTTTACCGCCTGGACAACCAGCGTTACCCCGTAACCGAACAGGGATTGCAGGCGCTGGTGGCGCAGCCGACTACCGCCCCGCTCCCGCCCAACTGGAAAGCGGGCGGATATGTCGAGCGCCTGCCCAAGGACCCCTGGGGCAATCCCTACCAATATCTGAATCCCGGGATATACGGCGAGATCGACATTTTCAGTTTCGGCGCCGATGGCGCACCCGGCGGCGAAGGCAACGACGCCGACATCGGTTCATGGTCGCTGTAGCAAAGAGAATTGAAGTCAACATCAAGAGCTCACCACGAAGTCGGTTCATGGCGAGAAGTAGTTTTGATCGCGTCGAGGACGCATGAGAATGCGCGCCCGGAAAAATTTCCGCGGGTTCACGCTCATCGAGTTGCTGGTGGTGCTGCTGATCATGGGATTGTTCGCCGGCCTGGTAAGCACCATCACGCGGCCCGACGATCGGGCGCTGCTGCGCGTCGAGGCCGAAAGGCTGGCGCAACTGTTGGATCTTGCCGCGACAAAGGCGCGCCTCACCGGCAAGTCCATCGCCTGGACAGCGGACGGACCGGGCTACCGCTTCTGGCAATTCAGCGAAGACACTTACTGGTCCGAGATTCTCGACGACGACTCTTTGCGCGCGCGAACGCTCCCACAGGGAATGGTGATCGCCGGAATGCGCGTGGAAAACATGCGGACGCCGGAGCACATGCGTCTGGAGTTCAACCCCTACGGCGCGACGCCTTCCTTCAGCGTCGAGATGGCCCTCGGCGCCGCGCGCTGCACGGTGGCGGGCTCCCCGATCGGCGAAGTGCGCGTGTTGCCGGAACAAGGAAAAGAGAATGGCGAACTGGCGCGACGGTAGGCGCGATGGTTTTACCCTGGTCGAGGTGCTGGTCGCCCTTGCCATCATCTCGATCGCGCTTCTCGCGGCGCTGCGCGTCGCCGGCGGCGGCACGAACAGTGTCGGCGAACTGCGTGCGCGTCTGCTCGCCGGCTGGGTTGCGGAGAATCTTCTGGCGGAGCAGCGCGCCCGCGGGGAATGGCCCTCGCTTGGAATACTGAACGGCACGCAGCGCCAGGGCGGCATTGAATTCGCCTGGCGCGAGGAGGTCATCGCGACGCCGAACGTCACGTTCCGGCGCGTCGACATTCGCGTGTTCGCGGCGCCCGAGGAGGCACACGCGCTCGCGCACCTCACCGGATTCGTCGTGCGTCCGCCCGGAGTGAACAAGTGAAGACTTCTGCGGGGTATTTAACGCGCGGTTTTACGTTGATCGAGCTGCTGACCGCGCTGCTCATTCTCTCGGCCCTGGCGCTGATGTCCTACCGCGGACTCGGCGCGGTGCTCGATGCGCGTGAGCACGTCACCAGGGAAACCGACAAGTGGCGGCGCGTGGCCGCCTTCGTTGCCCGATTCGAGGGCGACGTCAAGCTGGCCGCGCCGCGCCCTGTCCGGTCCGCCTCCGGCACCGCACCGGCCTGGCGCGGCATCCCCGGTGCAACGTCGGAGCCGCTTCTTGAATTCAGCCGCTTTGCCTCAGTCGAGGGCATGGACAGCGCGCGGCGGCTTGCCTACCGGCTCAACGACCGGCAGGAGATCGAACTGTGGCTGTGGCCGGGTCTCGATATCGCGCCCGGCGCGCTGCCCGCGCGCTACCCCGTGCTGGCGGATGTAACGGCATTCGAGCTTCAGTACCTCAATGCCAATCTCGCCTGGATGGATGGATGGCCGGGCTCGCCGGTCGATGCGCCGATTCCCCAAGCCGTGCGGCTGCGCATCGTGCTCGCCTCGGGTGAGGAAATCGTGCGCGTCTTCGGGCTGAGATCATGAACGCGAGACAAAGGGGTGTGGCCATCGTTCTCGCCATGGGCGTGGTCGCGTTGGCTGCCATGGCGGCGACGGCGATGATGGTCACGCAGAGTACCTGGTCGCGGCAGAGCGAACTCGCCGCCGCCCATGTCCAGGCGCAGACCCTGGTACAGGCCGGCGTGGATTGGTCGCGCGCGGTGCTGAGCGACGATCGCCGCCTGAGCAACGTCGATCATCTCGGCGAACCCTGGGCGTTGCGGTTGCCGCCGATGTCGGTCGAAAGCGGCGAACTCGCCGGTTACATCGAAGACCAGCAGGGCCTGTTCAACCTCAACAATCTGGTGAGGGATGGAAAGGTGAACCTCGCGCAGCTCGCGCACTTCCAGCGCCTGCTGTCCACGCTGGGTTTGCCCACCGCGCTCGCCGACACGCTGGCGGACTGGCTTGACGCCGACAGCGAGCCGCAACCGCAGGGCGGCGCCGAAGATGATTTTTATCTGGCGTTGCAGCGGCCCTACCTCGTTGCCAACCGGCCACTGACCGACCTGGCCGAATTGGCCCTGGTGCGGGGCTTCGACGATGCCATGCGTGCACGCCTGCGCCCGTTTGTCAGCGCGCTGCCCCGCTTCACCGCCGTGAACGCGAACACTGCTTCGCCCGAAGTCCTTGCCGCGGTGGTCGAAGGCCTGGGCCTGGACGGTGCACGTGACCTGGTCGCGCAGCGCGAGCGTGGCTTCTTTCGCAGCTACGACGAATTCTTCAGGCAACTCCCCCCCGGACTCATCGTGCCCACCGAAAACATCTCGGTGAGCAGCGCTTACTTCATGGCGACGCTGCGCGTGACCATCGGCGGCGCGCAGGCGCGCGGCGTGGCGCTGTTGGCGCGCGGGAACACCGGCGGCTGGCCGGCCATCGTCTGGCATAAAGCGCTGTGAGCCTGCTGCGCATCTACGCTTCGCTACTCGATCCGCCCCAACGGTGCCAGTGGGCGCTTGTCAATGGCGGCCGCGAACCGGTTTTCGGCGAAGGCCGGCTTGCGGAGTTGCCGCGGCGCGCCGAGCGCGTTCAGTTGGTGGTTCCCGCGGCGCAGGTGCTGATCACCCGCGCGCGCGTGCCGCAGGGGGCTCGCCGCCCCGGGTCGGTACTTGCCTTCGCGGTGGAGGAAAAGACGGCAGGCGAGCCGGATGCCAACCAGGTGAGTTGGCTCGGCGCCGTTGGCGACGAAGACGCGCTCGCCGTTGCGGACAAGGAGGGACTGGAGCGCTGGCGTCATGCGCTCGTTGCCGTGGGCATCCGTGCCTACGAAGTGCACTGCGAAACGCTTTTGTTGCCATGGCGAACGGGAGAATGGAGTCTTGCCTGGAATGGCAGCGAGGGGTTTGTGCGCACCGGCGAGTTCGAAGGGGCCGCGACCGATTGCGGCGACCGGCAAGCCCCCCCGTTGTCCCTGCGCCTGATGCTGGAAGAAGTGCAGGCACGCAGCGCCGGCCCGTCGTCGATCGCGATCTATCCAACTTCGCCGGAGGCGGCGCCGGACATCGCGGCATGGCAAAGCGAGCTTGGAATCGCCCTGCGCATGGCCGGAACATGGGATTGGCGGACAGTGCCTCCCGGCGCCGGCGTCAGCCTGGCCCAGGAGCGCCAACGCTGGCGTCTTTTCTCCGGCGCGGCTTCGCATCTGCGGCCGGCGGCCTGGATCGTGGGCGGCGCGCTGGCGCTGCATGCGGTTGCGCTGGTGGTGGATTGGACCTCGCTTGCGAACGAGCAACGGGCGTTGCGCCAGCAAATGGAAACGCGCTTTCGCGCATCCTTTCCCGAGGCAGTCGCGGTGGTGGACCCGGCGCTGCAAATGCGCCGCAAGCTCGCCGAGGCGCGCCATGCCGCAGGCCAATCCGACAGCGGCGACTTCCTGCCGATGATCGAGACGGTGATGGCGGGAATGAAGGACTTGCCCGAGGGCGGCCTGCGGGTCTTGTCCTACGAGAGCGGGCGGATGACGCTGGAACTCGCCGCAACCGAAGAGGCGGCCGTGAACCGCATGGTGACGCGGCTGACGCAGTCGGGCATGAGCGTCGAACGCTCCGCGGCCTTGAAGCGCCCGGGAGGCGCGACGGTTGTGATCACCGTGCGGGCGTCATGAACGCGAAACTGCGCAGGCTCTGGCAATCGCGGGCACCGCGGGAACGCGTGGTCATCGCCGTGCTGGCGGTGCTGGCGGGCGCCGCGTCGTATGTGTGGCTGGTGCAGTCGGCGGACCGGGCGCACACGCGCTTGCGCGCCAGCGTCCCGGCACTGCGGGCGCAGGCTGCCCGTCTCGAACAGCAGGCAGCCGAGCTCGAGCGCCTGCGCGCCGCGCCGCCCGCGTCGGTGTCGCAAACGGATTTGCGCACACTGGTGCAGGCACAGGCAGGTGCAGCCGGGCTGTCGCGCGCGCTGGTGCGAATCGACGCCCCGGACGCCAATCAAGTGGTGGTGGTGTTCGGCGCCGTGGCCTTCGCGGACTGGCTTGACTGGGTCGCCAGCCTGAAATCGCAGCAGGTCCGCCTCGACGCCTGCCGCGTTGAAGCGCTGTCCACGCCGGGCCTCGTCAGCGTGACCGCGACCCTGGTTCGGACCAAAAATCAATGAAACGCCGGCACCTGATCGCAATCGGACTATTTGTTTACGCGGTTGCAGTCATTGCCACCGCGCCGGCGACGTTGGTCGACGCCGGCCTGCAGCGCGCAAGCCACGGCAGGCTGCGGCTTGCCGAAGCCCAGGGCAGGCTGTGGTCGGGATCGGGGCAGATCGAATTCCGCGATTCGGGCGGACGAATCGGTGTCGCGAAGAACCTCGCCTGGCGCTTTCTGCCGGAGTCGTTGCTGCGCGGACGCCTGGTTTGCGAAGTCGGGCTGGACCAGTCGGCCAAGCGCTTTCCGGTGACGATATCGTTGTCCCGGATCGAAATCGCAAATGCCGAAATAAGCCTGCCGGCCGCGGTGCTGGGTCTGGGCGTGCCCAAGCTTGCACCGCTCGGTCTCACAGGCGACGTACTGCTGCGGGTCGCCAGCCTCTCGATTGAACGCAAGGAAATGCAGGGCAACGCCACGCTGCAATGGCGCGACGCCGGCTCGGTGCTCACACCGATCTCGCCTTTGGGCGACTATGAACTGCGCCTCGATGGCGAAGGCGCTACGGTCCACGCCTACCTGCGCACCATTCAGGGTCCGCTTCGGCTCGACGGCAAAGGATCGTGGACGCACGGCGACAGCCCCGCGTTCCTGGCCATGGCTCGCGTTCCCCCGCAGCACCAGCAGCAGCTCGCACCGCTGCTGCGCCTGATCGCGGTGCAACGCAGCGAAGGCAGCTTCGAACTGCAGCTAAACTAGAAAAATTCCGCGGCGGCGCCGGCGGCAGTTGTGACGAGCTTCCCTAGCGATGCCCGAGCCACACGATCATCGAGGCGATCAATACGATCGCGGCACCCAGCGCGAGCATCCAACCGGCGGTCCGGGGAAAGGTCTCGACCCATTGGT
>JBBPIT010000093.1:0-9076 GCA_038040175.1 Pseudomonadota bacterium | reverse complement strand
CCACGTTTGCCAGGACATGCGCAGCCGTTACATTGCTGCGGCAGCAGGCGTATCATTTCAAGCTCGAGTGTCAGGGGAGGATCGAAAAGTGGCCGGGAAAGAAGGAAATCTCAAGTCCGTCGCAGCCTCGCCGGTGCGCCAGCGCGTCAGCAAGGAAGAGTGGGAAATGCGCTGCGATCTCGCCGCCGCCTACCAGCTCGCGGCGCTATTCAAGTGGACCGACCTGATCTACACCCACTTCTCGGCGCGGGTGCCCGGCACCGAGCACCTGCTGATCAATCCCTATGGGCTGATGTTCGAGGAGATCACCGCCTCGACCCTGGTGAAGATCGACAAGGACGGCAACATCATCGACGATCCCACCGGCCTCGGCATCAACTACGCCGGCTTCGTGATCCACGGCTGCGTGCACGAGGCGCGGCCGGAGATCAACTGCGTGATCCACACCCACACCCGCGCCGGCGTCGCGGTGTCGGCGCAGAAATGCGGCCTGCTGCCGCTGAGCCAGCATTCGCTGCGGGTGTACGCGATGCTCTCCTACCACGACTACGAGGGCATTGCGCTCGATCTGGACGAGCGCACGCGTCTCGCCGGCGACCTGGGCCCGCGCTCCAAGACGATGATCCTGCGCAACCACGGCTTGCTCACGCTGGGCGACACGGTAAAGGAAGCCTTCGAACTGATGTACTACCTCGACTGCGCCTGTCAGATCCAGGTCGACGCACTCGCCGGCGGCCGCGTCGAAGTCGGGCTCATTTCCGAGCAGACCGCGCGCAAGGGCTTCGAGCAATTCGAGCGGCCCGGCGGCGCGGAAGTACACAAGGAATGGCCGGCGCTGCTGCGCCTGCTGGACCGCAAAGGGATTCGCTACCGCAACTAAGCAGGTCGCCACGCGCTGCGGATTGTCGCCGGCCGCGCTGCGACGGACGTCTCATTCGGCGCTCCTCCCATAGGCACAACGGCGTTCACAGACGCTTTGCGGCAGCGCCCGCTGCTGAAACTTCGTCAGTTGCTTTGTCGGCTTTCCGACTATCTTTTTTTTCATTCAAAAAACAGAGTGCATTCGCTGTGGGGCCGGACTGTCGTTTTTTCGACGCCCCTCGTTGGCATGCGCATTGCGAAACAGTAGGGGCGCCTGGGGGGTTCGGTAGCAAGGGAGGTCGGGTGTCGGCTGAGACGCTTGACTCTCGCATTCCCCGGGCGCACCTCCCTTCGCAGCGACCAAGTGAGGCGATGCGACGATTACTGTCGGTGAAGTTATACTTTGTGCCTCGCCGGAGCCGCCGGCAATCAAGAAAAATCAGAAGCCGAACTGGCACAGATGAGCAAGTCTGAACTGGTCTTGTACTACGGCCTTTCCGTAGGGGCGGGCCTTGCCGTCGCACTGATCGTCTACGGGATATCCGAGTACCTTCGCCACCCATCGAGAATTTCGGTGTTCGCGTGGCGGGAACCCTCCGCATCCGAGCGCCAGCGTCTGTCCATACACGTCGACAACCAGACCAACTCCCGCACCGTCATCCACGAGGCGGGCGCCATCCTGGAAGACGGCCGGCGCATTCGCGTCACCGCAAGGAATGAACCGCGCAGCGGCGAACCGCTGAAGCCCTTTCCCATCACGGTTGCGGCCCACGAGCAGGTGACGGTGAGCATCTTCTCCGTATCGAGACAGGACATTTCCATTGGACTGGCTGCCTGTTACGTGATCAGGGACAGCAAAAGGTTGATCACCGGCCCGATCCACGGGCAACTGGATTGAATCGGTAAGCAAAGTTAAGAGACGTGTCTCGATGCGTTGGACTGACGGGCGCGAAGAATATTGAAGCATTGACGCACATCGAAAGCAGGTCGAAAGAAAAAGGGACTGCGGTTCCGCAGTCCCTTCACGAATCATCTTGAGCCTTTCGATTTTTCCAGCCCAGAAGGATCAGCGATTCCAGGTCGCGTAGCCGGTAGAGGTGCCGTCCTGCCAGTTCACCTGGGTTACGCCGACAAAGGTGTTGTTCCCGCTGATCCCTTTGTATTTGCCCGTGCCGCCCGTGTACTGGAATGTTCCGGGGCCGCGGCCCCCGGGTCCCGGGGTCCCCGCGCTTTGCCACGTGAGGTAAGCCTGGTCGCCATCAAGATCGGTGATGATGCAGTAGCCACCCGCCTTGCTCTTTTTGTTGTTGAAGTCGGCGTCAAACCACGCAGGACACTTCACGCCGGCTCGATGAAATAGGCTGCCTTCGCCCTTGTCATTAAAGAAACTGCCGGTGAACTCCCCTACCCAGTAGAAATGACCCTTCTCGATCTCTTGAGCCTTGCCGACGCCGAACCAGCCAAACTCGCCGATTACCTTCCAGTCGTCGGCGTGCACCATTCCAGATATGCCAAAGCCGGCACTAATTGCTAACGCGTAACGCAGCAGCGTAATGGTTTTCATTGAATCCTCCTCCCCAAAAGTAGTTTTGGATTGCGATAATTGGCGCCAGCCCTACGACCGCAGCCCGCGGAACAGAGACAATGGGAACGGCCTGCCGCTGGACACTGGTCCAGATAGTCAACTAGCTGGGTGTTTCAATTGCAGTGAGGCGACGAAATACGCCGAGAGGAGCGCCATCGCTCCGGGGGACCCGGGCAACTGGACTCCAGGAAAAAGGAACTGAGTCCAGTCTGGTTGGCGATACACCACGCCTTTGCGGCGGCCGGTTTTCTTATTGTCTAAAACAATCGTGGCACTTTTTTTTAGCCTTTATAGACCTTCAGCGAGGCCATTGCAACCCATCCGGCCTCACGATTTTCTTCACTTGCGCGATGGCATCGTAGAGATGAAACGTACAGGATGCTTTTACGAGAGAGGGGCGCTACAACTCCGGCCCCGCCTCGCGCAGCGTCTGGCGGAGACGCTGAGCAAAATGCAATCCGTGCTGGAGTTCCGCATTTCGCCCACCGGGAATTAAGGAACCTCTGATGAGGTTCCCAAGTTCACGCAAATATATTTGTTCAGATTAGTGAAGGCTGCCGCGCCGGGAGCCTGTCGAGCCGTTCCGCCTCGTGAATAAACAGCGGCGGCGGTTTGAGCAACCGCCGCCGCTGGCATAACCCTCGCTTTTGCGCCGCTTGGATTAATTATTCAGCTCGGATCAGTTGTCCTTAATCCTTGTTGTCGTCGTCATCGTCATCGTCGCCGTGATCTTTGCCGTCGTGATGGTCTTTGCCAGGCCCTCGAGTTATGAGCACACCGTTGATGAAGATGTTGTCCAGAACAGCAAGGCCCACGCCCTCCGTGTCGTTATTAGCCGTGTCTGTGCCCTCGTCGAAGATGATGTTGATGCTGTTGATCGTGGACCCGGCGGGAATCGATGCGGGGAAGCACTCCGAGCCGCAGGTCGTTATCACAGAACGTGTACGCGTCCACTGGTCGGGATCTTGCGGAGCTGGGCTGTTGGGAGCGTTGGCACAGCCGACGAAAAAGAAGCCCTGGTTGGTGTCGATATTGAACCGCGGAGCGCCGGCGCCGCAATGCCCGCCCTTCCGGTAGTCATAGCCAACTGCGAACGTGGGCGTTACAACGATTCCCTTAACGCCGAGTATGCGCGCGCCGGAAGAGGAGCAGTCAGGTGTCGGGCCGTTCTTCGAGAGCAGGAGACCGGAATGACGGTCCTTCTTGTTGGGATTGGTCGTGAGATCAGAAGGGGTGGTATTCTGCCCGCCATTGTCTGGCAGGCCCATGCCGCGGAGCCATTTCGCCGTGACGATCCGGCTCCCAGCCGGGCTTGGTGCGCATTGTGCGGCCGTCCCGACGAACTCAAACGGCACCGCTTTGAGCCCGCGGTCATCGTCGGCCCATGCCGTAGCTGGCCCCACGACGCCTAGCGCAACCGTAGCGGCGACCAAGAAGCTAACGACAACAGTTCTTTGTCCGCTTGATTTCAAACGAAATTGCAGATATTCACTCATTTTCTCTTCCCCATTATCATTTTGCGGCTAAGCGAGCCGCACGCTCTTCAACCAGCCATTTCGTCGGTGCAGAATAGATGACGGCGCGAGTCGTCCGATGCGTCCCAGCATCTGCCCGAAGAGAGATTATGTCAAGACGATATCGGCAAGCTGGAAAATGAAGCACAGGGCATGTCGGAAAGAGGCATAGGGTCAGGTCTGAGGTAGCCCTGGCTTCGTGGGCACCGAATTGGGAAACAACATTAGAATTCGCATCAGAAACAGATCTTTTATTGTTTCACCTCTCTGTCGATATTGAACGTCTCCACCGCCTCAACGCTTGCAGGCAACTTGTGTGCGATCAGGAGAATGGTCACACGCCCCTTGAGCTGATTGATCGTTTCCCCAATCGCATTCGCCGCTTCGTCATCGAGATTACTGGTCGCTTCGTCGAACATAAGGATCGGGGGGCGCTTGAGCAGCGCGCGGGCGATGGCGATGCGCTGCTTCTGCCCGCCGGAAGGGCAGGATGGTGTGGCTGGCCTGCCCCTGCTCGAACAAGGCGACGCAGTCGCCTTCCACTCGTAATAAAAAGGCGAGCCGCTGGTTCGGCGCCGCGGAGTCAAGGGAGGCAAGACTCTCACGACCGGCGACGAGGCCGTTGTGCGGCTCGCGTAAAACAGGAGAAAGTAAGACCAGGAACGGGGCGACCAGTTTCCGGAGCGCGGAGGCCGGCCGCTTCACCCAGGCCGCACGCAGTCCGAGCAGGTCGGCCGCAAGGACAATCGAGTTGACCCCGTACGGCGGCGGCATCTGGCCGGTGACCAGTTTCTCGTCGAAGGGAATGCGAAAAGCCTGGGTCCGCGCGGACAGCACCCAGACCAGCGCTTCGCGTGGCAGCACGGCGCCAAGCGAATTCCTCCCTTCTGAGGCGTCCGGCCCCTGCAACGAGGACCGTATCGCACCTGCGCGCATTCGGAAAATCTCGTTGTTGGTTTTGCCTCATCGCCTCAGCCCACCGCAAGCGACGTGCATGATTGAGTTATCGTTGAGACTGGCAAACTTGTCAAATCTATCAAAGTGTTAGGTTTGCCCGAGGCCGGCACAACAAGCGCGAACAATCATCGACTTAAGTGCTGCCCTAGCGGCGGTCCCGGGCGATGGCGTAGGCATAAAAAGCCAACAAAACGCTGCCGGCGAAGGGCGAATCGCGGACGCAGAGGGACCAGGGGCGCTTGGGGACGTTCGGTGTTCGCGGAATTGCGGTCAGCGGCGCTTTCGCGCCGAACCGCCAAACACGCCCGCAAACCCGGGGCAGCCGATCCTTTCGGGCGACTTGAGGCTACAGGTCCGCCTGCACAGGCACCGCGTTCCGAAGTCCGGAACATTTTTCTGTTGAGAAGCGTCGCTGTGGGAGGTTTCGCGTCCGTGGATCGGCGATCCCGGGACGAGGCTGAAGCGCCGGACAGCGAACCCCGCCGCCGGGAAAGCGGCGAAGACCGGCAGCGGCGGCGACGGAATCATCCGCCTGATGCAGTGCATGATTGACTCCGCGCAGCGATACGGGATTTAATTCCGCCCCTGAAACAATTTTCCTACCGGGGATCAACCGCGCGATGAGACGCGGAACCGTCCAGATTTCGGTCCTGACCTGCCCGATATGCAGATACCAGCGGGAAGAGGTGATGTCCTCCGTGACGGCACTCCTGACTTATGAGTGCAGGAGTTGCCACGAGGTGCTACGCCCCAAGCCGGACGACTGCTGCGTGTTCTGCTCTTACGGCAGCGTGAAGTGCCCGCCGGCGCAGGTTTTGCACCGCGGAGGCTGATCGCGCAGCGGGACGCAACAAACGGAACATTCGCCGGCGCAGCATTTGGCGGCGGCGCGCAAGGAACTCTTGGCCATACGCCGGGGGGAGGAGGAATCAGAAAACGCGGAGGCATCTACCCCTGCCCACTTCGTCTTCTGGTTCGATAAAAAAGACGACGGCCTCATCAGCGGAATCCAAAAGCCTTCCGCCGGTGGGGCCGCGTCAATTTCCGGTCGCCGAGTGCCCGGTCAGAAGCCTAGTTTGAAGGTTCCCAGCAGGCCGTTGGTGCCTGTAATCCCCTCAGTGAGCGTGCCGGTGGTATCGATCAGTCCGCTGGTCGCCCGGCCCAACGCTGAAGTCGTGCCGCGGCGGTGCGTCAGGAAACCGATACCGCAAGGGATGGCCAGACAACGTAGCCGAGATACCGTTCGGGATCGAGCAGCACCACCGCTTTCTCGCGCAGTCCGCGCGCCGAGGGCGTGTCGCCGCCCTTGAGGTACTGCTGCAGCACTTCGATCGGATCATCGCCGGGCTTGCAGTCGAGCGAACGGCCCTGCAATTCCACCCGCCTGCCTTCATAGGCCTCGGGACTCACCGGATCCTGGCCAAACCTGGACTTGCCGAAGTCCAGCTTGGCAATGTGCTGGAACGGAAACGGCGCTTCGGGATGCTCCGCGTAAAAGGTCCACACGTTGAAGTCCCTCACGCCGGTCGTGCCGTTGAGGTAATGCAGCGCCGCCCCCTTGCACAGCGCGGTGCAGACAATGCGTTTGCGGTACAGGATTGCCCATTCGTTATGACGGCCGAAGAAATCGTCGCGCTCCGCTCGCGCCAGGCGCGCGAGCTTCTTCAGATCCGCCTTGGTAATGCGTTCGAACGAACGATCAGACATGTTTGGTGACGGTCGCGATGACAGTGCCGCAAGTCAGGTTCTCATCACGTTCTGCGATCGATATTCGTGGTCGAATGAATTGTAGCTCTGGCGTAACGCTGTGCTATGCAAAGCATTAGCCGCCACCTCAAGAATCCGCTTCGCAGCGTCTTGTCACGACGTCACGTGTCACGTCGTCACGCACCATGGGCGTCAGCCCATGGTGTTGGGGACCCACAGCTTGCACCAGCCTTCAGGGCTCACCAGCTCGCTGAGGATGACGCATTTGCCGTCTCCCGCGTAAAGCACGCACCTGGAACAGGTGCGCCCGAGGTAGGGTTCGTCGCGATAGCCCACTTCCACCTTGGTGCGTATGCGCATGCCCGGCTGCTGCGGCTTCTTGCGGTTCTGCTGCGCCGCCACGGGCGCAATAGCGACCGTTGCCGCCAGGACCGCCGTGTTCTTGAGGAGCGCGCGCCGCGATATCAATGGTTGCCTGCTTTTCATCGCTACCCTCCGTACTGGCAGACACCGGTTCTGGAACTGCCGCCCCGATTATAGCCTCGAGCCCCCGGTCCGCCGCGCATTGCGGGACTTATCCAGTCTTTCGATTGGCTGCGTCAGGCGCGGTATTTTTCCAGTACCGCACGGTCCACTTCGACGCCCAGCCCTGGCCCCGACGGGATTTCGACCCAGCCCTGCACCTGCTGGATCGGCTTGGTGATCAGGTACTGGCGGAACGGATGCGTCGAGCGGTCGTACTCGAGGACGGGCTCCAATGCGAACAGCGAGTGGTGCGCCACCGGCACCGCGGCGATCAGTTGCAACGAGGCGGCCTGCGCGATCGCCGAGCCCCACACGTGCGGGTTCACCTGTATTCCATGCGATTGCGCCAACGCAATGATGTGCCTGCCGGCGGAGATGCCGCCGCAGGAGCCGAGGTCCGGCTGCGCCACGTCCACCGCGCCGGCGCTCAGGAATTCGCGGAAGCCGTAGAGCGTGTGTTCGTTCTCGCCCCCCGCGATCGGCATCGAAAGTTTCTGCCGCATCTCGACGTAGCCCTGTATATCCTCGGGCACCACCGGTTCCTCGTACCAGCGCAGGTCGTATTCCTCGAGCGCGCGCCCGAGCCGGAGCGCCTCGGCGCGCCCGTACGCGTGGTTGGTGTCGACCATCAGCGTGATCGGCTTGCCCTGGATGACGCGGCCGATCTCCTTCATGCAGGCGATATCGTCATCAACGCCGTAGCCGAGCTTCACCTTCATCAGCGAGAAGCCGGCCTCGAAGTGGCGCACCGCTTCGTCGCCGAGGCGCTTGGCTTCGCCCTGCCCCTTGATGCGATAGAAGCCGGTGGCGTAAGGTTGGACTTTGGTGCGAAACGCGCCGCCGAGCAGCTTGTACACCGGCACCTGGTGAAACTTGCCGGCGATGTCCCAGAGGGCAATGTCCACCGCGCTGATTCCCGCCACCACCGAGCCCTTGCGGCCGTAGTCGCGGGTCATGTGATACATGCGGTGCCAGAGCACTTCGGTGTCCAGCGGGTCGGCGCCGATCACGAGCGGCTTCAGGGCCTTGTCGATCACGGTGGCGGCGATTTCGGGCGGCTCGAGTCCCTGGGCAAACGCCTCGCCCCAACCGGTGATACCCTCATCGGTGAGCACTTCGACCAGCGTGGCCGAGCGCTGCTTCACCCAGCCCTGGGAAAACGCGAACGGTTCGGTGAGTGCGCTCTTGAGAACGTGGATTCTGATATCGGTTATTTTCATTTTTGGTCCTTATGGCTTCGTGCCGCTCCTCCGCGAGCGGCGACAATTATCCAACAGATGGCGCAAACGGCTGTAAATTAAGTAGGGGTCGAGTGAAAGGGGGTGGACCATGTACCGGAGTATCCTGCTGCCGACCGACGGATCCGCGTTATGCGACTCGGCGGTCAAGAAGGGAATCGAATTCGCGAAATTCGCGGGCGCCAGCGTGGTCGGGTTTCACGCCATACCCGCCACTTCCTACCTGATCTACACCGAAGCGGGACCCAGCGACGTTCTCGCCGAACAGTTCGAGCGTGACGCGCTCGCGCGCGGCGAGCGGCTGGTGAAGGCGCTCGAAGAGCAGGCGCGCGCTGCCGGTGTGGCCTGCGAATCGCTGACGCTGGTGAACGACCATCCGTGGGAGGGCATCATCGAAGCAGCGAACCAGCGCGATTGCGACCTGATATTCATGGCCTCGCACGGCCGCCGCGGGTTCGCGGCACTGCTGCTGGGAAGCGAGACCACCAAGGTGCTCACCCACAGCAAGATCCCGGTGCTGGTGTACCGCTAGAAGAAGATGCGCCGGGAAGATCAGGCGCCCGTTACTTCGCCTGGCAGGGATACGTTGCGCGGCCTCGCCGGTGCTCCCCGATTGATGCTCGCCCGAATGGTGCTGTTGAGTGGACTCGAACCACCGACCTACTGATTACGAATCAGTTGCTCTACCA
>JBBPIT010000092.1:0-9108 GCA_038040175.1 Pseudomonadota bacterium | reverse complement strand
CATCTGCGGAGCGACGCCTAGCAGTCATCCGCACCTGGCGCAACGCGCGTCGTGGAACTTATGCAGAGTTTCCCTAGTTTCAGCTGCGCGGCCTCGCAGCCAAAAGCCGGGTTCGCCTCAGTCGCCCTTGGTCTTGACGACTTTCTTGCCGCGGTAGTAGCCGTTGGGGCTGATGTGATGACGCAGATGCACTTCACCAGTTGTGGGCTCGACGGCGAGCGGCGGGTTGGTCAGAAAATCGTGGGAGCGATGCATGCCGCGTTTCGAGGGCGACTTCTTGTTCTGTTGGACTGCCATGAGATGACTCCTTCAATTGAAACTTTTTTACTGCCGCTTGAGGGCCGCCAACGCGTTGAACGGCGATTCCTGCTTGCCTGCTTCCGCTTTCGGCGACGGCGCCGCGCAGGCGCCCTCCTCGTGGCCCGCCACCATCGGCAGCCCTAGAATGACTTCGTCTTCGACCAGCGCGATGACGTCGAGTTTCGGGTCGGCGTGCAGCTGTTCCGTGTCCTCCGCCTCATCCGCGGGATCGCTCAATGCCTGGCCCGCAGGAACCAGCACGAAGTTGTGCACCGCATCGAATCGGAAGCGAACCGGCCCGAGGCAACGCTGGCAGCGGAGCACCAGCTCGCCGCCGAACGCAAGCCGCAACGAGGGTTTGCCCTCTTGATCGACATGACCTGCCAGCTCATACGCGATTGCGCCGGACTGATTGAACAACGCATCGTGCAGACGCGCAAGCGCCGCCACTGCCACCGTTGCGCGCAATTCACCGGACTCACGCGCAAACGCAACGCTATCGACGACAGCCCGGTCAAACATAAGCCGCGCATAATATTAGTTTTGAATTACCCTGTCAAAACAAAATGTCTTCAACAAACAGTGGTCTGCAGTTGATTCTCGCCTCGACCTCGCGCTATCGCAAGGACTTGCTTGCGAGGCTCGGCATAGCCTTCGAAACCGCTGCGTCGGAAGTGGATGAAACACCGCTGAACGGCGAACAACCCACCGACACCGCGCGCCGGCTCGCGCTTGCCAAGGCCCAGGCAGTGCGTGCCCGATTCCCGGGCGCGCTCATCATCGGTTCCGATCAGGTGGCGGTGTGCAATGGTGTGCGCCTCGACAAGCCCATGATGCATGCGGTGGCCGTTCAGCAACTGCGCCATGTCAGCGGCAGGTCAGTGACCTTTCATTCCGCAGTGGTGCTGCTCAACGCGCGCAGCGGCCGGATACAGTCGCGGCTGGTGCCCACCACCGTAAAGTTCCGCCGCCTCGACGACGCCGAAATCGAGCGTTACCTGCGCCGCGAGCCAGCGTACGACTGTGCCGGCAGCGCCAAGGCCGAAGGGTTGGGCATCTCACTGGCCGAAAGCATCGAGTCCGGCGACCCGACCGCGCTCATCGGCCTGCCGCTCATTGCCCTTTCAAGCATGCTCAGGGAAGAAACAATATTCGTTCCATAACAATATCTTATTAAATTGTCTTTATGTAAATAATGGGAAAGGGACGACTCTATCTGATTCCAGTTGATCTGGTTCCCGGGAACACCGGAGATTGGATCGGAACACAACTGAAAACCGCGGTGCAGGCTCTGCGCTTTTTTGTGGTGGAGCATCCGAAGTCAGCCCGGCAGTTCCTGAAAGCATTGAATCTGCCGTTGCCGGAACTGACGCTCGAAGTGCTGGACGAGCATTCCGGAACCGAAGACGTGCAGCGATTCGCGCGCAAACTGGAGGCGGGAGTCGATTTGGGTCTGCTGTCGGAAGCGGGCTGTCCGGCGATTGCCGATCCGGGTGCAGCGCTGGTAGCCGAGGCGCACCGGATAGGCGCGCGAGTGATCCCAATGGTGGGCCCCTCCTCCATCGTCCTGGCATTGATGGCCTCCGGGCTCAATGGTCAGCGCTTTGCATTCAATGGCTACCTGCCCGCGCGCTCCCCTGAGCGCGAGCACGGCATTCGCGAACTGGAGGAAAGATCGCGGCGCCTGGACCAGACCGAAATCTTCATCGAGGCGCCCTACCGCAACGACCAGTTGTTCGCTGCACTGCTGCGCACCTGCGACGCGGATACCATGCTGTCGCTGGCAACTGACCTGACCGGCGCAACCGAGCAGGTGACGACCCGCACCGTGGCGCAATGGAAAAATGCACCGCCGAGCCTGGACCGCAGGCCGACCGTGTTCCTGCTTCTGGCAAAGGGGAAAGTTTCAGCGTACCGGGGAAAGCGGCCCGGCGGCACGCACTAGCGCCTCGCCGAGCGAGGCGCCGAAGCGCTTGGCGATACGCTCGGCCAGATTCTCGCGCGGAGTAAAGTCGACGATTCTCTCGGCCTTGATGACTTCACGGGCCACGAAATCGACGCTCCCGAGGGCATCGGTCAGGCCCAGGTCGATGCTTTTCTGGCCGGTCCACACCAGGCCGGAAAAAATGTCCGGCGCTTCCCTAAGGCGCTTGCCGCGCCCCTTGCGGACCACTTCGACGAACTGCTGATGAATCTCCCCCAGCATGCGCTTCGCGTATTCGCGCTGCGCGGGATCGAGCGGCGAGAACGGATCGAGAAATCCCTTGTTCTCTCCGGCGGTGAGCAGCCTGCGTTCGACGCCGAGTTTTTCCATCGTGCCGGTAAAACCGAAGCCGTCCATCAGCACGCCGATCGAACCGACGATGCTCGCCTTGTCGACGTAGATCCGATCGGCGGCAACCGCTACGTAGTAGCCGCCCGAGGCACAGATGTCCTCGATTACAGCGTAGATCGGGATGTCCGGGTATTTCTCGCGCAGCCGGCCGATTTCGTTGTTGATGGTGGCGGCCTGCACCGGACTGCCGCCCGGGCTGTTGATGCGCAGGATCACGCCCTTGGTGCTCTTGTCCCCGAAAGCGTCCTGGAGCCCGTGATTGATGTTGTCGGCATTGGCGTGCGCATCCGCGGCAATGACGCCGTTCAGTTCCACCAGCGCGGTATGGTTGCCGGGCAACGCCACCTCGCGTCCGCCGAGCCAGCCGAATGCGGCGAACAGCAGAACGAAAAGATAAATGAAGGTGAGCGTCTTGAAAAAGATGCCCCAGTGGCGGGCCCTGCGCTGCTCGTCGAGCGCAGCGCGCGCGAGCTTTTCGATGATCGCGCGTTCCCAGGTGCCTGCGGAGCCGCCCGGATCGGTTTCAGCCATGAAGCGTTTCCTTGTTTTCGACCAGGTAAACCTGTCCGTCCTGCTCCTCGATCGGCAGTTTGGTCAGGTTCTGGCCTTTGCACGGACCGCCGACGCAGTAGCCCGTATCCGGAAGATACGCGGCACCGTGCGTCGAACACACCAAGTATAGACCGGACACGTCGAAGAACTCACCTGGCTGCCAGTCGAGTTCGACCCAGACATGGGCGCAGCGGTTCACATAGCCGTGCACCCGGCCCCGGTAGCGCACGGCAAACGCCGCCGCCGGCCCGCGCGCCGTATCCACGGTAAAGCGCATGCCCCTGCCGCGCTCGGGCAGGTCGCCGGCCGTGCAGATCAGGCGTCTTGCTT
This sequence comes from Pseudomonadota bacterium, assembly GCA_038040175.1. Classification (GTDB taxonomy): domain Bacteria; phylum Pseudomonadota; class Gammaproteobacteria; order Burkholderiales; family JACQAP01; genus JACQAP01. Next base: position 5,591 of record JBBPIT010000092.1, on the reverse strand, counting down.
CAGCCATTGCATCAGCTCGGCGAAACTGCCGACACACGCCAGCGGTGCAAGGCGCTCGAGTTCCTGGCGTGGGTGCGCGCCATAGCTCAGTCCGACCGCAGGCACCCCCGCGTTCGCGGCCATCTGCAGATCGTGCGTGGTGTCTCCGATCATCAGCGTGCGCTCCCGTGTCACTCCCAGCAAGCGCATCAGCGTTTCCAGCATGTCGGGATGCGGTTTGGGGAAACCCTCGTCGGCGCAGCGCGAAGCGTGAAAATGTGCACCGAGCGCCGTACTGTGCAAGGCGCGATCCAGCCCGCGACGGCTCTTCCCGGTGGCCACCGCCAGCAGATAGCCGTCGCGGTTGAGTGCGGGTATGCCTTCTTCGACCATCGGGAACAGCTCGATGTCCTCGTGGCCGGCCAGAAAGTGGGCACTATAGCGGTCCGCGACTTCGCGGTAACGACTGCTTTCCAGTTCGGGGTTGAGGTAGGCCAGCGCGTCCTGCAGCCCGAGCCCGATCACGTGGCGCGCCGCTTCCGGGTTCGGCACCGGAAGATCGAGGTCCCGGAACGCGGCCTGCAGCGAAGCGACGATATGTCCGGCGGAGTCCACCAGCGTGCCGTCCCAGTCGAAGACCAGCAGTTCGAAGCGTCCGGGCATCAGAGTCTAGCGCCCACCGGCCTTGAGGGAGTGCTGGAAACTTTCCAGCTCGGGCGCAAGCGGGGCCTGCACCCGCACCGTCTCGCCGCTGCGGGGGTGGCGGAATTCGAGGCTGGCGGCGTGCAGGAACATGCGCTTCAGGCCCTGCTTCGCCAGCCGCTTGTTGGCGTCGAAATCTCCATACTTGTCGTCGCCGGCAATCGGAAAGCCGAGGTGCGCGAGATGCACGCGGATCTGATGGGTGCGGCCGGTCTTGAGCTCGGCGTCGAGCAGGCTAAATCCGGGGAAATTGCGCTCCAGGCGGAACACGGTATGCGCCTGCGCGCCGTCCTCGTCGACCACCACACGGCGCTCGCCGGATGCGGATACATACTTGTGCAACGCCAGTTTGACGTTGCGCTTGGCATCCTTCCACTCGCCCAGCACCAGCACAAGGTAATGCTTTTTCACCGCGCCGGCGCGCAACTGCGCGTGCAAGGCGGTCAGGGCGCCGCGCTTCTTGGCCAGCACCAGCACGCCCGAGGTGTCGCGATCCAGCCGGTGCACGAGTTCAAGAAAGCGGATTCCTGACCGCGCCTGACGCAGTTGTTCGATCACCCCGCTGGATATGCCGCTGCCGCCATGAACTGCCACCCCGCCCGGCTTGTCGACGACCAGCAGGTCCTCGTCTTCAAGGAGCACCTTGCCGGCGAATACCGCTTTGACCGTCCGGGTACCGGGTTCGGACGCGGGCCGGGCGGTACGAACCGGCGGGAGCCTGACCTTGTCCCCGGATTGCAGCCGATAGGCCACTTCCACCCGCCGGCCATTCACCCTCACTTCACCGCCGCGAACGATGCGATAGATGTGGCTTTTTGGCACCCCTTTCAGGATCTTGTGCAGGAAATTGTCTATGCGCTGGTCGTGCGCAGACTCGTCCACCTCCCGCCAGGTTACGGATCCTTTGCTTAAGGTATTCATTTTGCTTATACTATTCCGGCAAACAGGCAATCAGTCAGGACCCAGCGGTTGAGCCTTGTGCGCCGCAAACCAGCGGCTTCATCTCCCGCCATGTCACGCCTGTAACGAGGGGTTAACGTCGCTCACCCGAAAAAGTAGCGATGGTAATTGATGAGTTACGCGCTCGCACACCAAAGTGGATTCCACCGTCCTGCGTGAAGCAGGATGTGTACCGACAAACCTCAGGCCAGAATCTCTCGTCCTCCTCCACCCATGAATTTCCCGACGACAGAAAGCTAGAGCCCCTCGACAACCGGGGCGCCCCCAGGTTTGTCCTCCCCATGAATATGTGAGCGCGGGAGAACAAAAATGAAGCGCATGTTGTTTAACGCGACCCACGCAGAAGAGCTGCGCGTCGCGATCGTCGATGGCCAGAAGCTCATCGACTTGGATATCGAAACTGCCGGTAAAGAACAACGCAAGAGCAATATCTATAAAGGTGTCATCACCCGCATCGAGCCCAGCCTCGAAGCGGCGTTTGTCGACTACGGCAGCGAACGTCATGGCTTTCTTCCGTTCAAGGAAGTCAGCCGCTCCTTCTTCCAGAACCCCGACGCCGACCCCACGCGAGTCCGCATCCAGGACGCCCTGCGCGAAGGCCAGGAACTCATCGTCCAGGTAGACAAGGACGAGCGCGGCAACAAGGGCGCGGCACTGACCACCTTCATCAGCCTGGCCGGTCGTTACCTGGTCCTGATGCCGAACAATCCCCGCGGCGGCGGCGTTTCGCGCCGAGTCGAGGGCGAGGACCGCGACGAACTGCGCGACACCATCTCGCAACTGGATGTTGCGCCCGGCATGAGCATCATCGCCCGCACCGCCGGCATCGGCCGCTCGGTCGAGGAGCTCACCTGGGACCTGAATTACCTGATGCAGTTGTGGCGGGCGATCGAAACCGCCGCCAAACAGCAGGGCGGCGCCTTCCTGATCTACCAGGAGGGCAGCCTGGTCATCCGCGCCATTCGCGACTATTTCCACCAGGAGATCGGCGAGATCCTGATCGACACCGAGAGCGTCTACGAGCAGGCCCGCCAGTTCATGGGCCACGTAATGCCGCAAAACGTCAACCGCGTGACGATGTACAAGGACGACGTGCCGTTGTTCTCGCGATTCCAGATCGAACACCAGATCGAAACAGCCTATTCGCGGCAGGTGCCGCTGCCGTCCGGTGGCGCAGTGGTGATCGACCACACCGAGGCGCTGGTGTCGGTAGACGTCAACTCGGGGCGCGCCACGCGCGGCGCCGACATCGAGGAAACCGCGCTGCGCACCAACCTGGAAGCCGCGGACGAGATCGCCCGGCAACTCAGGCTGCGCGATCTGGGGGGGCTGGTGGTGATCGACTTCATCGACATGGAGTCTGCGCGCAACCAGCGCGACGTGGAGAACCGGCTGCGCGATGCGCTGAAGTATGATCGCGCCCGCGTACAGACCGGCAAAATTTCGCGCTTCGGGCTGCTGGAACTGTCGCGCCAGCGGCTGCAGACCTCGCTCGGCGAAACCAGCCATATCGCCTGCCCGCGCTGCCATGGCACCGGCCACATCCGCTCGATCGAATCCTCGGCGTTGCATATCCTGCGCATTCTCCAGGAAGAGGCGATGAAGGAGAACACTGCGGCGCTGCACGCGCAGGTTCCGGTGGACGTCGCGACTTACCTGCTCAACGAAAAACGCAACGAATTCCACTCGATCGAGACGCGGCTCAAGGTCAACGTGCTGCTGATCCCGAACGTGAACCTGCAGACGCCGAACTATTCCGTCACCCGGCTGCGCCACGACGAACTCAATCAGAACGAGGTCGTGCAACCGAGCTACAAGATGGTGGACGTGGCCACTGAAGTCGCCGAGCCCGCGGCGACCGTGCAGAAGCCGGAGCCGCAGCGGCCGCAGGCTGCGGTGCAGGGAATCACGCCTACGCAGCCTGCCCCGATGCGCAAGGAAGAACCCAAGCCTTCGATCCTGGAAAAGATCTTCGGCTGGCTTACCCGCAAGCCGGAGGCCAAGCCCGTACCGCCCAAAGTGCGTCCGCGCAACCCGCAGCAGCGCCGCGACCATATGCGCGATGGCCGAGGGCGCGGCCGGGGTCGCCCGGATGAAAAGCGTGACGAGCGCCCGCCGCGCCAGGATGGGGAAAGCCCCCGCGAACAGAACCGTCCGCGTGGCCAGGAGCATGCCGAGCGCAGGCCGCAGGAACGCCAGCAGCCGCAGCAGCGTCCACCGCGTCCCGAGCACGGACTGGCTGCGGTCGAGCAACGCCAGCCGGGAGACCGGCCGGAAGGCCCGCGCGAAGAAGGCCGCGGCCGCCGGCGCCGCGGCCGGCGCGAACGCCAGGACAATGTCAGCCAGCTGCCGCGCGGCGATCAGTCCGCGAGCACCGCTGCGGCCGCCGAAATGGCCAGCCCGGGCCGTAAGCGTGAACGTCCTGCGCCGGCGGCGTCTTCACCTGAAGTCCAGACGGGCGTTCTCGAACCGGTGATGTTCACGCAGGAGCCGGTCGCCGCCGAACCGCCGCCGACCATCGCTCCGGCCCCGTTGCCGCAGGAACGTTATCTGCCCGAGGCAAACACCGACGAGCGGCAACCTGAACCGGTGGCTGCGGCGCCTGCACGGCAGCCCTGGAAGATGGAGCCGGTCGCGCTGCCGCCCGACATGGTGATGATCGAGACACAGGCGGATAAGGCGGCCAGGATGTTCGAGGAAGAACGACAGGATGTGCCTCGGCCCGCCAGGCCGCCCCGCCAACGCAATACCGAGCCGGTCATTCCGGACGAGCCGCTGCAACAAGTGGAAACGCGCAAGGAATAATCCGCGATCGACGGCGGCCAATGCCGTCAGCGGCACCACGGAAGCTCGGCTAAATGTCGAGCTTCTTTTTTAGGTGCTGAAGCAGTCCTGCGGCCGCATCCTCTGCCATGTCCAGCACCAGTTCGAATCCCTGCGCCCCGCCGTAGTAGGGATCCGGCACTTCTTCACCCCGCCGCGCGCTGCTGTAATCCATGAACAAGCTCGGTTGGCCCTGATGCTGCGCCGAGGCGAGCCGTCTGAGGTGAGAGAGATTGTCCAGATCCATTGCGAGGATGTAATCGAATTCCACGAAATCCTGCCCGGTCACCTGCCGGGCGCGCAGACCCGCTAGATCGTAGCCGCGTTGGGCCGCGGCCAATTGGGTGCGGTGATCGGGCGGATGGCCGAGGTGATAGCCGTGGGTGCCGGCCGAGGCGACGAGAATTTTCTGCTCCAGACCTGCCGACGCCACCGCACGGCGAAACACGCCTTCGGCTGTGGGTGACCGGCAAATATTGCCCATGCAGACAAACAGCACCCTGGCCGGGGTACCGATCCGTGCCATCTTCTATCGGCTGCGCTTGCGCGCCGCGGCAATTGAGGCGACCTTGGCCGGCTTGCCGTCGGTTCCGGTCGCGGCGACGGGCGCTTCGTCGCTTTCGGCGATGCCGAACGCCAGCTCCTTGAGTTCCTTCAACTGGTCGCGCATCTGTGCCGCAGTCTCGAATTCGAGATTCCTGGCGGCATCCAGCATCTCCTTCTCGACACGCTTCAGTTCCCTGAGCAGGTCCTTTTCGTTCATCGCGCCGTAGGCGGCGAGCTTTTCCGCCGCTTTCAGGTCTTGCAGCGTGGAAGGCTCATAAACGCCCTCGATCATGTCCTTGATGCGCTTGGAAACACCCTTCGGCGTGATGCCATGCGCGATGTTGTAGGCCAGCTGCTTCTGGCGCCGGCGATCGGTTTCCGCAATCGCGCGCTGCATCGAACCGGTCACCCGGTCCGCATACAGGATGGCCGAGCCGTTCAGATGGCGCGAGGCGCGGCCGATGGTCTGGATCAGGGAACGCTCGGAACGCAGGAACCCCTCTTTGTCCGCATCCAGGATCGCCACCAGCGATACCTCGGGGATGTCGAGTCCTTCGCGCAGCAGGTTGATGCCGACCAGG
>JBBPIT010000091.1:0-9192 GCA_038040175.1 Pseudomonadota bacterium | reverse complement strand
GCTTTGCCATTCGCGAGGGCGGCCGCACCGTGGGCGCCGGCGTGGTGTCCAAGGTTATTGAATAAAGCGAGAGGGGTGAGGCGACAGGCATGAGGCGAAAAAGCGCGCGACAGCGCACTTCCAGACTCCTCTGCTCTTGCTCCTCACGCCTCACCAAATTTACAGGCCAGTAGCTCAATTGGCAGAGCGTCGGTCTCCAAAACCGAAGGTTGGGGGTTCGAGACCCTCCTGGCCTGCCACCCCGAGAGCCCGCAACCGGAAGCTTGTTCATGGCCAAGGTTGCGGGTTGCCGTTTAAGAGGGTGGCTCAAAAGGTTCTTTAGATGGCAGACAAGATCAAGTCGGCGCTGGCGGTACTGCTGGTCATTGCAGGCGTCGCCGGCTTCTATTATTTGGGCGACAAGGCTCTGATTCTGCGGGTTGCCTCGGTGCTCGCGGGATTGGTCGCCGCGGTATTGGTGGCATGGACGACTGAGCCTGGCCGGCAGTTCTATGTCTATGCCCAGGAGGCGGTGGCCGAAACCAGGAAAGTGGTGTGGCCGTCGCGCAAGGAAACAGTGCAGACCACCGGAATGGTGCTCGCCTTCGTGCTGGTGATGGCGATCTTCCTGTGGATCGTGGACGCGGTCCTGGTGTGGGGCGTGAAACTCTTGATGGGGCCGGGGGCATGATGTCGAAGAAGTGGTATGTGGTTCACGCCTACTCGGGCTTCGAGAAGAGCGTCCAGCGCGCGCTGGTGGAGCGCATCAGCCGGGCCGGCATGGAAGACAAATTCGGCCAGATCCTGGTCCCGGTCGAAGAAGTGGTCGAAATGAAAAGCGGCCAGAAGAACATCAGCGAGCGCAAGTTTTTTCCGGGCTATGTGCTGGTCGAGATGGACATGACCGACGAGACCTGGCACCTGGTGAAGAACACGCCGAAAGTGACCGGTTTCGTCGGCGGCGCGCCCGGGCGCCGTCCGCCGCCGATCAGCGAAAAGGAAGTCCAGGCGATCCTGCATCAGATTCAGGAAGGCGTGGAGAAGCCCAAGCCCAAGGTGCTGTTCGAAGCGGGCGAGGCGGTGCGCGTGAAGGAAGGACCGTTCACCGACTTCCACGGCTCGGTGGAAGAAGTGAATTACGACAAGAACAAGCTGCGGGTTTCGGTTTCCATCTTCGGGCGCGCCACGCCCGTCGAGCTGGATTTCAGCCAGGTCGAGAAGGCCTGACTGAATTGTTGTGTAACGGGGAGCGCGCCTGCGGGCGTGCGCTAGCACCCAATCTCTAGAGGAGTCTTAAACGTGGCAAAGAAAGTCGTCGCCTTCGTCAAGCTGCAGGTTCCTGCAGGCAAAGCCAATCCGAGCCCGCCGATCGGCCCGGCACTGGGCCAGCGCGGCCTCAACATCATGGAGTTCTGCAAGGCCTTCAACGCCCAGACCCAGGGCGTGGAGCCGGGTCTGCCGCTGCCGGTGGTGATCACCGCTTACGCGGACAAGAGCTTCACCTTCATCATCAAGACCCCGCCGACCGCGGTGCTGATAAGGAAAGCGGCCAAGGCCGAGAAGGGCAGCGCCAAGCCGAATAGCGACAAGGTCGGCAGGCTGACCCGCGCGCAAGTCGAGCAGATTGCCAAGCAGAAGATGCCCGACCTGACCGCTGCGGATCTGGAAGCGGCGATGCGCACCGTGGCCGGCAGCGCGCGCAGCATGGGCGTCGAAGTGGAGGGGTTCTGAAATGGCACATATTTCCAAGCGAACCAAGGAGTTGCGGGCCAAGATCGACCGCAGCAAGGGGTACCCGATCGCCGACGCGATCAAACTGGTGAAAGAAGGCGCCAGCGCCAAATTCAATGAATCCGTGGACGTTGCCGTCAACCTCGGCATCGACGCCAAGAAGTCCGATCAGACCGTGCGCGGTTCGATCGTGCTGCCCAAGGGCACCGGCAAGACGGTGCGGGTGGCGGTGTTTGCGCAGGGCGACAAGGCGCAGGCGGCCAAGGATGCCGGAGCCGATATCGTCGGGTTCGAGGACCTCGCCGCCCAGGTCAAGGAAGGCAAGATCGACTTCGACGTGGCGATCGCCACGCCCGACGCGATGCGTGTGGTCGGCCAGCTCGGTCAGGTTCTCGGCCCGCGCGGCCTGATGCCGAACCCGAAAGTGGGCACCGTCACGCCGAACGTCGCCGATGCAGTCAAGAACGCCAAGGCCGGCCAGGTCCAGTACCGCGCCGACAAGGCCGGCATAGTCCAGTGCACCATCGGCCGCGCCTCGTTCACCGAGGAAGCGCTGAAGGAAAACTTTCTGGCGTTGATGGACGCATTGAACAAATCGAGGCCCTCGGGGACTAAGGGCATCTATCTGAAGAAAGTCTCGGTCTCCAGCACCATGGGACCGGGCGTGCGGGTGGACCAGGCCAGCCTGGGCGCACAGCAGCAGTAAGGACTTTGGGACCTGACCACTCGAGGCCCCCGAACTCTGAAATTCCAGCGGGAACCCCATCCGGGGACGAACGGTGGCGTTTTGGATGCGGTGGCAGGCGAGAGTGGTCAGGGCTGACAAAGACCGTTGGGGCCGATCCCGAACGAAGATCCGGAGAGGCTTAATCGCGGAGGTCGAAGAGCCGGGCATTGGGGTTACCTCTCACGCCTTACTCCTCACGCCTCACGCCCAACGCAGATAGCGCATTCAAGAGACAGATGTCGGGCAGGCGAGAAATCAGCGCCGGCTCCTGGATCGAAGGTCGCTATGTCTGAAAGGGTGAGGCCGATCACCTCGTGTGAAAAGCCTCTTGTTCAACTTTAGGAGGGTAGACCTTGGGTCTCAATCTAGACGACAAGAAAGCGGTAGTGGCGGAGGTCAGCGCGCAGGTTGCGCAGGCCCAGGCCATCGTGCTCGCCGAATACCGCGGCCTCGAAGTCGGCGACATGACCTCGTTGCGGGCGAAAGCACGCAGCTCGGGCGTGTACCTCCGAGTTCTCAAGAACACCTTGGCGCGCCGCGCCGTCACCGGCACACCGTTCGAGAGCCTGGCCCAGCACATGGTCGGGCCGCTCGCGTACGGCATATCTGCCGACCCGGTGGCAGCGGCGAAGGTGCTCAACGAATTTGCCAAGGCGAACGAGCTATTCGTCATCAAGGCCGGCGCAATGCCCGGACAGGTCATGACCCCGAAACAGGTCGCGACCCTGGCCGCCATGCCGAGCCGCGAGGAACTTCTGGCAAAACTCATGGGCATGATGCAGGCGCCGATCGCCAAGTTCGTCCGGACACTCAACGAAGTGCCTGGCAAGTTTGTGCGCACGCTGGCTGCAGTCAGGGATCAGAAACAGGCCGCGTAACAACAGCGACTCAACCGTTTTCAAGATTTCAGGAGATACGAAATGGCAATGGCCAAAGCTGAACTTCTCGACGCCATCGGCAACATGAGCGTCCTCGACCTCTCGCAGCTCATCAAGGACATGGAAGAAAAATTCGGGGTTTCCGCAGCCGCCGCGGCGGTTGCCGTGGCTGCTCCCGCAGGGGGCGGTGGCGCGGCTGCCGCTGCGGAGGAAAAGACCGAGTTTTCCGTGATTCTCGCCGCGATCGGCGACAACAAGGTGAACGTCATCAAGGTGGTGCGTGCGGTTACCGGTCTGGGTCTGAAGGAAGCCAAGGACCTGGTCGACGGCGCGCCCAAGCCGGTCAAGGAAGGCATTGCCAGGAAGGATGCCGAGGAGATCAAGAAGCAACTGGAAGAAGCCGGCGCGAAAGCCGAGATCAACTAAGGCTTCCACAGGCATGCAGGGAGGCTGGCGGCTGCGGTCGCCAGCCTTTTTCTGCACAAAGGGCGACGCAAAAGAGGCTAAAGAAAAACCCCCGCAACGGCGGTTTTTCTTTGTCTTCTGAAGCGACTGCAGAAGACAGGTATGGTCGGATGGCGGGGTTCCCCGCCATCGTCCGCCAGCGGTTGGTAGCGGCCAACCACCACGCCCATCACCAGTCGATGAACGCAGCGCGCGATCCCCGCGCCTGCCGTGAATCGGAGATGTCATGGCTTACTCCTTTACTGAAAAGAAACGCATTCGCAAGAGCTTTGCCAAGCGCGCGAGCGTGTTGCAGGTACCGTTTCTGCTGGCAACGCAGATCGACTCGTACGCGAAGTTTCTGCAGGCCGGATTGGCCGCGGACAAGCGCAAGAACCAGGGCTTGCAGGCCGCTTTCCAGTCGATCTATCCGATCGTCAGCCATTCGGGCAATGCGCGGCTCGATTTCGTCAGCTATCAGCTGGGCACCCCGCCTTTCGACGTCAAGGAGTGCCAGCAGCGCGGCCTGACTTTCGCGGCGCCGCTGCGCGCCAAGGTGCGGCTGACCATCATGGACAAGGAAGCCGCCAAGCCCACGGTGAAGGAGGTCAAGGAGCAGGAAGTGTACATGGGCGAAATCCCGCTCATGACCACCACCGGCTCGTTCGTCATCAACGGCACCGAGCGCGTCATCGTGTCGCAACTGCACCGCTCGCCGGGCGTGTTCTTCGAGCACGACCGCGGCAAGACCCACTCCTCGGGCAAGTTGCTGTTCTCGGCGCGCATCATCCCCTATCGCGGTTCCTGGCTGGACTTCGAATTCGATCCGAAGGACTACTTGTATTTCCGCGTGGACCGGCGCCGCAAGCTGCCGGTCACGATCCTGCTCAAGGCGATCGGCTACACCCCGGAACAGATTCTTGCCGGCTTCTTCATGATGGATACCTTCCACATCTCGAAGAAGGGCATCCAGTTCGAACTCAAGCCGGACCGCATGCGCGGCGAAATCGCGCGCTTCGACATCGTCACCAAGCAGGGCAAGCTGATCGTGCAGAAGGACAAGCGCATCACCGTCAAGCACGTGCGCGACATGGAGCAGGCGGGGCTGAGCAAGATCGCGGTATCCGAAGAGTTCCTGCTCGGCCGCACCCTCGGCCATAAGCTGGTCAACAAGGAAACCGGCGAGATCATCGCCAACGCCAACGACGAGATCACCGAGAGTCTGCTGAAAAAAATCATCGAGGCGGGGATCGACACCATCCAGACCATTTACACCAACGACCTCGACCAGGGGCCGTACATCTCCCAGACCCTGCGCACCGACGAGACCACCGACCAGATGCAGGCGCAGGTGGCGATCTACCGCATGATGCGGCCGGGAGAGCCGCCGACCGAAGACGCGGTGCGCACGCTGTTCAACGGGCTGTTCTACGCCGAGGAGCGCTACGACCTGTCGGCGGTGGGACGGATGAAGTTCAACCGCCGCGTCGGCCGCAACGAACTGACCGGCCCGGGCACGCTGTCCAACGAGGACATCATCTCCGTCATCCAGATCCTGATCGATCTGCGCAACGGGCGCGGCGAGATCGACGACATCGACCATCTCGGCAATCGCCGCGTGCGTTCGGTGGGTGAACTCGCCGAGAACCAGTTCCGCGCCGGCCTGGTGCGGGTGGAGCGCGCGGTCAAGGAGCGCCTCTCCCAGGCCGAATCCGAGAACCTGATGCCGCACGATCTGATCAATGCCAAACCGGTATCGGCGGCGGTGCGTGAATTCTTCGGTTCGTCCCAGTTGTCGCAGTTCATGGACCAGACCAACCCGCTGTCGGAGATCACCCACAAGCGCCGCGTTTCCGCGCTGGGACCCGGAGGTCTCACGCGCGAGCGTGCCGGCTTCGAGGTGCGCGACGTGCACCCGACCCACTACGGGCGCGTGTGCCCGATCGAAACCCCGGAAGGCCCGAACATCGGCCTGATCAACTCGCTGGCGCTGTACGCCCGCACCAACGAGTATGGTTTCCTGGAAACGCCGTACCGCAAAGTCGTGAACGGCCGCGTTACCGACGACATCGAGTTCCTGTCGGCGATCGAGGAAGGCAAATACGTCATCGCCCAGGCCAATGCCGCGATCGACAAGAAGGGCAAGCTGCTCGACGAGCTGGTGTCCTGCCGCCATGACAACGAATTCACGATGGCGACTGTCGACCGCGTCGAGTACATGGACGTGGCGCCTTCGCAAATCGTGTCGGTGGCCGCTTCGCTGATCCCGTTCCTGGAGCACGACGACGCCAACCGGGCGCTGATGGGATCGAACATGCAGCGCCAGGCCGTTCCCTGCCTGCGCGCGGAGAAGCCGCTGGTCGGCACCGGCATCGAGCGCACCGTGGCAGTGGACTCCGGCACCGCGGTGCAGGCGTTGCGTGGTGGCGTGGTCGATTATGTTGATGCCTCGCGCATCGTGGTGCGCGTCAACGACGAAGAGACCTCGCCCGGCGAAGTCGGCGTGGATATCTACAATCTGGTCAAATACACCCGTTCCAACCAGAACACCAACATCAACCAGCGTCCGATCGTCAAGGTCGGAGACCACATCGCCCGCGGCGACGTGGTGGCCGACGGCGCATCAACTGACATGGGCGAACTGGCGCTGGGGCAGAACCTGCTGGTCGCGTTCATGCCCTGGAACGGCTACAACTTCGAGGACTCCATACTGATCTCGGAGCGCGTGGTGGCCGAAGACCGCTTCACCTCGATCCACATCGAGGAGCTGTCGGTGGTGGCGCGCGACACCAAGCTCGGACCCGAGGAAATCACCCGCGACATCTCCAATCTGTCCGAGGGGATGCTGGTGCGGCTGGACGAGTCCGGCATCGTTTACGTCGGCGCGGAAGTCGAAGCCGGCGACGTGTTGGTGGGCAAGGTCACGCCCAAGGGCGAAACCCAGCTCACCCCGGAAGAGAAACTGCTGCGCGCGATCTTCGGCGAGAAGGCCTCGGACGTGAAGGACACCTCGCTGCGCGTGCCCTCCGGCATGTCCGGCACGGTGATCGACGTGCAGGTATTCACCCGCGAAGGCATCGAGCGCGACAAGCGCGCCCAGCAGATCATCGACGACGAACTCAAGCGCTACAAGAAAGACCTGGCCGACCAGTTGCGCATCGTCGAGGACGACGCCTTCGGCCGGATCGAGCGCCTGCTCACCGGCAAGACCGCCAACGGTGGTCCGAAGAAACTCGCCAAGGGAGCCAAGATCACCAAGGCCTACCTGCAGGATATCGAACGCTACCACTGGTTCGACGTGCGTCTGGCGAACGAGGAGGCGGCACAGCAGCTCGAGCGGTTGCAGGAGGGATTGGAGCAGACCCGCAAGGCATTCGATGCGGCCTTCGAGGAAAAGAAGCGCAAGCTCACCAGCGGCGACGAACTGCCCCCCGGCGTGCAGAAGATGGTCAAGGTCTACCTCGCGGTCAAGCGCCGTCTGCAGCCCGGCGACAAGATGGCCGGCCGCCACGGCAACAAGGGCGTGATCTCCAAGATCACCCCGATCGAGGACATGCCGCACATGGCCGACGGTACCCCGGTGGACGTGGTTCTCAATCCGCTGGGCGTGCCGTCGCGGATGAACGTCGGCCAGATTCTGGAAACCCATCTCGGATGGGCGGCCAAGGGTCTGGGCAAGCGCATCGGCGAACTGCTCAAGGCCCAGGCCAAGATCGCCGACATCCGCAAGGCGCTGACGCTGATCTACAACTCCAGCGGCAAACCTGAAGACATCAGTGATTTCACCGACGTGGAAGTCATCGATCTGGCGCGCAATCTGCAGTCCGGCGTGCCGTTCGCGACCCCGGTTTTCGATGGCGCCACCGAGGACGAGATCAAGACCATGCTCGAACTCGCGGGCCTGCCGAAATCCGGCCAGATCGCGCTGATGGACGGCCGCACCGGTGAACTCTTCGACCGGTCTGTCACCGTGGGTTACATGCACATGCTGAAGCTGCACCACTTGGTGGACGACAAGATGCACGCCCGCTCCACCGGCCCGTACTCGCTCGTCACCCAGCAGCCGCTGGGCGGCAAGGCGCAGTTCGGCGGCCAGCGTTTCGGCGAAATGGAAGTCTGGGCGCTCGAGGCTTATGGCGCCGCGTACACGCTGCAGGAAATGCTCACCGTCAAATCCGACGACGTGGGCGGCCGCACCAAGGTGTACGAGAACATCGTCAAGGGCGAACACAAGATCGACGCCGGCATGCCGGAGTCCTTCAACGTGCTGGTGAAGGAAATCCGCTCGCTCGCGATCGACATCGACCTCGACCGTTATTGATCCGCAGCAGTAGCCCATACTCACAGCAAGGAGTCGTGAATGAAAGCATTGCTCGATTTGTTCAAGCAGGTTACGCAGGAAGAAGAGTTCGATGCCATCAAGATCGGACTGGCTTCCCCTGAGAAAATCCGTTCCTGGTCGTACGGCGAAGTGAAGAAGCCCGAGACCATCAACTACCGCACCTTCAAGCCGGAGCGCGACGGCCTGTTCTGCGCCAAGATCTTCGGCCCGGTGAAGGATTACGAGTGCCTGTGCGGAAAGTACAAGCGCCTGAAACACCGCGGCGTGATCTGCGAAAAATGCGGCGTGGAAGTCACCTTGTCCAAGGTGCGCCGCGAGCGCATGGGCCACATCGAACTGGCGAGCCCGGTGGCGCACATCTGGTTCCTGAAGAGCCTGCCGAGCCGTCTCGGCATGGTGCTCGACATGACGCTGCGCGACATCGAGCGCGTGCTCTATTTCGAGGCATTCGTGGTCACCAACCCGGGGATGACGCCGATGAAGCGCGGCGACCTGCTCTCCGAGGATGCCTATCTGGAGAAAGTCGAGGAGTTCGGCGACGAGTTCCATGCGGCGATGGGCGCCGAGGGCGTACGCGAACTGCTGCGCCACCTCGATCTGAACAAGGAAATCGACACGCTGCGCAAGGAACTCGAGGGCACCGACTCCGAAACCAAGATCAAGAAGATCGCCAAGCGGCTGAAAGTGCTCGAGGGCTTCCAGAAATCCGGCATCAAGGCCGACTGGATGGTGATGGAAGTGCTGCCGGTGCTGCCGCCGGAATTGCGGCCGCTGGTGCCGCTCGATGGGGGGCGCTTCGCGACTTCCGACCTGAACGACCTGTACCGCCGCGTCATCAACCGCAACAACCGGCTGAAGCGCCTGCTCGAACTCAAGGCGCCGGAAATCATCGTACGCAACGAGAAACGCATGCTGCAGGAGGCGGTGGATTCGCTGCTGGATAACGGCCGCCGCGGCAAGGCGATGACCGGAGCCAACAAGCGCCCGCTCAAGTCGCTCGCCGACATGATCAAGGGCAAGGGCGGCCGCTTCCGCCAGAACCTGCTGGGCAAGCGCGTCGACTACTCCGGCCGCTCGGTGATCGTGGTCGG
>JBBPIT010000090.1:0-9235 GCA_038040175.1 Pseudomonadota bacterium | reverse complement strand
CACGGCGGTTGTCTGCTTCGCGCTGACAGCTTCGGCCGCCGATGAAGACTTCCCCACGCTGACAAAACGCCTTCAAGCGGAGAAACCGAAGTTCGCGAAGCGCCAACAGGCTTTGCTCGCGGAGCGCTACGACCTCGCTGACCGGCCGGCCAAGGGAACGGCCATGTCGCGCGGCAAGCCGGTGCAAGACGGCGTGCGCGTCAAGTTGCCCGAGGGCATGACCTGGGAGAAACTCGCCGCCTTGTCGCCGGAGGAAGTCAAGGAAAAGCAGCTCTGGCCGGCCGGCTTTCTTCCGTTGCCGCATCCCCACCACGAAGCGGGCGGCATGATCTTCCCCAAATTCCTCATCGAGGAAACGAAGAAGCAGACCGATCGGGATCTGACTCGCTTCGACCTCGACTTCGACTTGCCGGATCATTTCCTGCCCGAGTTCCTGGCACCGATCTATCTGACGACGCGGCCGGATCTGGGCGACGTCTCGCAAGGGAAACTGGTGACGCTCAGCAACTTCAACGAATTGTTCAAAGACATCCTCAATCCCAAGCAACTCGAAGGATTGCGGTTGCTGGTCACGCCGTTTCCCCAGCAGCAGTTCAACGCCACCGAAGACCGCCGCAGCTTGAAGGCCCATCAGGGCGTTGCCTGCCTCGACTGTCACGCCAACGGCCATACGAACGCCTCCACCCACACGGTCGGCGACATTCGGCCCAACGAGCATCGCCATCGGATCGACACGCCATCGCTGCGGGGCGTGAACGTTCAGCGCCTGTTCGGTTCGCAACGGGCGCTCAAGACCGTGGAGGACTTCACCGAGTTCGAGCAGCGAGCCGCCTACTTCGACGGCATCCCGGCCGACGCGGCGCGTAAAGGCACCAACGTCCTCGAACGCGGCAGCCAGGTGCATTTCATGGCGGAGTTTCAGGCGCTGCTCGACTTCCCGCCCGCGCCGAAGCTCAACGTCTTCGGCAAGCTCAATCCCGCCAAAGCCAGCGAGAGCGAGATGCGCGGCCAGGAAATCTTCTTCGGGAAGGGCCAGTGCGCGACCTGCCACACCCCGCCGTACTACACCGACAACCTCATGCACAACTTGAAGGTGGAGCGATTCTTCAAGGAGGTCACGATTAACGGTCGCAAGGCGTCGGCCGACGGCCCGATCAAGACCTTCCCGCTTCGCGGCATCAAGGACTCGCCGCCGTACCTGCACGACAACCGTTTGCTGACGCTGGAGGACACGGTGGAGTTTTTCAACCTTGTCCTGGAATTGAAGCTGAGTGCCCAAGAGAAGAAGGATCTGCTGGCCTTCCTCGGGGTGCTGTAGGCTCCGGACTCTGGCCTAACCAAACGCTGTACCTGACCGGCGCGGCACGATAGGCCTCTGGGAGTTCATGGCTCCCCGATGCCCCGCCGACAGGTGAGCTTGGTCGTTGAACGTCTGCTTTCGGGCAGAGCGAAGGTCAACTAACGATCGATTCCCGACGCCGACGTTCGGACACTTCCGTCAGATTAAGTCGGAACCAAAAAAACCTAAAGACAACCGCCCTCACAGTACCGAGCCCGATCTCTTTCCTTGTTCTTCCTTCGCGTACCTTTGCGTACCCCTCAAGGGGGTATTAAAAAGAATCCTTTGCCACACCACTCGAAACGGCAAGCACCGTCACCGCTTGCCCTGAGTGGGGTGGCCGGCTGTTGAACGCGCTTTACGCCGTCACGTCGCTAAACGCCCAGCAACAGCCACCCAAACCCGGAACACTCGCGGCAGATCTGGCTTCCGACCTTGCCGGCAGCATCGCAGGACTCGCACTGCACCCAGATGTGGGTGAGTTCGCTCTTGAACAGGCCGGCGCAGCGCCTGCCGTGAACCGTCCGGGTACAGCGGTGGTTCACCATCTCGATCTGATCGGTCAATTGGCCGCAGACGTTGCAGACACCCAAAGGCTTCGGTTTCCTCAAACGCCTCATGCGTTTCGCCTCGCAGACGACTTACAGGGTTAGACCCGGTCGTTCTCTCCTGCCGGGCCAGATCGGCTACGTTACACTGACCCACGCACGGACGCACGTCCCCATGAGGAGAGACAAATGTCGGATGAATTCCAGATGGACGCAGTCGATAAACTGGCCGCACAACTCTTCGTCCAGCGGCTGGGGGCCTGGGTGGTCACCGGGCGCCAGGACCGGATCAGGGATACCGAGATCAGCGCTGCCGCCACCAACGCCTACCAGGAAGCGGACGCATTCATGAAAATCTCCCTCGAAAGGAGGAAGCGTTGATGCTTTCCGCGTGCTGCACCGTGCGGGTTCCATCGAGCATGCAGTTTTCCGGGACGGCTATACGGTCGCTGCAAAGTTGATGGAAACCGGCGACACCGCGGCGTCGGCAGACGAAGTCGTTGCGGCCACGCGCACATGGCTGGAGAAGGCCGTGATCGGCCTGAACCTGTGCCCTTTCGCCAAGGCCGTGCACGTCGGGAACCAGATCCGCTACGCGGTCAGCGATGCGCAAACCCCGGAGGCGCTTTTAGCCGACCTCGCTCGGGAGTTGCAGACGCTGGCTGCGGCCGACCCCGCGGAAGTCGAAACCACGCTGCTGATTCACCCGCGGGCGCTGGCTGATTTCCTGGACTACAACGATTTTCTCGAAATCGCCGACGCCGCTGTCGAGGAACTCGGACTCACCGGCACCATCCAAGTTGCCAGCTTCCATCCGCAGTACCGGTTCGCGGACACCGAGCCGGATGCCATCGAGAACTACAGCAACCGTTCGCCCTACCCGATGCTGCATCTGTTGCGCGAGGAAAGCGTCGAGCGCGCGGTGGCGGCATTCCCCGATGCCGGGCGCATCCCCGAGCGCAACATCGAGACTCTGCGCCGCATCGGCCATGACGGCTGGCGCCGCCTCGGGCTTCCCGCGCCGCCGGAAGCGGCCGGGAAAACCCGGAATTAGGCGCTCCCCTATTTCAGGGTCAGCAACCAGGTGATCACGTCGCCTTTTTCGACCGGCGTGCAGTCGCGTTTGAGCAGAAGGCCGCAGTTCTTGCGGAACCATTTCTCGACGAACCATTCGTCGGTAAAACGTCGCGAGTTCGCGGAGGGCGCCAGCGGCAGGAACTGGCGCCTGATCTTGGGGATGTCTTCGAAATTGCCGGTGTCGGGCATGCCGTGGCAGGCCCGACAGGGAATCTTGTCGTGATGGGCGAACTGCTCGCGACGCGGATCCTCGTGATGGCAGGACGCGCAGGAAAGCTCGGAGCCGTCCTCCACCCGATGGCCGGAAAAGTAGAACGCCTTGCCGCGGTCGGCCGAGAACCCGGCAAAGCCGGGATCCGCCTGACCGGACTGCGCCGCATACGCCGACAGCAACTCTTCCGGGCTCGCGCTCAGGCCGGGCGATGCCCAGAGTGCGAAGACGAGCAACAGAATCCCGCGCTTCATGCCAACTCGCATGCCTCCATTGTGCGGGTCATTGTGAAGCGATTTGGCGGTCTTTGCCACACCACTCGAAGCGGCAAGCACAGTAACCGCTTGCCCTGAGTGGGGTGGGCAGTCGTTGAACGCATTTGATGCCGGCCATTGGCCGGCTGGTTTCTTCGCAGCACGCGGCGCCAGTTATGGCGACTGAGTTCTGCAAAAACATAAATCGGAGAGAGAATGCAACGCATAGTGAATCCGGCAAAGGAGCTCCTGTCGAAAGGCGGGATCGCGATCGGGATCGGCGTGCGGGCGGTGCGCGGCGTCGAGATCGCGAGAGTGATGAAAACCGCGGGCTTCGACTGGCTGTTCATCGACCTGGAACACGGGCCGACCTCGGTGGAAACCGCGTATTCGATCTCGGTGGCGGCGCTCGACGCCGGCATCGCGCCACTGGTGCGCGTGCCGGCCGGCGAACTCGCGCTCGCCACCCGCTGCCTCGACGGCGGCGCGCTCGGCATCGTGATGCCGCACGTGGATACGCCGGAACAGGCGCGCGCCATGGTGGATGCGTTCAGGTTCGCGCCGCTCGGACACCGGTCCATAGCGGGCGGCTATCCCCAGTTCGGCTTTGCCGCGGTGCCGGCCAATGAAGTGGTCGCAGGAATGAACGAGGCGACTCTGGTGGTGGCGATGCTGGAAACGCCGCGCGCGATCGAGAACGCCGAGAAGATTGCGGCGGTGCCAGGTATCGACGTTCTGCTGATTGGCACAAACGACCTTTGCCTCGAGATCGGGATTCCCGGCCAGTTGGACCATGAACGCGTGGTGGCCGCGATAGACGCAGTCATCGGCGCCTGCCGCAAGCACGGCAAATGGCCGGGACTGGGCGGGATCTACACGAAGGACTTGCTCAAGCGTTACATCGGGCGCGGGATGCGCATGATCCTCGCGGGCAACGACCTCGGCCTGCTGCTCGGCGCGGCCCGGGATCAGGCTGGATTTGTGCGCAGTTGTCTGTGAGTCGCAATAACTCTTGGTGCCGGCGGAAGTGCGGTAACCGTGTCACGCCAGCCACGATTTCATCGAAAGGAAGCCTTATGGAGATTCCGTCGCGGTCGCGGTACTTCGTCCGTCCGCAAGATGTGCCGCCCTACCACCCCGCCAACCACACCGGCACGGTCAATCGCCGCCTGATCGGCGCCGGCAACGTCGGCGCGAGCAAGGTCGAAGTCGTGCTCGGCGTCATCGAGAAGGGCAAGGGCGCGTTGCCGCATTCGCACCCTGGCATCGAACAGGTGTGCTACCTGCTCGAAGGCCGCGCCCGTGCCGAGGTCGGCGGCGAGGTGTGCGAACTCGGTCCCGGGGACTGCTGCTTCTTTCCACCCAATATGCAGCACGTGTTCACGGTGGTCAGCGACGAGCCGGTGAAGATGCTGGTGATCTACGCTCCGCCGTACGCGGAACGGCCGTGAATGTCGTGAATGCCGTGAATATCGTGGCTCGTTAGATCAATAACGAGACACCAACCATCGAATTTGGAACCAAATCCCGTGGCTCGATCGGGCAAACCAATGCTGAGTACTCGCGTAGAGCTTTAGTCCTACGACATTCACGACATTCACGATATTCACGACCAGATGAATCGGATACTGTCCGCGCTCACACTTCTACTGCTGTGGTTGCCGTCCCAGTCCTGGGCCGAGACGTACCCTTCGAAAACGATCAAGCTGGTGATTGCGTTCGCGGCAGGGAGCGCGACCGATTCCGCCGGCCGCATCCTCGCGCAGGAATTGTCGCAGCGGCTCGGCCAGAACGTCATCGTCGAGAACCGCGCCGGCGCCAATGGCCAGATCGCCGCAGTGTTCGTGGCCAGGAGCGCGGCCGACGGCTATACGCTGTTCATGACCACCAACTCGACCCACGGCGCGAACCCGCACCTTTACAGGAAGCTTGCCTACGACCCGATAAAGGACTTCGAGCCGATCGCGCGCATCGGCACGCTGCCGTTCATGCTGGTAATCAACCCGGAACTGCCGGTGAACAACACCGCAGAGTTTGTCGCCTACGCGAAAGCCCATCCCGGCAGGCTGTCCTACGGCACGGCAAGCACCGCGTCGCTGGTCGGGGCTGAAACCATCAACCATCTTGCCGGGCTCGACCTGGTCCGCGTCGGGTACAGTTCCAGCCCGCAGGCGATTCTGGATCTGGTCGCCGGGCGCTTGCAGGTCATGGTCGCCGACTTCACCACCGCGATGCCGCACGTGAAGGCCGGCAAGCTCAGGGTGCTGGCGGTGACCACGGCAAAACACACGACGCTGCTTCCCGAGGTGCCGCCGATCGCAGAGACGCTCGCCGGCTTCGATCTCACCTCGTGGAACGGGATTTTCGCGCCGGCCGGCACGCCGAAGGAAATCATTGCACGGCTGGAACGCGAAACCCTGGACATTTTGTCCCGGGCGGAGATCAGGAAAAGATTTGCGGCGATCGGATTCGAGATCGATCCGATGAACACCAGCGAATTCAGCCGCTACGTACGCGAGCAGATCGCGTACTGGGGTAAACTCGTGCGTGACGCGGGAATTCCACCCGAATAAGCACAAGTAAAAAATGCCAGGTCCATTATCCGGAGTAAGCGTTCTCGATCTCACCACCGTCGTCATGGGTCCGTTCGCAACCCAGCTCCTCGCCGAGCTGGGCGCCGACGTGATCAAGGTCGAGGCGCACGAGGGCGACAACATGCGCCATCCGGCGCCGATGAAAAACCCCGGCATGGGGTACATGTTCCTGAACCTGAACCGCGGTAAGCGCGGCATCGTGCTCGACCTGAAGAAACCCGAAGGGCGCGAGGCGCTGATGCGCCTGATCCCCGCCACCGACGTGCTGATCTACAACGTGCGCCCGCAGGCGATGGCCCGGCTCCGGCTTTCCTACGAAGAAGTCCGCGCGGCCAATCCGAGGATCATCTACGTCGGCACTTACGGCTACTCGCAGCGCGGGCCGTACGCGGCCAAGGCCGCTTACGACGATCTGATCCAGGGCGGCACCGCCATTCCGTGGCTGGTATCGAAGACCGGGGCGAAGGCTCCGAACTACGCGCCGGTGAACCTGGCCGACCGGGTCACCGGATTGCACGCGGTTTATGCGGTGACCGCGGCGCTGTTCCACCGCGAGCGCAGCGGCCTCGGGCAGTCGGTGGAAGTGCCGATGTTCGAGAGTCTTGCGCACTTCGTGCTCGGCGATCACTCGGCCGGGCTGACTTTCGATCCGCCCGCGGGCGACGCCGGCTACTCCCGGCTGCTCGCCCGCCGCCCCTACCCCACCAGCGACGGGCATCTTTGCGTGCTGGTGTACAACGACAAGCAGTGGAAGAGCTTCACCAATGCCATCGGCCGGCCGGAAATCATGCAGGATGCGCGCTTCGCCACCCAGGCCAGCCGCGCCACGCACATTTCCGCGATCTACGCCTTTCTTGCGGAGCTGTTCCGGACGCGCACCACTTCCGAGTGGATCGAATTGCTGGAGAAGGCCGATATCCCGGTGGCACGGTTGAACTCGGTCGAGGATCTCGTCGCCGATCCGCATCTCGCTGCAACCGGATTCTTCACCATGGAAGCGCACCCCAGCGAAGGTACCGTTCGCACCATGCGCACCCCCACCGACTGGTCCGAATCGCAGCCCGGCGCGCAACGGCCCGCGCCGCGACTGGGCGAACATTCGGCGGAGGTGCTGCGCGAGGCTGGTTACAGCGATAGCGAGATCGCCGGTCTCGCGCAGAATGGGGTAACGCTGCTGGGTTGAGATCGGTATTTACCCTTCACCCTTCACGCATTCACCCTTCACTGACGTTCATGGATTTTTCTTTCACACCGGACCAACTAGCGATCAGGGAAGCGATCGCGAAGTTGTGCGCGCGCTTCGATGCGCAGTACTGGCTGGAGCGGGATCGCCACGGCGGTTTCCCGGAGGATTTCTACCGCGCCGTCGCCGAATCCGGCTGGCTCGGCATCGCCATGCCGCAGCAATACGGCGGCGCGGGGCTGGGCATCACCGAGGCGGCGCTGATGATGCAGGCCGTGGCCGAGTCCGGTGCCGGGTTCTCCGGCGCGTCCGCGTTGCACATGAACATCTTCGGACTGAATCCCGTCGTCGTGTTCGGCAGCGACGAACAGAAACAGCGCTGGCTGCCGGCGCTGATCCGCGGCGAGGAAAAAGCCTGCTTCGCGGTGACCGAGCCGGATGCCGGCCTCAACACCGCGAAGCTGGCAACGTCGGCGCGGCGCGAAGGCGGGCGCTACATCCTGCGCGGCCAGAAAATCTGGATCTCGACCGCGCAGGTGGCGGACAAGATGCTGATCCTTGCGCGCACCGCAGCCGCGCAAGCCGGCGGCAAGCCCACCGACGGCCTGTCGCTGTTCTACACCGATCTCGACCGGCGCTACGTGGAAGTGCGGGAAATCGAAAAAATGGGCCGAAGCGCGGTGGATTCGAACATGCTGTTCATCGAGGAGTTGCCGGTGCAGGTGCGGGACCGCATCGGCGAGGACGGCAAGGGCTTCGACTGCATCCTGCACGGGCTCAACCCCGAACGCATCCTGATCGCCGCCGAGGCGATAGGCCTCGGGCGCGCGGCACTTGGGCGCGCGGTCGCCTACGCCAACGAGCGGGTGGTTTTCGACCGGCCGATCGGGCAGAACCAGGCGATCCAACATCCGCTGGCGCGGCTCTGGATGGAACTCGAGGCGGCGAACCTGATGGTGTTCAAGGCGGCGGCGCTCTACGACCAGGGCGAGCCCTGCGGCGCGGAATCGAATGCGGCCAAGTATCTCGCCGCGGAAGCCTGCTACCGCACTTGCGAACAGGCGCTGCTCACGCATGGCGGCATGGGCTACGCCAAGGAGTATCACATCGAGCGCTACCTGCGCGAAGCGATGATTCCGCGCCTCGCGCCGGTCAGCCCTCAGCTCATCCTCTGCTTCATCGCCGAGAAGGTGCTGGGCTTGCCGAAGTCGTATTGAAAGCTGTTTGAAACGCAAGAATCTTTGCGTCGAATCTTCTGATCCTGGGAGACGGATGCAGCGATATGGCCTCGTCTGCCGGTTACCTCGATCTCCCTAACTCCGACAACCTGTTAACGGTCGCCGCGCCGTCCCATCGTCCTGCGGCCCTTGTTCCTGGCCGGGCTGGGGTTTGCGCCGTGCGTGGGAGTTTGACGCCGACCCTCCGGGCGCCGGTCCTTGGAAGGCGGCCCCAGGTTCTTGACGCCCGCCAGTCTTTTCACCCTCTCGATTGCGCCGGTCAGCGCCGCCATGTTCGCCGTATGCTGGGAATCCGGGCCGTTCTTCTGCAATTCCTCCTGCTCGTGCTTGAGCAGCTCGTGCAGCTTGCGCAGCGCCTCGTTGCACGCCGATTCCAGGCTGGTCTCCTTCGCCATTTCCTGCCGGTGCATCTCGATGTGCGCGATGCTGTCAGTGACTTCGTCGCTTGCCATTTCCGTGTTCACAATCTGATTCTCCTTCTTCAGTGCACTTTCTCGATACGTCCACGCATCACCGCTAAAGCGGAATGCAAAATTCTTACAGGCAATTTAACCAGGCTATTCGTCCCTGCCGGACCGAAGCAGGAAAACTACGCATAACCGCCTTCGAGTTCAAGAACAGAAGAGCGGGGCGGAATAGCATTCTCAGGAGATGCAGAAGAAACCTGACCTCGGCCTATTGTATCTTTTAGCGATGCCCGAGCCACACGATCATCGAGGCGATCAATACGATCGCAGCACCCAGCGCGAGCATCCAACCGGCGGTCCGGGGAAAGGTCTCGACCCATTGGT
>JBBPIT010000089.1:0-9424 GCA_038040175.1 Pseudomonadota bacterium | reverse complement strand
TGAAGGGTGAAGGGTGAAGGGTGAAGGGTGAAGGGTGAAGGGTGAAGGGTGAAGAGTTAAGCAGGACACACGCCGCACGCAGTCATCACTTCATCTTTGTCTTCTGTTTGAACTCACATAGATCTTTGATCAGGCAGGTCGGGCAGGCGGGTTTGCGCGCGGTGCACACGTAACGCCCGTGCAGGATGAGCCAATGGTGGGCATCCTGGCGGAACTCCTCCGGGACGAATTTCATCAGCTTGTTCTCGACTTCGACGACGTCCTTGCCGGGGGCGATGCCGGTCCGGTTGGCGACCCGGAAGATATGGGTGTCCACCGCGATGGTCGGTTCGCCGAACGCGGTATTGAGGATCACGTTCGCGGTTTTCCGGCCCACTCCCGGCAGGCTCTCCAGGTCTTCGCGCCGCCGCGGCACTTCGCCGCCGAACTTTTCCAGCAGAATTTTGCAGGCGGCGAGGATGTTCTTCGCCTTGGTCCGGTACAGCCCGATGCTCCGGATGAAGGGCGTGAGTCCGGACTCGCCGAGCGCGATAATCGCCCGCGGAGTATTGGCGACCGGAAAAAGTTTGGCGGTGGCGAGGTTCACGCTTTTGTCGGTGGCCTGGGCGGAGAGCACGACCGAAACCAGCAGCTCGAACGGCGTCTGATACGTGAGTTCGGTGGTCGGCGCCGGGTTGGCCTCTCGCAGCCTGCGGAAGATTTCTGTTCTTTTCGTCGGGTTCATCTCATGAACAAAAATCAAATTCTTTCACCGCAGAGACGCAAAGAACGCAAAGGAGAAAACATGAAAAATCTGAATGGGGAGAAAACAAAACGGTTGGACTTCTTGTTGGTGAACGGTCTGTAACCCTAATGTCCATTCGTTTGCATACTGGTTCCTTGCCCAAAAAGGATCCTCTTTGCGTTCTTTGCGCCTTTGCGGTGAAAGATCCTGTTTTTAGCCTTGACCGGCGAGGCGGGCGCGGGCGCGTTCGATGGCGGCGCGCACCGCAGCCTTCTTGCGGTCGAGATCGTGGCCAATCGTTAGCGATTCCCAGTGCGCAAGCTTGGCCTCGGCTTTCTGTGCCAGCCGCTGCTCGCGCTCGATCTTTTCGCGTTCGAGTCGAAGCTGGTGGAATTGGTAGCGGCTCCGGGCGATGGCCGCCATGTCCTCGACGCTTTGTCCGGCCAGCGCTCCCAGCTCGACCATCTCGATGCAGTCGACCGGGCAGGGTGGGACGCACAAATCGCAACCGGTGCAGAACTCGGTCAGCACGGTGTGCATCTGCTTGGGGCTGCCGACGATCGCGTCCACCGGACAGGCATGGATGCACAGCATGCAACCGATGCAGCGCGATTCGTCGATCAGCGCCGCGGTACGCGGTTTCTCGACTCCGTTGGCGGGATTGAGCGCCTTTTGCTCGCGCCCGAGCAACTGCGCCAGCTTGCGGATGCCGGCTGCCCCGCCCGGGGGGCACTGGTTGATGTCGGCGTCGCCTCGCGCGATTGCCTCGGCGTAAGGCCGGCAACCCTGATAGCCGCACTTGGTGCACTGGGTCTGCGGCAGCAGCGCGTCTATGGCATCGATGAGTTCGGGGTTCACGGCCGGTATTAAACCACTGACGTCAAGAATCTTTTCACCGCAAAGACGCAAAGGACGCAAAGAAAACCATGCATCCGGAATACGAGGGGAATGCACATTAACCCCTGCAATAGGAACATCTCTGGGATGTACGCCGAGTAATTATTGAAACGTAATTATTGCCTTTCCTTCGCGTTCTTTGCGTCTTTGCGGTGAAAAACTGCTTTTGCTATGCCTGACGGCGGCCGAGGTGAGTCAGGCAGCGGTCGATCCAGTGGGCGGTGAGCTTTTCCTGCACCGAGTTCTGGACGAGCCGCGCCGCCAGTCCCGGGAAATCCACCTTGTCGAGCGGCTGATCCTGGTTGAAGCAGGAGAACACGTAGGTGCGCTCGCCGCTGGACGGATCCACGTGCGGCTGAAGGCACTGGGCGCAAATCTCCTTCATCATGCACTGCATCGGCGAGTTGATCGAACCGATCGCGAAGTGATGCGGATCAAGGTGCGCCGCCAGCACGCCGTGGCGCGCGGCAGCCACTGCCGCCATCATCCGGTCCGAGCCGATCGCGATGATGCGGTCCACCGCTTTGAAGGCGATCGCCTGAGGGCCGAGTTTGCCTTGCGCATACGCGGCCATCGCCTGCACGATGTTGCCCACGAAGGCTCGATCGTCCGGGCGGTTAGGTTCGAATCCCGGCGCTTCGTCGCAGCACCACACCACGACGTCGGAGGCCGCTTCGATATCCGCAATCTTGTAGCGGTCGATCATTTTCTTGTAACCGGCAAAGTACAGGACCTTCGACCCGGCTGCGCGCAGCGCCTGGCCGATCGAGAACAGCACGGCGTTGCCGAGGCCGCCGCCGACCAGCACCACGGTTTCGTCCGGATGAATTTCGGTGGGCGAGCCGGTCGGCCCCATCAGGATCACCGGTTCGCCGGGCTTGAGCAGCGCGCATAGATCGGACGACCCTCCCATCTCCAGCACGATGGTGGACACCAGCCCCTTGTCGCGATCCACCCAGGCGCCGGTGAGGGCGAGGCCTTCCATTGCCAGGCGGGTGCCATCGACATGCTGCGCGAGGATTTCGAAGTTCTGCAGCCGGTAGAACTGGCCGGGCTGAAATTTCTTCGCAGCCAGCGGCGCGCGCACCACGACTTCGACGATGCTTGGCGTGAGCCGGATTACCTCGTGCACTGTTGCTCGCAATTCGCTGTTGAGCGCCGCGACGAAATCGGCATCGGTTCCGGAAAAAGCCGGACGCACTTTCTCCAAAACGCGGCTGACCACGGGGTAGCCCTGCTTGGCGCCGCCCATGGCTTTGACCACGTTGCCGAAGAAGGAGGGGTGCAGATCGCCGAAGAAGCTGACGAATCGGCCGTCGGGGCGCTTCGACAGCAGCACCTGCGGGGAAGCCGGCTTGGCGCTTTTCTCGGGTTTCACCGGCACGCCGTTCTCGTCGCAGGCCTGGAAGTAACGGCCGTCGAGATGGAAGTTGTGCGCGTCCTCGCGCGCCAGCACGGTGTTCGGCTGGGTGCCTGCAGCGACCAGCACGGTGCGCGCCGGCAGCGTTACCGTCGCGGTTTCGGTGCCGCCATCCGCCAGTGTGCGCTTGCTGGTGACGGTGAGCCCCGTGGCGTAGCCGAGTTCGTCCACTTCGACGGCAACGGGCGTGAGGTTTTCGGCGAAGCGGATGCCTTCCTCGAGCGCTTTTTCGACTTCCTCGTGATTGAGCGCGTACGAAGGGCTGTCGATCAGGCGTTTGCGATAGGCGATGGCGACCCCGCCCCAGGATTGCAGCAATTCGAGGATATGCGGCTCGCGGCCTTCTGCCGCGGCCTTCGTGCGCTCGGCGCGAATGGCGCGCGCGTGGGCCAGAAACTCTTCGGCGATGCTCTTTTCCGCGGCACTCCATGAAGCGCGAACCTTTTCCTCGCCGCGCTCGGCGCACAGCGTCTCGAAGCGGCGCAGGAATTTCTCCACCTGCAGCGGGTAGTAGGCAGCCGATTCGGTTGCCGTGTCGATCGCGGTGAGCCCGCCGCCAATGACCACCACCGGCAGCCGCAGTTGCATGTTGGCGATCGAATCCTGCTTGGCCGCGCCGGTGAGTTGCAGCGCCATGAGGAAGTCGGAAGCGGTGCGAACGCCAGGCGCCAGGCCGTTGGGGATGTCGAGCACCGTGGGGCGCCCCGCGCCCGCGGCCAGCACCACGTGATCGAACCCAAGATCGAAGGCGTCGTCGACCGAAAGCGTGCCGCCGAAGCGCACCCCTCCGAACAACGCGAATTCCTGCCGCCGTTGCAGCAGCAGCCGGATGAGCTTCAGGAAATTCTTGTCCCAGCGCACCGTGATGCCGTACTCGGCCACGCCGCCGAATCCGGCCATGACGCGATCGTCCAGCGACTCGAACAGCGATTCGGCGTCGAAGATCGGCTCGAACGCGACCCGCGCGCCGGTGCGATCCACTCCGGACTGGTGCGCGGGCAGCGGCTCGATCTTCAGGCCGTCTATGCCGACCACGCTGTGGCCGTCGTTCATCAGATGGTGCGCCACGGTGAATCCGGCCGGGCCCATGCCGGCGACCAGCACGCGGCGGCCGCTGGCGGGCCGGGGGAACGGCCGGCGCAGGTCGAGCGGGTTCCAGCGCGTGAGCAGGCTATAGATCTCGAATCCCCAGGGCAGTTCCAGCACGTCCTTCAGGCTGCGGGTTTCCGCCTGCGGGATGTTGACCGGCTCCTGCTTCTGGTAGATGCAGGATTTCATGCAGTCGTTGCAGATGCGATGCCCGGTGGCGGCAACCATCGGATTGTCCACCGTGATCATTGCCAGCGCGCCGACCGCGATGCCATCGGTCTTGAGCTTCTGGAATTCGGAAATGCGCTCTTCCAGCGGACAGCCCGCCAGAGGCACGCCGAAAACGGTTTTCTTGAACGGCGCAGCACCGCGGTCCGCGGGAGCCTTCTCCTTCAGCCCGTGCGAACAGGAATCGCGGCCCTGCTCGTGGCACCAGATGCAGTAGTTGGTCTGATCGAGCGCGCCGACCAGGTCGGTGCCGGAATCGGTGAGCGCGAAGCCGTGACGGCGGCGCAGGTGCGAGAGCGTGTGCACCGTGACGCCGTTTTCTTCACGCGTGTCGAGCGGCACCAGTTTCTGGAAGTCGAGTTTTTTCGGTGCCTTGAACAGCACGCCGGTCTGGTGCTTCCTTTGTCCCGCCGGCGTGTGCGCCGCCCATGCCGCGTAGCGCATCGCGGTGTCGAGTTTCTCGGCGTTGGCGGCTTCGTCCTTGTGCCATTCAGCTACGTGCCGGGCGAACGCCAGTTCGCTGAACGCATCGCCGAACCACTGCGCGAGCTTCTGCCCAAGTTCCTCGCCGTCGAAACCGGCGGCAATCTCGGACTTGTAGGTGTTCATCGCCTTGCGCTGGACGAACAGGCGCTTGCAGGAGAACAGCGGCGCAAGCTCGTGGTGGCGCGCGGACAGCGCCTGCACCTCGGCCTCGATGCCGAACAGGCGCGCGACGAAATCGTCAAGATGTTCGGCCACGGCGATCAGCAATTCCGATTCTTCCTTGCGCGCCAGTGCCTCCGGCTCGATGCGGGCGGATTCCAGCCGCGCGCGCAGCGCCGCGTCGGCACTGCCGAGGAAATTGAGGAAAGCGGCATCGAGCCGCTGCAATCCGGCGCGCTGGTAGAGAGCTTCGAATCGGCTGCGGAAGCCGAGCTTCAGTTCGGGTTGGGTGAGGACTGCGTCTACGCTGATGTTCATTCAGGGTCTTCTGGTACAGGGGCGGGGCGCCGATAAAAGCGCGCATTATAACGCCGGCAGTTCGAAATCTTATTCGAGCTGACGCTAAAGTTATAACGGATTCAGGGTCTTAAGTCCACGCCGCGAGATCCGCGGCGATCCGGCGCGCCAATCCCGGGCCTTCGTAGATCAGCCCACTGTAGAGTTGGACCAGGCTGGCACCGGCGTCGAGCTTTTCGCGGGCGTCGGCCGCGGAAAAGATGCCGCCCACACCGATGATCGGGATGCGGTCGGCCAACGATCTTGCCAGCTCGCGCAAGACTGCGGTCGAGCGAACCTTCAGCGGCGCGCCGCTCAACCCACCCGCCTGCTCGCTGTTCGCCAGCCCTTCGACGCCATCGCGGGAAATGGTGGTGTTGGTGGCGATCACCGCGTCCACGCCGTGCCTGGCGAACGAGGCCGCCATCTGCCCGATTTCCTCGGCGTTCAGGTCGGGTGCGATCTTGACTGCCAGCGGCACCGTCCTGCCGTGCCGCGCCGCGAGTCTGCGGTTCTCCTCGGTAAGCGTGCCCAGCAGCCGGTCGAGTTGGCCGGACTGCTGTAACTGGCGCAGGTTGGCGGTGTTGGGCGAGGAGATGTTGACCGCGACGTAGCTCGCAGCCGCATGCACCTTGCGCAGGCAGTACAGGTAATCTTCGGCGGCGCGCTCGATCGGGGTGTCGAAGTTCTTGCCGATGTTGATGCCGAGGATGCCGCGATAGCGCGCGCGCGCGACGTTGTCCACCAGTCGCTCGACGCCGTCGTTGTTGAAACCCATGCGGTTGACGATGGCGCGCGCCTCGGGGATGCGGAACAGGCGCGGAGCCGGGTTGCCGGGTTGCGGGCGCGGGGTCACCGTTCCAACCTCGATGAAGCCGAAACCCAGCGCCGCCAGCGAGTCGATATGTTCGCCGTTCTTGTCCAGTCCCGCCGCCAGTCCCACCGGATTGGGAAACTCAATCCCCATCACGCGGCGCGGAGAGTGAACGATCGCGCCGGCGATCGCGCCTGAGAGTCCAAACCGGCAGGCAACATCCAGGAAGCGCAGCGCGCCATGGTGCGCACGCTCGGGGTCGAGCTGGAACAGGAACGGGCGGGCCAGGCGATAGAGCATGTCAGCAGGCGGCGGCAACGGCGCCGCCGTCCGCGACCCGGCGTGCAGAGATCACGCGGCCTCGGGGGAGGACGCGTCGCGCGGCAGTCTCCGCCATTGGCCGTCGATCAATCCCTCCAGCGGCTGGAAGTTGATCTTGTAGGCCATCTTGCGGCTTTGCGCGATCCAGTAGCCCAGATAGAGATAGGGAAGCCCCAGGCGCTGGCACAGCTCCACCTGCCACACCACGTTGTAAGTGCCGAGGCTGGCGCCGGTGACTTCGGGTTCGAAAAATGTGTATACCGACGACAGGCCGTCGTCGAGCCGATCGACAATGCTGACCATGCGCAGGCGCCCCTCCTCGCGGAACTCCACCAGGCTGGAGCGGACGTTGCTCTGCAGGAGGAAGTGGCGGTACTGCTCGCGGCTGTCGTGATCCATGCCGCCGCCGCTGTGGCGGTGCGACTGGTAGCGCAGGTACAGCGCATAGTGCTCGGGGTGATACTTGAGTTCCAGCATGCGCGCTTCCAGCGCGTTGTGACGGGCGTGGGCGCGACGCTGCGAGCGGCTGGGCTCGAAGCCGGCGGTGACCATGCGCACCGGCACGCAGGCGCGGCAGTGATCGCAGTAGGGACGATAGGTGAACGCGCCGCTGCGGCGGAAGCCGACCTTCACCAACTCGCTGTAAACCTGGCTGTCGATCGCATGGCTGGGGGTGGCCACCTGCGAGCGGGCCAGCTTGTCGGGCAGGTAGCTGCACGGGTACGGGGCAGTTGCGTAGAACTGCAGTACCGAAAAGGGCAGGTCGTTGAGCTGTGTCATCGCGCGATCGTAGACTCCAGACGCCACGGCACCGGAACCGGGGCATAGTGTACCAATTCCCGCAGCCTGCGCGTGAACTCGGCGCGCGTGATTTCGCGGGCGCCGAAGGAGGCGAGGTGGGCGGTGTTCATCTGGCAGTCGATCACGCCGAAGCCCCAGTGCTGCAGTTGCCGTGCCAGCGCCACGAGCGCGACCTTCGAGGCGTCGCTGACGCGCGTGAACATGGACTCGCCGAAGAATGCGAGGCCGAGCGCGACGCCGTACAGGCCGCCCACCAGTTCGCCGTCGAGCCAGGTTTCCACCGAGTGCGCGAACCCGGCGCGATGCAGCGCACCGTAGGCCTCGGCCATCTCTTCGGTAATCCAGGTGCCGGACTCCCCGCGCCGCGGCTTCCGGCAACCCTCGATCACCTCGTCAAAAGCGGTATCGGCGCGCATTTCGAAGCGCGTGTTGCGCATCGTGCGCGCCAGCGAGCGCGAGACCTTCAGCTCGGCGGGGAACAGGACCATGCGTGGATCGGGGCTCCACCACAGGATCGGCTGGTCGTGGGCGAACCAGGGAAAGATGCCGTTGCGGTAGGCTTCCAGCAGCCTGGGCAGCGACAGGTCGGCGCCGGCGGCAAGCAGGCCGTTCGGTTCCGCGAGTGCGCGCTCAACCTCGGGAAAAGGATCGCCGGAGCCCAGCCAAGGAATCAAGGTGCGATAAGCGCACGCTCAGAAAACTTTGTCGGGGTTCTTGCTGATAAGTCCGCAGGCCACGCGGGGGCCGGAGTTGCCGGCCGGCTGGGATTTCAGATCATCAGGGCCGCCATGAACGATCACGGCGCGGCCGATGATGCTGTTGGCGTCGGTGCCCAGCGTGATCCCGGTCACCTCGATCGAGGCCTGCGCAAAGCCGTTGGCGTCGGCCCGCAGGTTGCCGAGATCGCCGCCGTGACGAACCGCGCCGACCGGGCCGCCGTGCTTGCCGCCGGACGGATTGAAATGCCCGCCGGCGCTGGAAGCGTCGGCGGCGCTGCAGTTGCCTTTCTCGTGGATATGGAAGCCGTGTGTGCCGTTGGCCGAGAGCCCGGTGATCTTGGCTGCGACCAGCACGACCTCGCCTTTCTGGGTGAACTTGACGGTGCCGCTTACCGAATTGCCCTTGGTGGCCGCCAGCACCGCGGTGGCGGAGGGATTCCTGGTGAACAGGCTGCTCATGTTGCTGCAGGCCGGCAGCAGTACGCACACGCCGATCAATGCCCACTTGGTTTTCATTGTGCTCTCCGCGAACGTCGTCTTTCGGGTTAAAGGGCAACTGTAACAGAGGGTTTTAGCACCGGCCCCGGGAGGTGTCAAATCAGCTTGTGCGCCTGCGCGGCGCAGACAAAATGTGCGCGATGCAAGGCGGCCCACGCGCGGGAAAGTTGTAGCATTGAGAATGTTCCCGCGTCCTGATTGCATTTGACGTCTTGGATAACGCGCACGCACTGCAATCTCCCTCCGAATGGGTGAAGCGCTGGGCCGGCTTCATTGCTGCCGGCGGCGAAGTGCTCGACCTTGCCTGCGGTAGCGGCCGGCACAGCCGCTATCTCGCTTCCGCCGGCTATCGCGTCTGCGCGGTCGATCGCGATGCCCAGGCGCTTGCAGCATTGACCGGCGTGGCCGGCGTCAGCGTGCAGATCGCCGACCTGGAACGCGCGCCGTGGCCGCTCGAAGGCCGGCGTTTTGCCGGCATCGTCGTTGCAAACTACCTGTATCGGCCGCTGTTTCCGCATCTCCAGGACGCCTTGGCGGAAGACGGCGCGCTCATATATGAAACGTTCGCGCTCGGCAACGAACGCTTCGGCAAGCCGTCCAATCCCGATTTCCTGCTGCGGCCCGGCGAACTGCTAGAAGTGGTGCGCGGGAAACTGCGCGTACTCGCCTATGAAGACCTGCACGTGAGCCTGCCAAAACCGGCAATGGTGCAGCGTATCTGTGCCGTGGGCGCGCGCTGGAGCCCATAAGGAAGCTCTGCATAAGTCCGACGACGCGCGTTGCGCCAGGTGCGGATGACTGCTAGGGACGCCGGAGCGCGGAACAGGGGCCCCTCTGGGGATGTGACCGCGTAGGCGTCCCAACGAGCGCACATGATCGGCGTGCAATGCGAGCGACTCCGGGTCGCATCCACCGGCCAAGGCCGGCGGAAC
>JBBPIT010000088.1:0-9924 GCA_038040175.1 Pseudomonadota bacterium | reverse complement strand
GCTCACGCCTCTCGGGTCAACGAAAAAACCCTACAGAGTTCGGCATTTACCATGCCACTCTGCATCATTGTCCGGCAAAGTGCGACGCCGTCCAGATATTCATTCTAACGGACTGAAATCGCCGGAGTGATGCAGGAAGCACGTCCAGTCCCGTCCAGCTTCGTCCAACCTTTGCGTGTAGCTAATTGTGTAGCTACGCTTCAATAGTTCCGACGAATCATGGAGCGAGAATGGACCGACTGACCGAGCAAAAAGTGCAAGCTCTTCTGAAGGAAAACAAGCCTGTCGTTGTCGCGGTTGGCGACGGCAGCGGGTTGTCATTCCGGATTACCAAGTCCGGCGCCAGCTGGCAACTGCGTTATCGGCACGGGAGTAAACCGCATTGGCTCACGATCGGAAAATATTCTGATTGCAGCCTGAAGGACGCGCAGAAACGGGCCACCAAGGAGCGCGCGCGAATCGGGGAGGGCATAGACCCGGTAGCAGAGCGACGCCGCTCCAAGGCCGCGGTAAAGGCCGCAAAGACCTTCCGCGAGCTGGCCGCAGACT
This sequence comes from Pseudomonadota bacterium, assembly GCA_038040175.1. Lineage (GTDB taxonomy): Bacteria > Pseudomonadota > Gammaproteobacteria > Burkholderiales > JACQAP01 > JACQAP01. The sequence goes on along the minus strand of JBBPIT010000088.1, from coordinate 9,375 downwards.
ACGACGCCCGAGCCCTGCCGGATCTGAAGCCCAGCACGCAGAAGGACATTCGCCGGATTCTCAAAAAGGACATCCTCCCGTGCCTTGGAGACCTTCGCATCGGCGAGATCGGCGGGGGCGAGATCGTCCGCATGGTCGAGAGAATCGCCGTGCACTCCCTTTCGGTGGCCCGCCGTGCGTTCACGATCACCTCTGTTATATTCGGGCACGGCCAAGCCAAGCATCTGGCCCAGTCGAATCCCTGTGCGAGCCTCAAGCTGAAAGCGATCCTGGGCAAGCGGAAACCTGTCCGGCAACCGAAGAGCCTGTCGGAAGAGGAGTTACGCGCCGTGTTGGAGAAGTTGCCCAACATCGGCAAGTCGAACGCGCTGGCCGTCAAGATCATCCTGGCGTGCGCTGTGCGCAAAGTCGAGATCCGACTGTCAAAACCCGAGCACCTGGACCTCGAGGGCGCCGCGTGGACGATCCCCGCCGAGAACTCGAAGAACGGAAAACCCTTCGTAATTCCCTTGGCGCCCGTCGTCGTGGAGTGGTTCCGCGAGCTTCTGAACCTCGCGCGCGGGAGCCCATGGCTTTTGCCCGGCATGAATCGCCGTGGTCCGATCGCGGAGGGCACGCTCAATGCCGCGCTCGATCGCCTGGGTGCCGATGTGCAGCACTTCACCGTGCACGACCTACGGCGCACGGCCCGCACGCACCTGGGCAAGCTGGGCGTGGACATCATCACCGCGGAAAAGTGTCTGAATCACACTCTTGGCGGACTGGTGGACGTGTACGACCGGGGAGACTATTTCGAGGAACGTCGGAAGGCGCTTGGACTGTGGGCCGATTTCCTGACCCGGTGCGAGCAGCCGTCCGACAAAGTAATCAGCTTGCGAAAAACGGGCTGAGTAACAAGAGCGCCGGCGCGTTGGGGCGGCAACGACTGCGCCGGCTGTGGATGTGATTGAACTGCCGCACCGAAGAACCCACCGTTCAACTTTTGATAAAGGAGATACCTATGATGAATCAATCAGCGCCAACCTTACCCATTCAGAAAGATTTCGAACAATTCGCCAGCGCTGCACTCGAGTCCGATCGCGATTACGGCCAGCCTGTTTCCGCAGTTCGCTTGATCGGAATCAACGCGATCGCCTTGGCCGCGACGGTCGAGCCTAAACTCGGGCGACACCTGTCGGACGCAGAACGCCAGTGGGTAGCGGAATTAAGTGCCAGCCTGGCGAGTGCCGCTTTCTCCCTGAGCTCGGGCGAGACAATCCGCGCTTCCGGTTCATCGCTTGTCGGCTTCAATCTTTTACACTGACGACACGACCACAGTCTGTTAACAGTCCGCCCTAGGCTGATCACCGAAAGCCTGGATCCTTCCCAGGTTGGGCGGGCTTCCTTTCCAGAAGGATGCGCGAGAAGGAGCGCGGCATGCCAAGCTCGAACAGCAAGAGCACAAAGAAGGCCGAATCGAATCCGCCCGTGGACCCGGTTCCACCCGTGGACCCGGTAGACCTTCGCTCGGCGCTTGAAAAGACTATCGAGTCTGCCAAGACAGGGGACCGCAAAGCGGCCGAGCGACTGCTGCTGCGATTCATTTCGCCCCGTAAGGAAACGCCTTCTGCGGATTCGATTCTGGACAACCTCATTCTCAAGCGATACGTAGCCGACTGCATTTCGAAAGCGCTACAGGCGATTGCTCAAAACGAAGGCGCGGAGAAGGTCGGAGACCTCCATCGAAAGAACGGGAAAGCTTTTCTTGACGCCTTTCATCTCAATCGCGGACGCGGACAAAAGAGCAAGGCAAGGAAGATCGAAAAGACCTCTCGCTTAGCAGATCTGCACGGCGGACAGAAAATCATCGTCACAGCAAACGAGCATTTCGTGTCGGACGGGGCTATCAAGAAAACCAAGAGGAGAGCCACCGAGAAAGAAAATCGCTCCGGCGAACTGATGGCCGCAATGAAGGGCGCGCTAAAGCGGAGGTAGTCCGTTCTGCCATCGGCAAATCGGCCGATATTTGTACCCCCTCCGGAAGCTGACTGTCTTCCAAGGCCATGAGATTGTCTCCGCTCCAATCCAACAGGGGGCGCGGATGTCCGAATCAGCATTGGATTTTCAACCTACGAAGTTCCTTCGTCTTCCCGAAGTGATGGCCCGTACGTGCCGCAAGAAAAGCAAGGTGTGGGAATCGCTGAACCCGAGATCCCCTCGCTTTGATCCTACCTTTCCAAAGCCGATCAAGATCGGCGATTCGCAATCGAGATCCACCTACTGGGTGGAAACCGAGATTGAGAAATGGCTGCGGACTCAGATTCAAAAGAGCCGCGAGCAGGATTCGGCCCGATCCCCCGCAATCGCCCGCATGGTTGCCGCGCGAGTCGCAAACATGGGGAAAAAATCAGTTAAAGCTTCCAATCGGCGGCGCCGCAAGTCGCGGACCACCGAAAGGCGGCCGAGGTAGAGATGGGCGCCGATGTACTCCTCGCTCGGCTGGATATCGTGCGACGCACCGGCCCTGGCACTTGGCTGGCCCGGTGCCCCTCACATAAGGACAAGACTCCGAGCCTAAGCATTCGCGAGCTTGACGATGGGCGCGTCCTGGTTCATGACTTTGCGGGTTGCGCCGTTGAAGACGTGCTATCCGCTGTCGGTCTCACGTTCGATGCTTTATTTCCCGAGCGCCTTGGCGAATTCAAACCCGAACGGCGACCCTTCCCCGCCGCTGATGTGCTGCGCGCGGTCGGGTTCGAGACCCTTCTGGTCGCTACGGCCGCTGGCAATATCGCAAACGGAATCAGGCTTTCAGAGACCGATCGACAACGGCTATCCCTGGCCGCTGGCCGAATTGCTGCCGCCATCGAGGAGTCGGGCCATGGGTGAACAGTCACACGGCATTGAGCGCGGCGCGGCGTTTCTCGATGCCCGCATAGCCGCCGCTACCGCACATGAAGGCGTGAGCCAGATTGCGCCGATAGCGACGAGCACAACGTCTGCCTCCTCAATTGCTGCTGTTCTGCCTGCAAACGGGGCACGTGAAACCGGATGGCCCGATCCGCTGCCGCTGGTAGCGAAGGTGGAAGTGGAGCCTTACCCACTTGATGCGCTGCCCGACACGATCCGGGCGGCGGTGATCGAAGTGCAGGGATTTACCAAGGCACCCGTTCCGATGGTGGCATCGTCCGCACTGGCGGCGCTGTCGCTCGCGATCCAAGCGCACGCTGACATAACTCGAGCGGACAAACTGCGCGGGCCTGTTGGATTATTCCTGCTCACAATCGCTGACAGTGGCGAGCGCAAATCAACCTGCGACAGCTTCTTTACGTCGGCGATCCGCGACTTTGAAACACAACAAGCCGAGGCGGCAAAGCCGCTGGTAAAGGATTACATAGCGGCGCTGGAAGCATGGGACGCAAAGCGTGCCGGCATCAAGGAAAAAATTCGCCAGCTTGCAAAGGGCGGTAAGCAGACTGCCGAGCAAGAGGCTGCGCTACGCGATCTTGAGGATGAAAAGCCGGAAGCGCCGAGAGTGCCGAAGCTGTTGCGGGGCGACGATACACCGGAGAATCTGGCATGGGTGCTGTCGCGTGAATGGCCATCTTCTGGCGTGCTATCCAGCGAAGCGGGAATAGTGCTCGGCGCGCACGCTATGGGCAAGGATTCAATCATGCGGAACCTGGGCCTGCTGAATATCCTTTGGGACGGTGGCGGGCTAGCTATCGGCCGGCGCACTTCGGAATCCTTCACCGTTCGCGGGGCGCGCCTAACGGTAGCGCTTCAGGTGCAAGAGGCTACATTGCGGAGCTTCTTCGACCGATCAAGTGGGTTACCGCGTGGCACCGGCTTTCTTGCCCGGTTCCTTGTCGCATGGCCAGAATCGACGCAAGGCTTCCGGCCTTTCACCGAAGCGCCCGCGAACTGGCCGAGCCTGACCGCATTCAACCGGCGCATCGGGGCGATTCTGAATCAACGCGCACCCATTGATGACGATGGCGCACTGATCCCGCCGTTGCTGGCGCTCGCACCGGAGGCAAAAACGGCATGGGTAGCCTTCCATAACGCAATCGAGGGCGAGCTTGCCAGCGGTGGTGAGCTTTACGACGTGAGGGACGTCGCGAGCAAATCCGCCGACAACGCGGCGCGGCTGGCGGCGCTATTCCATGTTTTTGAATCGGGCATGGGCGGCGCTGTCGGGCTGGAAGCCTTCGATGGTGCAAGCCGCATTGCGGCATGGCACCTGAACGAATCGCGGCGCTTCTTCGGCGAGCTTGCGCTACCGGTGGAACTGGCGAACGCGGCGCGGCTGGATTCCTGGCTGATCGAGTATTGCAGGCGGCAGCGGACGCACCTTGTTCCGATTGCCAAACTGCAACAAGGCGGACCTGGCGTACTGCGGAGCAAGGCGACCATCGAAACCGCCATGCGCGAACTGGAAGAGGCCGGCCGGGCGCGATGGGTGCGGGACGGTAAGCGGAAAATGATTGCCGTGAATCCGGCGCTGCTGATCGAGGGGGGCGCATCGTGACCCTTGCCGCACTGATCCGAAAACGCGATGCTGGGAAGATTGCTAATGATAATCCTGCGAAAGCTGCTAACGATGGGCTGGCAAGGGAGCGACCATTAGCAGGATTAGCAACTTTAGCATTAGCAAACTCCACACGCCCGGAAGTCGTCCCCCTACTAGACCCCGCAGCCGAAGCCCGCCGGCAAGGCGTACTCACCATGCTGGCCGAGCGGCCCGCCATCCGTTATGCCGTCTTGACCGACGACCGGGCTGACCCGGAAGCCGTGATCCTGGCGTTGGCGATCCGTGGACGGGCAACCTGTGAGTTGCGCATTCCACGCAATCGTTACGATCCCTTCCTCATGCTCGACATTATCGACAAGCACGGCGCAACGGTGCACTGACAGATTTTCCACTTAGACTATCTACAGGGGAATGCTTGAACAAGTGCAGTGGCCACAAGCTTCTCTGCGTCGTTGTGTAGTTCTTCAGGATGATCGCTGAGGTACTTGAAGACGACTCGCGCCGACTGCGCTTGCGAAAGACCTTGGCTGGGAACGCAGAACGGCTTTAAGAATCCGTTCTTTTCCATGTACGTTAATGTTCCTTCGTGCTGCGTCCGCTGGACGAACTCTTTTGAAAAACCCAAGACGCCCCCGACGCCCCCCACGATCCCAAGACAAAAGCCAGCATTGAAAGCCTCGTGCGGATCGGATATGAACTCCGTTCGCACAGCCTGACTAGTGCATCGCTTGAGAAGCGCGTTACCATCAAAACGTTTTGAATCCTCGGCCGCTCCCGATGGTCCGAGCGCAAGTAGCACCAACAACGCCGAGCAACCGAAAAAACGGATTCCCTTCATTTCGCCCTCCCGAGTATTGATCATCGCGGATCGACCCAGCGCCGTCAGTATGGACTGTACCTTCCTCCCTTCAACAGCTGCCTCGCCACTTGAACATCCTGTAAAGCATGGAGCTTGTGCGGGGGTCTTCCGAATCCATGCTTCTCCGACCACATGCAGGGCAGGCGCCTCTGATCTTGCGATGCTCCGGCTTAGATAACCCAGGGTCAGCACTCCGTGTACGTGAAAACGGCGCGCAGCGACGCTAGCGCCTTTGATCTTCCATTACTTTTCGGAATTCCTCGGGGGGCGACGAGCAGTCAGCACGGTCAACAGCGTCGCCCGTTGACTCCCCCTGCCGTTGACTGTCTGTCGCGTGGACTGTCACAGCCGGCAACATTGCGGGCCGGGTCGCACAGCAGCAACAGTCAGGGCGTCGGCTGTTGCCGGGTGACCCTCGCGGCAGCGGCGGCAACGTCGAAGGGAGGGCGCCAGCCGCCCGCCAGGACTCGTGCGAGCGTTGCGGCGCTGACGTTCTGTCCGGCGCGCAGCGCGCGCGTCAGACCGCCCAAGCGACCTTTGCGGGTTTGCTCCGGATCTTTGAGGCGGGCAAGCTCGGCGCGGTACGCAGGATCGATCGACGCACGGATCAGGCGACGGAGCGCGGGCAAAGATTTTGGCGGGCGGGCCATGTGGCGCACTCTATCATTGGTTCCGTTGCGGCACCGGTGCCAGCGCGAGAAGGACTGACGCTAGTCGAACCACCGGGCAATGCACGGCAACGCGCGAGAGAAGCCGCCGAAGGTTGACCACATGCCTTTAAGAATGGGTGGCGAGCATTGCGATAGGCACGACACCGACTCCCAAGAGGAAGAGGCCAATGAAGACAGCGTACCGATTGCCCACCCACCCACGCCTTTGATCGTGTCCCACATGGCATCTCCCCTTTGCGTTACTTCACGTTCACCGTGGACGGTGCGCTGCACTTGGTGCGTTCCGCCTTGGTGGGGTCTGCGGATTTTTGTGCGTTTCTTACGCGAAGAACAGGGCCGCAGAGGTGGCGACCCCTGCCAGTGTGGCGAGCAAACCCACACCCGGCCCCTTGTTCTCCTTCCACGCCTGTGGCACAAAAGTAAAGGCGAATTGTCCAGCGAGCCACGCGGAAAACGGCATCCACCAAGGAAGAAAGAAAAAGCCGGTCACGAAGAGAATAAGCATTCCGATTGTGGCGACCGCACCCCACGCGTGGAATACTGCAAGACCTTTAGCGGCGGGCATGAAAATGGGGTTGCGGCTGCAAAAGTAGTACTGCAACCCTGCGAGAACGAACAGCCCCTGTGCGAGATGGTATACGGCAGCCATTCAACTTGGGTGCCGTCTCGATCTTTCGCGAATCCCATCGACAAACCGCCAGCCATATACACAAAGCTTCAACTGCGCACCGAAATCACCTACGGGCTCGCCAGCAGCCTTCGACTCACGGCGCAGGTAAATCGTAATCAGCGAGCATCCCGGCAGCATAGCCCGCGGCCGGCGCCGCCTGTGGTCATGCGAGTCGAGATAGAAAAGCTTTCGCTGGTCCTTGGGGTCGATTCGAATCGCCGCGCTCATGATTGCCTCACGACCGGAAAGCGTTACGGTTAAATCCAAGTTTACCGCTTCCCAGATCGAGCAATTTGGTGAGTGGGGGAGAGGTAGAAAATTTGCGTGCGCGTTCGGGGTGGTGGGGGCGGGGTGGCCTGGACGGCTTGAGTTCCTTGTCCTCCGTCACCGATCGAACTGCACCGGGAAAAGATCAAGGGGATGATCAGCCGGCTGACGTGGGATGAGGCCTGCCGGCGTCAGGATGAGCGTGACGGCCTTCGGCGGCGGGGGCGGATCTAATGGTGCGGCAGGCAAATGCCTGTATCTTCAGGGAATAGGTAGCCGCTGGTTGTTTTGGAGCGGGTTGCCTATACTTATCGCTTAAGTATCACCCGAAAAACGTGTCTGGCCGTTACGCCCCGATAGGGGCTCAAGATGGAAAATCCGCTGAAAAAAGAGTTTGACTATTACGTCGCGCACCAAGCTGACCTGATAAAAGAGCACAACGGAAAGTTCGTTGTGATCAAGGATCAGACTGTGATCGGTGCGTTCGACGATCAGATCCAGGCAGTAACAGAGACTCAGAAGAAGGGCCATGCAGCTGGCACCTTTCTCGTTCAGTTCGTATCGCCCGGCGACTCCGCATACAAACAGACGTTTCACTCCAGAGTCGTATTTTCTTAGGGCATGGCCCAATCGCCTAAGAGTTTCACGACCATTTCTCTGGTCGGGATTCTGAACGTCTTGAAAAATCAGTGCGGGATCTCTCAAGCTTTTGACCCGGCCGCTGGGGGCTTAGCGCCGCCAGCGACACAATTTGATGCAATCTGGGACACCGGTGCCACGAACAGCTGCGTCACCCAAACAGTCGTGGATGCCTGTGGGTTGACCCCCATTGGCGTTGCCGAAGTGCATGGTGTTCAAGGCAGTACGTTCGAGGATGTCTTCCTTGTGAATATCTACCTGCCCAACAATGTTGCTTTCGGGGGAGTGCGCGTCACGAAAGCAAAACTGACAGGAGCGGAGATTCTGATCGGCATGGATGTTATTAATCAGGGGGATTTCGCCGTCACGAATATGAACGGGCGTACGAAATTTTCGTTTCGTGTCCCATCAATGCAAGAAATCGATTTTGTCGCTGCTCAGAATCCGAAGCTAACTCAGAAGCTGACTCATGGTGGTGGCAAGAGGTCTAGGAAGAGACGGAAAGGTCCAGGCGGGAAGGGGCGCCGGAAGTAAGCTGGGAAAATCCCCGAGAAGCGGAATCGATCCAATTGACGCCACGCTGGCGCCGGCGCAGCATCAAACCTCTAGAGCCCGTCACCGTCACCTAGCAAAAAGTTCGGACGATGCGGGGCTTTTTGCTTTCGGTTTCGTCCAGGATCAATTTAAAGGGGAAGGGTATCCAGATGGCGAAGCTACCGAAGAAAGCAGTCGAACGAATCGCTGCCGGGCTTAAGAGATTTCAGCCTGTTCTCGTGTCCGCGAAGTCGAGGGATGTGAACGAGTCGGACACCGTTGTCATAGTCACGGATCTGCTGCAAGAGGTTTTTGGCTACGACAAATATGCGGAGATCACCTCCGAACACATGATCCGGAGCACGTTCTGCGACCTGGCTGTGAAGCTAGAGGGCGCGCTGGCCTTTCTGATCGAAGTCAAGGCTATTGGCCATGAACTGAAAGACCAGCACATCAAACAAGTGGTGGACTATGCGGCCAACCAGGGGTGCGAGTGGGTGGCGCTCACCAATAGCGTCGTTTGGAAAGTATTCCGGGTGCGGTTTTCGAAACCGATCGAACACGATCTCGTCGTCGACTTCGATCTACTCGCCGTGAATCATCGCAGTGGCGAGGACATCGAACTCGTCAGCCTTCTCGCCAAGGAGGGGTGGCAGAAGGCCAATCTTGGGGAGTACCACTCACAACGCCAGGCGCTAAGCCGGTTCACTCTGGGTGCACTGATCTTGAGCGATACGGTCCTCGAGGTCTTACGCCGGGAGATCCGTCGGATGTCCCCGGACGTGCGCGTCGAGCTCGACCAGATCAAGGGGGTCCTGGCAGCCGATGTGCTAAAGCGCGAAGTTCAAGATGGCGACAAGGCCGCGGCGGCCGCAAAGCAGGTCGCCAGGGCGGCGAGTAGAACGCTTAGGGCATCCAAGCCAGACAGCACACTTGAGCCGAAGCCTGCAGAGAGCAACGAGCCGGGCTCGCCCGATTCCCGTTGACGCCACGCCGGCGCCGGCGCAGCATCCGAACATCTAGAGCCCTTCCCGGTCACCATAACAAGCCCCGCTTCGGCGGGGCTTGTCCTTTATCGGGCCGCAATCGTGTAGCTAGCCGTGTAACTCTACCGGCCTCGTTCTCATGATACCTCTTTGGAAACAGGGGCCTTCTCTGTGTGGTTGACATTTACCATGCAAAAGTCGATCGGTATAATGGCGTCTTTGTGAAGGATCAAAAG
>JBBPIT010000087.1:0-10994 GCA_038040175.1 Pseudomonadota bacterium | reverse complement strand
CCTCGACCCGAATCGCCTCGGTCGCGCATGCGGGACCTATGCAGAGCTTCCCTAGTGAGCCGAACGCCCGCTTCGACCCGCTGCAGCGGGTGCGACAACCGCCCGAGCGCGTATCCGGCATTTCCCGGGTGCGGCACGCTTCCCGAGGCAACGCATAATCCATGGCGATCACGATAGCGCTCGACTGCATGGGGGGCGACCACGGCGCCCACGTCACCGTGCCCGCGGCCCTCGATTTTGTCGACGGCGTCGAAGACGCGCAGGTCATCCTGGTAGGAATCCCCGAAGCAATCGAAACCGAACTGAAGCGCCGCCGCGCAACGGCAGGCGGCCGCATTCGCATCGAAGCTGCAACGGAAGTGGTGGCGATGGATGAATCGCCGGCCTCGGCGCTGCGGGGAAAACGCGACTCGTCGATGCGGCTCGCGATCGACCTGGTCAAGAGCGAACAGGCGGATGCCTGCGTCAGCGCCGGCAACACCGGAGCGCTGATGGCGATGTCGCGGTTCGTGCTCAAGATGTTGCCCGGCATCGAGCGTCCGGCCATCGCCTCTTTCCTGCCGACCCAGCGGGGCCGCACCTGCGTGCTCGATCTCGGCGCCAATGTGGACTGCACCGCGGAACATCTGCTGCAGTTCGGCGTGATGGGATCATCGCTGGTGAGCGCGGTGGAACACATCGAGCGCCCGACGGTGGGCCTGCTCAACATCGGTGAAGAGGAGATCAAGGGAAACGAAGTGGTCAAGCAGGCCGCGGAACTGATGCGCGACAGCAGCCTCAATTTCTACGGCAACATCGAGGGTACGGACATCTACAAGGGCACCACCGACGTGATCGTATGCGATGGCTTCGTCGGCAACGTCGCGCTCAAGACTTCGGAAGGGCTGGCGCAGATGCTGGCGATGTACCTGCGCCAGGAGTTCGGCCGCAATCTGTTCACCAAGCTCTCGGGCGCGATGGCTTTGCCGGTTATCAATGCCTTCCGCCGCCGCGTCGATCCTCGTCGCTACAATGGCGCCAGCCTGCTCGGCCTGAAAGGCATCGTGGTCAAGAGCCACGGCTCGGCGGACAGTTTCGGTTTCCGCTTCGCGATCCAGCGGGCCTACGAGGAAGCGCATAATGACATGCTCCACGGCATCAGCGAGCGCATGGCCTCAATTCATCAAAGGGTGGCGTGATGAATTCCCGGATCATCGGCACCGGCAGCCATCTTCCCGAGAAGATTCTCACCAACGCCGATCTGGAAAAGATCGTCGACACTTCCGACGAATGGATCCGCAGCCGCACCGGCATTCGCAGCCGCCATATCGCGGCGGAAGGCGAACTGACCAGCGATCTGGCGCTGCCGGCTGCGCAGAAGGCGCTGCAATCCGCGGGTGTCGCGGCGGGCGACATCGACATGATCATCGTCGCCACCACCACGCCGGACATGATTTTCCCGAGCACCGCGTGCATCCTGCAATCCAGGCTCGGCATTGCCGGCTGCCCGGCGTTCGACCTGCAGGCGGTGTGCAGCGGCTTCGTCTATGCGCTGAGTACGGCGGATCTTTTCATCCGCGCCGGCCAGGCAAAGAAAGTGCTGGTGGTCGGCGCTGAAGTCTATTCCCGGATTCTCGACTGGAACGACCGCGGCACCTGCGTGCTGTTCGGCGATGGAGCGGGTGCGGTCGTGCTCGCGGCGAGCGACACACCCGGGATTCTGGCCACGCGGCTGCACGCCGATGGCAGCCACAAGGACCAACTGTCGGTGCCGGGCAGCGTATGCGGCGGCAAGGTGTGGGGCAGGCCGTTCGTCCACATGGACGGGGGCCCGGTTTTCAGGTTCGCCGTGCGGGTATTCGAGGAGGTCACGCACGAGGTGCTGGATCAGGCCGGGCTGAAGGTGTCGGACCTGGACTGGTTCGTGCCGCACCAGGCCAACATCCGCATCATGGAAGCGACTGCCAGAAAGCTCGGCCTGCCGTTCGAGAAAATCATCGCCACCGTAGATCATCACGGCAATACTTCGGCGGCCTCGATCCCGTTGGCGCTCGACGAAGCGGTGCGCGACGGGCGAATCCGCCCCGGCCAGACGCTGCTGCTCGAGGGCGTGGGCGGAGGATTTACCTGGGGCGCGGTGTTGCTGCGCTGGTGATCGCGACGACATGAAGCTCGCATTTGTCTTTCCGGGGCAGGGCTCGCAGTCGGTCGGCATGATGCAGTCCTTCGGAGAACTGCCTGGCGTACGCGAAACGTTTGCGCAGGCTTCCGAACTGCTGGGCCAGGATCTGTGGAAGCTTGCTGCCGAGGGTCCCACGGAAGAACTCAATCTCACCGCCAATACGCAGCCGGTGATGCTGGTGGCGGGCGTGGCGCTGTATCGTGCGTGGCAGGCGCGGGAAGGATCGGCGCCTGCGATCATGGCGGGGCACAGCCTCGGCGAATACACGGCCCTGGTGGCAAGCGGCGCGCTGGATTTTGCCGATGCGGTGCCGCTGGTGCGGTTTCGCGCCCGCGCGATGCAGGAAGCCGTGCCGGCGGGCGTGGGCGCGATGGCGGCGATACTCGGTCTGGATGATGATGCGGTGCGCGCCGTTTGTGCGGAGGCGAGCGGCCCAAACGAAGTGGTCGAGGTCGCGAACTTCAATTCGCCCGCGCAAGTGGTCATCGCCGGCAACAAGGCCGCTGTCGAACGTGGAATGGAAATCGCGAAAGCCAGGGGCGCGAAGCGCGCGGCGCTCCTGCCGATGAGCGTGCCGTCGCATTGCAGTCTCATGCGGCCAGCGGCCGAGCGCATGCGCGAGGAACTGGGCTCGCCGTCGTTCAGGCGCGGCACGGTCCCGGTGCTGCACAATGCCGATGTCAAGAGCGCCGAATCGGCTGACGCGATCAAGGACGCGCTGGTGCGGCAGCTGGTTCAGCCTGTGCGCTGGGTGGAGACGGTGCGGCAGATGGTGTCGAGCGGCGTTACCCATATCGTCGAATGCGGACCCGGCAAGGTGCTGGCCGGACTGAACAAGCGCATCGCGCCGAAAACCCAGATTCTTTCATTCAGCGACGGCGCGGCATTCGGTCAGGCTTTGTCCGTGCTGAAATAAGCCTGCAATAGATCTACGGGGGAGGAGTTCATGCTCGCAGGAAAAGTCGCGCTGGTGACCGGCGCCAGCCGGGGGATCGGGCAGGCAACCGCGGTTGCGCTCGGCAAGGCCGGCGCGACGGTGGTGGGTACCGCCACCAGCGATGCGGGCGCCGCGGCAATCTCCGCCTATCTGGCCGGCGAAGGCATAAAGGGCGCCGGGTTCAAGCTCAATGTCAACGATCCTGCAGCCATAGAGCAGGTGCTCGGCAACATCGAGTCGCTGTTTGGTTCGGTCGCAATCCTCGTGAACAATGCCGGAATTACCCGCGATAACCTGCTGCTGCGAATGAAGGATAGCGAATGGGACGAGATCATGGACACCAACCTGAAGTCGGTGTACCGCTTGAGCAAGCTGGTGATCCGCCCGATGATGAAAGCGCGATCCGGGCGCATCATCAACATTACCTCGGTGGTGGGCTCGATGGGCAACCCGGGGCAGGTGAATTACGCCGCAGCCAAGGCCGGGATCGTCGGATTCAGCAAGTCGCTTGCCCGTGAAGTGGGCAGCCGCAACATCACTGTAAACTGCGTGGCGCCCGGTTTCATTGACACCGACATGACGCGCGGATTGCCGGAGGAGAGCAAGACTGCGCTGCTGGCGCACGTGCCATTGGCCCGATTCGGGCAGCCGCAGGAAGTGGCGGCAGCGGTCGTGTTTCTCGCGTCCGAGGGCGCCGCCTACGTCACCGGAAGTACCCTGCATGTCAATGGTGGCATGTACATGGATTGACTCCGGAAGCCTTGCAATTTTGGTAGACTAACGCGCGTGTTTTTCGCCGTTGCGGGTGCCCTCCAGGGCTGGCGGCAGTCAGACACGTAACTGCATCTTCAAGTAAAGGGAAGGGACATTAATGGAATCCGTAGAACAGCGAGTGAAAAAAATCGTTGCCGAGCAGCTGGGCGTGAACGAGGCGGACGTGAAGAATGAATCGACGTTCGTCGACGACCTCGGAGCCGATTCCCTCGACACCGTCGAACTGGTGATGGCGCTTGAAGAAGAGTTCGAGTGCGAGATCCCCGACGAAGAGGCGGAAAAGATCGCTTCCGTTCAGCAGGCCATTGATTACATCAAGGCGCACCTCAACTAATCACGCCTTCTTTCCTCTTTTTCTGGAGTCCCGTTGTCTAGGCGCCGAGTCGTAGTCACCGGCCTGGGGACCGTTTGCCCGGTCGGCAACAGCGTCAAGGAGGCCTGGGCCAACATCCAGGCGGGCAAATCCGGGATCACCCGGATCACCCGTTTTGACGCCAGCCCTTTCGCATCCCAGATCGCCGGCGAGGTAAAGAATTTCGACGTCGGCCAGGTGCTGACGCCGAAAGAAGCGCGGCGTGTGGATGTTTTCATCCATTACGGCATTGCCGCTGCAGTGGAGGCGATCCGCGACGCCGGGCTCGAGGCCAATCCGAAGGACGCCGAGCGCATCGGCTTGAATATCGGTTCGGGAATCGGCGGACTGCCGATGATCGAGGAAACCCACCGGGCCATGATCGAAGGCGGCGCGCGCAAGATCTCCCCGTTCTTCATCCCCGGCGCGATCATCAACATGATCTCGGGAAATCTTTCGATCATGTACGGTTTTAAGGGGCCGTGCCTGGCGATGGTCACGGCGTGCACGACCGCGAATCATTGCCTGGGCGACTCGGCGCGGCTGATCGAGTACGGCGATGCCGACGTCATGGTTGCGGGCGGATCCGAAGCCATGTTGTGTTCGCTGGGTGTCGGAGGATTCTCGGCGGCGCGCGCGCTCAGCACCCGTAACGACGATCCGGCGACGGCGAGCCGTCCCTGGGACAAGGATCGCGACGGCTTCGTGCTGGGTGAGGGCGCCGGAGTGCTGGTGCTGGAGGAACTGGAACACGCCAGGACGCGCGGCGCCAGAATCTACTGCGAGCTTGCCGGATATGGCGTGAGCGCCGATGCGCACCACATCACTGCACCCTGCGAGGACGGCGAAGGCGCCGCGCGCGGCATGCTCAACGCAATGCGCAATGCCGGCATCAATCCGGACCAGGTGGATTACATCAATGCCCACGGCACCTCGACGCCGCTGGGCGACGTCGCCGAGACCATTGCGGTGAAGCGTTGCTTCGGCGGGCACGCCAAACGGCTCGCAGTCAGTTCGACCAAGTCGGCGACGGGACACCTGCTCGGCGCCGCCGGCGGGGTGGAAGCGATTTTCTCGGTGCTGGCGATTCGGGACCAGGTGGCTCCGCCGACCATCAACCTGTTCAATCAAGACCCTCAGTGCGACCTCGATTATGTGCCGAACACCGCACGACCGATGAAAATCAAGGTTGCCATGTCGAATTCCTTCGGATTCGGCGGGACCAACGGCACGCTGATTTTCTGCGCGGTCTGAACACTGCCGGAAGCATCCCCGACGGCGCCGGCCAGTTGACCCTGCGGCAGCCGCGGGCCACCTGGAGATGGCGGATATGCCCTTGAGGTGACCATCCCCAGCATGGCAAAGCGCAGGAACCTTTTTCTGCCCCAACCCAAGTGGACGCTGATGCGCCTGTTGCGGACGCTGATTCTCTTCGGCGTTTTCACCGCGATCGGCGCTGCCTGCTGGCTCGGTTATTTCGCGCTGACGCCGGTCGAAGTGGCGCCGCAGGCCCGTCGTTTCAACGTGGAATACGGCAGCAGCCTGCGCAGCGTGGCGGAGCAGTTCGAAAAGGCGGGCCTGATTTCCGACAGGTGGAGCTTTCTGGTGCTCGCGCGTCTGCTCGGAAACGCAGGCGACATCAAGGCGGGCAGCTATGGCGTCGGCGCCAGGGTCACGCCGCATCGGCTGCTCGACAAGATCGTCAGTGGTGATTTCGCCCAGTCGGAACTTAGGTTCATCGAGGGCTGGACCTTCCGGCAAATCCGCAATGTGCTCGATCAACATCCGGCCGTGAAGCACGACAGCGCGGGACTGTCCGATGCGCAAATTCTGGAACGCCTCGGACTCGAGGAAAAATCTCCCGAGGGGCTGTTTTTCCCGGATACCTATTACTTCGCCGCTGGTACCAGCGACCTGACGATCCTCAGGCAGGCTTACCTGAGGATGCGAACGAAGCTCGAAGCGCTTTGGGAACAACGGGCAAAGGGCCTGCCGGTTGCCAATGCATACGAAGCGCTTATCCTGGCTTCAATTGTGGAAAAGGAAACCGGCCGGGCCGACGAACGCGACATGGTCGCCGCCGTGTTCGTCAATCGTTTGAAACGGGGCATGCGTCTGCAGACCGATCCTTCCGTGATCTATGGGCTGGGTGCGTCATTCGACGGCAACCTGCGCCGCCGCGATCTCGAGACCGACCAGAGCTACAACACCTATACTCGCTACGGGCTCCCGCCGACCCCGATCGCGATGCCCGGTGAAGCTTCTATCCAGGCCACGTTGAACCCCGCGGAGAGCCCGGTGCTCTACTTTGTCGCCCGTGGCGACGGCAGCCATGAATTCTCCTCGACGCTGGCAGAGCACAACCGTGCCGTGAACAACTACCAGCGATCGCAGTGAAGCGCGGCAAGTTCATTACTTTCGAAGGCATCGACGGGGCAGGGAAGAGCACTCACCTGGCCTGGACCACCGATTTCCTGCGTGGGCGCGGCGTCGGCCTGATTGTGACCCGCGAACCCGGCGGAACCATCCTCGGTGAGCAACTGCGCCAAATATTGCTAGCCGGCGATCAGCGGATCCATCCCGAAACCGAGACGCTGATGATGTTCACAGCCAGGCGCCAACACCTGGAAGACGTGATCCGTCCGGCTCTGCAGCGAGGCGACTGGGTACTGTGTGACCGCTTTACCGATGCCAGCTTCGCCTATCAGGGCGGCGGATGCGGGGTGGCGAAGGACAAGCTGGAAGCACTTGAACGCTGGGTTCACCCGGATCTGCAGCCGGACCTGACGCTGCTTTTCGATGTCAGCGCCGAACTCGGACAAAGCCGGGTTGCCCGCATCAAGTCACCGGACCGATTCGAGCGTGAAGACGAGGAATTTTTCGGCAGGGTGCGCAATGCCTACCTCGAGCGCCTGCAGCAGTGGCCCAACCGGATGGTCAGGATCGATGGCAGCAAGCCCATCGCCGATATCCAGCGAGAACTCGAGCAGCGACTCCTCGCCATATGGAAAAAATAGACTTTCCGTGGGTCAAGCCCGCGCTTGAAAGATTGCCGGCAACCGTCTCGGCGATGCCGCATGCGCTCCTGCTCAGCGGCCGGGCGGGACTGGGGAAGAGGACAACGGCGCTGTTTCTTGCCAAGGCCCTGCTCTGCGAAGCGGAGCGTGCCGGGCAGGGGGCTTGCGGAAAATGTCCCTCCTGTCATTTGTACGACGCCGGCAATCATCCCGATCTGCGCACCGTCGAAGTGGGGCAGGAAGACGCGCAGGCCACCGAGTCATCGGAGGAGGAATCGGCAACGCCGGCAAAAAAAACGAGCCGCCAGATTCCTGTGGACGCGATCCGTGCCCTGGCCGATTTCGTCGCCACCACCGCGCATCGAGGGCGCGCCAAAGTCATCGTGATCGCACCGGCGGAAGCGATGCATCCGAGCGCGGCCAACGCGTTGCTCAAGATGCTCGAGGAACCACCGGGCAGCGCGACTTATTTCGTGCTGGTCAGTCACCGGCCCGACCGCGTGCTGCCAACCATACGCAGCCGCTGTTTCCAGGTGCCGTTTGGTGTGCCGGCGCCCGATGCCGCGTTGGACTGGCTGAAGGCGCAGGGGATAGAAGATCCCCGGCTGGCGTTGGCGCAGGGGGGCTATGCTCCGCTGGCAGCAATGGAGAGGGCCGGGGACGTGGACTTCTGGAATCAGCGCAAGGCGCTGCTCGATGAGCTGGCCCGTCCCGGTTTCGATCCTCTGGCCGCTGCGGATCGCGCCGAACCAATCGACGGGCCGGTGGTAGCCAGGCTGTTATCACAGTGGGCCTACGATCTGGTCTCGCTCAAATCCGGAGGAACGGTCCGCTACCACCCCGATTACGCCGCTGCCTTGGAGCCGCTGGCGCGAAAGCTGTCGGCGCAGGTACTCATGGTCTGGTACGACTCGGTACTACAATACGGGCGTGCGGCCCAGCATCCGTTGAACAAGCGACTGGCTATGGAAAGTCTGCTGTCGGGCTATCCCGGCCTATGAGTACGGAGGCACAAACCGGCTTGGATAACGATCGTCCCCAGAATGCCCGCCCCGGCGCGCTGTCGCTGAATATTCGCGAGAAGGCGATCTTGTACGCGGCCTATATGCCGTTCCTGAAGGGCGGTGGCATTTTCATTCCCACCACAAAGCAGTACCGGCTGGGCGATGAGATCTTCATGCTGATCGGGCTGATGGGTGATACCAACAAGATTCCGGTAGCGGGCAAGGTCGTTTGGATGACCCCGGCGGGATCCCAGGGTAACAAGGCGCAGGGCATTGGCGTGCAGTTCGGCGAGGACGAAGGCGGTGTCGCGGCCCGCAACAAGATCGAGGAGCTGTTGGGCAGTCAACTGAAGATCAACCGCCCGACCCATACGATGTGAGAAAGAAGATGAAGTAATGTACTCATCAAATTAATATAAAAACAGAATTTGTTCGTAGATTCTCACTGTCATATCAATTTCCCCGAGCTCGCGGCCGACCTTGACGGTGTGATCGCGGCGATGCGGTCGAACGCCGTGACCCACGCGCTGTGCGTTTCGGTCAACCTCGAAACCCTTCCTCAGGTTCTGTCGATCGCCGAGCGCTTTCCCAACGTATTTGCCTCGGTCGGGGTGCATCCGGACGATCAGGGCGGCGAAGAGCCCGACATCGGTCGCTTGCTCGCGTTGGCTGGACATCCCCGGGTCGTCGCAATCGGTGAAACGGGACTCGACTATTACCGGCTGGAAGGCGATCTGGAGTGGCAGCGGGAACGTTTCCGTTGTCATATCCGGGCAGCCCGGGAGTCCGGAAAGCCGCTCATCATCCATACGCGGGACGCGGCCGCAGATACGCTGAGAATCATGAGGGAAGAAAACGCAGCCGAATGCGGTGGCGTGATGCACTGTTTCACTGAGACCCAGGCTGTTGCGGACGCGGCCATGGAGATGAATTTCCTCATATCCTTCTCCGGCATCGTGACGTTCAAGAACGCTCTCGCGCTCAAGGCGGTGGCACGCGAGGTACCGCTGGAACACATGCTGATCGAGACCGATTCGCCTTATCTGGCTCCCGTTCCTTACCGCGGCAGGACCAACCAACCCGCATACGTCCGCTTTGTCGCCGAGGAAGTGGCTCGCCTGAAGGGGGTTTCGATAGAAGCCGTGGCCACCGCAACGACCGCCAATTTCTTCGAGTTGTTCAAGAACGCGGCCTGAATTCCCGGTTCTACCGGCCAGACGTTGGCTGCGCAGCGACCGGGAAAGCGGCGGCATCTGCGTCGAAGGACCGCGACAAGGGAGATCCGACGCTGGGCATAGACGTGTTGCACCGGTAAGCGCATGCGGCAGGCCTGATAAGGAAAGGCCGGGGATCTCCCGGCTTTTCTCGTTTTGGAGACCACTCGGATACGCCGAAGTCCAGGGTGCCTTTCCACCCGGCGACCTCCCGAAGAGTCTTGTTCAATGCGCATAATGGTTATTATGTTAAATTACGTACGTCTGTGCCTGAGCGAAGCTGCCTTTTAGTTTCCTCACATCATTACCCCTGCCCCGCAACCATGCCGCCAGCGTGTCGGATCGGGACGCCCGGGAAACCGGATTAGGGAAGTCTTCATTGAATCAGTGGCCCATCGGAACCCGTCGATGAGGCGATAAGGCGCGGCCGCGGCAGAGCAGTTTTGCTGGCGTTTGAGGTTAACCGGCGGGAACAGCGCTGGCTTGGAGCGATCCTGGGGCCAAGAGAGTCGGTCGCCCACCGGGTCAGGTATGACTGGTCTGGCGCAGCCGTTCGAAACAGCACACGGCCGCGGCAGCAGCGACGTTGAGTGATTCCACTTTGGGCGCCATCGGAATGTGAACCAGTTGGGTTGCCATTCCGAGCCCGTCTTCTCCCAATCCCCTGCCCTCGCCGCCGAAAATCATCGCCACGGGTCCGGTCAGATCGACCTCGAAGATCGATTTCTTTGCTCGCGGGCTGGTGGCGATGACGCTGCCCTTGAATCCCGACAACGCAGCGGACAGATCCACGCGTTCATGCACCGGCAGCACGAACTGCGCACCCATACCACCGCGCAGCGATTTCGGCGACCAGGCATCCGCGCATCCCTTGGCGAGATAAGCCGAGGTGGCGCCCGCCGCTACCGCAGTGCGCAGCAATCCACCCACGTTGCCTGGATCCTGCACACCGTCGAGCACCACGCGAAAATCGTCCGGCGATTTCGTTTTGAGCCGCGGGATATCGACGATCGCGGTCACGCCCTCCGGAGTTTCAACCTGGGTGATTTCGTCGAACAGTTCGTCCGCGAGCAGGTAGACGCGACGAGGCTCGACGGCTTCGATGAGTTGGCGCACGTCCGGACGCCGCGCGCCCTGCTCGCTCACCAGCAAGGTTACTGCTTTCACCCCGAACCGCTCAGCGTACGCGCCGATGAGCCGCGTGCCGTCGAGCAGCGTGCGGCCGTTTTTTGCGCGTTCGCGCGCGGACTCGGCCAGCTTGTGCGCCTGCTTGACGTGCGCATTCTGGCGCGAGGAGATGCGTTCCATTGGAATGATGTCGGTGCGGGAGCGGATGGTGCCCGGAGCCGGAATCGAACCGGCATGGGCTGTTAAGGCCCGAGGAATTTTAAGTCCCTTGTGTCTACCAATTTCACCATCCGGGCAGGCGGATGCGCGACAAGGATAGCGCGTAAATGGAATTGGAGGCGGGGGTCGGAATCGAACCGGCGTACACGGCTTTGCAGGCCGCTGCATGACCACTCTGCCACCCCGCC
>JBBPIT010000086.1:0-11293 GCA_038040175.1 Pseudomonadota bacterium | reverse complement strand
AGGGCTTCGCCGATCTGGAGGCCGCGCGCGATCCAGCCGGGACCCAAGGCGGCTCCCCGGGAATCGCACGCTGATACAACACCTCTCTCCAGCCGGCAGCGCGGAACTGGCCGCTCTCCAAATTCGGGTGCTTCAGACTTTTCTGCGGTGAGTGTTTTGATGAGGGTATCCTCACGACGCTGACCCTATCCCGGAACCCGGTGTAATTAAACCTTCGACCCACACGAAAGCCGGATGAACCCGAATTCGATGTCCTTCGCGATCTGGGCAATCATCATTGGCGCGCTGCTGACGACAATGGCCTTATCGGGCTCGTTGTTGAAGCGCATTCCTTTGAGCACTGCGATGCTCTATCTGGCTGCCGGTGTCGGGCTCGGTCCCGCGGGATGGGCGCTGATGACGCCTCACCCGCTGTTGCACTCCGCCATCCTGGAAAGAATGACCGAGGTCGCGGTGCTCATCTCGCTGTTCGCCGCCGGCCTGAAACTTGGTCTTCCGCTGTCGAACAAGCACTGGCGTATGCCGGTCCGTCTGGCATTCGTTTCGATGACGCTGACTGTGGCGCTGATCGTCGTAATCGGGGTGTTCGGCCTCGGCCTGTCGCTGGGCGCGGCGGTCCTGCTGGGAGGGATCCTTGCGCCCACCGACCCGGTTCTGGCCTCGGACGTGCAGGTGAAAAACGCGGGCGATCGCGACCGGTTGCGCTTCAGCCTGACGGCGGAAGGCGGCCTCAACGATGGCGCCGCGTTTCCTTTCGTGATGTTGGGCCTTGGCTTGCTCGGCCTGCACGGCCTGGGCACGGGGGGCTGGCATTGGCTCGCGATCGATGTGTTCTGGGCGATCGCAGGCGGCCTCCTGATCGGGGGGGCTTTGGGCGCGCTGATCGGGAAGCTCGTGGTCTATCTTCGCAGCCGCCATAAGGAGTCCGTCGGGCTCGACGAGTTTCTGGCGCTGGGCCTCATCGCACTGGCCTACGGGGTTGCGGTGCTCAGTCACGCCTATGGCTTTCTGGCCGTGTTTGCCGCGGGCCTTGCCCTGCAGCGCGTGAAAGAACAAGACGTGGGCGACGGCCGGGCGGCCGTGGGACCTGCCGATCTGCCGAGCAAGCAAACGCAGGAAGAGCGTGCCACTGACCCGGAACATGCCAGCGCCTACATGATGCAGGCGGTGCGGGGATTCAACGAACAACTGGAACGGATCGGCGAGGTGGCCGTGGTGCTGGTGGTTGGCGCGATGCTCGCCTTCACCACTGTCGCCGCCAGCACCGCCTGGTTCGTCCTGCTCCTCTTTGTGGTGGTGCGTCCCGTGTCGGTATGGCTCGGATTGCTCGGCGCGCCCATATCGCGCGACCAGCGCATCCTGATTTCCTGGTTCGGCATCCGCGGAATCGGCTCGATTTACTACCTGATGTACGCGATCAATCATGATTTGCCCCGTCCGTTGGCTGAACAGATCATCGCCATCACGCTTACCACGGTGACTGTCTCCATCGTTCTTCACGGCATCTCCGTGACCCCTCTGATGGATCTCTATGCGAGGAGAAAGGCAAGGCGCTCCCACCGCTGACCGGCGGGAACGATCAATCCTTTCGTGCGCGGCCAGGTTTTCGACCGCGATAACGCGATAGGCTGTCACCCTTGCTGAAGGCGTAAGCCCCGGTCCGAAGGACTGCGCAAAAAAAAGGACCCGATTCGGGTCCTTTTTCATTTGCTGCGGGAACGGTTATTACCGGTTTGCTATCTGGCTTGTTCTGCCTTCACCTCGAATACCGCATGTCTTACGGCTGTGTAACCGTAGTGTTATCAAGATTGACCGCAGTCTGCGCCAGCAGCCTGCCGTCGATCGATGTGGCATTCCCAAAATTGATCGATGTCTGACCCAGTATAATTCCCTCAAAGTGCGTGGTCGTTCCAATGGACACAACATCGGCAACCTGCCAGAAGATGTTCTGGGGCAGTGCGCCACCGATTAGGATAACGCTCTTAGCAGCGGCCATGTCGAGAGTTCCCGTTATCTGGAAGATCCAGACATCATTCGCGCCGCCTGAGAGGGTGAGATCCGTTGGTATGGTCACATTGGTACCCCAGGTGTAGACGCCAGCGACAAGGGTTAGATCGGTGAGAGTTCCGCCTCCGCGATTTAAGAAGGGGCCAACTCCTGCTGTTCGCCCGGCAGCGTCGGTGTACGCAGTGCCCATGTCGGTTGAGGCCGTGGTCACCTCAGTCGGAGTAGGGGGCGCATAGTCGAATGCGTAGACGTTTCCGGTTACTTGAGCGGAGGTTGAAAATGCACTCCCTGCGGGTAGGTTCAGCGCAAATCCGGTGATGGCGGTCGCGGTGACTCCTGGGCCGGCTCCCATATCTCCCGTAACCACCACCCCTGAACTCGTGGCACTGTCGATCCCCGTGTTTGCGAAAATCGCATAATTGCCGGCCGTTCCCAGATTCACTGGCGCTGGGCCCAGACCTAAGCCGCCTACGCCTCCTCCTGCGCCACCCCCGCCACCCCCGCCAAACGTAAGGCCGCTACCTACACCGCCACCGCCACCGCATCCGGCCACAAAAGCGGCCAGCACTAATGCCATAAACCACATCAGTGGTTTGAAAAGGTTTCCGAGTCTGTTCATGTGTCTCTCCTGATCATGGGATTCCGAAAGGCATCGGTGTGCGGCTGATTCATTGCGGCCGCGGATCCTTGCGTACGGCACCGAGGTTTTGGCGCCGAGCGTCGCAATGGCGACTATCCCCCTCCGTCGCAAGACGTTCTGTGCGTTCGCGTACATAACCCGGAAAGAAAAAGGCCGTCTCGCGACGGCCTTCTTGTCCTGCTTTCACACCGAATACCTCATGCCTTGTTACTGGCAACTAGCAGGTGCACTAGGATGACCCGGCACGGAAACGACGTTAGAGTCAAATACAAACAGGCCAGCCGTAAACGCCCCTGCCAACAATCTGCCACACGAGGTTGCGCCGGTCTCCATCGTGATATCTGCAGAGGCCAGTATGTTGCCCTGGAATTCAGAGAACGTTCCAAGCGTCGCTGAAGTGCCGACCTGCCACCAGACGTTGGAAGCCTTGGCGCCGCCGACCAGGAGGATACGAGTGTGTGCCCCAGGAGTGGCGATGCCGGCTGCCGTGTCGACTGTGCTCGATGACTGAAAGATGAAGACAGCATTCGAGTTGCCCTGGGCGTCGAGCGTGAGATCACCCGTTATCAAAATCGACGTGATGGATTGATAGAGGCCAGGAACGAACAAGTTGTCTCCCTGCACGAGCGCGCTCCCGGTCGGTTCTCCTAAAGTAGTGCCAGCCGCTATAGCGGTGGCCCCTCCTCGTGTACCGGCGGCTGGGGGCCCGGCCGGCGGAGTAATGTCGAAAAAAGCTGCCGTCAGGTCGCTCTTGATACTAGTTGCAGTGGGCCCGGTAATGATTACCGTCCCGTTGAGTACTGGAATGGAACTCGGTGTTGTGGCGCCGCACGTACCAAACCCCGCCGACCCTGCCCCCCCGGGTACTGCCGCAGCATTACATGTAAGAGTTGGATCCAGCACCACATCCCCGTTGATTGTGGTAATCGGGGCAGTCGGGGTGTTGGTTACCCCGGCGGTAGCCGCAATCCCGAACGGGGCGGCCAATCCAAGGTCTGGCGATGGGCCTGCGGGTCCGGGGTCTCCGGCTCCGGGTCCTTCCGGGGGCGAACCCGGATTGGCAAACGTAGGTCCGGTACCTCCACCGTCGCCGCCGCATCCGGCCACGAAAGCGGCCACCAGCAACGCCATGAGCAACGTGTTAAGTGGTTTGAATAAGCCTTCGAATCTGTTCATTTTCTTCTCCTCTTCAATTTGAGCCCGAATGGTACCAGAGTATGGCCGACCCCTTGCGGGTGCGGACCCTGATGCGCTGATTCAAGGTTTTGCCGTTCACATGCTTCACGACGATGGCGAATCCCCAGTCTGGTTTTTTCCAGGTCGAAATCGGATCAACCGGCACTGAGGCCATGCGTCGATGACACACTATATCCGCCTTCCGATGATGATGTTCTGTTCGTTGCCGTACATAAGGCGGGCACATGTCGCACCTGGCTCCGGCCCCGGGGCTTCCCTCATCAAACCGCCTACTGATCGCCACTCCCCACAGAAAAGTGGTCGACTGACTGAAACTCGTTACGTTCGTCTTGTGAGACCGATGATGAGACTGGCCACGAACAGCACCAGAAAGATGAAGAAAACGATCTTCGCTATCGCGAAGGCGCCGGCGGCGATGCCGCCGAACCCGAAAATGCCGGCGATGACGGCGATCACAAAAAATACCGCAGCGTAATAGAGCATCACTGACTCCTTTCCTCGCAGATGGCGAACGCCCAGTCTGGTTTCTACCATTTTCTCACACGCGATGCTCTATGCGCTGGCGCACATAGGGCGGGCAATATTTTTCTTGATTACCCATAAGTCTCAGCCGGCGAACGCGATAGTCTTTCGGGAGAGGTTGCGCTGACAGTCCCTCATCCCCGACCCTTCTCCCGGGGGGAGAAGGGAGTACTTCGCCCTCGCCCTCCGGGAGAGGGTGGCGCGAAGCGCCGGGTGAGGGGATTTTTTCGAGGGACCTAACTTTGGCTGAGTTTCATTGGTACTCAAGATATTTTTTGGCTGGCACGAGAAACCGGTGAGGCTGTGTGTTCCTGCGGTCTCGATTGTCCGGCTGGGGAGGCGCCAGGCCAGCGTGGGGCGCGTGCAAGTCGAGCGACGGAAAAAATAAACGGAGGGGCCGGACCGCGCCCCTCCGCCTCGAGTCGTCGCGACTGCAGGTTTACTTCTTGTTGCCGCCCTTGCGGCCCGGGCCCGGGTCGCCCGGCGCTCCGCCGAGTTCGTCGTTCGAACGGCGGAAGGGGTTCAGGGTCGAGTTGCCCGGATCGCAGCCCTCGGGCCCGTTGCCTATGCCCTGGTTGCAGCGTGGCTTCGGCGGGGTGGGCAGGACGGACGGGCCGCCGGTACAGACGGAGGTGCCAGTCAACGTGTCTGCGGCTTTCGCCAAGGCTTGCCCGTCCAAGCTTCCACGGGTAACGGTGTTGGACGTACCCGCGAGAATACTTCCCAGGAAGACCGAATCCGTCAGTGTCGCGGCTTCGGCGGTCCACCAAAACACGTTGTTGTTACACGTCTCCCCGCCGGGCATGACCACCGAGAAGTTGGTGCCCGTGAGGGCGCCGGTGCCGCTGGTCCCGATTTTGAAAATCCAGATCCCGTCCGCGGGTCCGTCGAGCGTCAACACGGTGTTCGTCTCGGTCACCGCCGCGTTGAAACAGTAGACACCGGGCGGAAGTATCTGGCCCCCGAGACCCGTCAAGGTCGCGTTTGTGCACGGCTCGGCCGCGAGGTCGGCGTACGCGAGGAGGAAGTCATCGTAAGCCTGCTGGGCGACCGTGTCGCCCACGTGGACCGTCCCCGAGATCGTGCAATTGACCTGGGTGACCGCGCCGCCGAGGTCGACGCCCACGTTTCCTTGGATAGCGGAGTCGGTACAGGTCACCGCCGTGCCACCCAGGACGGCGAAGTCCTCCGCCGCACCCAGTGATGGCGCGGTTTGAGCCCATGCCCCCTGAATCGGGACCGTGCAAAATAACGCGGCCAGTGCAAGCAGGCACGCGGGGAGATGTTTTTGACGATGATTCATGAAGAAACTCCTTTAGTAAGTTTTCTGCGAAAGGGAACAAACCCGTTCGGCCATGCATCCTGATTGGCTGAATCACGATTCCGGCATCGAGGTTCACGCGTCACGACGACGGCAGAAGTTGGGTTTCGTTCCGAAAAAAAACAAACTCAACCGGTTCTGAGGCCATCTGTCGTAACGGTCTTTATGCGCCGACCGCGGCAGATGCTCTGTGCGCTGCTGCACATAGGGCGGAAGATATTAACTTTTCAGGTATTTCTATTTTAATTCAGGCTATAAAACTCGATACTTCATGTCACGCATGAATTGCCTGACTGGTCCGGACTGAGCGTAGCGGACAAAGACGCGCTGATCCTCGCGCTGTTTGAGCAGGTGAAGCAGGTAGAGCGGTTGACGGCGACGGTGCAGGCGTTGAGCGCACGGCTGCGTCTGCGCCAGCACGCCGACGATGTGCTGCGTTTTCTCGCCGACTCGCGTGTGCCCTTCGACAACAACCAGGCCGAACGCGATATCCGCATGCCGAAACTCCAGCAAAAGACCTCCGGGTGCTTCCGTACCGTCACCGGCGCCGAGTCCTTCTGGGCACCTCCGCTCCTGCCTCGCCACGCTGCGCAAACAGGGGCGCAACGTCTTCCATGCCCTCACTCTCGCCTTTCAAGGTCAAGCACCAGATCCTCTGCCATCCGGGTAAGCTGAATAGTTACGGAAGATATTTTGTTGACTGATCAGTAAGTGCAGCGGTTGCCGTCAAGCACAACATCAAGCGCATTGATCGGTTGCTCGGCAACGCGAAGCTTCACGCCGAGACGGCCCAAGTCTACGAGATGCTTGCGCGGCGGTGTCTTAGCGGTGTACGCACACCGCTGATCATTGTGGACTGGTCGGACTTGAGCGCGGGAATCGGCACTGGCCTTTGTTGCGCGCATCGGTGGCACTGGAAGGCCGCAGTGTGACGCTGTATGAGGAGGTGCATCCGCTGCCGCGTGCGGCAGCCCGTGGCGTGCACAGGCGTTTTCTGTTGCGTCTGGGTGCGATGCTGCCGCCCGGGTGCCGGCCCATTGTGATAACCGATGCCGGCTTTCGCAGCCCCTGGTTCCGGCTGATCGAGCAGATGGGTTGGCACTTTGTTGGGCGCATTCGCAATCGCGACATGGTCAGGCCTCTCGGTGGGGGCGTCTGGGTCGGCTGCAAGCTGTTTTGTGCCAAGGCCAGCGGGCTGGCGCAGGCACTGGGTCCATACGAATACGTGCGCTCCAACCCGATCGTGTGCAACCTGGTGCTGATCAAGCGCACCAGTCAAGGTCGGCACAACAAGAGCGTCTTTGGCAAGAAGGTGTGCTCGCGTCACAGTCTGAAGCAGGCACGCTCGCAACGCGAGCCGTGGCTGTTGGCGGTGTCGCCTTTGCTCTCGCACTTGAGCGCGTAGGCGGTGGTGGCGCTTCTCAGCCCAGTGCATGCAGATCGAGGAAGCCTTTCGCGATTCTCGCGAGCGAACGCTTCGGGCTGGGATTGTCTGCGTGCCGATCGAAACAAAGACAACGCTTGGGCGTGCTGTTGTTGATCGCCACGCTGGCCCTGTTTACCCTGCGTCTGATCGGCGAGGCCGCCAAGGCAAGACAACTGCAGTTTCAATTCCAGAGCAACACGCGACGTTCGCACCCAGTGCGCTCAGCGATCAGCCTCGCGTTGCAAATTGTGCGAAGAGGGTTCGGCGCATTCCCGCCGGGCGAGATCAACATCGCTCTGAATCGCCTTCGGCAACCTCATCCCGCGCTGGATATTTGAGGGGAGACCTCAGGGTCTGTCCCCTATTACTTTCGTATTACTTTGCGTGGCTGGGCTGGCAGGCCGGAAATCGCGTAGCGCCCGGGGTTTCCCGGGGCGCTACGCGCGCTGGGGGTGTGGGGGCCATGTCGGGGCCCCCACGTCAATAGTCCCGACCTAGAGGTTGAAGCTCTGTGTGAACACGATCGCCCCGCCCTGGACCACGATGATCGTGGCATTCGTGAAGACGACGTCCGTGATCTCGGCCGTCCAATTCGGGTTCGGACATCCGGCCTCCTGGGCCGTCGGCTGTGAGGGGGGAGCCGTGGTGACGCTGAACCTGACGTTGCCGTTCTTGACCTGCGACGCGGGGATGTTCTGCGATCCCGTCACGGTCACCTCGCCCGGATTCTGGCCGGGAGCCTGATTTCCTCCCTGATTGGTGCAGGTCGTCGCGGTGCTGCCCGTGGCGGTCAAGATGACGGTGACGTCTTCGTTACCGAGCCCGGCCAGCGCGCCGTTGGCGGTCAGGACGACCCCGCCATCGACGAACAGTGGGTCACGCTGGTTCTTGAAGTGGACGCTGGCGGCGAAGGTCACCGCAACGAGAGCAAAGGTCAACATGATCGACAACATCGACAACATCACAGGACGCTTCATGGAACTAGCGGAGAAATACGTCTGATAAGAGTTCATTTTGTCACCTCCCTGGTTTTTTCTGTCGCGACGGGAGCAGCCCTGGCAGGGTTGCGGATCCCATCACCAGCGCAGTTTTCCGCCGTTCGCGGCCGGTGCACCGTGCGTTCGCGCACATACCGCGGAAATTTGCTGGCTAGGGTCCGAACGCTGTCTTGTTTGAGCTGAGCTCGCGCACTGTGCGCTACAAGTACGTAGCGCAGTGAAAGGGACGCACTCTGTGCGCTGGCACACGTAAGAGCGAGCGGCGGCAAGCGCACCAAAAGAAAAAGGACCCTCGCGGGTCCTTTCTCATTTCTGCCGGGAAGAAGTTCTTTCCCGGTCGAGTTCTCAGCTCAGTTCATTTTTTGATTTTGAATGGCGTCGGGTTATTCCCCTTTTTGTCGCCGTCGTCATCGTCATCGTCATCATGCTTGCCATTGCCATTGCCCTTGCCATCGTCATCGTCATCCCCATCGTGCCCATTTCCGTGCCCTTTATGATGTTTATGATGCCGATGGTGTTTCTTGGGCTTGCAGGACGGAGAGTCCGACAGCGTGTCGCAGCCGATGACGGTGGCGTTAGTCATCGTCACTGCGGCCGTCGCCAAGGCTCGCCCGGCCAGGGTGTTGGTTCCACTGGTCATGGTGATGGCCGCCCCGGCGAGAATCGTGCCGATGAGGCGCGAATCGGTCATGGTCACGGCTTCGGCGACCCGCCAAAACACGTTGCACGCCTGCCCGCCGCCGGCCATGGTCACCGTGAACCCGGTGCCCGTGAGGGCGCCGGTCCCGGTGGCGTTGGTCCCGATCCTGAAGATCCATACTGCGTTGGGGTCGCCCTTCCCGTCGAGGGTCAACACGACGTCCGTTGCCGTCAATGCCGCATCGGTGCAGTAGACACCGGGTTGAAGCTGCGCGTTGCGCGCGAGGGTAGCAGGCAAGTTGAACTGGCAGGGCTGCCGGGCGAGCGCAGCGTAGGCGTCGAGGAAGTCAGCGTACGCCCCAACTGCGGCCGCGTTGGTCGCAGGGGGCATTGCGCCCGTAATCGTGCAGCCGGTATTTGTGAAGGCGCCGGTGGAGCCTACGTCTCCGGCGATCACGCTGGTGGTACAGGTTACAGTCGCACCCAGGACCGAGAAATCCGACGCCCTACCGAGCGACACCTGGGCCCATGCCGGGGAGGCGCCGACAGCCAGCGCGGCGATCCCAAGCAAACCTGCAGACAGGTACTTTTGGCAATAATTCATGAAGAAACTCCTTTAGTAAGTTTTCTGCAAAATGGAACAAACCCGTTCGGCCATGCATCCTGATTGGCTGAATCAGCATTCCGGCGTTGAGGTTCACGCGTCACGAAAATGGCAGAAGTTGGGTTTCGTTCAGAAAAAAACAAACTCAACCGGTTCTGAGGCCATCTGTCGTAACGGTCTTTATGCGCCGACCGCGGCAGATGCTCTGTGCGCTGCTGCACATAGGGCGGAAGATATTAACTTTTCAGGTATTTCTATTTTAATTCAGGCTATAAAACTCGATACTTCATGTCACGCATGAATTGCCTGACTGGTCCGGACTGAGCGTAGCGGACAAAGACGCGCTGATCCTCGCGCTGTTTGAGCAGGTGAAGCAGGTAGAGCGGTTGACGGCGACGGTGCAGGCGTTGAGCGCACGGCTGCGTCTGCGCCAGCACGCCGACGATGTGCTGCGTTTTCTCGCCGACTC
Organism: Pseudomonadota bacterium; assembly: GCA_038040175.1. GTDB lineage: Bacteria > Pseudomonadota > Gammaproteobacteria > Burkholderiales > JACQAP01 > JACQAP01. The sequence continues at coordinate 1,470 of JBBPIT010000086.1, read as the reverse complement.
GCGTGTGCCCTTCGACAACAACCAGGCCGAACGCGATATCCGCATGCCGAAACTCCAGCAAAAGACCTCCGGGTGCTTCCGTACCGTCACCGGCGCCGAGTCCTTCTGGGCACCTCCGCTCCTGCCTCGCCACGCTGCGCAAACAGGGGCGCAACGTCTTCCATGCCCTCACTCTCGCCTTTCAAGGTCAAGCACCAGATCCTCTGCCATCCGGGTAAGCTGAATAGTTACGGAAGATATTTCGTCCTTCAGACTTTTCTGTGGGTAGAGGCGGTAAGGTGGCGTGGTGAATGCTTATCGAGCCTTACAATCCACCTGACTGCCGCTACCCACCGAAAAGTCTGAAGGACCTCAATTGTGGGGAGGGGTCCCGCATAAGGCGCAGACGCGGCTCAGTCGTTTTTGTTGCCCTTGCCATGACCCTTATCATCTCGCCTTTTGCCATCACCCTTGTTCCCGTGACCGCTATTTTTCTGGTGGTGCGGAACGTACACCTCGTTGTACCAATTGTTCTGAACGAAGTAGACCGGCTGGCCGCAGGCGTCGTACTTGCGGCAGTGCTTGCGCCAGTTTTTCTCGTGGCCCGGAGGCACATGCAGATAGATTGGTTGTCGCACCACGTCGATCCGCTGGATCACAATCGGTTCCGCAAAGATCAGTCGCGGCTGCGGAGCGTTGCCGATATCGATGCGACCATAGAAGCCGGGCTGGCCGACGCTGACCGAAACGCCGACGTCGGCAGCGAACGCCGAGACGGTGGCGGTGGCCAAGGCCATCGCGAACAGAAAACGCTTCATATTGAGAGCCCTTTATGACGGTAATGGTTGGTTAACGTAAAGGCGCGTTAACCTGGGGGACGCGCAGTTTATGGAACGCCTGTGGCCCGGCCCGGAGTGCAAACGGGCAGAACCCAACCTATTAACTCAGCAGTTGCCCTTCTTGGCCTGTCCGGGGGGGCAAAACCCTCCCCCCTCGTTACCATCGTGATCGTCGTGAATCCGAATCTGCCCGGTGCATGCGGACAAAAGCGCACCGAGCGCGACAAGCAGCACAATGAGCTTTTTCATATTATCTCCTGGGTACTTTCCATGGAAAGCCATGTTGTAACGAATTCACTGCGGCTTTGGGTTTTTGGGGGCGCACCATTTTCAATGTATATGGCGAGATGCTTGTGCTGTCCGTGCGCTGGCGTACAGAGTGGGGGCGCGCTGAAGCGGTTGGGGGCGTTCACCTTGTCGCGCACCCGCGGGTCGTTCCGGCACCAACGCTGGAAGAAGGACAGAAGAGGAGAAAGTTTTCCGCTCTGCCATGTCCGTGGAGCGATTGGAAAGAGCCGGAGAATGCGAAATAGAAGTGGAATGAGTCGATAATGGAAGCCTTCCAGTATCAGGCGCTGGACGCCGCCGTGGCTGCCCGCCTGTGTCCACTTGAATCCTCCCTCTTTGGTTTATAGTGAGCTTAGCGTATTTG
>JBBPIT010000085.1:0-11654 GCA_038040175.1 Pseudomonadota bacterium | reverse complement strand
GCCGGCTACACGGCGTCCTCGCCGTCTTGCCCTCGACCCGAATCGCCTCGGTCGCACATGTGGAACCTGATCGGAGCTTCCCTATCTGTCCCCGCCGACCCTATCCGGCATTGAACCATTTGGTCAACAGCACCTCGGCTTCGTCGACGCCCTGTTTAGTCGTCGCGGAGAAAAGCTGAACGCTGCTGCCGTGGTAGTCGGCGGCGAGCCTTTCGCCCACGCTGCGCAATTGTCTGGTCGCTTCCTGCTTCGACAACTTGTCTGCCTTGGTGAGCAGCACGTGAACCGGCCGGCCTGTCGGGGCAAACCAGTCCAGCAGCTGCCGGTCCAGCGGCGTCAGCGGATGACGCGCATCCATCACCACCACCAGGCCGCGCAGCTGGCCGCGAGTCTGCAAGTAGCCGGACAGCAGTTCCTGCCAGGATCGCTTCATAGCTCCCGGCACCTGCGCGTACCCGTACCCGGGCAAGTCCACCAGAAAGCGCCCCGCCCCCAGGCTGAAAAAATTGATCTGCTGCGTTCGGCCTGGGGTCTTGCTGACGAAGGCCAGGCGGTGGCGCCGGGCAAGCGCGTTGAGCGCGCTCGACTTGCCCGCGTTCGAGCGTCCGGCAAACGCGACTTCGACTCCAGACGAAGCCGGCAGGTCGCGCTCATGCGCGGCTGTGGCGAAGAAGGCGACGTCGTTGAACAAACGGGTGCGGCTCATCACTTACGCTAAAATGGCGCCTCTCGCGGGGACCGGCGCAGGCCGCGGACTCGGCACGAAATCGAAGGAGTGTTCATGAACCGTTTCATCGCGGCGACCGTGGCCGCGTTCATTTCCGTGACCTCGGCCGTTGCGGCTGATTTCGGCGACCCCGCCAGGGCCCAGCCCATTGCCAACCAGATCTGCGCCGCCTGCCACGGAGCCGACGGCAACAGCCCGCTGCCGATGAATCCGAGCCTCGCCGGCCAGCACCCCGAGTATCTGTTCAAGCAGCTGAACGAATTCAAATCGGGCAGCCGCAACAACGCCGTGATGATGGGCATGGTAGCCGGCCTTTCCGCCGAGGACATGCGCAATCTTGCCGCTTATTACGCCGCGCAGAAGCCCAGCGAAACCGCGGCGAAAGACAAGGAGCTGGTCGCGCAGGGACGCAAGCTGTTTCGCGGCGGCAACGTCGCCATCGGAGTGGCGGCCTGTGCCGGCTGCCATTCGCCGAACGGTGCCGGAATTCCGTCCCAGTATCCGCGGCTTGCCGGTCAACATCCCGAGTACGTCGTTGCGCAATTGAAGGCATTCCGCGCCGGCGAGCGCGCCAACGACTCCAACAACATGATGCGCGCGGTCGCGGCCCGGCTCACCGACAAGGAAATTGCCGCCGTTGCCGAGTATCTCTCTGGATTGCGCTGAGCGCGCGACCGTTCACTCGGCCGCGACTTTTGCGAACGCCGCCGATGCCGCCTCGATGGTGGCGTTGATTTCGGCTTCGCCGTGAGCGGCGGAGACAAATCCCGCTTCGAATGCCGATGGCGCCAGATACACGCCTTGAGCCAGCATGGCATGGAAAAAACGGTTGAAGGCATTCTTGTCGCATTCCATGACCTGGGCGTAACTCTCCGGCGACGCGGCGCGGAAGTACACGCCGAACATACCGCCGACCGATTGCGCGGAAAACGCCAACCCGGCATCCCTGCCGGCCTTCTGCAAGCCCTGCACCAGCCGTGCAGCTGCATTGCCAAGCCGGTCGAAAAAACCGGGCGCTTGAACAAGCTTGAGCGTGGCCAACCCGGCGGCGACCGCCACCGGATTTCCCGACAGCGTTCCGGCCTGGTACACCGGCCCAAGCGGCGCGATGCACTGCATGATGTCGCGCCTTCCGCCGAACGCGCCCACCGGCATGCCGCCACCGATGACCTTGCCCAGCGTGGTCAGGTCGGGCGTGATGCGGTAAAGCCCCTGCGCTCCCTGGAGTCCGACCCGGAAACCGGTCATCACTTCGTCGAAAATCAACACCGCCCCGTGCTTCGTGCAAAGGTCCCTAAGCGCGCGCAGGAATTCCGGCCTGGGTTTGACCAGATTCATGTTGCCCGCCACCGGCTCGACGATCACTGCGGCAATTTCATCGCCTTGCGCGCCGAACGTGCGCTCCAGCATGCCGGCGTCGTTGTAATCGAGCACCAGCGTGTGCGCCGTGATCTGCGCCGGCACGCCGGCGGAACTGGGTTGACCGAAAGTAAGTGCGCCCGAACCGGCCTTCACCAGCAACGAATCGGCGTGGCCATGGTAACAGCCCTCGAACTTGACGATCTTCGCGCGCCCGGTGAAGCCGCGCGCCAAACGGATCGCAGTCATGGTCGCCTCGGTGCCGGAACTCACCAGACGCACCTGCTGTATCGACGGCAGCAGCCGGGTGAGGAGTTCCGCCATTTCCAGTTCGGCTTCCGTCGGGGCACCAAAGCTTAAGCCCCGGGAAGCAGCCTCCTGCACCGCTTCCACCACTTGCGGATGGGCGTGGCCAAGCACCAGCGGCCCCCAGGAACCGACGTAGTCGACGTAGCGCCTGCCGTCCGCGTCCCACACGCAGGCACCCTCCCCGCGGCTCACGAACAACGGCGTGCCGCCCACCGAGCGGAAGGCGCGCACCGGCGAGTTCACTCCGCCGGGAATCACCTCCTGCGATTTCTCGAAAAGAATCTCGTTTCTGGTTTTCATGCTTGCAGTCTCAGGACTCACCGTGTTCCGCGAACAGCCCGGCAATTCGGCGTGCCGCGCGCTCAACGTCGGGCGCATCGAACACGGCGCTGACCACCGCCACCGCGTCGGCACCGGCCTCGATCAGCCCGGCAGCGTTGTCCAGCGTGATGCCGCCGATCGCGACCATCGGGAGCGAAAACTCCCTTGCCGCGCGCAACACGTCCCGGCTCGCCGTTACCGCGCCGGGCTTGGTCGGCGACGGGAAGAAACTGCCGAACGCGATGTAGTCCGCGCCCTGCGCAACCGCGTCACGCGCACGCCACAACTGGTTGTAGCACGACACGCCAATCAGCTTGCCGGGACCGAGCAGCGCACGCGCCGCGGCCACGCCGTCGTCGTCCTTGCCCAGGTGCACGCCGTCGGCAGCCACCTCGTGCGCCAGCTCGATACTGTCGTTGACGATGAAACACGCTCCGGCGTCATGGCACAACCGCGCAATCTGAAGGGCCTGTTCGTGCCGCAACCGCTCGCCGGCAGCCTTGTTGCGGTACTGCACTACGCGCGCGCCGCCGCGCAACGCAGCCTCGACTTTGCTCGTCAACAGCGCGGAGTCGGCAAGCCCGGGCGTGACCGCGTACAACCCGCTAATTGTCTTGTGCATCCTCCGGCTCTTCCTCGCGCGCCCAGAACAGCCGGTCCGGAATCAACTGCCCCATTCCAGTCCGATACGCGAACTTGAGCGTTTGCCAGGTATATTCCTGTGCATCGTGTACCGCCTCGGGTACGCCGAGCCCGTTGGCAATCGTCGCCGCGACCGCCGAGGCGAGCGTGCAACCCGAGCCATGGAAAATGCCAGGCAGGCGTTGCCAGGAGTCGGATCGCACCACGCCCTTCTGGTCGTAGAGCGTATTGACCACCTGCGCCGTGTTTTCGTGGGTCCCGGTCACCAGAACGTACTCGCATCCGAGATTGAGCAGGCGCCGCGCGCACTCGTTCAGATCCGGGTCGTCGTTCTCGTTGCTGTCGTCCTGCGCCAGGCGCCGGGCTTCGAGGCTGTTGGGCGTAATCAACGTGGTCTGCGGGATCAGCAACTCCCGCATCGCCGAGATCATGTCCTCGGAAGCCAGTTCGTCACCGCGGCCCGAGGCGAGCACCGGATCGAGCACCAGCGGGATATCGGGATAATCGGAAACCACTTCGGCAATGGCCGCAATCGCCTCGACGCTTCCGAGCAGGCCGACCTTGAACACCGTGACCGGCATGTCCTCGAGCACGCAGCGCGCCTGGTCGGCGACCCACTCGGCATCGATCGGCAGCACGTCTTCCACGCCCATCGTGTCCTGGATGGTCACCGCGGTAATCACCGACAACGGATGGCAACCCATGCTCGACAGAGTGAGGATGTCCGCCTGAATCCCCGCACCACCGCTGGGATCAGTCGCCGCGAATACGAGCACGATCGGGAGAGAATCTGGCACGGCGATATTTCGCGGCAGCGTTTCGACTTAAAATGGAATTTTAACTGAAAAGCTCCGTCATTCCCCAAAACAACCATGGCTGCAAGCGAGAAAGAAGAATACAAGACCTACATGTGCCTGATCTGCGGATTCATCTACGATGAGGCGGCCGGCCTGCCCGAAGAGGGCCTTCCTGCCGGCACACGCTGGGAGGATGTGCCGGTCAATTGGGTGTGCCCCGAATGCGGAGCGCGCAAGGAACACTTCGAGCTGGTGGAAATCTAGAAAGGAACCGGCAATGCGCATACTGCACACGATGCTGAGGGTGGGCGATCTGAAGCGCTCGATCGATTTCTATACCAAGGTGCTCGGCATGAAGGTGCTGCGCCAGAAGGATTATCCGGACGGCCGTTTCACGCTGGCTTTCGTCGGCTACGGCGACGAAGACAAGGAAGCGGTGCTCGAACTCACTCACAACTGGGACACCGCGAAATACGACCTGGGCAACGGCTACGGCCATGTCGCGCTCGAGGTGGGCGATGCCTACAAGGCCTGCGAGGAAGTGAAAAAGCGCGGGGGCAAAGTCACACGCGAGGCCGGCCCGATGAAGCATGGCACCACCGTGATTGCCTTCGTCGAAGACCCGGACGGCTACAAGATCGAATTCATCCAGCGCTAGCGCTGCCGCGCCTCCAGATAGTTCGCGATGCGCACGAATTCCGGGACCCCGAGGGTCTCGCCTCTGGCGCCCGGTTCGATTCCCAACTGTTCCAGTTCCCCGGCTTCGAGCAATTCCCTCAACGCGTTGCGCAGCGTCTTGCGGCGCTGCCCGAACGCGCGCGTCACCACGTCGGCGAACAAGGACTCATCGCTGGCGCGGTGGGGCGGGATCGCGTAGGGCGTCATCCGTACCACCGAGGACCAGACTTTGGGTTGGGGATGAAATGCCGTCGGCGGCACGTCGAACAGCGAATCGATGACCCACCGGTACTGCAACATCACCGACAGGCGGCCGTACTCGCGAGAACCGGGTTCGGCAGCCATCCTCTCGACGACCTCGCGCTGGAGCATGAAATGGCAGTCGCGCAGCAACGCCACCTGCGCAGTCAGGTGAAACAGGATCGGTGTCGAAATGTTGTAGGGGAGGTTGCCAACGACGCGGATGTCCGCGCCAAACGCGGAAAAATCGAATTCCAGCGCATCGCCCTGATGGACGTGCAGGCTCTCCGATGGGAAACGCGCGCGCAGACCGCGGACGATATCGCGGTCGATTTCGATCGCGTCGAGACGGGCAACATGGCCGAGCAGCGGCGCAGTGAGTGCGCCCGGACCGGGGCCGATCTCGACGATGCGGTCGTCGCTCCGGGGGTCAATGGCGGCGATGATCTGCCGGACGATGCCGCGATCCTCCAGAAAGTTCTGGCTGAACCTCTTTCTGGGGGTATGCGTTGCCTGCAAGGGGTTCTGGCGCGAGGTCCTTCGATTCCGCTCAGCGCTCTTCGAGGCGCAGTTCCACGTAGGCGCGGTCGCGCTGCTGCCGTACCCACTCCTGATAGGCTTCGTCGGATTTGCGCGCGCGGATTGCCTGGCGGGCCAGCAGCCGCTGACGCTCCTTGGACATGTCTTCGTTGCGCCGCTCGAGCACCTGGATCAGATGCCAGCCGAACGGCGACTGTACCGGCTCGCTCACCTGTCCCGGCTCGAGTGCGTTCATCGCGCGCTCGAACTCCGGCACCGTGTCTCCCGGCGACAGCCAGCCGAGATCGCCGCCGCGCGAGGAACTCGCGTCCTCGGACTGCAGCCGCGCCAGTTCGGCGAAATCGGCGCCGTTGTCGATGCGCTCCTTGAGATTGAACAGGCGCTGTTTCGCATCGGCTTCGGAAACGACTTCGTTGAGACGCACCAGGATGTGGCGTGTGCGGGTCTGCTGGACGATCACCGGCGTTTCGTTGCCGCGCTTGTCGAGGAGCTTCAAAATGTGGAAGCCACTGGCGCTGCGCAGCACCGGGCTCAAGTCGCCGACCTTCAGGATCTTCACCGCGTCGACGAAGATCTGCGGCAGGCGCGAAGCCGGGCGCCACCCCAGCGGGCCGCCTTCGAGCGCATTCTGCGCGTCGGACACTCCCGCCGACACCTGGCGGAAATCGGCACCGCCCCTGAGTTGCGCCAGCGCCTTCTCCGCCGCAGCGCGCTTGGCCTGGATTTGCTCCGGGCTGGCCTGCTCGGGGACCATCACCAGGATGTGCGCGAGGCTGTACTCGTCGTCCTTTCCGCCCAGGTTCTGCTGATTCTTGAGATAGTTGTCGATCTCTGCATCGGTGATGAGGATCTTGCTGTCGACTTCGCGCTCCTTGAGGCGCGCGATCAGGATTTCGTTGCGCAGCTCGTCGCGGAAGCGGTTGAAGTTCACGCCGTCGCTTTCCAACGCCTTGCGGAACGCGTCGGGCGTCAGTTTGTTCTCCTGGGCGATGCGTTCCAGCGAGCGCTGCAACTGGGCGTCGTCCACCCGCAAACCGGTCTCCCTGGCGGTCTGCACCAGCACCCGTGCGGTAACCAGCCGCTCCAGCAACTGGCGCTCCAGCACATCCTGAGCGGGCAGTGGAGTGCCCTGGCGCCGCAGTTGCTGCAGCGCCACCTTCACTTGTTCATCGAGATCGAGCCGGGTGACGACTTCATTGTTGACCACCGCCACCACGCGATCGAGAAGGGCGGACTCGCCGCGCACACGCTCGCCCGGCGCCGCGCCGGCCGGCGCGATACCAAGCAATGCAAGAAACAGAACCAGAATTCGCATTTTCGAAGATATGGCAAGACGACGCAGCCGCCGAATCTGGCGGCAACGGGCGATAGCACCACGCGGGGCGTTACCGCGTTCAATACGCCGGGAACGGATTGCGTTCTGCCAGCGGCGGCTCGTTGGTCTTGGCGTAACCGGTGACGTTCTGCCGCAGCAGCTCGAGCGGGTTGGAGCCGATCCTCGACACGCCGTTCAACTCGAGCTGAAAGAACATCGTGTTGATGTATTCCTGCGTCGCGCTGACGAACCGGTGGACCACGAAACGGGCCGCCCAGCAGCCGGCATTGTACTCGACCCCCGCCAGCCCCTCCAGCAGGCGCTTGTCGCGCAAGGTGTAGTTCCAGCGCGCCAACCCGGTCCAGCGCCCGCCGATCGGCCACTGCGACGACAGATCCACCTGTTCCAGGGTATCGCGCGTAAAGCGGTAGCCGAAATTCATCACCCTGCCGATTCCCGGCTGGTAGCGCAGCGCCACGTTGCTGCGTTCCATGCGGTTGGCGTTGGCGCTGTACTGCAGGCCGACATCGGTCATCCAGTTGGGGGTGATCCTGCCGGTCATCGCGGCCAAAACGTCGGAACGATCGAAATCCCGCCGCGCGGTGCTGAGGGAAACCTGCTGCTCCTTGAAGTAGTAGCGCTGGCCGAGAACGAAGCGCAGTTGCTCCTCTCCGCTGGCGGGATTGATCAGCCGGCTCGACAGCGCCGCGGTAAGCTGATTGGCGTCGTTGATGCGGTCGCCGCCGATAAACTGGTTCTCGGTGAAGATCTGCGCCAGGCCGAAGTCCGCTACGGCCGTGTCGAAGATCGGCAACTGGTCCTGCGGGCGAAACGGAATGTAGACATAGTAAAGGCGCGGTTCCAGCGTCTGGATGAAATCGCGGCCCCAGAGCCGGGCATTGCGCTCGAAAGTTACCGCGCTGTCTATGCTGTAGATCGGCAATCCCCGCGTTTCGTCGGGGAGATTCGGATCCTCGAAGGAATAGCGGGTGTGGTGATACCCGAGCTTGGGCGTCAGGTAGAAATACGACGTCTGCAGCGGCACGCTGACCGATGGATAGAAAATCTGGCGTCTGCCGTTCAGCAGGAAGGGATGATCGAAGTCCACGTACTCGCCCTGCAGGCCGAGATCGAGATAATAGTCGGTCTGGCGATTGACGTTCAGGTTAAGCTGCGGCGCGCGCGCATATGGCGGCGTGACCGGGGCCAGCGGATCCTGCAAGGTCTGAAAGCGTTGCACACGGGCGTTCAGATTCCACCAGTCGCCGTCGTAGAACAAATTGCCTTCGCGAGGCAGGTTGGTCTGCGAAGTCGCCGCGATCTTGTCGCTCAGGTCGATAAAATACGTGTCGTCGGACACGCCCTGCAGGTTCAATCCCCCCGAGAAGCCATAGCCGAACCGCTGCTGGTGCTGCCAGGAGTAACCATAGCGGGTGTCCTGTTTCTCCCGGTCATCCGGAAGGTATTCCACGCGCATTTCGCCGCCCAAACTCGGTTCGATATAGCGCAGATCCGTGTTGAGCAGCACACCGCGCCTGGCAAGAACGCGCGGCGCGATGGTGGCGTCGCGATTGGGTGCGATGTTCCAGTAGAACGGCTGCGTGACCTCGAATCCGCTCTGCCCGGTGCTGCCGATGGTCGGCGGCAGCAAGCCGGTCTTGCGGCGGCCGCTCAGCGAAAAGTCGAGATAGGGCGAATACAGCACCGGCAAACCCTTGAATACCACGGTGGCGTTGTGCGCCACGCCCACATCGCGTTGCCGGTCCAGATCCAGCCTGTCCACCCGCAGGAACCAGTCGTCGTCGCCGACGTCGCAGTTGGTGTAGGTGGCCTTGTCCACCCGCATCTTGGTGCGGCTTTCCATCACCATCCGATCGGCGCTGCCGCGCGCCCGGAACTGCTGGAACCTGTAAGTGGGCTTCTCGAGATAACCGCTTTCGCTGTCGAGGTTGTAAAACAACTTCTCGCCGGTGACGACGTCACCTTCTTTTTCGAAGCGGACATGGCCCGTGACCGTCAGTTCCCGCTCCGGGAAGGCGTAGTACAGATAGTCCGAGAACACCGCGGCTCCGCGCTTGCGCAGACTCACATTGCCCTCGGCCTCCAGTTCGCGATCCTGATGGCCCTGCAGCCGGTCGGCTTCGAGAAACATCGGCGTGGGTTCGTCGCTGCCTTCGGAATACGGAATCAACGCCGGCTGAATTCTCAGCTTGAGACCAAGTTCGTCGGCAGCGGCGCCGGGGGCAAGGAAGCAGATCAACAAGACAATCGGCGAGGCGAAGCGTGGACGATGCATGCGGGCTGTTGATCGAGGCGAGGTGCTAAAATCTCACAAAACCACAGTCAAGGCAACGAAGCCGCTTGGACCGCTACCACTCTCTTCAGGATTGGATTGGGCACCAGTTTCCCGGAAAAGCGTTCACCCTCTCGCCGGCTTCCGCCGACGCCAGCTTCCGCCGCTACTTTCGCGTCACTTTCCCGGATTCCACGCTGATAGCGATGGATGCGCCGCCGCCGCAGGAAGACTGCCGTCCTTTCGTTCGAGTGGCTGCACTGATGGCCGATGCGAAAGTTCACGTGCCCGCGGTGTTGGCGCAGGACCTTGCGCGCGGCTTTCTGCTGCTATCGGATCTGGGCGCCACCACTTACCTTGCGGCGCTCAACCCCGGCAACGCGGACCAGCTTTTCGGCGACGCGATCGACACTCTGATCCGCTGGCAGCTTGCCAGCCGCGAGGGCATACTGCCCGCCTACGACGAGGCCTTGCTGAGGCGGGAACTCGATCTTTTTCCCGAGTGGTACCTCGGCCGCCACCTCGGCATCAAGCTGAACTCGCAGCAATCCGAGGCGCTCGAAAAGATTTTCAACCTGATCCTGGCGAGCAATCTGGCGCAGCCGGAAGTCTATGTCCATCGCGACTACATGCCGCGCAATCTGATGGTGAGCAACCCGAACCCCGGCGTGCTCGATTTTCAGGACGCCGTATTTGGACCGATCAGCTACGACGTGGCGTCGCTGTTCAAGGACGCGTTCCTGAGCTGGGAAGAGGAAAGGGTGCTGGACTGGACGGTGCGCTACTGGGAGCAGGCAAAGCGCGCCGGATTGCCGGTAAATGCCGATTTCGGCGTGTTCTACCGCAACTTCGAATGGATGGGGCTGCAAAGACATCTCAAAGTGCTCGGCATCTTTGCGCGCATCTGCCACCGCGACGGCAAGCCCGGCTACGTCGAGGACACGCCGCGCTTCCTGGGCTATGTGCGCGCGGTGGCGCTGCGCTACGCCGCGCTCGCGCCGCTGTTGCGGCTGCTCGATCAGTTCCAGGGCCGTGAGCCGGCCGTCGGTCATACTTTCTGAGCGTGGCCGCGCCTTCTGCTCCCTCCGTAATGATCCTTGCCGCCGGCCGCGGCAACCGCATGCGCCCGCTGACCGATCTCACGCCCAAACCTCTGCTCGCGGTCGGCGGCAAGCTGCTGTTGTTCCGGCATCTGGAGAAACTCGCGCACGCCGGATTCGGAACGGTCACGATCAACCACGCCCATCTTGGCGAGCAGATCGAAGCGGCGGTGGGTGATGGAAGCCGCTGGAATCTGCAGGTGCGCTACTGCGCCGAAGCCGAGGCGCTGGAAACAGCCGGCGGCATCCGCAATGCGTTGCCGCTGATCGGCAGACGCGCTTTCGCCGTGGTCAACGGCGATGTGTATTGCGACTACGACTATTCGGGTCTCGCCGCTGCCGTCGACCGGCTCGTGGATTCGCAGACCCTCGCGCATCTGGTGCTGGTGGACAATCCGCCGCACCACCCGAACGGAGATTTCTGCCTCGAGGCCGGGCTGGTGCGCAACTCCGGCCGGCAACTGCTTACATTCAGCGGCCTGGGCGCGTACCGTGCCGAACTGTTCGAGCCGCTTGCGCGCGGCGCCAAGCACGCGCTGGCACCGCTGCTGCGCAGCCAACTGCCCAAGGGCAAAGTCACCGGCGAGCATTACCGCGGACTGTGGACCGACGTCGGCACGCCCGGGCGCCTGGCGGAACTCGACGCGCGACTGCAACCGGGAGCACAAACGTGATCCACATTCCCAAACATTTCGCCGAGCACGACCTCGCCCGCCTGCAGGCGCTGGTCCGCGCTCACAATTTCGCCACGCTGGTGTCGGCGCACCAGGGCGAGATCCAGGTTTCCCATCTGCCTTTCCTGCTGGACGCGGACGGCAAGATGCTGCGCGCCCACATGGCGCGCGCCAATCCGCAGTGGCGGACGTTCTCGCCTGAGCGCGAAGTGCTGGTGATCTTTCACGGTCCGCACCACTACATTTCCCCTGCCTGGTACGCCGCGCACCCGAGCGTGCCGACCTGGAACTACGCGGTGGTGCACGCGCAGGGACGGCCCACGCTGATCGAAGAGCGCGAGCGGCTGGCAGCGCTGGTGCGGGAGCTGGTCGCGCGCCACGAAGCCGCTTCACCCGAACCCTGGAAAATGGACTTGCCTCCCGACTATCAGGACAAGATGCTGTCGGGAATCGTCGGTTTCGAAATCGAGATCACCCGGCTGGAGGGCAAGTTCAAGCTGAGCCAGAACCGCCCGGGGGGCGACCGGCCGCTGGTGATCGAGGCGCTGGAGCGGCTCGGCAGCGACGACGCCCTCGGTGTCGCCGCGCTGATGCGCGAGAATAAAGGGAAGCTCTGACCAGGTTCCACATGCGCGACCGAGGCGATTCGGGTCGAGGGC
>JBBPIT010000084.1:0-11794 GCA_038040175.1 Pseudomonadota bacterium | reverse complement strand
TCTTGCCGTCCTCGACCGTGATCACGCCTTCCTTGCCGACCTTGTCCATCGCGTCGGCGATGAGCTTGCCGATCGCTTCATCGGCGTTGGCAGAGATCGCGCCGACTTGCGCGATTTCCTTGTTGGTGGTGCACGGCTTGGAGAGCTTGCGCAATTCATCAACCGTCGCGGTAACGGCCTTGTCGATGCCGCGCTTCAGATCCATCGGGTTCATGCCGGCGGCCACGAACTTCATGCCTTCCTGCACGATCGCCTGCGCCAGCACGGTCGCGGTGGTGGTGCCGTCGCCGGCCACGTCGGAAGTCTTGGAGGCGACTTCCTTCAGCATCTGCGCGCCCATGTTCTCGAACTTGTCCTTGAGTTCGATTTCCTTGGCCACCGACACGCCGTCCTTGGTAACGGTCGGGGCGCCGTAGGAGCGCTCGAGCACTACGTTGCGGCCCTTGGGGCCGAGAGTGACCTTGACGGCGTCGGCCAGGATATTGACGCCCGCGACGATCTTGTTGCGGGCGCTATCGTGAAACTTTACCTCTTTAGCTGCCATCGTTATCTCCTAATAATGGGTTCTGAGCAATGCTCGGCTGAACCGTTCCGGGGCAGCGACAGTCGCAAAGAACCATAGCTGGAGCGGACTCGAGCACATTCGTCACTTGCCTTCGACGACGCCCATGATGTCTTCTTCGCGCATGACGAGCAGTTCTTCGCCGTGCACTTTCACCGTTTGCCCGGAATACTTGCCAAACAGCACTTTGTCGCCGACCTTAACGTCCAGCGGGCGGAGCTTGCCCTCTTCGGTCACCTTGCCTTTGCCGACCGCGACGATCTCGCCCTGATCGGGCTTCTCGGCTGCGGTGTCGGGAATCACGATGCCGGAGGCGGTTTTCCGCTCTTCCTCCAAGCGCTTGACGATCACGCGGTCGTGCAACGGGCGAATCTTCATTCTGACTTCTCCTCATCCGACATCTAATTCTACCGGCGCCCGCGCTCCGAACCTAGACTAAATGACGCAGCACTTAGCGGAAATCGCTGTCCCGGGTGCCCGCCGATGGCCCATGAGAGGCAATATGGCACAAGCCCGTTCGCCCGAGGGTTTTCTCTCATGAGCGTTGTTTCGCGATGGATTTGATATTCACGGCTTGTTCGCCATCGAGATCAGCCGTGACGCCGAAGGACACCTTCTGCTTCTGCTTTAGTGGTTTGGAACTATCGCCGGCTGGGAGCGTCCAGAAACGCGCGAAGAGGTCCTTGCCACCGCTGTCCGGCGTAATAAGGCCGAAGCCTTTGCTGTCATTGATGCATTTATACAGGCCTGACCCAGATCTACATCTCTGATCCGACATCCCGGATTACACAAACCGGGTATCTGTCAGATCAAGTCGTGACTTCTACAAATTATCGAACGCCAGCACGGACCACTGACACTCCGAAAGAATGATGGCGAAACTACCAGGACAAGTCCGGAAGCGCGGCTACCAATCACTACGATTTGCAATCCGGGTTCAGCGAATATCGTAGCGCTCCACCCAGATATAGGGAAAAGAAATTTCACCTGTGCTATACCGCCTCGAGCACTGGCCGGTAACGCGCACTCTCGCGTAGTCATCTGTTTCTAGCGGTCGTTCCGAAAAAACAAAGAGAGGTATAGGAGCGAATTCGTCATCTTCATTGTCGATCAGAAAATACGAGAACGTTCCATCCGGTGGGGGTATTCCTTCTCTGACTAATCCTTCGACCGTTATTCGCGTAAATCCTGTGTCCGGACACGCTTCAAGGCTGACTCGCGCTTCTGACGGTATCCAGACTTTCGTTCCAGCAGCCGATGCATCGGCCATGGCATTGATTAGAATCAGAACACTGAGGCCCCACAGCTTTAGCATCTGCGTTTCCCCCATACTCCCAAAACCGAAAAATCATGCGGGCCGGTTGGCCACGTTCAGTCAGTCAACAGTCCTGCTGACCCCACTCTGTGATGCTGCTGTCCCAATATAGCTACTTTTGCCGTGGGCACCAAAGTTCTCCTCGGATGTGTTGCCCCTCTTTTGAGCTGCCGGAGCGAAGCAGCTTTCCCGACATCGGTGCTGCTGGCAGATGCGCAAGTAGTTAGTCAAAGCTCAGGCGTCCAGTACCCGACATCGGAGCTTTAACTCGTTGCCAATCATTGGTCAGGGTCTCATTGCGCGAATGACCGGGTCGGGTTGATTCCCGGCGTCGACATTCGGACACTGCCTGTCAAATCAAGTCGGAATTACTGCGCTTACTGGCCATCGACGTCACAGTATCGAGGCCGATCTCTTTCCGTGTTTTTCCTGCGCGTCCCTTTGCGTCAACGTTCTTATTGCCGGCCCTCGGCCGGCCGATTCTCTCGGAGCACTCAGCACACAGCACGCAGCACTCGCTTATAATCCTTCGCTCTTCGAACCTTCGGCGATTTCAGATTCATGGCTCAGTACGTCTATACGATGCAACGGGTGGGCAAGATCGTCCCGCCCAAACGCCAGATCCTCAAGGACATTTCGTTGTCCTTTTTCCCCGGCGCCAAGATCGGCGTGCTTGGACTCAACGGTTCGGGCAAATCCAGCCTGCTCAAGATCATGGCTGGCCTGGACAAGGACATTGAAGGCGAGGCCATACCGATGCCCAACCTGCGCATCGGCTTCCTGCCTCAGGAACTTCAGCTCGACCCCAAGCAGACGGTGCGGGAGGCCGTTGAGGAGGGCCTCGGCGAAGTGTTCGAAGCGAAGCAGAAGCTCGAAGAGATCTACGCCGCTTATGCCGAGCCGGACGCCGACTTCGACAAGCTCGCCGCCGAGCAGGCGAAGTACGAAGCCATTCTGGCCACCAGTTCAGGCGACAACGTCGAGCATCAGCTCGAGATCGCAGCCGACGCGCTGCGCCTGCCGCCGTGGGACGCGAAGATCGAAAAACTTTCCGGCGGCGAGAAACGCCGCGTTACGCTGTGCCGCCTGCTGTTGTCCAAGCCCGACATGCTGCTACTGGACGAGCCGACCAACCACCTCGATGCCGAAAGCGTGGACTGGCTGGAGCAGTTCCTGCAGAAGTTTCCGGGAACCGTGGTGGCGGTGACCCACGATCGCTATTTTCTCGACAACGCGGCGCAGTGGATCCTGGAACTCGACCGCGGCCACGGCATCCCCTGGAAAGGCAACTACAGCTCGTGGCTGGAGCAGAAGGAAGCGCGGCTGGAGATCGAGGCCAAGCAGGAATCCGCCCGCATCAAGGCGATGCAGAAGGAACTGGAGTGGGTGCGTTCCAACCCCAAGGCGCGCCAGGCCAAGAGCAAGGCCCGCATCGCCCGCTTCGAGGAGCTGAGTTCATACGAGCACCAGAAGCGCAACGAGACCCAGGAAATTTTCATTCCGGTCGCCGAGCGGCTGGGCGACAGCGTCATCGAGTTCAAGAACGTGAGCAAGGGTTACGGCGACCGCCTGCTTATAGATAAGCTGAGCTTCAAGGTCCCGCCCGGCGCGATCGTCGGCATCATCGGTCCGAACGGCGCCGGCAAGTCCACGCTGTTCCGAATGATTGCGGGCAAGGAGAAGCCCGACAGCGGCGAAGTGGTGCTCGGCTCCACCGTCAAGCTGGCGTACGTGGACCAGAGCCGCGACGCGCTCGCCAATAAGAAGACGGTGTGGGAAGCGATTTCCAACGGGCAGGACATCCTCACCGTCGGCAAATTCGAAATAGCGTCGCGCGCCTACGCCGGCCGCTTCAACTTCAAGGGCGCCGACCAGCAGAAAGTCGTCGGCAATCTCTCCGGCGGCGAACGCGGGCGGCTGCATCTGGCCACGACGCTGATTGCCGGCGGCAATGTGCTGCTGCTCGACGAACCCTCCAACGACCTGGACGTGGAAACCCTGCGCGCGCTGGAAGATGCGCTGCTCGAATTCGCCGGCAGCGTGCTGGTCATTTCCCACGACCGCTGGTTTCTCGACCGCATCGCCTCGCACATCCTCGCCTGCGAGGGCGAGTCCCAGTGGACTTTTTTCAGCGGCAACTACCAGGAATACGAGGCCGACAAGAAGAAGCGCCTGGGCGAAGAGGGCGCCAAGCCCAAGCGTATCCGCTTCAAGCCGCTGAAGTAAGCGCCATCACGCTTCACTGTATTTCCAGCCGTGCCGATTCCGACCGGCGCGGCTTTTTTGTGCCCGGATTTCCTGCTCCGCAGTATGCCGCCGGACTAGGCGTGGCGCGGGTTGTATGCAAAGATGCCGGGCCAATCGGCCATAAACCGTTGACGGGAGGAGGTTCGTCATGTGGTTCATCGGGCTGTTTATCGGACTCCTTCTCGGAAGCATATTCGGAGGCCTCTACGGAATCCTCTGGGGCGGTCTGCTCGGCGCCCTGGCCGGCGCGCTGATCTCCTTCTTGCGCGGCCAATCCGGCGAATCCGAAATCGAAACACGGCTCGCCGCCCTCGAATCCGCGGTCAGCGAACTGCGCCAGAAGTTTTCCCAGGCACCCGGGACGCCGGCGACTGCAACAGCGGCCCAGCCCGATCTGGCTACTGCGCCTCCAGTACCGGAGGCGACACCCGAAATCCCGCAACCCATTCGGGGAGAGATTTCTCCGGTTCCCCCGCAACCGGTCGATGCGGAAGCGGCAATCGAATCCTCCATACCCGAATCGGTTTACGCCGAGCCGGTTTCATCACAGCCGGCCGAGCCTTCGTTCTTCGACCGCGCATGGAACTGGCTGACCGGCGGCAACGCGCTGGTGCGGGTCGGCGTGGTGGTGCTCTTCTTCGGCGTGGCGTTCCTGCTGAAGTACGCCTACGAGCACACGCATGTGCCCATCGAAGTGAGATTGATCGGCGTGGCGCTGGGCGCTGCCGTGATGCTGGTGATCGGCTGGCGGTTGCGCGAGCGCAAGCCTGTCTATGCGCTGGCGATGCAGGGCGGCGGAGTAGGACTGCTTTATCTCACGGTGTTCGGCGCGTTTCGTCTGTTCAACCTGATTCCGGGCGAGGCGGCGTTCTTCGTGCTCGTTGCCATCGCGGTCCTTTCGGCCGTGCTCGCGGTGCTCCAGAACGCGTTGTCGCTGGCCGTGCTGGGCGTGTCGGGCGGCTTCCTGGCCCCGGTGCTCGCATCGACCGGGGGCGGCAGCCATGTGATGCTGTTCAGCTATTACGCCGTTCTCAATGCGGGTGTTCTGGGCATTGCGCTTTACAAGGCCTGGCGTCCGCTCAATGTCGTGGGATTCGTGTTCACTTTCGGCATCGGCGCCATCTGGGGCGCGCGCTTCTACCGGCCGGAGCTGTTCGAGAGCACCGAGCCGTTTCTGCTGCTGTTCTTCCTGCAGTATGTTGCGATCGCGGTGCTGTTCGCGTTGAGGCAGGCGCCGCAACTGAAGCATTACGTCGACAGCACGATCGTGTTCGGTACCCCGCTGGTCGGATTCGGTCTGCAGAGCCGGCTGGTGCAGGACATCGAGTACGGAGCCGCGTGGAGTGCGGTCGCGGCGTCCGCCATTTATCTGCTCCTGGCCGGCGCGCTGTACCGCCGCCATGCGGAAAACCTGCGGATGCTCGTCGAGGCATTCCTCGCGCTGGGCGTGATTTTCGCGACGCTGGCGATCCCGCTCGCCTTCGACGGCCGCTGGACGTCGGCGGCTTGGGCGCTCGAGGGGGCGGCCGCGTTTTGGGTCGGTGTGAAGCAGGGCAGAAGACTGCCGCGCGCCTTCGGCCTGCTGCTGCAGTTCGCGGCCGGCATCGCCTTCGTCGTGGATGTGGGCCGGAGCTTCAGCGTCACGCCGATTCTCAACAGCTACTATCTCGGGTGTGTATTCATCGCCGGCGCGGCGCTGTTTACCAACTGGATGATCGGACGCCACTTCGAAAAGGCGCGCCGTTTCGAAATGCAGGTGTCGATCATCGTGTTTGTCTGGGGCCTGAACTGGTGGACTTTCGGCGGCCTGCACGAGATCGACCAGCACGTGCCTTTCGAGGAAAAGTTGAACGCAGCGCTGCTGTTCCTCACCGGCACGTGCGCCGCGTTCAGCGCGCTGTGGGGACGCAGATGGGCGATGGCGCGCTTTCCCGCACTGGCGCTCATGCCGCTCATGCTGCTCATCTTCTGCGTGAATGTCGTCGAACAACCATACCAGCATCCGCTCGCCGGATTCGGCCTGCTGGCCTGGCCGATCGCCTTCCTGTTCCACCTGCGGATTCTGCGGCGGCATGACCAGACCGAGAGTGACTACATGACCCTGTTGCACGCGCCCGGTGTATGGCTGCTGGCGGCGGTGGGCGCCTGGGAAGTCGGCTGGCAGATCGATCATGTCGTCGAGGGGCGGCATGTATGGCCGCTGATCGCCTGGGCGCTGGTGCCCGGTGGCTTGCTCGCGATGCTGGCGCTCAAGGGCGACGCAATCGCGTGGCCGGTGATGCGCTATCCGAAAGCCTATCTATGGGTCGGCGCGCTGCCGCTCGCCGCATTCCTGCTGGGCTGGACGGTGTACGCGAACTTCGGCACCGATGGCAACCCCGAGCCGCTGCCCTATGTGCCGCTGCTGAATCCGCTCGACATCGCGCAATTGCTGGCCTTTGCCTGCCTGGCCATGTGGTGGAGAGGATTGCCAGGCTACGGCATCGGCGATGCCGAGGAGATGCCGGCATCGTGGCCACGGGCGGTTCTGGGCGGCGCGGCGTTCATTTTTCTCAACGGCGTGCTGTTGCGCACGCTGCATCATTGGGCCGGCATTCCGTACCAACTGGACGCGATGCTGCGCTCGGACCTGGCACAGGCGTCGCTGTCCATCTTCTGGACTGTGCTGGCTTTGGTGGCCATGCTATGGGCGCATCGCCGGAGTTTGCGCGTACTCTGGTTCTCCGGGGCCGGGCTGATGGCAGCCGTCGTGGTCAAACTGTTCCTGGTGGATCTGGCGAAAGTGGGCGGGGTCGAACGCATCGTTTCATTCATCGCCGTCGGCGTCTTGATGCTGGTGATCGGCTACTTCGCGCCGCTGCCGCCAAAGAAGACGGAGGAGTCATGAAAAGCCTGTTGCCGGCCATCCTCGCCGCGGCAAGTCTCTCGGCCACGGCCGCGGAATCGCCGGGCGACTTTGCGTTTGCGGTGCCGATCGAAGGACTTGGCGGAGACGCGTTGCATCGGGTTGCGATCCCGCAATCGGTTTACGAGGCGGCGGCATTTCCCGACCTGCGCGACCTGCGCGTGTTCAACGGCGCCGGGGAAGTGGTGCCGTATGCGTTTCGTCCGGTCGAGCGCACCGTGGCTAAGCCGGCACCGGTTGCGCTGCCGATCTTTCCACTGCGTGGCCCGCGCGATGCGCGGTCCGACGAACTCGATCTGAGTTTTGACAAGAGCGGCGGCAAGGTCAGCGTCAGGCTGAGTTCACGGGAGGCGAAGGCCGGGCCGCAGGCGCTGCTCGGCTATCTGATCGATGCTTCGGCGCTGAAGACTCCGCTGAACGGCATCGAAGTGGACTGGGGGACGGCGGTCGCCGACCGCCTGGTCTCCGCGCGGCTCGAAGCGGGAGACGATCTCAAGCACTGGACCACGCTGGCCGCAGATGCGCCGCTGGGCGCCCTCGCGCACGCGGGCCAGCGTCTGGAACGCAAGGCGATCGAGTACCGCTCGCTGAAGGCGAAATACCTGCGTCTGATGTGGACCGACCCGGCGCAAGCCATCGAACTGAAAGCAATCGTGGGACTGTCGCCGGAGCAGGTTGCGCAGCCGGAGCGTTCCTGGAAGGAAGTCGTTGCGACGCCGGATGCCGGCAAGCCCGGCGAGTATCTTGCCGACCTCGGCGGCAAGTTTCCTCTGGATCGGCTCGCGCCGCGGCTGCCGCAGGAAAACACGATCGTGCCGATCCAGTTTCTGTCCAGGGGCAAGCCCGAGGACAAGTGGATGCCGGTGACACGCGCGGTTGTCTATCGCCTGACGCAGAACGGACGCGAGTTGGTCAGCCCGGACATCGCAGTCGGCGTGAATTCACATCGCTACTGGCTGTTGCGCGTGGACCCGGCGGCCGGCGGCATCGGCTCGGGATCGCTGATCGTTAGGGGAGGCTGGACGCCGCGCGAGATCGTTTTCACGGCGCGAGGCAGCGGACCGTTCCGGCTGGCCTACGGCAATTCGAAGGCGCAGGCCGGATCGCTCGGCATCGAGACCCTGGTGCCGGGCTGGCGCACCGACCAGGAGCCGAAAATGTCGGTCGCCGCTACCGGCGCCGCACAGACGCTGGCGGGCGAAGCGGCGGCACGTCGGCGCGCCGACCTGAAGAAATGGGGCCTGTGGTCGGCGCTGCTCGCGGGCGTGGCCGTGCTCGCGTGGATGGCATGGCGGCTGTCGAAGCAGATGCAGCGGCCCGACACGAAGTGACGAAACAGATCGTGCGCGGGCCCGGCGATGCGTCTTCAGGCCGGTGTCAGCACCCGCAGCTCCATGCCGCGGAGGTAGTCTTTCACCTTGGCGCGGTAGGCTTGCATGTGCGGCGCGACGCCGTGTGCCTTGAGTGCCGCGACGCTCTCCCATTTCTCGATCACCACCACTTTGTCCGCGCCGATCCTGAACTGAATCGGAATGTCGGTCTCGGCATCAACGGCCGGGCCATAGTCGATGCAGCCGGCCTCGGCGCGCACCTCGGGGATGACGTTACGGAATTCGGTCAGAAACTTTTCGCGCGTTCCGGGCGCGAGCTCGACGGTGGCGATGACGTGAATCATGCGGGATTCCTGTAAGGAGTAGAAAGAATTTCTTGCCGGTGAATGGCCTGCTTGCGCCTGCCTCCGCCAAAACTACGGCGGCGGCTGAAGTCTAGGGTGTCGGGGTCAGGACCCGGGTTCGAGCAGCCGGCGCAGCACCAGGCGGCGGTTGCGGACGTAAGGCCGCACCTCGGTTGGCCAGCGTCCCTTATCCACCGCCTTGGCCCAGGCATCGCTCACCAGCACTTCCGGGCTTTCGATCTCGTAAACGGCGCTGTAGCGCGGCTCGTCGACGACGACGACGGTCTGCGTCGCGCCGCGCACGAACACGGTCAGCGGTTCGGTCTTGTAACGCTTCGCCGAAAGCACGCCGGGCACTTTCAGGAGCAGCGGCACATGCTCGGTGTCATAGACTTCGTTGAACAACGCTTCCTTTTCGGGGTCCACGTCCATGCTGGCGATGAAGATGTAGCGCGCTTTGGAGGCCATGGCTTTACCCCCGGCCGACGAAGGGCATCTTGGTCGCCATGATGGTCACGAACTGCATGTTCGTATCCAGCGGCAGGCTGGCCATGTGCAGCACCGCGTCCGCCACGCGCTGCACGTCCATCGTCGGTTCGACCTTGATCTCTCCGTTGGCCTGAGGCACGCCCTTGGTCATCCTTGCCGCCATCTCGGTGAGCGCATTGCCGATGTCGATCTGGCCGCAGGCGATGTCGTACTTGCGTCCGTCGAGCGAAGCCGACTTGGTGAGCCCGGTCACGGCGTGCTTGGTCGAGGTGTAAGGCGCCGAGTTGGGGCGCGGCGCATGCGCGGAGATCGAGCCGTTGTTGATGATGCGCCCGCCGCGCGGGTTCTGGTCCTTCATCATCCGGAAGGCCTCCTGGATGCAGAAGAACATGCCGGAGAGGTTGATGTCCACCACGTTGCGCCATTGCTCCACGGTCAGGTCCTCGAGCGGAATCCCCGGCGCATTGACGCCGGCGTTGTTGAACAGCAGGTCCAGGCGGCCGAAGACCTCCTTCGTCTTCGCGAACAACGCTTTCACCGACTGCGGATCGCTCACGTCGGTCGGCACCGCCAGCGCCCGCGCCCCCGCTCCCGATTCCTTCACAGCCTGCTCCAGCGCATCCTTGCGCCGTCCCGCGAGTGCAACGCTGTAACCGTCCTTCAGAAGCGTGAGCGCAACGCTCTTGCCGATGCCGCTGCCTGCGCCCGTAACGATGGCCGTCTTGTTGTGCGCGCCCATTTCCTTCTCCTCCTGAATAATGTCCGCAAAGGCCGCATGCTACCCCATCGCGCAGGCAATTTCCCGGGGGTGGGAAATCGGCCGGGGGCCACAGACGGTAGAATGCGCGCCGGAGGAGGAAGATCGTGATGTTAATCGGAAGGTTTCTGGGAGCGGTGCTGACCGCGCTGCTGACTGCAATCGGGCCGACGGCAGCGGACGCGCTCAAGGACGATGCCATAGCGAGGCTGGCGGCGAGCCATGAGCCCGATATTCCGCTGGCCGTCGGCCGCCTGGCGGTCAAGCAGGCCGGCCTCGGTGCAGCGCGGACACTGCTCGCCGAGCGGGGACGCGATGCCGGACTCGGCCGCGGCTGGAACGCGGCTGCGCCGGAGTGGCAGGATGCCGAGGCACAATTCATCCGCATTGTCGACGGCGTCATCGCACGCGGCATCGAGGATCCGGACTGGTTGCGTGCGATCTGGACCGATCAGGCAGCCCGTGTGCTGAACGCCGAGGAAGCCGACGAGATTGCCACCCATTTCGCCACCCCTATCGGGCGCGAGCAGCGCATCGTTGTGGAAGTCAAGGTGGTGGGCGAGCTGCTGCTGGCCAACTACACGTTCACCGACCGGATCAGCGATCGGGTGCCCGGGTCGGAACGTGAATTCGCGCGCATGCAGGCGATCTGGGCGGAGCGCGAACCTTTCCGGGTGAGAAACTTCGACGGCGACGCCGGCGCCGCACGCTTCGGCTCACGCAACCCGGGCGTGAAATACGTCAGGATGCTCGCGATCCAGGGCGTTGAGGCAATTCTTAGACACATCGACGCGGTGTGCGCCGAGGCGGTGCGTGCCGTTTCGCAGGCTGCCGCGCAAGCCGACCCCTTCATCGAAACCTATCGCCGGCGCACGGCGAACTGACCGGAGCACACAGGCACGCTGAGACGGGATTGCCGCAACGATACGCTCGTCCCCGGCTGCCGCCGGGAGAGCGCTGCGCGCGCCGCGCGCTTACCTCTGAACTTGCATCAGCGCGTACCAGATCATGCCGGCGGTCGCGACCACGGTGGTCAGCCCAATGCCGCGGTGATCCAGGGGGAAGGCGCCAGTTCTCCGACCAGGCGGCGGTGTCGCCTTGGAGCGGCTACGCGGCTATTTGATCTGGTCGGAAGCGGCGAACGCGTCGCGCAGCTTCGCCACGCCGAATCCCGGCAGGCGCGCCGCATCGAGGATCGCTTTCTCCCGTCGCGCCATCAGATCGATCGCCGCGGGCAGCTTGTCGAGCAGGTCGCGCGGTATCACGATGGCGCCGTGGCGGTCGGCATGGACGATTTCGCCGTCGGATACGACCAGGCCGGATACATCCACCTGCCTGCCGAAATCGACGACCTGCACCCAGGCATGGCTGGGGCTCAACGATGCGGCCAGACACTGGAACTGCGGGTGCATCGCGTCGAGATCGCGCATCGAGCCATTCGTTACTGCGCCGACGCAGCCCAGGCCCCAGTGGATATGGGTGTTCACTTCCCCCCAGAACGCACCCAGTCCGGGTTGACTGTCGATATCCTGGACCACGGCAATCGTGGGCTGCTGCGGTTGCGCGAGATACTCGTAGTAGGCGAGCTGATTTTTCCTGCGCACCGCCGGATCGTAAGGCATGGAGGAGCGGATCGTCACCGTCCTGGCGAAGCCGACGACCGGCGGCAATTGCGCAAATGCGGCGATCAGCGTCTGCCGGGTGAAACCGGTGATGGTGCGCTGCCCGCGCGCGATTTCCAGTGCGTTGGCGATGGTGGGCGTGTCGAAGCGGCGCAGATGTTCGAACAGCGAGCCTGTGTCCACTTGAATCCTCCCTCTTTGGTTTATAGTGAGCTTAGCGTA
>JBBPIT010000083.1:0-11890 GCA_038040175.1 Pseudomonadota bacterium | reverse complement strand
GGGTGCTTAGCTCAGCTGGTAGAGCGTCGCTCTTACACGGCGAATGTCGGCGGTTCGATCCCGTCAGCACCCACCAGGAAATAAGGAGCGGTAGTTCAGTTGGTTAGAATACCGGCCTGTCACGCCGGGGGTCGCGGGTTCGAGTCCCGTCCACTCCGCCAGAACTTAGGGAAGCTCTGCGTAAGTCCGACGACGCGCGTTGCGCCAGGTGCGGATGACTGCTAGGCATCGTTTCGCAGTTGCGGCTGAAGCCCCAACAAGGAACGTAACAACGCAGGCACCGCACTCTGGCACAACCCAATAACATTTCGACTCTATCGAGGGACCGGGCGATTCGGGCCGATGCCTGCGTCGGCTCCTCCTTATGTAGGCCGGCTACACGGCGTCCTCGCCGTCTTGCCCTCGACCCGAATCGCCTCGGTCGCGCATGCGGGACTTACGCAGAGCTTCCCTACAGGAAGGCGAACGCGAGTTCGCCTTTTTCATTTGTTGCCCGGGTTGCCGCTTGCGCCGGGGTCGGAGCCACGCATGGCGGCGGCGTATCAGGCATACTCTGCGATCTTCGCAGTTTTTCGGACCAGGTCGGCACATGTACGATTTGATCTACAAGCACAAGAAATGGCTGCAGATCGTTCTGCTGGTTCTGATCGTACCGCCGTTCGCACTGTTCGGAATTGACTTCTATTTTCGCGATACCGGAAGTGGCGGCGCGCTGGCCCGGTTCGGCGACATCCGCATCTCGGATCTGGAGTACTCCCAGGCATTGCGAGTGGCCCAGGACCGCATGCGCGAGATGACGAAGAGCAACCCCGACCCGGCGCTGCTCAACAGCCCGCAGCTCAAGGAATCGGTACTGAACGAGCTGATCGCACGCAAAGTGGCGCTGGCGCATGCCTACAAGTCGGGAATGACGGTCTCTACAGTGGAGTTGCAGAAAATCATCGGCGCGGTCGAGGCATTCCGGGACGAGTCGGGGCGCTTTTCGCAGACGCGCTACCGGCAGATGTTGCAGGGACAGGGGATGACGCCGGCGGCGTTCGAGAACGACATCCGCATGAACATCGTGCTCGAGCAGCTACGCAACGTTACTGCCGGTTCCGGCTTCCTGCCCGAGTCGGTGGTCGAGCGATTGCTCAAGATCGGGGAGCAGGAGCGTGAAGTCAGCCAGGTCGTTTTCAACCCGGTGGATTATCGCAAGCAGGTGAAGATCTCCGAGGCGGACGTGGAGAAGTATTACGAGGAGCACAAGAACGAGTTCCAGATCCCCGAACGCGTGCGCCTCGAGTACCTGGTGCTGTCCCCGGATGTGGTGGAACATCAGGCGAAAGTCACCGACGAGGAACTGAAGGATTACTACCAGGCGAACATCGAGCGTTACCGGACCCCCGAAGAGCGGCGCGCCAGCCACATTCTGATCCCGGCGGCGGCGAGCGCCAGCGCCGAGGACAAGGCCAGGGCAAAGGCGCAAGCCGAGGACCTGTTGAAGCAAATCAAGTCCTCACCGGGCAAGTTTGCCGAACTGGCAGCCAAATTCTCGAAGGACCCCGGGTCGGCGGAAAAGGGCGGCGATCTCGGTTTCTTCGGCCGCGGGCTGATGGTAAAGCCGTTCGACGCCGCCGTTTTCGCGCTCAAGGTCGGCGAACTGGCAGGCCCAGTCGAAACCCAGTACGGCTATCACATCATCCGTCTGGACGCGATAAAGCCGTCGCAGGCGACGCCTTTCGAGGCAGTGAAACAACAGATTGTCGACGAAGTTCGCAAGCCGAAGGTCGGCAAGGCCTATGCCGAGGCTGCGGACAGTTTCAACAACCTGGTGTACGAGCAGTTCGATAGCCTGCAGCCCGCGGCGGAGGCGCTCAAGCTCACCGTGCAGAAGTCCGACTGGGTCAGCCGGTCCGGCGGCAATCCGAACCCGCTGTTCAACAACGAGAAGGTTCTCAACGCGGTGTTCTCCGGCGAGGTGCTGAAGAACAAACACAACACCTCGGCGATCGAGGTGCAACCCAACATGCTGCTGGCAGCGCGGATGATCGAGCACAAGCCGGTGGTGGCCCTGCCGCTGGAGCAGGTGCGCAACGATGTCATGCAATTCCTCACCGACAAGGGGGCGATCGAACTGGCCGAGAAGGAGGGCCGCGCGGCGCTCGAGAAGCTGCAGAAGGGTCAGCCGGTGGCGCTGTCCTGGTCGCCGTCGCAGCCGGTTTCGCTGCAGAAACGCCAGGGTCTTCATCCCGAAGGCGCACAGGCGGTATTCGGCGCCGACGTGAGCAAGCTCCCGGTCTATGCCGGCGTGCCGGCGGCGCAGGGGCGATTCGTCTTGTACCGCATCACCAAGATCAAGGACGTGACCGCCGTTGATCCGGCACAGCGCAAGGCGCTGGGCAGGCAACTCGCGGAGATGATCGGCCAGGAACAGTATGTCGCCTATCTTGCCAGCCTGCGGGAACGCGCCGACGTCAAGATCGACAGGAAGAGGCTGGAGCAGGGACAGTAGCGCCGGGTTCGCAAAAGAAAAGCCTGCATGGTTCGGCCATGCAGGCTTTTTTGTTTCGGAGTTCCGTCTATTCGATCTGGCCGGCCCCGGTGGTATTGAATCCGGCGTCCACGTAGGTGATCTCGCCGGTGATGCCGCTGGCCAGGTCGCTGCACAGGAAAGCGGCGACATTGCCGACTTCCTCGGTGGTGACGTTGCGGCGCAGCGGCGACTGCTTTTCCGCATAGGCCAGCAGCTTGCCGAAGTTGTTGATGCCGGCGGCGGCGAGCGTCTTGATCGGGCCCGCGGAAATCGCGTTCACCCGGATGCCCTTGGGCCCGAGGCTTTGAGCCATGTAGCGCACGTTGGCTTCGAGGCTGGCCTTGGCCGGCCCCATGACGTTGTAGCTGGGGAACGAGCGTTCGGCGCCGAGGTAGGTGAGCGTGAGCAGCGCGGCCTTGCGTCCCTGCATCATCGGCAGGCCGGCCTTGGCGAGTGCGGCAAAGCTGTAGGAACTGATCTCGTGGGCGATGCGGAATGCCTCGCGTGTGACCGAATCGAGGTAATCGCCGGCCAGCGCTTCACGCGGCGCGTACGCGATCGAGTGGATGATGCCGTCGAGGCCGTCCCAGTGCCTGGCCAGTTCGGCGAACAGCGCGTCGATCTCGGCGTCACTGGCGACATCGCAGGGCAGCACCAGCCGGCTGCCGAATTCGGTTGCCAGTCCGACCACGCGATCCTTGACCCGCTCCCCCTGGAAGCTGAATGCAAGTTGCGCGCCCTCGCGGTGCATTGCCTTGGCGATGCCGTAGGCGATAGAACGGTTGCTGAGCAGGCCGGTGATGAGGATTTTCTTGTTGTCGAGAAATCCCATGACGTTTCCTCGCTGTTTCTTCCTCGTTTCGCGGAATCCCGGCATTATAGCGAAACGACCCGTCTCGACGGCTGCGGATGCGCGCGGGTTGACCACCCGGTATTCCGTTACACTTCGGCCAGAGTATGAGCCGGCTGAGGACAACAGCCGTGGCGCTCGCGCTGCTCGGTTTCCTGGGCGGCTGCGGCGGACCATGGAACAACCCCTATCCCGCCCGCGAGCGCGGCCAGAACATCCTGTATTCCGCTTTCGTGGAGCGGCCCAAGCACCTCGACCCGGTGCAGTCCTACGCCGAGAACGAGTATGTCTTCATCGCCCAGATCTACATGCCGCCGTTGCAGTACCACTATCTCAGGCGGCCCTACGAACTGGTTCCTCTCGGCGCGGCGGAGATTCCGCGCGCCGTTTACCTCGACGCCGACGGCCGGCGGCTGCCTGATTCCACGCCGGCCGAGCGGGTGGCATTCAGCGTTTACGACATCCGCATCAGGCAGGGGGTGATGTACCAGCCGCATCCGGCCTTTGCCGTGGACGAGTCCGGCAAGCCACGCTATTTGAATCTCGGGCGCGAGGATCTGAAGAACATATTCGAGTTGCGCGACTTCCGGCACACCGGCACGCGTGAACTAGTCGCCGAGGACTACGTGTTTCAGATCCGCCGGCTTGCACATCCCGGGCTGCATTCGCCGATCTTCGGGCTGATGGGCGAGTACATCGTCGGGCTCAAGGAACTCGGGCAGCAACTGCAGGAAGCAGCAAAGCACCTGCCCGCGGACGCCTATCTCGACCTTACGAAGTTTCCTCTCGAGGGTGCCCGGACCCTGGATCGCTACACCTACCGCATCAAGATCCGCGGCAAGTATCCGCAGTTCGTTTACTGGCTGGCTATGCCGTTCTTTGCGCCGATCCCGGAAGAGGCGCATCGCTTCTACTCGCAACCGGGCATGACTAAAGGCAAAAACCTCACGCTCGACTGGTACCCGGTCGGCACCGGCCCGTACATGCTCACCGTCAACAATCCGAACCGGATGATGGTGATGGAGCGCAATCCGAATTTCGCCGGGGAACCATATCCCGCGGACGGCGAAGCGGGCGATGCCGAAGCGGGGCTGCTCGACGATGCCGGCAAACCCATGCCATTCATCGACAAGGTGATATTCAGCCTGGAGAAGGAAAGCATTCCCTACTGGAACAAGTTCCTGCAGGGTTACTACGACTTTTCCGGAATTTCATCGGATACCTTCGACCAGGTGGTGCAGTTCACCGGTGCCGGCGATATCGCGCTGACCGAGGATATGCAAAAGCGCGGAATCGCGCTGCAGACCTCGGTCGCGACCTCCACCCTGTACGTGGGCTTCAACATGCTTGACCCGGTGGTCGGCGGTAACTCCGAGCGCGCGCGCAAGCTGCGCCATGCTATTTCCGTCGCGCTGGACTTCGAGGAGATGATCTCGATCTTCCGCAATGGGCGCGGCGTTGCGGCGCAAGGTCCGATACCGCCGGGCATATTCGGCTACCGCGACGGTCGCGAGGGGATGAACCCTTACGTCTACGACTGGGTGGATGGCAGGCCGAAGCGCAAGCCGGTCGCGTACGCACAGCAACTGCTCGCCGGGGCGGGCTACCCGAACGGAATCGAAGCCTCGACCGGCAAGCCCCTGGTGATCTACTTCGACGGCACGCTGGTCGGTGCGGAGGGCAAGTCGCGCGCCGACTGGCTGGTGAAGCAGCTCGCCAAGATCAATCTGCAACTAGTAGTGCGCAACACCGATTTCAACCGCTTCCAGGAGAAGGTGCGCAAGGGCACGGCGCAATTGTTCTTCTTCGGCTGGAATGCCGACTATCCGGATCCGGAGAATTTCCTGTTCATGTTCCATGGGCCGCAGAGCCGTGCCCTCAAGAACGGCGAGAATTCCGCCAACTACACGAACGCGGAGTACGACCGCCTGTTCGAGCGGGTGCGCGCGATGGACAACGGGCCCGAGCGCCAGGCGCTGATCGACCGCATGATCGAGATACTGCGTTTCGACGCCCCCTGGGCATGGGGGCTGCATCCGCAGGACTTCACCCTCGCGCACGCCTGGGTGTACAACCGCAAGCCCAACAAAATGGCCAACAACAACCTCAAGTATCAACGCATCGACGCGCAACTGCGCGAAACAATGCGCGCGCAGTGGAACTCGCCGGTGCTCTGGCCTTTGCTTGCCGCACTGGCGGCATTGGTGCTTGCATTGATCCCCGCGGTGCTCTCATACCGGCGGCGCGAGCGTGCCGGGGTTAAATTGGCCGCCGTATAGCCACATGATCAACTACCTCATCCGCCGCGTTCTTTACGCCATCCCCATCCTGATCGGGGTCAACGTGATCACCTTCGCGCTGTTCTTCTTCGTCAACACGCCGGACGATATGGCGCGCATGCAGCTCGGGCAGAAGCGCGTGACCGAGGAAGCCGTGCGCAAATGGAAGGAGGAGCGCGGCTACGACCGGCCATTGTTCGTCAACTCCGCGGCGCAAGGCATCGGCAAGCTCACCGACACCATTTTCTTCGCCAAGTCGGTGAAGATGTTCGCCTTCGATTTCGGGCGCGCCGAGGCCGATGGCCGCGACATCGGCCATGAGATTCGAAGCCGCATGTGGCCCAGTTTCGCGATCGCGCTGCCGGTTTTCCTGGTCGGCATGCTGACCTACATTACGCTGGCACTGCTGATGGCTTTCTTTCGCGGCAGCTACATCGACTTCGCCGGCGTGGTCCTGTGCGTGGTCGCCATGTCGGTCTCGGGGCTGTTCTACATCATCGGCGGGCAGTACCTGATCAGCAAGTTGTGGAACCTGGTGCCGATTTCCGGATACGGCGAGGACCTGAGCGCATGGAAGTTCCTGGTGCTGCCGGTGGTCATCGGCATCATCGCCGGCGTGGGGGCGAGCGCGCGCTGGTACCGCACCATCTTTCTCGAAGAGATCAATCACGACTACGTGCGCACCGCCCGCGCCAAGGGGCTGTCGGAACTGCGCGTGCTGTTCAGGCACGTGCTGCACAACGCCATGATCCCGATCCTCACCGGCGCGGTGGTGGCAATCCCGCTGTTGTTCCTCGGCAGCCTGATCACCGAGTCTTTCTTCGCCATTCCCGGGCTGGGCAGCTACACCATAGACGCGATCAACAACCAGGATTTCTCCGTGGTGCGGGCCATGGTGTTTCTCGGATCGGTGCTTTACATCGTCGGCTTGATCCTCACCGACATTTCCTACACGATTGCCGATCCCAGGGTCAGGCTGCAATGACGAGTGTCCTGCCGATCATGCCGGTGGTGCTGTGGACCGATGCGCTGGTCTTCCTGCTGGTCGCGGTGATCCTGGTTTTCGCCTGGCATGTGCGCCGTCACGAGCATCTGCTGGCGCCGTGGAGAAAAGTGGCGCACAGCCGCAGCGGCATGGTCGCGGCGGTGGTCCTGGCCGCATTCGTCGCGGTCGGGCTGCTGGATTCGCTGCATTTTCGCCCGCGACTGGCGGACGGCGCCGCCGGCGGCAAAGCCAGCTACTCCGTCGAGATGCTGTCGCTGTTCGACGTGGTCGCGGCACACCTGCGCACCAGGCCCGAGAAGACCTACTCCGCGCCGCTGGCGACCCATTTGTTCGCCAGGGAGACGGTGGAACTGCCGGATGGCAGGCAGGCGCGGCTGTTTCCGCGGCTCACTCACGGCGGCGCTCATCTCGGCGATCCCGAAACCGATTGGGCATGGGACGTGGCGAAGCGCGCGATTGCCGGCGTGGCGAGCGCGATATTGGCTTGGATTCTGCTGGTGTTGATGGTGACCACCTGGCTGTCGCAACGTGACAACAGAAGCATGTCGGACGCCTGGCGGCTGATCTGGAATGGTGGGAGCGCGGTGCCGTGGCGGGAGATGCTCATCACTGCGGGCCTGCTGCTGCTGGTGCTGGCGCCGATGCTGTTGCTGTCGGCGAAATATCACGTGTTGGGCACCGACAAGGTGGGGCAGGACGTTTTCTACCAGGCGCTCAAGAGCATCCGCACCGGGCTGGTGATCGGTACCTTGACGACGATGGTGATGCTGCCGTTCGCGCTGTTGCTGGGCATCATGGCCGGTTACCTGCGCGGCTGGGTGGACGACGTTATCCAGTACGTCTACACCACGCTCAATTCCATTCCCGGCATCCTGCTCATCGCGGCCTCGGTGCTGATGCTGCAGGTTCTCATGGACAAGCACGCCGAACTGTTCGAGACCGTGCAGCAGCGAGCCGACGCCAAATTGCTGGTCCTTTGCCTGATTCTCGGCGTGACCAGCTGGACCGGATTGTGCCGGCTGTTGCGCGGGGAGTCGTTGAAGCTGCGCGAAATGGAGTACATACAGGCGGCGCAGGCTTTCGGCGTTTCCGATTTCCGCATCATCACTCGCCACATCCTGCCCAACGTGATGCATATCGTGCTGATCGCGGTGGTGATGGATTTCAGCGGCCTGGTGCTGGCGGAAGCGGTGCTGTCCTACGTCGGCGTAGGCGTGGATCCGACCATGATCAGCTTCGGCACCATGATCAATTCCGCGCGCCTGGAGATGGCGCGCGAACCCATGGTGTGGTGGTCGCTGGCTGCGGCATTCGTGTTCATGCTGATGCTGGTGCTGTTCGCCAACCTGTTCGCCGACGCCGTGCGCGATGCCTTCGATCCGCGCATCCGGGGAAGGCTGGCGACCCCGGCATTCATATCCAAGTATCTTCCCGCCGCGAATTAGCGGAACAGGACACTACTAGCCCGCCATGGCCAACACGCTGCTCGAGGTCGAGAACCTGTCAACCTGGCTGGCCGCCAACGAGGGTGTGGTGCGCGCCGTGGACGGGCTTTCCTTTTCGATCGAACGCGGCGAGACCTTTGCCCTGCTGGGTGAATCGGGCTGCGGCAAGTCGATGACGGCGTTGTCGATCACACGGCTGCTGCCGGACGCCGGCCGCATCGTGTCGGGCGCGGTGCGGCTCGAGGGTGAAGAACTGCTGCAACTCCCGGAAGCCGCAATGCGGCGGGTGCGCGGACGCAGGATCGGCATGATTTTCCAGGAACCCGGCGCAAGCCTGAACCCGGTGATGACCGTGGGCGCGCAGATTGCTGAAGTTCTGGAGCGCCATACGGCGTTGCGCGGGGGCGAGGTGAACGCCCGGGTGATCGAACTGCTGAATGAAGTCGGCATCCCGGATCCGGCCGGACGTGTCCACGAGTACCCGTTCCAGCTTTCCGGCGGCATGAAGCAGCGGGTGATGATCGCGATAGCGCTGGCCTGCGAGCCCAGCCTGCTGATCGCGGATGAACCGACCACCGCGCTGGACGTCACCATCCAGGCGCAGGTTCTGGAACTGCTGCGCAGTCTGCAGACGCGCATGGGCATGTCCATCCTGCTGATCACCCACGATCTCGGCGTGGTTGCGGAAATGGCGCACCACGTGGCCGTGATGTACGCCGGCGAAATCGTCGAGATGGCGCCGCGCGAGGCGTTCTTCCGCAATCCTTCGCATCCTTACTCGCGCAAGCTGTTCGCCTCGGTGCCCAACCGGCAGGCCAGGGACAAATCGCTGGCGGTGATCCGCGGCATGGTGCCGTCGCTCGCCGGCGAATTCCACGGTTGCCGCTTTGCCGATCGTTGCGACCATGCGTGGGATCGTTGCCGCGAAACGATTCCGGCGTGGGCGCCGATCGCAGAAGGGCATGGAGCGAGATGCCATCTTTACGGCGCGGACGCGCCTCAAGGCAAGGATGAAGGCGGAAGGATGAAGGATGAAGTAAGTTCAAAGGCTTCTGACTCTCCCTCGTCACTCGTCACCAGTCACGAGTCACCCGACGGCAAGCCTTTGCTTGCCGTCGAGGACCTCAAGGTTCACTTCCCTATCCGCAAGGGGTTGTTCAAGCGCGTCGTTGGTCACGTGAAAGCCGTGGACGGAGTGTCGCTGTCGATCCGGGCTGGACGCACCCTGGCACTGGTCGGCGAATCCGGCTGCGGCAAGACCACCGCCGGCAAAGGCATCCTCCGGCTGTTGCCGCTGTCCGGCGGAAGCGTGCGTTTCGGCGGCGTGGACCTGGCGTCGCTGCCGGCGAGCGAGCTGCGCATGCGCCGCAAACACTTGCAGATCATCTTCCAGGATCCCTACAGTTCGCTCAATCCGCGCATGCGGGTCATGGATATCATCGAAGAGGGGATGGTGGCGCTCGGCGTGGGCGGTGATGCGCAGGCGCGCGCGAACCGCATTGACGATCTCCTGGGGCAGGTCGGCCTTTCCCGGGAGTTGAAGTACCGCTATCCGCACCAGTTTTCCGGCGGGCAGCGCCAGCGCATCGCCATCGCCAGGGCGCTTGCGGTCGAGCCGCAACTGATCGTCTGCGACGAGCCCACCAGCGCGCTCGACGTGTCGGTGCAGGCGCAGATTCTGAATCTGCTGAAGGATCTCCAGGATCGCCTTGGCATCGCCTACCTGTTCATCACCCACAACATGTCGGTGGTCGAGTATCTCGCCCACGAAGTGGCGGTGATGTACCTTGGCCGCATCGTCGAGCAGGGGACGGTGGATGATGTGCTCGGCAGCCCGAAGCATCCCTATACCAGGGCGCTATTGTCGGCGGTGCCTTCGGTGGATCCCGCAACCCGGCGCGAAATCATCCGGCTGCAGGGCGACCTGCCTTCACCGGTCAATCCTCCCTCGGGCTGTCACTTCCATCCGCGCTGCCCGCAGGCGATGCCGGAATGCCGGCAGACTTATCCGGGAACGAGCACTCTGTCGGCAACGCACACGACGCGCTGCCATCTGTACCGGTAAGGAAGGGGAGAATCAGCGCCGCGCTGCGCGCGGATTGCTGTAGACGACCAGGAGCTGGCCCGGGCGGATGTGGTTGCTGCGCAGACGGTTCCAGTCCTTGAGCGCGGCCACGCTGATACGGTTCGCCCGGGCAATCGAATACAGGCTGTCGCCGCTTTTCACCCGGTACACCATCCGGTTCATGTAGTAGTCGTCGGGCGCCAGGAATTCCGGGTTTTCCCAGGTATCCGTCAGATTTGAGGATTCCGTTTCCTCGTTCATCGGCACCAGCAGTGTGCGCCCCGCGGCAACCGTCAAATGGCGGTTGATGCCGTTGATTTCCTTCAATCGCGCGGTGCTGATGCCGAATTGCTCGGCTACCTGCTCCAGGGTCTCGTGTTTTTTCAGGGTGTAGGTTTGCCACGACACCAGCGGCTGGTCGTAGTCCTTCAGATTGGCGTTGAAGATGCCGGCCTTGTCGATCGGCAGCAGCAGCGTGCGCGAACCGTTGGATGTGATCACCGGCCGTGTGTGTCCTGGGTTGAGCGACCTGAAGTCGTCCTCGGACATTTCCGCGAGCCGCGCCGCGATCTGCATGTCGATGTGCCCCGCCGTGGTGACCGTGGTGAAGTAGGGCTGGTCGGGGATGCCTTCGAGCGGGAATCCGACTCCGTGTGGATTGGCGATGATGTTCTTCACCGCCTGCAGTTTGGGCACGTAGTTGCGGGTCTCGCGCGGCACGCGCAGGCTGTGATAGTCGGTGGGCTTGCGTTTGGCGCGGTTCTGGGCAATCGCCCGCGCGACGCCATTCTCGCCCCAGTTATAGGCGGCCAGCG
The DNA here is from genome assembly GCA_038040175.1 of Pseudomonadota bacterium. Lineage (GTDB taxonomy): Bacteria > Pseudomonadota > Gammaproteobacteria > Burkholderiales > JACQAP01 > JACQAP01. Next base: position 915 of record JBBPIT010000083.1, on the reverse strand, counting down.
CCAAGGGCCAGTCGTCGAACTGCGCGTGCAACTGCTGCAGGTAGTCGAGCGCGGCGCGCGTGGCCGCGAGCACGTCGCGCCGGCCGTCGTACCACCAGTTTTGTTGCAAACCGTAACGCCTGCCGGTCGAGGGGATGAACTGCCAGATGCCGGCCGCATGTGCGTGCGAATAAGCCCCGGGATTGTAGCCGCTCTCGATCATGGGCAGCAGCGCGACCTCCATGGGCATGCCGCGTTTTTCCACCTCGTCGACGATATAGTAGAGGTAGAGGCGGCTGCGCTCGATCATGCGCTGGGTGTAGTCCGGATGGTTCAGGTACCAGGCTTCGTGCCTTGCAACCAGCGCGCTTTCGATTTCGGGCATGGCGAAGCCGGAGCGTATGCGCTCCCAAAGGCTTGCCGCAGCCTGCAGCGCCGGCGTCACCACGGTACCGGTCTGCACTTCGACCGGCACATTCGCATGCAGGCTTTCAGTGGGCGGTGCCGCCGGGACTTCTTCGTGGGTTGCCGGAGAAAAATCTTCCGGTGGTTCTTCCGATACGGAGGGGTTTCGCAGCGGGAGTTCGATGGCGAAGACGGGGATTGCGACCAGAGCAGTGAATATTCCGGCCAAAAGCGCGCGTGGTTTCGTCATCGCCGTCCGTTCTTAATGGAATCAGCGACGTATGCTATCGAACGCGGCCCGGCAACGCAAGACGAAATTTCGGTTGCGCGAGACCTGGAAACATTTGCTGAGTGAGAACCGGCCGGCCAAGGGCCGGCGATAAGAGCGTTGACGCAAAGGACGCAAAGAAGAGCAAGAAAGGACGCAAAGGAAGAAATTGGGGAAAGCGGAATTTGTACTCACTGGCCACCGCCTTTCTTCACCCTTCACCCTTCACCCTTCACCCTTCACCCTTCACCCTTCACCCTTCA
>JBBPIT010000082.1:0-11978 GCA_038040175.1 Pseudomonadota bacterium | reverse complement strand
TCATCCGCACCTGGCGCAACGCGCGTCGTCGGACTTATGCAGAGCTTCCCTAGGCGATTGTGCGATGTCGGTTCGCTCAATAACTGATCACGTACTCGCTGAATCACTCAATCGCCGCTCTTCTTACTCCGCCCGTAATGCCTCGAGTGGATCGAGCATCGCGGCCTTGTTCGCCGGTGCAACGCCGGCCGCGAGGCCGATTCCGATTGAGATGATCTCCGCAGCGAGCGCATAGGTCCAGGGAGTATGCACCGGAAGTGCGCTGAACACCGCGTGCAAAAGTTGCGCAATTCCGATGCCGAGCGCCAGACCCAGCGCCCCGCCCAGCCCCGACAGCAGCATCGCCTCGCCGAGAAAGAGCCCGCGGATCTGCTGGCGGCGGGCGCCCAGCGCGCGCAGCAACCCGATTTCCGAAGTGCGTTCCGACACGGCGATCGTCATGATCGTCAGGATCCCCACGCCCCCCACCAGAAGCGAGACACCGCCCAGCGCCCCAACGGCGAATGTGAGCACATCCAGTACCGAAGACAGTACGTCGAGCATCTGCTGCTGCGGTGTGATGGTGAAGTCCTCGCGGCCATGGCGTGCCAGCAGCACTTTTCGAATTCCGTTTACCACCTTGTCCACGCTCGCATCTGGCGCATGCACGACGTGGATTTCCATCAGGCCTTCGCGGTTGAACAATTCCAGCGCCCTCGCTGCGGGAATATAGACCGAGTCGTCGAGGTCCACGCCCAGAATCTGGCCCTTGGATTCCATCACGCCGATTACGCGAAAGCGGCTACCCCCTATGTCTATGCGGCTGCCGAGCGGATTTGCGCCACCGAACAGCTCATGCCTGACCTTGGAACCCAGCGTCACGAGCGCCCGCGCGCTGGTTGGATCATCCGGTGGAAGGAAACGGCCGGCTGCCACGTTGATGTGCAGGGCCTTGTCGAAGTCCGGACCCACGCCGTACACCGTGACCCTGCGGCTGCGCCCGTTGGCATTGACCTCGGAATTTCCCTGCAGGGCCGGGTCGGAGTAGAGGACCTGCGGAATCCGCTTCAGGGCTTCGGCGTCTTCGATCGTGAGCGGACGGTCGCTGCCGAAAATGCCGACGGACATGCCGCGCGTGGCAGTCTTGCCGGGGGCAACGCCGATGACGTTGGTGCCGAACTGGGTGAATTCGGAGAGGACGAACTGGTGAATGCCTTCGCCGATCGAAGTCAGCAGGATGACCGCGGCGATTCCGACCGCGATGCCAAGCGTGGTGAGACCGCTTCGCAGGCGATGGGCGCGCAGCGATCCGGAGGTGAGCAGAATAAAGTCCCTGAGCTGCACCTTATCTCCGTGCCAGCGACGCGACCGGGTCGAGCCGTGCCGCACGACGCGCGGGCATGACGCTGAAACCGATCCCGGTAGCCAGTGCGGTGCCAAGCGCCGCCGCAACCGCCCACAAGGGGGCGCCGGCCGGCAATGCAGGGTAAATCTGGCTGATGAGCAGGCTCCCGGTTTCGCCGAGCAGGAGACCGGCGATTGCCCCGATCAGCGACAGCATTGCCGCCTCGGCGAAAAAGAGATTCCGGATCTGCGCAGGGGCGGCACCGAGCGCCTTGAGCAGTCCGATTTCGCGCGTGCGCTGGGACACCGAGATCAGCATCACGTTCATGATGAGGATGCCGGCGACCGCCAGGCTGATCGCGGCGATGCCTGCGACCGCAAAGGTCAGCGTCCGCAGTATCCGGTCGAATGTGGCGAGCACCGCGTCCTGCGTCACGACGGTGACGTCTTCCTCGCCCTCGTGCCGCGACTTGATGATTTCGATGACGTCGGCCCGCGCTTTTTCCACCATCTCGCGGCCTTTTGCCTCCACCAGGATCCGCAACAGTGAAAACGAATTGAACAGTTGCTGCGCGCTGGCCACGGGGATCACGACAAATTCGTCGGTATTGAACCCCAGCGACTGGCCTTGCGTTGCGAGAACGCCGATGACCCGGAACCGGCGGTCGCCGATGCGCACCGACTGGCCGAGCGCGGGCGACGCGCCGAAAAGCTCCTCGCGCACTTTCCAGCCAAGCACGCACACCGGGACTGCGTTGCGCGCGTCTCCGGGGGGCAGGAAACTGCCCTGCGCAAGAGCCATCTTGCGCACCTCCAGCAGCGAAGCAGTCGAGCCGAGCACCGGCACCTCGCGGCTGCGGCGCCCGAAGGACAAAAGTGCGGTGCCGACGCTGAGCGGTGCCACGCGGGTGACGTAACGGCTACGGGCGACGGCCAGCGCGTCCTCGATGGTCAGGTCGCGGGGCGAGCGTCCCACCATGGTGTTGGCAAAGCCGCCGCCGGTTTCGGTCTTTCCCGGGAACACGATCACCAGATGGGTGCCGAGCGAGGAGAACTGGCCGACGACGTACTGGCGCGCGCCTTCGCCGAGCGAGGTCAGCATGACCACTGCTGCGACGCCGATCGCCATTGCCAGGACCATCAGCAGCGTGCGGGTGCGGGTGCCCTTGAGGCTTGCCCAGGCGAATCCGGCAATGTCCGCGAATCTCATGCGGCCTGCATATCGCTTTCGATGGCACCGTCGACCATGCGCAGCCTGCGATGCGCGCGGTTGCCAAGTGCCGGATCATGCGTCACGACGACCAGCGTGACTCCCTGTTCGTGCAGGCGCTCGAGGATCTCGACCACCTCCGTGCCCGAGGCGCGGTCGAGGTTGCCGGTCGGTTCGTCCGCGAGCAGCACCGCCGGATGCATTACCGTTGCACGGGCAATGGCCACCCGCTGGCGCTGTCCGCCGGAAAGCTGGTCAGGACGGTGGTGGGCCCGGTTGGCGAGGCCGTAGTTCACGAGCAGGTTCTCGGCGCGGCTGCGGCGTTCGGTGGCTGCAATTCCCGCCAGAACCATCGGCAGTTCGACGTTTTCCAGTGCGGTGAGCCGCGGCACCAGATGGAAGAACTGAAATATGAAGCCGACCTTCTCGCGCCGCACCTGCGCCTGCTCCTCGTCGGAAAGCGCGGTCACCTCACGGCCATCGAAACGGTAGAGGCCCGAGGTGGCGCGGTCCAGCAGGCCGATGATGTTAAGGAGCGTGGATTTACCCGAGCCCGACGGGCCCATAATGCTCAGGTACTCGCCGGCGGCGATTTCGAGGTTGATGTTGCGCAGCGCGCGCACCTGCTGATCGCCGACCTGAAACATGCGATCGAGCCGGGCGAGCGAAATCATTTGCCTTTGCCTGGTGCCGCCTGTTCGGGCTTGACCCTGGCCCCGGCTTTCACGCCGGCGCGTTCGAGAGAGACCACGAAATTTTCGTTCGCGGAGAGTCCGGAAACAACTTCCGTGAACTGCCAGTTGGAAAGCCCCGGCGTGATGGTACGCTCCTCGGTCTTCCCGTCGGGCCGGTACACCAGCAGGCGATTTCCCTCCAGCAGGGCCTGGCTCGGAATGCGCAGCACGTTCGGCTTCGCGGCAAGCACGATTTCCACGTCGGCGCTGTATCCCACCAGCAGCGTTTTGAATTGGGCAGGGTCGTCGAACTCCACTTCCACGTCCACCGTGCGCGCCTGTTTCTCGCGGTCGAGTACATAAGGCGCGATGCGGCGCACATGAGCGGGAAATTTCTGCCCGGGCAACGCATCTACGCTGATGCGTCCTGCCTGACCTGTCGAAATTCGCGGGGCATCCACCTCGTCCATCGGGGCGGTGACGTAAAGGCAGCTGTCGTCGATGAGGTCGATCGCCGGAGGGGTGGGAATGCCCGGCGGCGACGGGGTGGTGAATTCCCCCAGTTCGCCGGTGATGTCCGCGACTACGCCGGCAAACGGGGCGGTGAGCAGGGTTCGCGACTTTTCCGCGGTGGCTTCGGCAATCCGCGACTGGCTCTGGCGCACGTCGGCCTGGCTTGCGTTGCATGCGGCCCTGCGGACTTTCGCATCCGACACTGCCCGGTCCACTCGTTCGTCGCTGATGAATCCTTGCTCTTTGAGTTTTTTGGAGCGTTCGGCTTCTCGTTCGGCGACGTCGGCGGCAAGGCAGGACTCTTCAGCGTGGCTGCGGGCCGAATCCAGCTGGTTGCGCGCGAGCTGCAACTGCGCACTTAGATTGTCATTCCAGAGTTCGAGTAACACCTGGCCAGCGCGCACGCGATCGCCCTTTTTGACGTTCAATCGCGCGATCTGTCCGCCGATGGGCGGGGCGAGCTTGGCGCGGCGACACGCGGTGACCGTGCCGGCGCGCGTGTTCGTTACCGTGCTTTCGACGAGCCCGTGGTCGGCCTGTCCCAGTGAGACCGGGATCGGTTTCGGGCGCATCACGTACCAGACTGCGGCGCCGAGGGCCGCAACTATGAAAACAACCAGGATCAGGCGTCGCGCTCGGGTCATGTCATGCGACGTCAGTCAGAAAATGGGTTGAGCAGCTTCACTCCCGTCTCGGCGAAGTGTCTGACGTTTCGGGTGACCAAGGTCAGGTCGTAGATGAGGGCGGTGGCCGCGATCTGCTTGTCGAGCGGATTCTCAGGATGGGGTACGCGGAGCCGACCCCATATCTGCGCGGTGTCCGCGTCAAAAGGCAGGATGTTTTCGCTGTACTCGGTCAGGAGTTTGCCAAGCCAGCGCTCGAGTCGTTGGGCCTGCTTGGCGTCACCACGATAGCGGATAAGCTCCACCCCGCGTCGCAATTCACCAATCGACACCGCCGTCAGGTACAGCGGCGTGTCGTTCGACGAAGCGTTGCGGAAGAAGGTGACCACTCCAGTATTCGCCTTCTCTTTCTTGCGCAGCTCGCTGATGACGTCGGTATCAACCAGGTACACGCCGAGCCTCAGCGCTATCCTCCACGCGAACGAAGTCGTCGTCTTTCCCGACCCCCGGGATTGCACCCAGTGCTTCCGCGAGATGCCGCTTGCGCGGACGATGCAAGGCGCTCGCCAAGATCTCGCGGTGCTCGGCTTCGGCACTGCGGCCATGTGTCGCCGCGCGGCGCTTCAGCGCCTGCACGAGCGACGCGTCGATACCACGTACGATCAGGTTCGCCATGTTTTCCTCGTCGTCATTCGTATGCTATCAATGATAGCACATTCGTTCTCCGAGATTTCAAAGGCAAATTCGCGGAGACTCCGGCGGGAGTACTTCGAGCAGCGCGGCCTGCGTGCGCAGGCACTGAGAGACGAAGGACGCACCATGGAAGAGGTTGCCCAGCGACATCCTGAGCCTGCCGGCGCGATGGCCACAATTCGTGTGGCTGAACTCTTCGCTGCCCAACACCTCTCCGCCGAAGCCGACCGGGTCCGGTTCATGAAGTTGGTGCGCCATGCGACTGGTGGGTGGTACAGGGATCGAACCTGTGGCCCCTGCCGTGTGAAGGCAATGCTCTACCGCTGAGCTAACCACCCGCGCGAGAGGGCGCAATTTAACCACAGCGCGCCGCTGCGGGTCAATTTGGGCGGCTCAATTCTGGCCGGGTCGGTCGCGTACAATACCGCCTTTTCCCGACGCCGTTTTCCGATGGTCCGCACCCGTTTCGCCCCCAGCCCGACTGGCTATTTGCATATCGGCGGCGCACGCACCGCGCTGTTCTCATGGGCGTACGCGCGCAAGACCGGCGGCAAGTTCATCCTGCGCATCGAGGACACCGACACCGAACGCTCCACGGCGGCTTCCACGCAGGCGATCCTGGATGCGATGCAGTGGCTGGGGCTGGATTACGATGAAGGGCCGTTCTACCAGATGCAGCGGCTCGACAGATATAAAGAGGTGACGCAGAAGCTGCTGGATCAAGGCAAGGCGTATTACTGCTATGCCAGCAGGGAAGAACTCAACGCGATGCGCGAGGAGCAACGCAAGAAGGGACTGAAGCCGCGCTACGACGGCCGCTGGCGCCCCGAAAACGCCAAGGGCAAAACACCCCCGGCAGGTGTGACGCCGGTAATCCGCTTCCGCAATCCCGACGACGGCGAAGTGGCCTGGGACGATCTGGTTAAGGGGCCGATCTCGATCGGCAACCAGGAACTCGACGACCTGGTGATTCTGCGCGGTGACGGGGTACCGACCTACAACTTCGGCGTGGTCGTGGACGACTGGGACATGAACATGACCCACGTCATCCGCGGCGACGATCACGTCAACAACACGCCCCGGCAGATCAACATCTTCAACGCGCTCGGCGCACCGGTGCCGAAGTTCGGACATATCCCGATGATCCTGGGTGCGGACGGCGAGCGGCTTTCCAAGCGCCATGGCGCGGTCAGCGTGACGCAGTATCGCGACGAAGGTTATCTGCCGGAGGCTTTGGTCAATTACCTGGCGCGTCTGGGCTGGGGGCACGGCGATGCCGAGATGTTCACTCGCGAGCAGTTTGTCGAATGGTTCTCGCTGGAGGCGGTGAGCCGTTCGCCGGCAAAGTTCAACCCCGAGAAGCTTCAGTGGCTGAACAACCAGTACATGAAAGTGTCCGACGACGCGCGTTTGGCCAAGCTTGCCGAGCCATTCCTGAAAGCCGACGGCTGCGACATTTCCAGCGGGCCGAAACTTGCGGACGTGGTTGCGCTGCTGAAAGAGCGGGTTAATACCATCGAGGAACTGGCCGACGCGGCGGTGTATTTCTACCGCCAGTTGCATCCCTCGGAAGAACTGCGCGCGCAGCATTACACGGCGGACGCCCTGCCGGCGATGAAGGCGTTGCGCCAGAAACTGGCATCGGTGGAGTGGAATCGCCAGGCACTCGGCGCCGTGGTAAAGGAAATCGTAACTGCGCACGGGCTGAAAATGCCCAAGCTGGCGATGCCGCTGCGGGTGATGCTGACCGGCACGCCGCACACCCCCTCGATCGATGCGGTGCTGGAATTCATCGGCCGCAAAGAGGTGCTCCGGCGCATGGATTCCGAGTTGGCGCGCTATCCCGGATAGCCGAATTTCCCATTCTTTACAGAGGCAAACCCGGCCCGTATAATGCGCCCCTTTCGTGGGGGTATAGCTCAGCTGGGAGAGCGCTTGCATGGCATGCAAGAGGTCAGCGGTTCGATCCCGCTTACCTCCACCACCAAGACCAAGACTCGAAGCCTCGCCTTCAAGTCCCCATCGTCTAGAGGCCTAGGACATCGCCCTTTCACGGCGGTAACCGGGGTTCGAATCCCCGTGGGGTCGCCAAATAAAATAGCCGGCTTATGCCGGCTTTTTATTTGGCGCGCTCCACGGGCTTGATTCGAACCACTCGGTCCGACAAGCCGACATCCAGTGAATGTCGGCTTGGAAGCCACGCTTCAGCGTGGCGGTCCCTCGCGTGGCCTTACCGCTGCGAGGGATTCGCCGATCGCAGAGGCAATGCGAGCCGCGAACAATCCCCGTGAGGACGCATTCGCCACCCTCACAACACGCGTGACGCAATGACATTTGGCGCTCTGTGACGCTTTGCGCACACGGTATGTGTTGAAAGTTCGGCACACCCATGCGTCGGTTTTCAGACACCTCGGTTTTGCGCCCGGAAACAGAGTGCTTTCCAACAGCGTTCGATGTGCCATTTTTTCGACGCCGCGAACTGGCATGGCCGTTGCGATATAGGCAATGCGCACGGGGAAATCCGACGAGTAGGGAGGTCGGGTGCTTTGAGCCACACGATGCCGGCAAACCCCGCGCGCGCTTTTATAGCGGCACATTACCGGGAGATAAAACCATGCGATCACGTACAGGTTATGTGGCGTTTGCGGAGGTAACTATCCGTTCGGAAGGACAGAACGAAGAGCTTCGGCCGGCGACGTATCGCGAAACGGCTGCCGCGATTGTCATGGCGCTCGCAGAGTCCGGTCTGGAGAACGATCCGTCGGATGAGAGCCCCTGGAGTTGCGAGATCGAATTGCTCGAAGAGTATTGCGAAGTCGACGCGCAAGTGCCAAACGTAACCATTCCCACGAAACATTAGTCGATCCAAGCATCGATATTTCCCGGGCGCCCGTTGTCGGCTAAAGACTTAGGCTCCTCGACGAGTTTCATTCAATCTCCTCGGTTCGACACCGAAGCACTGTTTCGTGGGACGCCAAGCCGCCTAACGGCACGGCGGTCCCTCGCACGGCCTTTGCTGCGTGTGAGGCATTCGTCGATCGCAGCGGCAATGCGATCGGCGAACAATCCCCGTGGGGACTCAGGAGCGGCAAGGCGTCAAGCCTTGCTTCTTGCATTGTGCGCGGTGGCCGCTGCATTTCACTCGGCAAGGTCCGCCGGCCGCACAGCCAGCCGCAGGCCGGCCGCGTTGAGGATCGCAGTCAGGCTTTTCAGTTCAGGATTGCCGCTCTTCGACAGCATTCGGTAGGTCGCCTCGCGACTGAGTTTTGATTTGCGGGCGACCTCGGCAATGCCTCCTTGCGCTTGCGCGACCTGGCGCAGCGCAAGCATCAACACAGCTTGGTCGCCGTCTTCTATCGCGGCTTCGAGATACGCTGCCGCCTCCCGCGGGTTCTTGAGTCGTTCAATGAGCCAATCCTCGTAAGGGAGGCTAGGGGCGGTGGATTTGCGGCTTGCGCGTCGAACCGGCTTTCGCCGTCCGTGCGATGTAGTCTTGGAGATACGCTTTGGCATTCTCGATATCCTTCGAGCTGGAACATTTTATAACTTATAAACTACACGCCAGGGTAGGTCGGCCTGGTTGCACCTAAACTTCTCCTCAGAACCCGCCCTGACCGCTTCCCACTCGGTTTCCCGTTTCGCCAGACCACCGATCCGTTGACGATGACCGTGTCGACGCCCTTTCTCGGTCGAATCGGTTTCGCAAAAGTTGCCGCTTCATTTACAGTACCGGCGCCGAAGACGTCGAGATCGTGGACTACCACTGACGGAGAACAATGATGCGTAAACTCAAACCTGTAACGCCGGGCGAACTATTGCTGGAGGAATTTCTGAAGCCGATGGGGATCAGTCGATACCGGCTGGCGAAGGAAATCGGCGTCGCTTAATTCATCAAACTGGCCGGTCTTTATCTTGCGGCAAGCTTTGCGGTCCATGCGACCCGTACAGCGAGCGTGGCATCGCGCGTCGCCGCCTTCACCAGGACGGGCAAACTGCAGCGTACAAAGTGCGGTCTTGATAGGATAAAATGGGATCACCGCGAGGGGCACGAATTTCGATAGTGGTGTCTGAGCCATGAGAATGCACAAATCGACTGTTCAACTGAAGGCAGACTTGTTTCGAGCGCCCGCGCTGGCCATCGCGATGTTAATGTCGCAGGTGGGTGCAACCGCCGAAGATCCGGCGGACGTCGCAGTCCGGCTCGCCGCGGCGGACCTTGACCATGGCCGCCAGCTGTACGAGAACAGTTGCCACGCATGCCACACCACAAAGTTGCATTGGCGCGACAAGCGCCTCGTCGATTCCTGGACGGGTCTGTTGCAGCAAGTCAACAGATGGCAGCGCAATTCGGGCCAGACTTGGGAGCCGGCCGACATCAAGGATGTAGCGGCCTATCTGAACGCGCGCTTCTATCACCTCCCGTGTCCTGCGAATGAGTGTGCCGCCAATGAGGCTGCCCTGCGTTCCAAGGTTAAGGTTGCGCGCACTAGCTGAAACTTCTTCCGGCGGCTGCAGAGACATGGCGTGGTCCGAGCCGTGACTCGGCGGACCGGTGAGGCCCGGTGATCATCGGGCTGTTGAATTTTTCGTTCATTTCCCCTTTTGGGATTCTGTGTTGGGCTATCCTTACTGGGACATCGGCATTCCTCGCTCTTCTCTTGTTCTTGTCTTTTTCAGTTGTCTCGATCGCATCCGCGCTTCTACAAGAGACCCCGCTGGACTTACTCGGACTTCGTTAACGCGTGCGCTGACCTAACGGTTCCATCCGGATGGCCAAGTTCGCCGGCGTACAGACCGGGTTTGAGGAAGCAGCCATCCTTGCACACAGGTTTTCCCTCTTCGCGCACAGCCTTGTAACAGCTGACCCGAATGCTGACTGACCCTGGCTCGCCCGGCGATGCCTTAACCGGCAACTCGCACCCGATTCGCAACAACAGCAGTGTCATCCATGAAAGCTCTCGTTTATCTGGGTCCAGCGACGAAAGCCCAGGAAGAGCGTCCAAAACCGGAAATTACGAGGCCCACGCTCGGACCCCTGTCCACGGAAACGGGCATGGTAAAATTGCTGGACGCGTTTGATGTGATCATCGCGATGAAGGAAGGCGCGATTCTCATTTCCTTCATCTATGCGGAAGGAGCCGGCGTTGGTGCAGCGCCTGCTGGACAAGAAATTAACCTGCCTCGCCGATCGGAACGGACCGTCGGCATTCAAAGCCATTCGCGTGATTTCCCGTTCAGTCCCTTGACAGATGCAACTCGGCCGAAGCGCCGCGGTCAAACGGCCGGTTTGCGGAACTATGGGTAGACTACATGGCTATTTACGTTTACGAGGAGAAAACATATGAAGTTCAACTCCGGAATTGCAGCGGCGATCGTGCTGAGTTTTGCCGTCGCGGGACTTACGGCCTGCGAAAAGAAGGGGTCGGCTGAGCGTGTCGGCGAGAAGATCGACGATACGGCAAAGAAGGTCGGCGAAAAAATAGAGGATGCCGGCGACAAAATCAAGGATGCCGCGAAAGACGCCAAGAAGTAAGGAAGCACGGAATTACGCGCCGCCGACGGCAACGGCAAGCGCAACGGCAAGGGGTCAAGTCTTGCTTCTTGCATTAGGGTCAGCCGAGAGGGTCAGGCATGGCTAGTTGCATATTCGTTATGCAATTGGCCATGCCTGACCCGGTAGGATTCCGGGACGCCAGCCACTGCACAAGGAAATCAACCGTAGGTTCGACGCTACACACAGACTCGCTAAACCCGCATCCCACTCAAACTTTTACAGCAAGAATAGGACTTGACCGGATCTGGAAAGGGGACGGTGTCCACGGTGTCCATCGTAAAGTCTGGTCCGTGGTTCCCTCATCACGCTGCAGCCGAGCGAAATCGCGGCGCGGGCGCCTGACTAGGGCCTGTTAACACAATCTGAGTCCCTCGACGATCAACGCGAAATGAATGAAGGCCACGAACATCACGTCGAGTTTCTCGAATCGGGAGAAGATGCGCCGGAAGCCCTTGAGCCGGCGAAGCAGGCGCTCGATCTCGTTGCGGCGCTTGTACATCTCGCGGTCGTACTCCCAGGGCGTGATTCGATTCGACTTCGGTGGCACGACCGGGATATAACCGAGCTCCAATGCCAGCTGCCGGGTCTCCTGCCCTTCGTAGGCACGGTCCATCAGCAAGTGAATCGGCCAACTGGGCTTGCCCAGGCGGTTCAGGCGCTGGCGGCCCTCGGCCGCATCGTGCGCCTGGCCTGGCGAGAGCGCGAAGGTGATGGCGGTTCGAGCATTCGCGGCAACCAGATGAATCTTGGTCGTCCATCCGCCGCGGGACTTTCCAATGGCCTGTGGGCCGTTTTTTTTAGCGCCCCGGTACCATCGGGATGAACCTTCACCATGGTGCTGTCCAGCGACACCGCCTCGATCTTGATGCGCACGATCTGGGCTTGCTGCAGTTGCTCGAACACCCGGTCGAGCACACCGCTCTTGCTCCAGCGGTTCATGCGCGTATAGATCGTGTGCCAATTGCCGAACCGCTTGGGCAGGCCGCGCCACTTGCAGCCTTGCTCGGCCACGTACAGGATGGCATTCAGAACATCGAGGTTGGTCAGACTCACGTTGCCCCGTTGCGTGGGCAAGCAGTGCGCGATTTGTTCGTGCTGGGCTCGGGTGATTTCCATACCCGAAACTGTACCTGAGTCTTGAGGATTAGTGTTAACACGCCCTAATTGATTTCCGTGGGCCGCGCCTGGCACCTGCATTGCGCGACGTAAAGCAGCGAGCCCGCCGGCGCCGGTATCAAGTATACTTCTATAACTCCAGGCGGTTATGCTTGCTGCCTTGAGTTCAATCCTAACTATAACTAGAGGAGAGCAATCATGATGAAGTTACTTAGCCTACCGTCGCTGGCATTGATCGCTGCACTAATGCCTATCCAGCCTGCCTTAGCAGC
>JBBPIT010000081.1:0-12086 GCA_038040175.1 Pseudomonadota bacterium | reverse complement strand
TGATGGAAGAAACCGGGTTGCCGGTGATCGTCGCCGACGACCCGCTCACCTGCGTGGTGCGCGGTTGCGGCCGGGCGCTGGAAAAGATCGACAAGATCGGTACCATATTCACGAACGACTGACCTGGAGCTGAGGCGTGAAGCGTGAGGGCTAAGGCGCAAGTTCCCGGTCCGAACTCCCGAACAATGGCGCGCGCCCCCGGTTTTCCGCCTCACGTTTCCGGCCTTACGCCTCACCCCTGATGGAGTACACCCCACCGCCGTTCTTCAAGCGGGGCCCCAGCCTCCTTGCAAGACTGTCATTCTTCGCGCTGCTCTCCCTGGTCCTGTTGTACGCCGACGCCCGCTTCCACTACATGGAAGGGATGCGCAAGGCGATCGGCGTGGTGCTCTATCCTCTGCAGAGAATCGTGGACGTGCCGGGAGAAGTGGCTTCAGGCATCGGCAGCTTCTTTGTCAGCCAATCCTACCTGCAACGGGAGAACGAGCGCCTCGCGCGCGAGAACTTCCTCAACGCCGGGCTGTTGCAGACGCAGCAGGAACTGATCGCCGAAAACCGTCACCTGCGCCAGCTCCTGGACATGAAGGAGCGCGCCGGTCCGACCTCGGCGGCGGCGGAAATACTGTACTTCGGTCGCGACCCGTTCAGCCGCAAGGTGATCATCGACAGGGGTTCGTCGCACAAGGTCGAGGAAGGTGCCGCAGTCGTTGACGACACCGGATTGATCGGTCAGGTGAGCCGCGCATTTCCCTGGACCGCCGAGATCGCGCTCATCACCGACCGCGAACAGGTCGTGCCGGTCCAGGTGGTGAGAAACGGCTTGCGCGCCGCGGTTTTCGGCACCGGCTACGACGGCGCGCTGGACCTGCGCTTCATGCCGGTCAACGCCGACATCGAAAACGGCGACGTGCTGGTGACCTCCGGCATCGACGGCGTCTACCCGGCCGGATTGCCGGTGGCGGTGGTTTCCAACATCGAGCGCAACGCCGCCTACCCTTTTGCGCGCATCACCTGTACTCCCGCCGCCGGCGTCAACCGCCACCGCCAGGTCCTGGTTCTCTCCAGGCTGGCGCCGTTGCCCGAGTACCCCCCGGCAGCCCAGCAAAAGAAGGCCAAGCCGCGCAAGTCGCGGAGGGACGGATGATGCGCGGCTCCGGATTCAGCAACCTTTCGACCGAGGAGATCCTGCTCCCGGTCAGACCGCTTTACGTCGCCCTGACCCTGGTTGCAGCGCTGCTGCTGAACCTGATGCCGCTCACCGGCTGGGTGCTGGTACTGCGCCCCGATTTCGTCGCCCTCACGTTGCTGTACTGGGGAATCAACCAGCCGCGCAAGGTCGGGTTCCTCCCCGTCTGGCTGCTTGGCCTGGCGGTGGACGTGGCCGAGGGCAGCCTGTTCGGGCAGCACGCGCTGGCCTACTCGGTGATGATGTTCAGCGCCATCGCGCTGCACCGGCGCGTGGCGATGTTCGGTGTGCGCCACCAGATGCTGCACGTGCTGGCGATCCTGCTGCTGATGCAAGTGGTCGTGCTGGCGGTGCGGGCAGCGGCGGGCGGCGAGTATCCGGGCTGGCGCTATTTCGTTCCCAGCGTTATCGGTGCGCTGTTGTGGCCGGTAACCCGGTTCCTGTTCAGGATTCCGCTGCGCTCGCGGCGGGATCCGGACGAGGTGTAAGGCGTCCGCCCCGCATGCGCCTGGCGACATTCCCCCGAACGGCGATGACCCGTGCCGTCGAGCTTCGCGATCATCAACGCGAGCTCTACAACTTCCAGCTGCGGCTGGCGATCGCCGGCGGCGCCGTGCTGTTCGCCTTCTTTGTCCTGTTCGTGCGCTTTTTCTACGTGCAGGTGATCCAGCACGACTATTACCACACGCTGGCCGAGCAGAACCGCATTTTCATCGTCCCGGTGGTGCCCAACCGCGGGTTGATCGTGGACCGCAACGGCGTGGTGCTGGCACACAACTTTGCCGCTTATACCCTGGAGATCATGCCCACACAGGTGGATGACTTCGAGGACATGATCAACAGGCTGTCGATACTGGTCGACATCACCCCCAAGGACCGCAAGCGTTTCCAGCAACTGCTAGAGGAAGGCCACGACTTCGCCAGCGTGCCGATCCGCACCCGCCTGAACGACGAGGAGGTGGCGCGCTTCGCGGTCAACGCATACCGTTTTCCCGGCGTGGAATTGAACGCGCGGCTGTTCCGCCACTACCCCAACGGCGAGATCGCCTCGCATGTGGTCGGCTACATCGGCCGGATCAGCGATCCGGACGTGACGGATCTGAAAAGCAAGGGGATGGCGGCGAATTACAGTGCCTCGGACTACATCGGCAAGGTCGGACTCGAGCAGCGCTACGAGAAAGACCTGCGCGGGGTGACCGGCTACGAACATGTGGAGACCGATGCCAACGGGCGGTCGGTGCGCACGCTGCGCAGCATCTTGCCGGTGTCAGGCAACGATCTGCGGCTGGCACTGGATGCGCGGCTGCAGCAGGTGGCGGAGCAGGTGTTCGGTACCCACCGCGGTTCGCTGGTGGCGATCGAGCCCGCCACCGGCGGCGTGCTGGCGCTGGTCTCGAAGCCGGGCTTCGACCCCAATCTGTTCGTCGAGGGCATCGATCCGCAGAATTGGGAGGCGCTGAACAACTCGCCCGACCATCCGCTCAACAACCGCGCGTTGCAGGGCGTGTATCCGCCGGGCTCGACCTTCAAGCCTTTCATGGCGCTGGCCGGACTCGAGTCGGGAAAGCGCAAACCCGGCTTCACCATCAGCGATCCGGGTTATTTCGTGCTCGGCGGCGGCGGCCATGTCTACCGCGACTGGAAGGCCCACGGCATCGTGAACATGCACAAGGCGGTCGTCGAGTCCTGCGACACCTATTTCTACGGTCTGGCGCACG
Source organism: Pseudomonadota bacterium (assembly GCA_038040175.1). Lineage (GTDB taxonomy): Bacteria > Pseudomonadota > Gammaproteobacteria > Burkholderiales > JACQAP01 > JACQAP01. The sequence goes on along the minus strand of JBBPIT010000081.1, from coordinate 9,182 downwards.
AACTCGGCATCGACGCCATCCACGAATTTATCGGCCAGTTCGGCCTCGGCAGCAAGACCGGCATCGACATCGAGGGCGAGGTCGCCGGGCTGTTGCCCTCGCAGGAATGGAAGCAGCGGCGCTTCCAGCAGAAATGGTTTGTCGGCGACACCATCTCGGTAGGCATCGGCCAGGGCTACAACCTGACCACGCCGCTGCAGCTTGCGTTCGCCACGGTGATTCTGGCCAACGACGGCCGCATTTTCCGCCCGCACCTGGTCCAGCACATACAGGACAGCCAGACTGGCGAGTTGACCACCATCGACCCGAAGCCGATCGGCGAAGTGGCATTGAAGCCCGAAAACGTCAAGCGCGTGCGCGACGCGATGGTGGACGTGATGAAACCGGGTGGAACCGCGGCCTGGGCGGGCATGGGTGCGAAGTACCTGTTTGCCGGCAAAACCGGCACCGCGCAGGTGATTGGAATGAAAGGGCAGAAATACGACGAGGTTCGCGTCCACGCGCGCCACCGCGACCACGCGCTGTTCATCGGTTACGCTCCGGCAGACGATCCCAAGATCGCAGTGGCAGTGCTGGTTGAAAATGGCGGCCACGGCAGCAGCACCGCCGCGCCGATCGCGCGCCAGGTGATCGATTTCTATCTGCTGGGCAAGGAGCCGCAGTTGGTTAAACCATCGACCCGGAAACCGGCACGCGAACCGGCCCAGGAAACGGTCCCCGAGCGGGCACCGGAACAGGAGCAGGCGCTGGAGCAGGTGCTGGAACCGGACCCGGAGCAGGAAGGTGATTAACCGTCTGTACGCCTATCTGGTCAAGCACCTCGATCGCTATCTGCTGACGCTGGTGGCCATCCTGCTGGTGATGGGTTTGCTGACCCTGTACAGCGCCTCGGGGGCGAGCCTCGAGCGCGTGGCGGTGCAGATGGCCAACATCTGCGTTGCGCTGGTGGTGATGTGGATCGCCGCCAACGTGCCCTTGCATTACCTCTCCCGCATTGCCCTGCCGTTGTACGTCCTCGGCCTGGTGCTCCTGATCGCGGTGGCGGCGTTCGGCGAGATCGTGAACGGTGCGCGACGCTGGCTCGATCTGGGATTCACCCGCATCCAGCCTTCGGAGCTGATGAAAATTGCGGTGCCGTTGATGCTGGCCTGGTACTTCGATCGCTATGAGGCGGTGCTGAAAATGCGCGACTTCGCCGTCGGGGCGCTGCTGGTGCTGGTGCCGGTGCTGCTGATCGTGCAGCAGCCCGACCTCGGCACCGCGCTGCTGGTAACCGCGGCCGGGTTCTTCGTGCTGTTTCTCGCCGGGCTGTCGTGGAAAATCCTGGTGGGCCTTACGTTGGCGGGCGGGGCGAGCCTTCCGTTTCTGTGGTCGATGCTGCACGGCTACCAGCGCCAGCGGGTGCTGACGCTACTCGATCCCTCGCAGGACCCGCTGGGTGCGGGCTATCACACCATCCAGTCCACCATCGCGCTGGGATCGGGCGGAGTTTTCGGCAAAGGCTGGCTCAACGGCACGCAGTCGCATCTCGACTTCCTGCCGGAGCGCACCACCGACTTCATCTTCGCGGTGTACGCGGAAGAGTTCGGCCTGTTCGGCAACCTGGTGCTGATGGTTTTGTTCCTGCTGGTGGTCGGCCGCGGGCTGATGATCGCAGCCAACGCCCCGACGCTGTTTACTCGGCTGCTCGCCGGTGCGATCCCGCTGACCTTCTTCACTTACGCCATCGTCAACATGGGGATGGTGAGCGGAATCCTGCCGGTAGTGGGCGTGCCGCTGCCGCTGATCAGCTATGGCGGCACCTCGCTGGTGACGATACTATTCGGCGTCGGTTTGCTGATGAGCATCCATACGCATCGAAGGCTGATACAAACGTGAGCGAGGCGAGAGGCGAGAGGCGAGAGGCGTGAGGCGAGAGGCGTGAGGCGAGAGGAGAGAGGTGCTCGGACTTTTTTTTGCTCGGCCCTCGGAATCGCGGCGCTGGTCGCAATCGCGCTCGCCGGCTGCGGCAGCGCTCCCAGCCGCCCCGGGTCGAAGCCCGGCGGTTATTATCTCGACGACGGGCCGGGCGCCAACGCGCCGGCGGATCTGGATTCGATTCCCGAACCGACTCCGAAAATCGAGCCGATCAACAAGTACACCAGCCGCCCGTACACCGTGCTCGGCCGCACCTACACGCCTCACACGCAGCCGACTCCGTACAAGGAGCGCGGCGTGGTCACCTGGTACGGCAAGCGCTACCACGGCCAGAAGACTTCCTCGGGCGAGGTTTACGACATGTACGCGCTCAGTGCGGCGCACACGCTGCTGCCGCTGCCGAGTTACGCCCGGGTCACCAATGTCGCCAACGGCAAATCCGTGGTCGTGCGCGTCAACGACCGCGGCCCGTTCCATCAGGACCGGTTGATCGATCTTTCCTACGCCGCCGCGCACCGCATCGGCATCATCGGCCAGGGAAGTGCCATGGTTGAAGTGGAAGCCATCATTCCCGGCAGCGGCGAAGCGCCGGTGGTTGCGAGTGCGCCGGCGGCACCCGCGCCGGTTGCGGTGCCGGTGAGCAGCGAGGCCGGTGGCATCTTCGTGCAGCTCGGCGCCTTCTCGGTGGAGGAAAACGCCGACGCATTCCTGCGCAAGATGCGCATGGACCTGGGCTGGCTAGCCGGTTCGATGCAACTGTACCGTGGCGACAGCCTGTACAAGGTATATGCGGGGCCTTACCCCAATCGCGAAGAGGCCGAGCGCGCCGCCGAACGCATCCGGCAGGAACTCGGATTCACGCCCTTTGTGCTGAAACGCTGAAATCACCGGGCCTGGCGGAGCATGCGCACACTGATCTGCGGATCGATCGCCTACGACACCATCATGGTGTTCGGCGACTACTTCAAGAACCACATCCTTCCCGACCAGATCCATATCCTCAACGTCGCCTTCCTGGTGCCGGACATGCGCCGCGAGTTCGGCGGATGCGCCGGCAACATCGCCTACACGCTGAAGATGCTGGGCGGCGATCCGCTGATCATGGCGACCGTGGGCGAGGACTATCAGCCTTACGCTTACCGCCTGGACAAGCTGCGACTGTCGCAGGCGCACGTGCGCCAGGTAGCGGGCACGTTCACCGCCCAGGCTTTCATTACCACCGACCTGGACGACAATCAGATCACCGCGTTCCATCCGGGAGCGATGAATTCCTCGCATCTGAACCATGTTGCCGATGCGCGCGACGTGGGGCTGGGCATCGTGGCGCCGGACGGGCGCGAGGGCATGCTGCAGCACGCCCGCGAATTCCACCAGGCCGGCGTCCCGTTCATATTCGATCCCGGCCAGGGTTTGCCGATGTTCAGCGGTGAGGAGCTGTTGAATTGCATCAGACAGGCCGGCTACGTGGCGACCAACGACTACGAAGCGAAGCTGCTGCAGGAACGCACCGGCAGGACCGTTGAAGAGCTGGCAAAACTGGTGAAGGCTTTCGTGGTCACGCAGGGCGCGCAGGGTTCGCTGGTGTATTCCGGCGGCAGGACCGACACGATTCCCAGCGTCAAGCCGGCGCGGGTGGTGGATCCGACCGGCTGCGGCGATGCTTACCGTGCCGGGTTGCTGTACGGCATCGCCAACGATCTGGACTGGCCGACCACCGGCAGGCTGGCCTCGCTGCTGGGCTCGATCAAGATCGCCGAGCGCGGCGCGCAAAACCACCAGTTCTCGCGCGACGAAATCGGCGCGCGTTTCCGCGACACGTTCGGCAGGTCGCCGTGGTGACCGCAAATAACGGTGTCCCGCCCGCTGCCGCCATTTCCTGAGGCATGACCCTCCACGATAGAGAACAGACCTCGATTCCGGTCCGCTTCTATCGCGTAACGCTTCTTCTGTTCCACCTCTTCGCCGGCATTGCCACCGTGGCCCTGCTGTTTCCTTTCTATGGAAGCGCGCGGCGCCGGCTGGCCGTGGCGCGCTGGTCGGCGCGCATTCTCTCCGCCGTCAACGTCGAGCCGCGCCTGCGCGGCGTCCCTACCGCAGTCAAGGATCGTGCGGCAGTACTGGTCGCGAATCACGTTTCCTGGCTCGACATCCCGCTGGTGCACTCGGTGTGGCAGGTGCGCTTCATCGCCAAATCGGAAGTGCGCCGCTGGCCGCTGATCGGCTGGCTGTCGGCCAGGACCGGGACATTGTTCATCCAGCGCGGCAAGAGTCGCCACGCCGCGCGCATCAATCAGGCGATCCACGCGGCATTCCTCGCCGGGGACGCCATCGGCGTGTTTCCCGAAGGCACGACCACCGACGGCGCCGGCCTGCAACCCTTCCACGCCTCGCTGCTGCAACCCGCGGTGGACGAGCGCGCATTGGTGTTCCCGGTGGGGCTGCGATATCTGGACGAGGAAGGCAGGGTGAACGTCAACGCTAGCTATGTCGGGGACACCAGCCTGATCGAATCCATGGCGATGATCCTGCGGGAACGCAAGATTGTGGCGGAGCTGATTTTCCTGCCGGCGATCGATGCCGAAGGTAAGTCGCGGCGGGACCTTGCGCGCGAGACGCACGCGGCGATCGCTGCCGCGCTTAATCAGAGCTTCCCTGCTTAGTCGGCAAACTTCGGACAATTAACCTGGAATATCCGCCGATCCTCCAGACGGACGGCCGACAGGCGGCGGCCCCACAGGCAACCCGAATCCAGCGCCAGAAGGTTTTTCTCGGCCAGCAAACCGAGCGCCGACCAGTGACCGCAGATGATGGTCGCGTTGCCGCTCTTGCGGGTCGGCACCGCAAACCACGGAACGTAACCATCCGGGATGTCCTCGAGCCGGCCCTTGTGGCTGAATTCCATGCGGCCGTCCGCGGTGCATATTCTCAGCCGGGTCATCACGTTGATGATCACGCGCAAACGATCGTATCCGCTCAACGCATCATCCCAGCGATCCGGCTGATTGCCGTACATGTGCGCCATCAGGCTCCGGTACCCGGGCCCGCGCAGTACTTCCTCGACTTCGTGCCCGAGGTCGAGCGCCTCGGGCACGCTCCACGAAGGCAGCAATCCAGCGTGAACCATGGCGTACTCGCCTTCGACGTGCATCATCTGCAGCCCCCGCATCCACGCAAGCAGTTCTTCACGATCGGGGGCCTCGAGGATGGCGGCAAGGGTGTCGCCCTTGTGCAACTTCGCGCGGCCCTCGGCGACCATCAACAGATGCAGATCGTGATTGCCGAGCACCGTGACCGCGCGGCTGCCGAGGCCTTTGACGAAACGCAGCACTTCCTGCGACTGCGGGCCGCGGTTCACCAGATCGCCGACGAACCACAAGCGGTCGCGCGCCGCGTTGAAACCGATCTCTTCGAGCAGTTCCCGCAGCGGGTCGTAACAGCCCTGCAGGTCGCCTATCGCGTATGTCGCCATGTTCTCAAGTCTGACGCATTAAACCCTTACCGCAAAGGCGCAAAGACGCAAAGGAAACGCAAAGAAAGACATCATGGAGAAAACAAACGTTGCACCACCCCTGCTGCATTGTTGGTGCTTGCGTAGAACGGACTTTCTGATCAATTTCGTTTTTCTTTGCGCGTTTTTCTTCGCGCCTTTGCGGTAAGAAAGTAAGCGTTCAAATAAAAAAGGCGCAGCGTTCGCTGCGCCTTGGTTCTCGAATTTCACGATCTACCCGGCACCCGTGACTCCGGCTAACGCGTCGCCTGCGTCATAAGGAGATGATCGCAGGGCGACGCATTACCTACGCCGCAACAAGCCCTTCGGGCGTGTTGTCATGGATCATTTTGCCTGGCTGACCAGATAATCCACCGCGGCCTTGATGTCGGCGTCGGGAACGGAAGCCGCGCCGCCCTTGGGCGGCATCAGATTTTTCCCCTTGATTGCGCTGGTGTACAGCGCATCCTTGCCTTGCGCGATGCGTGGCTTCCACGCCGCCTTGTCGCCGGTCTTGGGAGCGGCGGCAACTCCAGCGGCGTGGCACATGGCACAGACCGCATCGTAGGTTTTCTTGCCGTCTGTTGCACCGCCTGCCGGCTTCGCCGCAGCCGTCGCGGTCTGCTCCGGGCCACCGGCCGTCGTTGCCATGGATTTCGTTGCGGTGGCGGGCATGGGGGCGCCGGCTTCCCCGATGACGACCTCGCCGACCGGCTTGAGCCGCCGTGCAACCGCTTCTTCGCTCATCGCCGAACTCTTTGGATCAATCTTCAGCCCGCCGGTGGCGAGCTCTGCAATCATGATGATTCCGAGCACCGGTACCAGGAAGGAAAGCACGATGACGACGATGAGTTGCTTTGGCGTCTTGATCGGCGATGAGTGCTCTTCTATGTGGACTTCGGCCATGAAAAAACCCTTGGTTTGACGCGTTGAAAGCGGCGAATTATAGGTTATTCGCGCTGCCCGAAACAGGACCCCGATGGACGCAAAACCCCGTTTGCCCGTAAACTAGCGCCTCATTGCGCCCGTAGCTCAGCTGGATAGAGTGTCGGTCTCCGAAGCCGAAGGTCGTGGGTTCGACTCCCGCCGGGCGCGCCAGATTCTTCAGCTGTTCTTCCTCATTTCCCCGCCGTCCAATTGAACGAATCGATCGGCCTCGGCACCCTGTTCCTGAGCAGCTTTCTCGCCGCAACGCTGCTTCCGGGCGGTTCCGAACTGGTTTTCGCCGGCGTTCTCGCGAGCGGTGCGGCGACCATGTGGCCGGCGCTGGCAGTGGCCACACTGGGCAATACGCTCGGCGGCATGAGTTCCTACCTCGTTAGCCCAAGGTGTCAACTATTTCGGGGGAACTTTGGCGTCCCTCTCGAAGCGATGGTTAGGCAGAGTAATCGTGGCCTGTTCCTGTTACCTGGCCGCAGGCACTTGATGAGCGATGCTATGGATCTCTGGCTTCAAGGAAACCGATCGCCTCGCGCAGCGGACCGATCGTCGCGAGGCCAAGACTGGCGTTTTCCTCCGCACGGAGCGCAGCCCGAAGGACCTTGAGCGAGCTTCGATCCTTTCGAATCGCGAGTGCCTGAGCGATCTGACCGACTGCCTCTGCCTGGTTCTTTTTGTGCTCTTGCTCTTCGCGTTCCATCGCCTCGACGAGCGCGGGAATTGCCGCCTTCGCCTCCGCGCCGATGTTGCCGAGGGCCACTGTAGCCCTCGTGGGCAACCTGACATCGTCGGACCCAAGAGCCACTATCAGCGCGGGGACGGCGGACGCCGCGCCAGGACCAATCTTGCCGAGTGCGTCGGCGGCGGCTACATTCAAAAATCCTTGGCGATCACTTTGGTCGCGGAGCGCCTCGGTAATCAGCGGAACGGCGGGATTGGACGCCGGACCGATCTCACCAAGAGCGTATATGAGCGTCTTCCGCTTGGCGAGGCTCGGGCTTGCGCCCAACATCCTACTGATGGGAGCGACGGCAGCGCTAGCATCTGGCCCAATATTCGCCAGGGCCTTAAGAGCGGCTTGCTGTACGTCCTCGTCAGAGGCGCCGAGTACGCGCACCAGCGCCGGCACCGCAGCCTTCGATTCGGCGCCTATCTTCGCCAGGACCCGAGCGGCGCGAGCCTGATCTGCCGGCTCTGCGCTACCGAGAAGCTCGATCATCGGCGCAACTGCCTGACGACCGGACCGTGCCAAGGCCTCGGCCGCGGCAGCGCGAACCTCCGAGTCAGGATCACGCAAAGCTGGGACGATCACTTTCGCATCGATCCTGGCGCCGTCGGCGAGGACGGCCGAGAGTCCTTCTACGGCCCGCCGACGGACAAGCGCGCTCTTATCGTAAAGCGATTCAGTCAGAAGCTCGACCTCTGACTTCAGTTGAGGCGATTTGCGCTTACAGCGCTCGAGCCCCTCTCGGACCTTATCAGACATCATGCTCGTGCCAAGCAGCGACACATACAAGCCTTGCGCGGCGTCACAGTCGCCACCAGCCTCCAGGAGTCGTGCGAGAAAGAAGGTTTGATAGGTAGATTTAGTAGCGTCGATCCCTTGCATGAGCCATTGAAAGGTGGCGAGGTGCTCGTCGGCCGGAAGAATCTGGTCAAGCTTCGCGAGAACCGTATCCCGATTCATGAAGTAGATTTTGCTGAGGAGCCGGCTGCGGGTCGCTTCGGGGAGCAAGTCGTTTTCCTTTCGCATCTCATTGCAGACGCGGATGAGCTCTACCTGGTTTTCGTCCGCTCCAACCCACTGCAACGCAGCAAGCTGAAGTTCGCGCACATACTTACGTTCTCGTCCGCTCTTTAGCGCCGCGGCGAAGTGCTGCTGCGCCTCCGCAATGTGATTTCCATTGACAATCAGCCAATGTCCCCACATCGCATGGGCGAACGGATTGTCGGGATCGAGTTGCAAGGCCTTGCGATACTTCCCGTCAATATCGAGCTTTAAGGCGCCGCCGTCTCGGGACTTGAGAAAATTCGCCCAGCCGATGTGCGCCAGCGCATCCGCTGCATCGACTCCTTTGGAGCGCTGCGCGGTCCGATAGAGCGGGGGCAGTAACTTGTCCACCACTTCCGCAAACTTCTGCGGCGGCGCCACCGATACGTTTCGAACCCAGACAGCGGCTATCTTTGTTTGTAGAGGGAGAAGGGTGTCCCCGGTCGGGTGACTCTTCAACGCGTTGGCAACGGTATCCCATGCGGCTGAATAGTCGTGAGACTCGAGTTGAGACTGTACGACATTCGAGATAGCGGCAACATCCACTGCAGCAGGCTCGTCACGGGCTATGTAGACATGGAAGATGTCGACCGGCCAACGAAAGAACGCCGACAAAAAAAGGAGACTTGCCGTCGCGAGCACCAGTACCAGCGACACCCACATGAACATCAAAGCCGGCAATACAAAGTAGCGCGGAGCGGTGGCCGTCAGCCTCGCGAAGATCAATAGCGCCACCATCAGCACCAGGGTGATGATGGCACCTACGGCGGCTGTGGGCGCGTTCAGGCCAAAAGCTTTGGTGATCGCGACTACGGAAAGAAGACCTGCGACTCCCAGCGCGTACTTGACCGCGGGAACGGCGCGGATTGCCTCGCGAAGTACCGCGAGCGGGTTGAGAGTCACAAGCGCTCCTGCAAATTCAACGTTAAGAAGAACCAGCGCAACACTGAAGCGAACTTTAGTCGGTTGTATCTAGAGCCGCGCGCGGAGTACAAGCGTCGCAAAGCTTCCCGCCTAACGAGGCTGTAGAAAAAGCCCTAAAACAACCATGATTGATGGTCCAACGAA
>JBBPIT010000080.1:0-12127 GCA_038040175.1 Pseudomonadota bacterium | reverse complement strand
ATCCTTCATCCTTCATCCTTCATCCTTCATCCTTCATCCTTCATCCTTCATCCTTGCTCCTTTTCACCCGTTCGATGTAAGGATCCACGCGCGCCGCGCGGGAACGCACCGTCTCCCGCGCCTCGTTGGCGACCGCTTCCAGATGCACGTGCAGGACGTGGACGCCTTGCAGCACCATCATCTTGAAGTACTCCACCCCCGGACCGCGGCTGGCGAAACGCACCGCGTCGGGATACTTGGTGAGGTCGTAGATCTCGTCGAAGTGGCTGCGGATCTCGTAGGTGGTCTTGCGCAGGTCTTCCATCTCCTGCTCCGATCCCGGCACGCCGTACTTGAGGCGGTCGGTGAAGGTGTAGGTCTGCAGCGTCAGCTCGCCCACGAACCACTCGATCACCCGCCGCTGCAACTGGCCGCCCTCGGTCTGGAAGTGCACCGCGATCTCGTCGGCCTCTTCGCCGTTGAGCAGCGTGGCGACCTGCTCGGACCAGGCCTTCCGGACCCAGGTCCCGTTCGCCACCCTGCGCTGGATCAAGGCATCGGTGCCTTGCACGAGTTCCCGCTCGGCCGCCTGCCACTGCGGTGAATCGAGATTCCAGGTTTCCTTCTTCAACCCGGCGGCCCTGCCCCTCTGATACAGCAGGTCACGCGCGGCGCCGAGCGCCGCCTGCTTGACGTAGACCCGCCCGATGTTCACCGACAGCGACGGGTCGTGCGCGTCGATCAGCCTCGACACTGCGTCGAGCTTCAGTGCCTCCTCGGACATGTCCTGTTCGGCCTGCGCCACGGACACAAAAAAAGCCGCGGCCAGGGCGGCTATCCAACCCATCCACTTCACTCGAACCTCCTGAAAATACCAATGCGCTTGCCATTGGGTGAAGACGCGCGCCAACAGTTCCCCATCGCGTTTCGCAGGGCGATACGGCGGCGATTAAACCTCGCATTTTAGGCCAATGACCGCCATTGAGATCTAGAACAAAAATGCCATTCCTGGACCGTCCTTTGCGCCGGCACCTCGCCGGGTTAGCATTGTGCCGACGACCTGCAGGATGGCGCGGCCCCGACGCCGGCGTGCGCCCGCGCCGGAGCGCAGCAGAGAAGAACCGATAAAAATTTGGCCGCCGACAAGCACACTCTGGTGGTTCTCGATCCAGGGCATTTTCACGCCGCGCTCACTCTGCGCCAGTGCCATCCACGGCTCAGCGACGACGTCCACGTCTATGCGACGGACGGGCCGGACCTGGAGAATTTCCTGCGCATCGTGCGGACCTTCAACCAGCGCGCCGACAACCCGACGCGCTGGAACCTCCACGTATATCGCGGTGACGGCCATTTTGAACGCCTGCGCTCCGAACGGCCCGGCGACGTCGTGATCATCGCCGGAAAGAACGACAGCAAGATGGCATCGATCCACCGCCTGCACGCGGACGGCTTTTTTGTGCTCGGCGACAAACCCTGGCTGATCGACCCAGGCCAGATCGGGATGCTGAAGGAAGCCGCGGCGGCACCGCCGCTGGCGATGGACATCATGACGGAACGGCACGAGATCGCGACCCGGTTGCAGGTGGCGCTCGCCGCGCAGCCCCGAGTATTCGGCCGCCTGCGCAACGATGGCGACCAGCCCGCCATTTCGATGAGGAGCGTCCACCACCTTTACAAGATCGTCAACGGCGTGCCGCTGGTGCGTCCGCCCTGGGTTTTCGATGTCGCCGTGCAGGGTGAAGGCATCACCGATGTCACCACGCACCTGGTCGATCTCGCGCACTGGATCACCGGCGGCGGGGAGGCCTTCGATTACGACCGCGACGTCGAACTGCTGTCCGCGCGGCAGTGGCCGACCGAGGTGCCGCGCGACATGTTCCGGCGCATTACCGGCCTCGATGACTTCCCCGAGGCGCTGCGCCATCGGGTCGCCGACGGCGTGTTTTCCTATCTCTGCAATGCGGCGATGAGCTTCCGGTTGCGCGGCATTGCCGTTGCAATCGAGTCCCGGTGGGCGCTCGCAGTTCCCGAGGGCGGCGGGGACACGCACTACGCACTGGTACGCGGAACGGCCGCCGATCTGATTGTCGAACACAGCGGGCGGACGCACTATGTGACGGAACTCACGGTCCGGCCGGTCGATGGCGGCGCAGGTTACGCAGCCGCACTCGGGAGCGCGATCGAATCGCTCCAGGGTGCATTCCCGGGCCTGGGGATCGAACCCTCGGCCGGCGAGTTCCGCATCACCATTCCGCACGCGCTGCGGACCACGCACGAACAGCACTTCGCTAAAGTGCTCGACCAGTTTCTCAGCCGCATAGACGGCGGCGAGTTGTCAGATAATTGCGGACCCGATCTGGTCGCAAAATACACGCTGCTCGCCCGCGCCGCGGAATTGTCCCGCCGCAACGCCTGACGGCCCGCACGCCGTTGCCCGGCCGCCCGGCTCCACTTCGTTCTTTTCTACCCGGCGCCGTGGGGTTAGCATGGCAACATAACAAAAGCAGGACGCGGGACTGCGGGCAGGCGACCGTTGTTGTGGTTCCGGTCCCGGGCCTTGTCCTTGCGAATCACGAAGCACGGACCACGCATAACGGGTTTTCATCGAGTGGAGGAAAATGAAACTCGGATTCATCGGGGCAGGCTCCATCGCCCGCTTCCACGCGATTGCCATTCATCAGGTGCGCGGGCTCGAGATCGCCGGCCTGCTCAGGCGCCGCGCAGCTGTTGCGATGAACATGAAAGTAGAACGCGACGATTTCCGGGTTCTGCGTGACCGGGGTACTCCGGCCCGAGTTCTGGTCGCCCGTCGCGGAGATTCGATGCGCCATCGGTCTTTTACGCTGCGGGGCTTCCACCTGGTGACGGCACTGATCGCCAGCGCGCTGCTGGCGGCCGTGCCGGCCGGCGCCGGCCCCTGGTTCCAGGGCAAGTTCACCGGCGAGGAGATGCTCGCCCACTGCAAGGCGGCGGACAAGGACCCGATTCAGGATTTCGGCAGGGGCATCTGCACGGGATTCTTAGACGGCTTCGCCGCCGGTCACTTCGTCGCGGAAACCTGGCATGGGTTTCACCACCGCGACGAAAAGATGCACGACATTTTCGGACATCTGTGCGTGCCGGAATCCACGACGAGAGGCCAGTTGGCCCGGGTTTTCGTTCGGTTCCTGGAAAAGAATCCGGAAAAACTCAAACTGCCGGCCGGGCTGCTGCTCGAAGATGCGTTGCGGGAGGCGTTTCCTTGTCCCAAATGAGTCGTTGTCCCGATCTCTTTTGAGTTCCAGCCACTGGGAGCACACCTGATGCCGACGGTGGATCCGGAGCAGTACGCCCGCGTCATGGAAGGGGCTCGCGAAGACGTCTACGTCGTAGCGACGCGGCGCAGCCTGAACGTGGACTCCATCACCTTGCAGTTCGATCCCGGCCGCGGCCCCGGGCCGCACCAGGACCATGTATTGACGATTTCTACCCGCGACAACGCCGTGTCGGTCGAAAGATCGGGCATTCCCCATGAATGGATCACGACGCTCGGCACGGGCTATATCGACATCCGATTCGTGAAGTGCGTCGCCGTGCTGCTGGCGAAGCTCGAGAAAAAAAAGCCGAGGCGGCGGATGGGTCATGACGTTCGCAATCGCGCGGTGTAGCATAGGCTCGTGTCGCGGCGATCCGTCTTCGCTGGCGACATCACAAGAGGGGAGAATGTCATGGTCAAGAAGAACGCAGGCGAACCGATCTACAAAGTTATCGAGGTGATTGGAACCAGCACCAAGTCCTGGGAAGATGCCGCCACCAACGCGGTGGAAACCGCCGCTAAGAGCCTGCGCGATTTGCGAATTGCGGAAGTGGTGAAAATGGACATGAAGGTCGATGGCGGCAAAGTCGTCGCTTTCCGCACCCGGGTCCTCGTGTCCTTCAAGTACGACGCCTGAAGCAGGCGCAAAGCCGCATCGGGCGTCACGAACCCGGAGGTCCGCCGCAGCGCCTGGCGACCAAAGGCAATGGCCGGTTGTCCCGCCACAAGCCGGCGCCTCGGCTCGTTGCACGGAACTCCGGCATGATGATCGGGAAGGAAGAGATCATGAAAACGATCGCCCGCGTTCTTGTTTTCGGAGCCCTGCTGAGCATCGTCTCCGCCCACGCGTTGACGGTGGCGTACACCACGGAAGGACCGATGTGGTATTCGTGGGGCATCGTTCCTTCGGAGTCGGAGTTGCGCAAGAACATTGCGGAACTCATCGGCAAAATGAGTTTCGTTTCCGGTTGACATTGGTCGGGGTTTTTGTCTTTCTGGTCCCCCGTTTTGGAGATGCCGATATGGCCAAGAAACTGTCGCCCGAAGAAGCCGCCGTGATGATCATCCGGCGCCGGCTTCAACAAGTCGAGAGCGCGAAGAAAGAGTCACGGCGCAGCGACGAACCGGAGAAGCCGCGCGCGAGCAAGACACAGCCTTCGAAACCTTCCCGCGCCGGGCGCTGAGGACACACCCGCAGACCAGCCCCGCACCAGCCGTGCAGGGGAAGTTCGATCAGGGCTTCTCAGATGGTTCCGCAGCCCGGCTTTCCAGAATCGACTTCCCCGCCGCATCTGATCGGGCGATTACGCCGTGAATAAAATATTCATCCACGACCAGTTGATCCGGTTCTCCCACTGCGACCCCGCCGGCATCGTGTACTTCCCGCGTTTGTTCGATCTCGCGCATGCGACGATGGAGGACTGGTTCGCCAGCGGCGTCAATCATCCGCTGCCCGATCTCATCCGCGACCGGCGCATCGGGACGCCGACGGTGAGCATCCAGTGCGACTTCGCGTTGCCGCTCAGGATGGGAGACACGCTGCGTTTCGAGCTGCGGGTGCCCAAATTGGGCAACGCCTCGGTGCAGCTTGCCTACAGCGGCAAAAAGGACGGCGTCGAACACCTCAAGATCCAGCAGACCATCGTCTTCATGGCGCTCGACGCCGGCCGCGTCGTGCCGATTCCCGAAGATCTGCGGCCGCGCATCGAAGAGTATCTGGTGGGTTGAAGCGCGTGCCGCGATAGCGGCGTTCGTTAGCCGGCCCATGGCCGGCTGGTTTGCGCTGATGCAACGAGCGGAGTCTGCTACTCTTAAGCCATCACTCGGTTGGGAAGAAACAGACATGATGACCAGATTGGCCACAAGTCCCGATCGATCCTCGTGGGTCATGCTCGCGTTAGCCTGCCTGTTGTGGCCGGCCCTGGCGCTGGCACACGTAGGCCAAGGCGACATTTCGGGCGGATTTCTCGCCGGCGTGGCGCACCCGGTACTCGGGCCCGATCACGTGGTGGCGATGGTGGCGGTGGGCATATGGGGCGCCCAACTCGGCGCGCCGGCAATCTGGGTGCTTCCGGTGACCTTCCCGATCGTCATGGCTTTCGGCGGCGTGCTGGGCGGGCTCGGAGCTCCCATCCCCGGGATCGAAATAGGCATTGCCCTTTCCGCGATCGTACTCGGAGGCATGATCGCGATTGCCAGGCGCCCGCCGCTTTGGGTTGCCGCGTTCGTCGTCGGGATTTTCGCAATCTTCCACGGTCACGCCCACGGCGCGGAGTTGCCGGAGTCCGCCAACGCGATTTCCTACTCGGTCGGCTTCGTGGCCGCGACCGGCAGCCTCCATGCCCTCGGTATCCTGATCGGCGTGGGCAATCGATGGAGCGCCGGGGCGAAGGTTTTGCGTGCCGGCGGCGGCGTGATCGCCGCGTGCGGATTCTATTTCCTGACGGGACATTTGATCGCCGGCTAACCCATCATGCCTGCCCGATTTTCGATGCCGGCCGCAAGAGCCGGCGTCGCAGTGTGCCTGCTGTTCGCGGCGGGCAGCGCATACGCGCATTCGGCGGCCCGTGGCGTCGGTGATTTTTATGCCGGCGCATTGCATGCGCTGACCGCACTGGAACATGTACTCCCTTTCCTGGCGCTCGGGATTCTTGCGGGCCAGCAAGGCAGGAAAGCCGAGCCGGTTCTGCTGGTGTTCTGCCTGGCGCTCGCGGCGGGCGCAACCGTTGCGCTATGGACTCCCCCGCTGCCGTATGTCGGACTGCTCAATATTTTCTCGGCCATCCTGTTTGGCGGGCTGGTGGCGGCGGCATGGTCGTTGCCGATGGCATTCTGTTACGGCATCGCCGCTGTGTTCGGGCTGAGCCACGGCTTTGCCAACGGTGCCGGCATGATCGAACAGACCAAACCCTACCTATTCATTCCCGGCGTCGCGCTCGCAGGTCTTGCGGTGACGGCCTACGGATTGATCGTCACCGATTACCTGCTGCGCCGGAAAGCGGGCTGGATTCACATCGCGGTGCGTGTGGCCGGGAGCTGGATCGCCGCCATCGGCATTCTGGTGCTCGCCACCAGCGGCGCCGCAATTCTGAAAGCCTGAGGCGGAAAATTCAACATGACGAACAATGACGGCGGCGGCGCATTGAAGGCGTCCGGGGTGGAGCGGCGCCACCCGATCGAGGAGTGTCCGTCGCTCGGGAACGGCCCCGTCGATGCCATGCCTCGGCGCGGCAAAAGCCGACCGAGCTGCGGAGCTCTGCGTCGCATCAGACGTGGCGTCGCCGGCTATGTGCACCAGCGTACAGACGAGACGAAGCGTGGATAATAATGTTAACTTGGGTTGTGCGAGTGCACGCGGATTGTTCGCCGCCCGCCAAGACCCGGCGTCTTAAAACACAAACCGGTTCGACAACAAGCATCTTTCGGAGCCGGCTCTGCGCTAGGGTACGGCTATCGATCAACGACAAGGAAATCAACATGAACTGGGATCGTATTGAAGGTAACTGGAAGCAATTTAAGGGCAACGTCAAGGAAAAGTGGGGCAAGCTTACCGACGATCAGCTTGATGTGATTGCGGGCAAGCGCGATAAGCTCGCCGGCAAAATCCAGGAAACATACGGCGTCACCAAGGAAGAAGTGGAGAAGCAGATTTCCGAGTGGCAGAAGCTTTTGAAATAAATGGCATTACCTGAAGTGATGCACGGTGGGATGAACGCTTCCGACTATGCATCACTCCCTAATTTACCCCGCAATGGAACGACCATGAATAAACTTAACATCACCGCAATCGCGGCTGCGATTGCCTTCGCGTTCAATGCCGGTGCGATGGCAGCGCAAAGCATGTCAAAGGACGAATACAAAGCCGGCAAGGACAAGATCGCGGCCGAATACAAGTCAGCCAAAGCAGCCTGCGACTCGCTGTCGGCCAATGCGAAAGACGTGTGCATGGCCCAAGCCAAGGGCAAGAAGGAGGTCGCAAAGGCCGAGCTCGAAGCCAGCAACAAGCCCGGCGACAAGACCCGCTACGCCGTGAGCATCGCCAAGGCGGAAGCCGATTACTCGGTAGCCAAGGAAAAGTGCGACGACAAGGCCGGCAACGACAAGAAGGTCTGCGTGAAGGAAGCCAAGGCCGCGGAAACGCGCGCCAAGGCGGACGCAAAGGCGCAGATGAAGACCTCGGATGCGAGCAAGCCGGCCAAGGAGAAATCCACCGCAGCGACGTCCAAGAAAGAATCCCCCGGGGAATATGTCGACGACGCCGTCATCACTACCAAAGTGAAGGCAGCAGTTTTCGAAGAACCTTCGCTCAAGTCGGCCGAAATCAACGTCGAAACCTCCAAGGGCACGGTTCAGTTGAGCGGCTTTGTCAGGTCCCGCGCCGATATCAACAAGGCCGTCGAAGTTGCCAAGGGCGTCAAAGGCGTGAAGTCGGTCAAGAATGACATGATTGTCAAAGGCCAGCAGTAAAGCCGCTCGTCTCGTGCGTGGCAGCCGGAGCGCGAAGCAAGGAGAAGCGAAATGAGTTTAGGAATGATTCTTTTGATCGTGCTGGTTCTGATGCTGTTGGGTGTGATTCCGACCTGGCCCCACAGCAGGCAATGGGGTTATTACCCCAGCGGCGGTATCGGATTGGTGTTGTTGATAATCGTGATATTGCTTCTGCTGGGCAAGATATAGCCTGTCGATCCGATCTTGCTACCGGAAATTGCGTGGACGATGAATACTTGAAATTGGTCCACTGATACCTCTGCTTCTGCAATAGGACATCAAGGCACTGCGGTCATCAACGCTGTCATCGCCGCGCCGGCCAGGGCGGCGGCGATGCGGATAGCAATGATAAGGGGACGCACAGAATAGGCAAACCCGGCAACGGCAATCGCGTTGCGGGAATTTCAAATCCCCATGCACAAGCCCATCGCATTCTCTCTACTGGCCGGTTTTCTGATGCTGAATCTCGCCGGCTGTGGCGAACTGGCAACATTGCCGGAGAACGCCGGAGCCGGCCCCCGGCCGGCCTTGCCGCTGCCGCACCCGACGCTCATACCGACGGTCCACATCGCCCCGGCCAAGGGCTGGCCAGCCGGGGCGACGCCGGTGGCTGCAGCCGGGCTTGCGGTGAACGCCTACGCGGCCGGCCTCGATCACCCCCGCTGGCTCTATGTCCTTCCCAACGGCGATGCACTCGTTGCCGAAAGCAATGGCCCGCCCCGGCCGGATGACGCGGGCGGCATCAAGGGCTGGGTGATGAAGCTGCTGAGGAAACGTGCGGGCGGGGGAGTCCCAAGCGCCAACCGCATCACGCTGCTGCGCGACACGGACGGGGACGGCATCGCGGAGACGCGAACAGTGTTCCTGGCCGGACTGAATTCGCCCTTCGGCATGACGCTCGTCGGCAGCGACCTCTATGTAGCCAACACCGATTCGATCATGCGCTTCCCCTACAAAGCGGGCGATGCGCAGATCACCGCGCCCGGCGTAAAAGTCGTCGATCTGCCCGCAGGCACGATCAACCATCACTGGACCAAGAATATCATTGCCAGCCGCGATGGTTCGCGCCTCTATGTGACGGTAGGCTCGAACAGCAATGTGGGCGAAAACGGCATGGAGAACGAGGTCAATCGCGCTGCCATCCTGGAGGTCGATCCCGCAACCGGCCGCTCGCGGCTGTTCGCCTCGGGTTTGCGCAATCCGAACGGGCTGGATTGGCAGCCGCAAAGCGGCGCGCTTTGGACCGCGGTCAATGAACGCGACGAGCTTGGCAGCGACCTGGTTCCCGACTTTATGACGTCGGTGCAGGATGGCGCTTTCTACGGCTGGCCTTACAGCTATTACGGCCAGCACGTCGATGCGCGGGTGACGCCCCAGCGTCCCGATCTGGTCGCTCGTGCCATTGCGCCTGACTATGCGCTCGGCACGCATACCGCGTCGCTCGGGCTGGTGTTCTATCGCGGGCGTCTTTTGCCGCAGCGCTATGCCGGCGGGGCGTTCATCGGCCAGCACGGCTCGTGGAATCGCAAACCGCGGAGCGGCTACAAAGTCATATTCGTAGCGTTTGCCAATGGACGCCCTGTTGGGGCTCCCGAGGACGTACTTACCGGCTTTGTCAATGCGCAGGGCGATGCTCTTGGCCGGCCCGTAGGCGTGGCGGTGGACCGGGCAGGCGCTCTGCTCGTCGCGGACGATGTTGGCAATGTCATCTGGCGCGTGAAGCCGGCCGCGTCAAAGCAGTAATTTCCCCCACATTGTGTAAGCTAGCGAATTGATTCTGCAGACAGGAGGAATATCATGCCGCTCAGAAAAGGATCCAGCCAGTCGGTCGTCAGCAGCAATATCAAGACACTGGTGGATGACTGGAAGAAGGAAGGATCGATAGGCACCAGCCATCCGCCGACAAAGAAAAAAGCGATCAAGCAGGCCGTTGCCATCGCATTGGCCAAGGCTGGCAAAAGCCGCAATACGCAGCCGCGCAGGCGCAATGCCAGCTGAGTCTGAGTTCATCCCATCCTGTCCTTCCTCGCAAAGGAGGGTGTGGGGCCCCTCTTCCCCGCTTTGGGGAGAGAAGCCCATCCAGGCAATACCTGCACTGTGTTTTTGCGAAAGGATATCCGATCAACATCAGCGGAACAGCAAGGTGAAACCGGGACACGACACCAAGAGACCGGCATGTACCTCAAGCAGATCTGGGACCTGATCAGGAAATCCGTAGGGGCGTGGGTGGACGATTACGCCCCGAGCATGGGCGCAGCGCTTGCCTACTACACGCTGTTCTCGATTGCCCCGATGCTCATAATTGCCATCGCGGTGGCTGGCCTTGTTTTTGGCCAGGAAGCAGCCCGAGGAGAAATCGTCGCGCAGATACAAGGCCTCATCGGACGGGAAGGCGCAATCGCGGTGCAGGGCCTGTTGAAAAGCGCCAATGAGCCCGCTCAGGACATCTTTGCGATGGTGGTCAGCATCATTACGCTGGTAATTGGGGCAACGACGGTGTTCGCGGAATTGCAAAGCGACCTTGACCGCATCTGGCGCGTTCCCGCCCCTGCGAAAGAGAGCGGCATATGGACCCTGCTGCACACGCGGTTGCATTCTTTCGGCTTGGTGCTGGGACTGGGGTTTCTTCTGCTGGTTTCGCTGGTAGTCAGTGCCGCGATCGCCGCATTCGGCAAATGGAGTAATGGGTTTTTCGAAGGCTGGGAAGCATTTCTTCATGCGTTTAATTTCAGCATCTCTTTCGCTATTACGACTTTACTCTTTGCGATGATCTACAAATTTATGCCGCGGGCCAGAATCGCCTGGCGGGACGTGTGGGTCGGCGCGGCAGTAACCGCGCTCTTGTTCGAAATCGGCAAAATCCTCATCGGCCTTTATCTGGGCAAAACCAGCGTGGCATCCAGTTTCGGCGCCGCAGGTTCGCTGGTCGTCCTGTTGGTATGGGTCTATTTCTCTGCGCAGATCTTCCTGCTCGGCGCCGAGTTTACTTGGGTGTACTCGCACGAGTATGGTTCGAAAGCGGCTCAAACCGGGCAGGAATCGGCCTCGGCGGTGCCAAGTCGTTCGGGCGGAGCGGCTGCCGCAGTGGATGCGAAAAGCGTCGCCCTACCCGATTCCGCTTCCGTGCCGTGACCATCCAAACATCCGGCGAGGGAGATTGTGTCATATGCGGCTAATCCGCTGGCCGGGCCGGGATTCAGGGAACGAGTAACGCAGAAACAGGTGGCTGCTGCCGCGCCGCACGTCGATCAAGGTCCCCCATAAGGCATCACGCGGCGCGAACGCCTTTCCCATGACAAGGCTGAGCCGTCGGTCGCCAGCGTCGCGGCCGGCAATCTGCGGCGCGAGAGTCAGGAACTGCTCGTCGACGAGGCGCTCCGCGTAAAAGTCGCCCAGCAATCGCGGCCCTCCCTCGACGAGGATCAGCTTGCCGGGGCTCACCCGGCACACCTCGTCGAGGATGGCGCTCGCCGGAATCGCGCTCGCGCTGCGACGAATCGCGCGGATCTCGACCGAATCGGGCGCACGTTGCTTGCGTAAGCGCTTCGCACCCGCGGTCGTCGTAACGATCAGCGCCGGCACCTTGCCGGATGCGAACACCGGCAAGCGCAGATCGACCCCGCCGCTGCCGCTGACGATCACATTCAGCGGCGCCCCGCGTTTGCCCAGCGCTTTGCTCAGCCGCCGATATTCATCCGCGAGTTCGGGAAAAATGGCTCCGGCCGTCCAGACGTGCCGATGGTCGGCGCGCAGCGTACCAGAGCCGACGATCACCACGTCGGCAATGGCGCGCAACAGGCCCATCACCATGCGATCCTGGGCGCTGAACCCGCTGATGTCCGCGCCGCTGGCGTGTCCCTTCGCATTGAGCGAGACGACGCCGTCCAGCGTGGTCACAAAATTGCTGAAGACATGTGGATGTGAGCGCGGCAGCGGCATGCGCAGGCAACCGTACAGGCGCGCCAGGTTGGGAGGCAGCGGCAGCACCTTGCCGCGCTTCGTTTCGAAAAGCGTCTTGAGCGATGCGAGAGTGGCAGGACCGGGCCGGGGCATTGTGTCAGTCGCCGTACATTTCAGATCGACCTATTCTAGCGGGTATCGGCACGGCCCCGTAGCCTTGGTCGCATCAATAGATAAGGCAAGATCAATCGCGAAGCAGTCTCAGCGGTTGCGAATTCTGATCAGATAGCCGAAACTGAGATCATGCGAATCAACGCAAACACCCCGGGCACGATCATGACGAACCAACCCGGCTCCTTGATCGTAATATGGGTTTTTGCACAACCTCGTTAGGCCGTTCAGACGCCACGAGAACCAGGGCACAACTAATTCAGAAGGAGTCCGCCATGTCAGTTTGGTCTCGAA
>JBBPIT010000079.1:0-12132 GCA_038040175.1 Pseudomonadota bacterium | reverse complement strand
ACCCTTCACCCTTCACCCTTCACCCTTCACCCTTCACCCTTCACCCTTCACCCTACACCCTTCACCCTTCACCCTTCACCCTTCACCCTTCACCCTTCACCCCTCACCCCTCGCCCCTCACCCCTCGTTGTGCAACTTCGCCTTGAACCCCGCTTTCTCCAGCGCCGCGATGATCTGCTGGATATGGTCATGACCGCGCGTTTCCAGGACGAAGTCCACTTCCGCGGTCTGCACCGGCAGACGGGTGAACGCGCGCTCGTGATGTACTTCCTCGATATTGGCATTGGCCTCGGCCAGGCAGGCGGTCACCTGCGCCAGCGACCCGGGAAGGTCTCGCAGTTGCACCTGCAGCCGCGTCAGCCGTCCGCTACGCACCATGCCGCGTTCGATGATGTCGGCGAGCGTGAGCGGATCGATATTGCCGCCGGACAGGACCAACCCGACTTTCTTTCCGGCAAAACGGTCGCGGTTTTTCAGTAGTCCCGCGAGTCCCACGGCGCCGGCGCCTTCGACGACGGTCTTTTCGATTTCCAGAAGCAGCAGCATCGCTTCTTCGATGTCGCCCTCGTCGACCAGGATCAGGTCGTCCACATGGTTGCGCACGATCTCCAGCGTTAGCTTCCCAGGCTCCCTGACCGCAATGCCATCGGCAATGGTATTGGTGCCGAACTCGAGTTTCAGGCCCTTCGAGGCGCAGTACATCGAGGGAAAGCGCAGGGTCTCCACGCCTACAACCTCGATGCCGGGCTTGATCGACTTGGCGGCAATGGCCATTCCGGAGATCATGCCTCCGCCGCCCACCGGCACCAGCAGCACATCGAGATCCGGCTCCGCAGCAAGCATTTCCAGCGCGATCGTCCCCTGTCCCGCGATCACCTTTTCGTCGTCATAAGGATGGACCAGCGTCAGATGCCGTTGCACCATGAGATCCAGCGCAAAGGCCTTGGCCTCGTCGAAGTTCTCGCCGTGCAGGATGATTTCCGCGCCGAATGCCCGGGTGTGCTCGACTTTCACGTGCGGGGTGAAGCGCGGCATGACGATCACGGCCGGGATGCCCAGACGCCTGGCGTGGTAGGCGACTCCTTGCGCATGGTTGCCGGCCGATACGGCGATCACACCGGCCGCGCGCTGCGCTGCAGTCAGGGAAAGCAGCTTTGCCAATGCGCCGCGTTCCTTGAACGAAGCGGTGAACTGGTGGTTCTCGAACTTCACGAAGACCTGCGCACCGGTAATGCCGGAAAGCGTGCGTGAATGCAGGCACGGTGTGGCAACCACGGCCCCGGCGATAGCCGCGGCAGCATTGCGCACATCCTGGAAGGAGACCGGCATTCTAGGGAGAACTCGGGGCGGGATCGATGACAACTCTAATCGAGGCGTTTCCTGCGGGCAACAAAAAACCCGCCGAGGCGGGTTTTTTGTTCTGAGCCGAAGCAGCTCAGGCGTTCTGGATGTTCGACGCCTGCTTGCCCTTCGGGCCGGTGGTGACTTCGAAGCTGACCTTCTGGCCTTCCTTGAGGGTCTTGAAGCCCTGCATGTTGATCGCGGAGAAGTGTGCGAACAAATCGTCGCCGCCGTCATCCGGAGTGATGAAGCCGTAGCCCTTCGAGTCGTTGAACCACTTAACGGTACCAGTTGCCATGATGTTTCCTTAGATAAAGTTTGTAAAACGGGGCACACCCGATGTTGGAGTTACAGGTGAACCGCGTATGGCAGAACCGATACCGAACACTTTCACTCAAGGCTGCGCCGCAAACGGATCGGGGCGCAAAGCCACGCAACACGCGCGCATGATACGCCAAAGCCGCCGGAAAGTGCGGTTTTTTCAAGGGGTACGGTCGCCTTTCGCAGCCGTTTCCAGAGATTAGTTAGAATGTGGGCGACGTGATAACGAAACTGACTCCCGCTGCCCTGCTCGGCCGCCTGGTTCAGGTCCGGCAAGGCGAGGCCACGGCTATGCTGTGGTCATTTGCCTATTTCTTCTGCCTGCTGTGCGGCTATTACATCCTCCGCCCGGTTCGCGACGAAATGGGCATTCAGGGCGGGGTGGAAAATCTGCAATGGCTGTTCACCGGCACTTTCGTGACCATGCTTGCCGCAGTACCGCTGTTCGGCTGGGTTTCCTCCCGTTATCCGCGCCGCAAACTTTTGCCGATCGTCTATCTGTTCTTCGTCGCCAACCTGCTCATCTTCTACGTCCTGCTCCAATTCGGAATCGCTCCGACCTTCACTGCGCAGGCCTTTTTCATCTGGGTCAGCGTGTTCAACCTGTTCGTCGTGTCGGTGTTCTGGAGCTTCATGGCCGACCTGTACCGCAACGAGCAGGCGCGCCGGCTCTTTGGATTCATTTCCGCGGGCGGCAGTCTTGGTGCCCTGGCCGGACCGACAGTCACGGCAATGCTTGCCCCTGCCACCGGTCCCGCAAATTTGCTGCCGCTGTCCGCATGCTTGCTGCTGATGGCCGTGCTTTGCATTTATCGCCTGGCCGGCCGCGTTGCGCGCAATCCCGGCGAACAGGCCGAGATCGGCCGCCGAGCAGCCGAGCAACCGATCGGCGGCAACATCTTTGCCGGCGTCACGCTCGCGTTGAAGTCTCCCTATCTGCTCGGGATCGGCGTGTACGTCGTACTCGGCACGGTACTCGGCACGTTCCTGTACTTTCATCAGGCCTATATCGTTTCGATGGCGATCTCCGATTCGGGCGGCCGCATCGCCTTGTTCGCGCAGATCGATCTTGCCGTCAACGTGTTGACTCTGGTCTGCCAGTTGTTCGTCGTGAACCGGCTGATCGCGCGTTTCGGGATCGGCACCACACTGATGGTGCTCCCGGTACTGGCGGTCGTGGGCTTCTTCCTGATAGGGCTCGCGCCGACGCTGACGGTCCTGGTCGCGTTCCAGGTGCTGCGCCGGGCCGGCGAGTACGCTATCGCAAGGCCGGCGCGCGAGATTCTTTTTACGGTGCTGAACCGCGAGGAAAAGTACAAATCCAAGAATTTCATCGACACGGTCGTGTTCCGCGGCGGCGATGCGGTGAGCGGCTGGTTGTTCGAGGGCCTGCGCATCCTCGGCCTGGGTTTCTCGGGAATCGCGTTTGTCGGCGTACCGATCGCACTGCTCTGGGCGGGCACCGGATGGATGCTCGGCCGTACCCAGGAGGATATGCGCAAGACACAGGAGTGGAGGAGACGAACCGATGCACCCGAAACCGACCAGGCTGCCGCGCCGCAGAACTCTGCAGGCACTGGCGGGATGGGGAGCGTGGGTGGCGATGGGCAACCCGTCGTTCGCTGACGCTGCCGCGTTCACCGTGACCAAACGCCCCATACCCCGGACCGGCGAACTGCTGCCGGTGGCCGGCCTGGGTACCTACCAAAGCTTCGACGTCGGCAACGGCGCCGGCGAACGCGAATCGCTGAAAGAAGTGCTGCGCCTGTTCACGCAGCACGGCGGCGCGCTGGTGGACAGCTCACCGATGTACGGCTCTTCGGAGTCCGTGGTCGGCGACCTCGCGGCAGGCCTGGGAATCACCGGACGGCTGTTCATGGCGACCAAGGTGTGGACCAACGGGCGAGAGGCCGGCGTCCGCCAGATGGAGGAATCGATGCGGCGCATGAAGGTGGCGCGCATGGACCTGATGCAGATTCACAACCTGCTGGACTGGCGCACGCACCTGAAAACGCTGCAGGAGTGGAAGGCGTCGGGGCGGATCCGCTACACGGGCATCACGCATTACCACTCCGGCGCATACGGCGATCTCGAGCGTCTCGTGAAGACCAAGGAGTTCGACTTCGTGCAGTTTAACTACTCGATGGCGGAACGCGAGGCGGAGGAGCGCATCCTGCCGCTGGCTCAGGAAACCGGCACCGCGGTGATCGTCAACCGGCCGTTCGCTCAGGCCAGCCTGTTCTCGCGCGTGCGCGGCAAGGAATTGCCGGCGTGGGCGGCAGAGTTCGACTGCAAGTCGTGGAGCCAGTTTTTCCTGAAGTACATCCTCGGCCATCCGGCGGTGACCTGCGTTATCCCCGCCACCAGCAAGCCGCACCATCTCGTAGATAACATGCAGGCTGGAGTGGGGAAACTGCCGGACGAAAAGACGCGCCGCCGGATGGTGGAATTCATGGACAAACTGTAACGCGTGCTGAATGCTGAGTGCTGAGTGCTGAGTGCTGAGTGCTGAGTGCTGAGTGCTGAGTGCTGAGTAAAGTCTAGTCTCTCTTGGACCTACCAGTCACGACCGTCACTCCGTCACGTTCGTCACCGCTTTCAGAGGAGCCCCCGCTTCGCCAGATTGCGCATCAAATCGTTGATGCCGAAGGTCCAGGGTGGCGCTTTGTCGCAGTGGCTGACGCGGTTCACCAGCATGCCGAGCGCATCCGCCCGTATGCTCACGATATCGCCAAGCTTGTGGGTGAATCCCTTGCCCTTTTCGCCGCGGTCCTTGGTCGGCGCGAACTGGGTGCCGAGGAACAGCATGACGCCGTCCGGGTACTGATGCGTTCGGTTCACCGCCTGCGAAGCGAGGTCCAGCGGATCGCGGCTGATGTTGGCGAGATGGCTTTCGCCGCTGAGCTGGTAGCCCTCAGGACCCAGCACCTCGACATGGATGCGGGTCTTGCGCAGGTCGTCGATTCCGTAGCGCTCGTCGAACAGGCGAATGAACGGCCCGATGGCGCAACTGGCGTTGTTGTCCTTGGCCTTGCCGAGCAGCAGGGCGCTGCGCCCCTCGAAGTCGCGCAGGTTGACGTCGTTGCCGAGCGCGGCCCCGACTACCGTGCCGGCACGGTTGATCGCCAGCACCACTTCCGGCTCGGGATTGTTCCAGGACGAGTCGGCCCGAATGCCGATCTCTGCGCCCACCCCGACGGCCGACAAGGGCTGCGACTTGTTGAACACTTCGGCGTCGGGGCCGATACCGACCTCGAGGTACTGCGACCACAGGTTGCGCCTGATCAGCGATTCCTTGAGGCGCATCGCTTCCGGTGAGCCGGGTTTGACCGATTTCAACTCGGCGCCGATTTCCGCGCCGATGCTGCGGCGAATGTCCTCGGCTTTCAGCGGGTTGCCCTTGGCGTGCTCTTCGATCACGCGTTCGAGCATGCTGGCGATGAACGTCACGCCGCAGGCGCGCAATGCCTGCAGATCGCAGGGCGCGAGCAGGTAGGCATTCCTTGGATCGCGCCGGTCGGCATGCGAATTGGAGATCAGATCGGCAACCTCGCCGATCGCGCTGGCCCATCCCGATTTCACCGATTCCCGCGCCATCTTCACCGGGTCGCGACTGTTGAGCAGTTCGCTCACGGTTGGGGCGACGCGCGCCAGGTCGTATACCCTGCCGCCGGCGATGACGACCGGGCTGGGCCCCCCCATCCGTCCGGGCACCCAGGCCCGGCCGATCAGCGTCGCCCGCTCTGCATCCGCCGGAAGAATCTGCGCTGCCGAGAGATCCATGCGCTTGCCTCCCCTCTAGTCGATCTTCTGCATCAGGAACAGGTACTCGGGCGCGCATTCGGGCGCGCACAACACCACCCAGCCTTCACCATCGGAGCGAAAGCCGAAGTAAGCGTCCAACTCGTGCCCGAGATCGTTGTGCGCGACCAGCTTCACCAGGCGCGCCGGCGGCGCCGTTTCCCGGTAAGTCGGCAGATCCTTCGCAAACGTCTCATGGCGGTTCCTGGCATCGGTCGCGCTGAGTTCTGTCGCAGTGAATTCGGTGAAATAACGCGGGCCTCCGCTATGGCGGGAATCCATGGGCGCATAGGCGGGAATGATCGGCCGGTCGAAGAAGCTGCCGGGGTAACGCCAGCTCCAGTCGTTATGGGCCACGATGGTCTGGGCAGAGGGGTTGCACTCGACGCTTGCCACCTTGGCTACCTGTTCCGGCAGCGTCGTCGCCAGAGATTCGGGGGGATGTTCGCAGTCCAGCAATGCAAGCCCGGTGGCCTCGCCTTCGGAATGTGCCAGAGTCTGGGCAGCGGCGAACCACAGGGAAAACAAGACAACACGAAACGACACGGTCTCCTCCTCTTATTGTGTCGGGGATTATACCGTTGAGAGGATTGCCCCCAGCCGCAAGAAAAAAAGCTCCGGAAGAAGCGAGATTCATGAACACTCCTTAAAATTGAGATGGGTCGGATGAAACATTTGCATCTCCCCGGGCGCTGACATTGACTGAGTGTCCAACTGGCGAGTTCCATAACCGAGTGAATTACCTGAATCCCAATTTTTTCAATGGGTTGTTCCTCGCCCGAGAGGGTGGACATGCTTGACCGCCCGCTGGTATTCCTCGATCTGGAAACCACGGGGGCGACGGCGCACTACGACCGCATTACCGAAATCGGCTTAGTGGAAGTGGATTGCGGGCGCCATGTCGGCGAGTGGAGTTCCCTGGTCAATCCGGAAATGCGCATCCCACCCTCGATTCAGACGCTCACCGGCATCACCGACGCCATGGTGGCGAACGCCCCGACTTTCGCCGATCTCGCCGAGTCACTCTATGACCGGCTCGAGGGAAAGGTGCTGGTGGCGCACAACGCCCGCTTCGACTACGGTTTCCTCAAGAACGAGTTCCGCCGTCTCGGGTTGCGCTATCAGCCGAAGGTGCTGTGCACCGTCAAGCTGTCGCGCCGGCTGTATCCGCAGCACCGCCGCCACAACCTCGACAGCCTGATAGAACGGCATGGCCTGTCCTGCGACGGCCGCCACCGCGCGCGCGCCGATGCGCGCGTGCTATGGGAATTCACCCGCCAGATCCATCTCGACCTCGGGCCCGAGGTGATCCGCGCGGCGGTGGAGGATTTGCTGAAGAAGCCGGCGCTGCCTCCGGGCCTGCTGGCCAACGTGCTCGACGACATTCCCGAAGGGCCGGGCGTGTACGTGTTTTACGGCGACAACGACATTCCGCTGTACGTGGGCAAGAGCATCGGCCTGCGTTCGCGGGTGATGTCGCACTTCAACAGCGATCATCGCGTCGCAAAGGACATGCGCATCTCACAGGAAATCACCCGCGTCGAGTGGATAGAAACCGCAGGGGAACTGGGTGCGTTGATCAAGGAAGCACAGCTTGTCAAACGGCTCGCGCCCATCCACAACCGGCGGCTGCGGCGCAACAACGACCTGTGCGCCTTCCGCTGGGAGCCGGTGAACGGACCGAAGACGCCACAGCTGGTGAGCGCCGCGGACGTCGACTTCTCCGGACTGGACAACCTGTACGGCATGTTCCGCTCGCGCCGGGTGGCGCTGAACGCGTTGCGGGAAATCGCGGATGAACACGGGCTATGTCACATCGGCATCGGGCTGGAGAAGGGCAAGGGCCCCTGTTTTGCCTTCCAGCTCAAGCGTTGCCACGGTGCCTGCGTCGGCAAGGAAAGCGCAATTTCCCATTCGATGCGCGTGACGCAGGCGCTGCATTCACTGCGCATGCAGACCTGGCCGTTTCCGGGGCGGATCGGCATACGCGAGCACGATGCGCACAGCAGGCGCACCGAAATTCACGTTCTCGACCACTGGTGTTACCTGGGCACGCTCAACTCGCAGATGGACTCGTTCGACGCGCTGCAGACTCGGGCCGAGCCCTCGTTCGATCTCGACACCTACAAGATCCTCACCCGCTACTTCAAGTCCAGGCCACGCAACGTCGAGATCGTCCAGATACCGTGAGGCGGAAGGCGTGAGGCGTGAGGGGATGAAGAGCGATTGCCGAGGCAGATTCTGGATGTTGCTCGGCTCCCAACTGTGCACACGGTAATCGTTGTTCAGACGTTAACCGTGCTTCGAGAGAAATCCGAGCAGTGCTTTATTGAATATTGCAGGCTGCTCGAGGTTGGACAGATGTGAGGCCGAAGGGATGATCACCAGCTCCGATCCGGGGATCGCATCGTGGATGGCGCGCGACATCGCCACCGGCGTGCCGGCGTCCTGTTCGCCGACGATGATCTGCACCGGGCAGGAGATTGCGCCAAGCCGGTCAGTCAGGTTGATCTTCGGGATGGCGTGGCAGCAGCCGATGTAACCCGCCGGCCTGGTCGTGCGAATCAGTTGTCCCACCCGCTTCATCATCGCCTTGTTGCTCTTGTAGAAGGCTTCCGTGAACCAGCGCTGCAGCGTCGGTTCAACCAGCGGCTCCATCCCCTGCTCTGCGGCGGTCTTGATGCGCCCCTCCCAAACCGGGGCGGCTTCGGCTGGAATCCTGCTCGAGGTATCGCACAGCACCAGGCTGCGAAAACGTCCGGGATGCTCGAGCGCGAAAGTCATGCCGATCATGCCGCCCATCGAAAGCCCGATGAAATGCGTTTCCTCGATGCCGAGGCCGTCGAGAATGCCCAGCAGGTCTTCGGCCAGCATGTCCAGGCTGTAGGCGCCGTCCGGTGCGTCGCTGCCGCCGTGCCCGCGGCTGTCGAAACGCAATACGCGATAGTGCCGCTTCAACGCGTCCGCCTGTTCGTCCCACATCGAATAATTGCACGCGAGCGAGTGGCTGAGAACGACCCACGGCCCCTTGCCTTCGACGGTGTAATTGATCCCGATGCCGTTGCTGTTGACCTTCATGTCTCCTCCCGTATGCCGGCTGCAGTATAGGCCGGCGAGCGCGGCTGTTCAACGACGCACAGCCGCGGCAGCCGCAGATTCGTCGTAACATTCGCATCGCAGGCAAAGCAATCACAAAAACAGGACAAAAGGGGAGGCATCTTGAGACTCGTTCAATTCAAAGACCGTTCCGGCGCCCGCAAGGTCGCCGTGGTGTCGGAGGACGGCAAGACGCTGCGCGTGCTCGCCGGCGTGACACGTACTTACGACCTGGCACTTGCGGCCGCGCGCAGCAAGACCACACTCGAAGCCGCAGCGAAGGACAAGATCGGAGCGGAAACGGCAAGCTACGACGACGTGGTCAACGATCACCGGTTGCTGCCGCCGCTGGACCACCCCGATCCCTACCACTGCCTGATCTCCGGCACCGGGCTGTCGCACCTGGGCAGCGCGGCCGCGCGCGACTCCATGCACGTCAAGCTCAAGCAGGCGGAAGCGGAGATGACCGACTCGATGAAGATGTTCAAGTGGGGCGTGGACGGCGGCAAGCCGTCGCCCGGACAGATCGGCGTTGCCCCGGAGTGGTTCTTCAAGGGCGACGGCCGCTGCGTGGTCGCGCCGGAAGAACCGCTGGAGCTGCCGTCCTATGCGCTCGACGGCGGCGAAGAAGTGGAAGTCGTCGGCCTGTACATCGTCGGGGACAAGGGCGGAGTGCTGAGGGTTGGGTTTGCACTCGGCAACGAATACGCGGATCACGTGATGGAGCGACAGAACTATCTCTATCTCGCGCACTCGAAAATGCGCCGGTGCAGCTACGGGCCGGAGTTGCTGGTCGGCGAGTTGCCGAAGTCCGTCTCCGGCCGTGCGCGGCTGATGCGCGACGGCCGTGAAATATGGGCGGAGGACTGGCTCTCGGGCGAAGACAACATGTGCCATTCGATCGCCAATCTCGAACACCATCATTTCAAGTACCGCGACTTCCGTCAGCCCGGCGACGTGCACGTGCATTTCTTCGGTGCCGCCACCGGCAGCTTCACCAAGAAAATCGAGACCAGGATCGGCGACGTCTTCGAGATCAGCTCGCCGCAGTTCGGCAGACCGCTGCGAAACCCGCTCGGTCCGGCGCAGGAAGCCGGCAAGCTGATAACCGTACGCATGTTGTGAGCGACCTGCACGTCGTCTTCGGCATCGGGCCCCTGGGTCTGGCGGTAATGCGCGAACTGCGCCGGCGCGGCCGGCGCGTGCGCATGATCAACCGCTCGAGCCGGGTCAAGTTCGCGAAGGACGCGCAGACCGAAGTCGGCGGCGCGAACGCCGCCGATCCGGCGCAGGCCCGGGAAGTGTGCGAAGGCGCGGCAGTGGTCTATCACTGCGTGGGCCTGCCCTACCCGCGCTGGCCGGAATTTCCGGCGATCGCCGCCGGGATCGTCGAGGGTGCCGCTGCTGCAGGCGCGAAACTGGTGTACGGCGACAATCTCTACATGTACGGCGCAGTCGACGGCGCAATGACCGAGGAGCGGCCTTACGCTGCGACGACGAAGAAAGGGCGCATCCGTGCAGCGATCGCGCGCTCGTTGCTCGATGCGCACCAGGCAGGCAAGGTAAGGGTGGCGATCGGACGCGGGTCGGATTTTTTCGGGCCCTTCGCCACCGATGCGGCGATGATGGGCAGCCGCGTCTTCGGCCGCGCATTGGCCGGAAAATCAGCCCAGGTGGTCGGCGACCCGGACCGGCTGCATTCCTTCACTTTCATCGACGATTTCGGCAAAGCCCTGGTCACGCTTGGGGAACGCGAAGAGGCGCTCGGCAGAGCCTGGCACGTGCCGAGCCCGCCGGCGATGACGACCCGCCAGTTTGTCGAAGCGGTTTATCGCACGCTCGGCAAGCCGGTCAAAATGAGCAGAGCGCCACGACTTGCGATCGCCCTCGCGGGACTGTTCGACGCGAACGCGAGGGAGCTGAAGGAAATGCTTTACCAGTTCGAAAGGGATTTCGTCATGGACTCGAGCCGCTTCGAGAAGGCTTTCGGCGTGCAGGCAACGCCTTTGGACGAGGCGATCCGGGCGACGCTGGACTGGTATCGCCGCCCGAATTCCTGAACGCGTGGCCGCAAACTCGCGGAGGATTACTTGATGTGGCCGCCGCCGCTGAGCGCGGTTTCCCGGGTTTCAGTTCCTGAAGCCAAAAAAAACGGGCCGCGATGCGGCCCGTTTCGTTTTCACTGTCGGTCGATCACCGTTTCGCGGCCTTGTCCTTTTCGATCAGCGCGTATGCCGAGTGATTGTGGATGGATTCGAAATTTTCACTCTCCACCACGTAGGCATCGATGCGTTTGTCCTGGTCCAGCACCGTCGCGATATCGCGCACCATGTCCTCGACGAACTTGGGATTGTCGTAGGCGCGCTCGGTAACGTACTTTTCATCCGGACGCTTGAGCAGGCCATAGAGTTCGCAGGACGCCTGGTCCTCGGCGATACGGACCAGGTCCTCGATCCACACGTGCGTGTTGGTGCGCGCGGTGATGGTCACGTGCGAGCGCTGATTGTGCGCACCGTATTCGGAGATCTTCTTCGAGCACGGGCACAGGCTGGTGACCGGAACGACCACTTTCATGGTGAAAACGTACTGGCCCCTGGAAACCTCACCGACGAAGGTCACCTCGTAGTCCATCAGGCTCTTGACCCCGGACACCGGCGCCGCCTTGTTGATGAAGTACGGAAAGGTCATTTCGATATGGCCGAACTCGGCCTCCAGCCGCTTGACCATGTCGCGCAGAATCTCTTCGAAGGACTCCACCGAGATTTCACGTTCGTGCGAGTTCAGGATCTCGACGAAGCGCGACATGTGAGTGCCCTTGAAGTTGTGCGGCAGGCTCACGTACATGTTGAAGGTGGCGATGGTGTGCTGGACGCCGTCGCTCCGGTCCGCCACCCGCACCGGATGGCGGATGGCCTTGATTCCGACCTTGTCGATGGCGAGCCGGCGGGTGTCCGCCGAACTCTGGACATCGGGAATCGAGAAGACTTCGGGGAAATTCATGACTGGGTCCTTGGGGTGGAGTACACGTGGCCGATTATAGACGCCGCCAATAGTTGAGTAAACTACTCAGCTAATTTAGCCGCAATCGACGCGTGGATGCCCTCCGCATCCAGACCGCATTCCTTGAGCAATCGCGCCGGGTCGCCATGATCGACAAAGCGATCCGGTAACCCAAGCTGCAGAACTTTCTTCTGAATTCCTTGTTTTTCAAGGGTTTCCAGGACCGCGCTGCCGGCGCCACCGAGGATGGTGTTCTCTTCCACGGTGACCAGCCATTCGTGTGCGGTTGCCAGTTCTCGGACTAGTTCTTCGTCCAGTGGTTTCACGAAACGCATGTTGGCAACCGTCGCGTCGAGTTTTTCTGCGGCTTCCAGGCAAGGCTTGAGGAGCGCACCGAAAGACAGGATCGCGACCCGCTGGCCGCGGCGGCGCACCTCACCCTTGCCGATCGCCAGCGCGGTCAGGTCCTTATGGATCGGCACGCCCGGCCCGCTGCCGCGCGGGTAGCGCACCGCCACCGGGCCATCGATCTGGAAGCCGGTATAGAGCATCTGGCGGCATTCGTTCTCGTCG
>JBBPIT010000078.1:0-12181 GCA_038040175.1 Pseudomonadota bacterium | reverse complement strand
TCACCCTTCACCCTTCACCCTTCACCCTTCACCCTTCACCCTTCACCCTTCACGCATTCACTCGCTTACCCGTCACTCGTCACCTGTCACTGATTCATGGATTTCCCCACCTTCCTCATCCAGCTGCTGAACGCAGTGCAGTACGGGCTGCTGCTGTTCCTGGTGGCGAGCGGACTGACGCTGATCTTCGGCATCATGGGGATCATCAATCTGGCGCACGGCAGCTTTTACATGATCGGGGCGTATCTCGCCTGGTCGCTGTCGAGCCGGCTCGGCAACTTCTGGGTGGCGATCGCGCTCGGCATCGTTCTCACCGTGCTGCTCGGGATGCTGCTGGAATGGCTGCTGATCAAGCGCCTCTACCAGCGCGATCACCTCTACCAGGTGTTGCTCACCTACGGGTTGATCCTGATTTTCGAGGAATTGCGCAGCATCATCTGGGGCGACGATGTCCACGGCGTGCCGATTCCCGACGTCCTGTCCGCATCCATTCCCCTCACCGACACGCTGGCGTACCCGGTGTACCGCTTGTGGATGTCGGGCGTGTGCGTGGTCCTGGCGGTGCTGATGTACTGGCTGATCCAGCACACGCGGCTGGGCATGATGATCCGCGCCGGCGCGTCCAACCGGGACATGACGCAATCGCTCGGCATCAACATCCAGCTTCTATACCGGCTGGTGTTCGCCCTCGGTGTGGCGCTGGCCGGATTTGCCGGAATGATCGCCGCGCCGGTGTCTTCGGTGTTTCCCGGCATGGGCGGGCAGGTGCTGATCATATGCTTCGTCGTGGTGGTGATCGGCGGCATCGGCTCGGTGACAGGCGCGCTGGTCGCCGCGCTGCTGATCGGCCTGGTGGATACTTTCGGCAAAGTTCTGGAGATCGAGATCGGCGGCTTCAAGGTTCTGCCTGAACTGGCCGGGATGAGCGTGTACCTGCTCATGGCGATCGTGTTGCTGTGGCGGCCTGAAGGACTCTTTGGGAAGAGGCTGTGATGCGCGGCGGACGCGTCACCGCTGCAGCGATGATCGTGTGCCTGCTGGCGCTCACCGTGCTGCCGTTTATCGGCGACAAGTTCACCGTCCAGTTCGTCACCAAGATGATGATCATGGCGATCTTCGCCATGAGCCTCGATCTGCTGGTGGGTTACACCGGGCTGGTGAGCCTGGGACATGCCGCATTCTTCGGCATTTCCGGCTACATCCTCGCGCTCAGCACGCCGCAATATCAAGCAGCGAACTTCTGGGTCAGCCTGCCGCTCGCCATGGCCGGCGCGGGCGTGTTGGCGCTGGTGATCGGATGCCTGGTCCTGCGCGTCACCGGCGTGTACTTCATCATGGTGACGCTCGCCTTTGCGCAGATGCTGCACTATCTTTTTCACGACACGGGCATCGCCGGCGGCTCGGATGGCATGTACATCTACCTTCGTCCCGACGCGAGCATCCTCGGCTGGCGGCCGTTCGACCTGGAGAAGTTCGGCGACTTCTATTTTGTCGTCCTCGCATTGTTCGTCGCGGTGTTCCTTTTCCTGCGAGTGGTGCTGCGCTCCCTGTTCGGACAGGTGATCTCGGGTGTTCACGTCAACGAGGCCCGCATGCGCTCGCTCGGCTTCCCCACTTTCCGCTACAAGCTCGCCAGCTTCGTGCTGGCCGGCATGCTCGCCGGCATGGCGGGTTACCTGTCTGCGGTGCAGTTCGGGGTGGTCAATCCCGACATGCTCGGCTGGCATTTGTCTGGATCGGTGTTGATGATGGTGATCCTCGGCGGCATGGGCTCGCTGGTCGGCCCGATCGTGGGCGCGTTCGCGATGATGCTGCTCGAACTGGGGTTTCAGTCGCTCACCAAGCACTGGCAGTTGCCGATGGGGCTCGCGATTGTGCTGGTGGCGCTGCTGCTGCCTCGTGGACTGGTCGGCCTCGTGAGCTTGAGATCGCGCAACAAGGAAGCCGCCGATGCCTGAGGCGATTCTGGAAACACGTGAACTGACGCGCTACTTCGGCGGACTGGCCGCGGTCCGCGGCGTGTCGGTCGCCTGCAACGTCGGCGAGCTCCACGCCGTGATCGGCCCGAACGGCGCCGGCAAAAGCACGCTGATCAACCTGCTGTCCGGCGACCTGCCTTCGAGCGGCGGCAGCGTGCGCCTCCGCGGCCGCGACATTACCGGCCTGCGCGCCGACCGGATTTCGCGGCTCGGCGTAGGGCGCAGCTATCAGAAGACCAACGTGTTCCTGCCGTTCACCGCATTCGAGAACTGCCGCCTTGCGGCGCAGTCTCGGCTGCCGAGCTCGATGCGATTTTTTAAACCGGCTGCGGGCTACGGCGCGGTTTCGCAGGCCGCCGAGCGCGCGTTGGTGATGGCGGGGCTGGAGGGCCGCGAAGGCGCAACCGTTGCGGCGCTTTCGCATGGAGAACAGCGGCAGGTCGAGATCGCGATGACGCTTGCCACCAATCCGGTGGTGCTGCTGCTCGACGAGCCGCTGGCCGGAATGGGCGCGGAGGAATCGGCGCGCATCGTCGAACTGATGCAGAAACTGACGAAAGACCACGCCATCCTGCTGGTCGAGCACGACATGGACGCGGTATTCGCGGTGGCGGACAGGCTCACGGTGATGGTGAACGGCCAGGTGCTCGAGTCCGGACCACCCGCACAGATCCGCTCCAGCCGGGCGGTGCAGGAAGCCTATCTCGGCACTGGGGATGTGCACGTTTAATTCGAAAACCGTTTGCGTCTAGGTATTTTTCTGGATCG
Source organism: Pseudomonadota bacterium (assembly GCA_038040175.1). Lineage (GTDB taxonomy): Bacteria > Pseudomonadota > Gammaproteobacteria > Burkholderiales > JACQAP01 > JACQAP01. Next base: position 9,434 of record JBBPIT010000078.1, on the reverse strand, counting down.
TCATGACTTCGACTGATGCGGCACCGCTGATCGAAGCCCGCGGCATTCACGCCTACTTCGGCGCGAGCCATATTCTGCACGGCGTGGATCTGGTGGTGCATCGTGGCGAGACCATCGGCCTGATGGGGCGCAACGGCATGGGCAAGACCACGCTGATCCGGAGCATTCTGGGTCTGTTGCCGCCGCGCTCGGGAGCGGTCCGGGTGCGCGGAAGGAACATGACGGGAACGTCGCCGCACGCAATCGCGCGTGCCGGGATAGCCTACGTCCCGGAGGGGCGCGGCGTCTTTCCGAATCTTTCGGTACGCGAGAATCTGGTTATGGCGGCACGGCCGGGCCCGGACGGCCGCCGCGAGTGGACTTATGAACGCGTGCTCGCCACTTTTCCAAAGCTGGCCGAGCGCCTGCATCACGGCGGCCAGCAACTCTCCGGCGGCGAGCAGCAGATGTTGACCATCGGGCGCGCGCTGCTGACCAATCCGGACCTGCTGATACTCGACGAAGCGACCGAGGGACTGGCGCCGCTGGTGGCGCGGGAGATCTGGGCCATCCTGCGGCAGATTCGCGACACCGGAATCGCCGCGATCATCGTCGACAAGAACTTCTCCGCCGTCTCCGCGATCGCCGACAGAAACGTCATACTGGTCAAGGGCCGTGTGGTGTTCGAGGGTTCCAGCGACCAACTGCGTCGCAGCCCGGAAACGTTGCAGCGCCACCTGGGGATCTAGTTGTTCCAAACTGCCGGCGGCCATCGTCTCGAGTACAGTCGGATTGATCCCGGGCCGCGCCCTGGTGCGGCGGCCGACGCTCCGGTGCTGGTGTTCCTGCATGAAGGTCTGGGGTCGGTCGCACTGTGGAAGGACTTTCCCAAAAGGGTGTCGCATGCCACCGGCTGCCCCACTATCGTCTATTCGCGATACGGGTACGGCAAGTCCGACCGCCTTGCCGAGGCGCGCGGCGTGGACTACATGCACCGCGAGGCGTTGGAAGTCCTGCCGCAGTTGCTCGACGCGCTTTCCATCCGCAACCCGATCCTGATCGGTCACAGCGACGGCGCTTCGATCGCGCTCATCCATGCCGGCGCCGGAAGCCGCCCGGTCCGCGGCCTGGTGCTGCTGGCGCCGCACGTTTTCGTCGAAGACATCACGGTAGAGAGCATCGCGCAGGCCGGGGTGGCCTTCGACACCACCGACCTTGCAGTTAGATTGGGCCTTTATCACGACCACGTCGAGGCCATGTTCCAGGGCTGGAACGATATCTGGCTGCACCCGGACTTTCGCCGCTGGAACATCGAGGAATACCTGCCCGGTGTCACCTGCCCGGTGCTGCTGATCCAGGGCGAGGACGACCAATACGGGACTGCCGCCCAGGTCACGGCGATCGCAAAACAGGTGAACGGCCCCGTCGAAACATTGATGCTCCCGCACTGCGCGCACTCGCCTTACGTGGACCAGAAGCAGGCGACCGTTGAGAAAATCGCACACTTCGTCGACGGGCTAAGCGAAAAAACATCGGCTGCAGAAAATCGGCCTTGAACGCCACCAGCCGGCCTGGTAACCGGAGTTCACCGGCCGCATTCAGGTTACCTGCTGCGGGCGCGTTGGCGACCTATGGCGCTCGGCAGCCGCGTTGCTTCTGCTAGACTGCGCGGCAACGTCAAACGCGAGGTCGCCCGCACAGCATGTTGAAAGGCAAGTCGGCTGTCATTACCGGTTCCACCAGCGGCATCGGTCTGGGCATCGCCCGGGCATTCGCCGCCCAGGGTTGCAACGTCGTGCTCAACGGCTTCGGCGACGCGGCAGAGATTGAAAGACTGCGCGCCGGACTTGCCTCCGAACACAAGGTCAGCGTGCTGTACTCATCGGCCGACATGGCCAGACCCGCCGAAATCGTGGCAATGATCGATCAGGCGAAGCGGCGCTTCGGCGCCGTGGATGTGCTGGTCAACAACGCCGGCATCCAGCACGTGGCGCCGGTGGACGAATTCCCCATCGAAAAGTGGGACGCGATCCTCGCGATCAACCTGTCATCGGCATTTCATGCCATCCGCTCCGCGCTGCCTGGAATGAAATCCCGCAACTGGGGCCGCATCATCAATATCGCCTCCGCACATGGACTGGTGGCTTCGCCATTCAAGTCCGCGTATGTCGCCGCCAAGCACGGCCTGGTCGGCCTGACCAAGACCGTTGCGCTGGAAACGGCCGGCAAGGGCATTACCTGCAATGCGATTTGCCCGGGGTATGTACTGACGCCGCTGGTCGAGAAGCAGATAGAAGATCAGTCCGAGGCGCGCGACATCTCGCATGAGGACGTCATCAGGGATGTCATCCTCGAGCACCAGCCGAGCAAGGAGTTCGTCAAGGTCGAAGAAGTGGCCGCGCTTGCGGTGTTTCTCGGCGGCGATTCCGCCGCCTCGATTACCGGCGCGGCGCTGCCGATCGACGGGGGCTGGACTGCTCAATAGAAAATGCCCCGGCTTGCCGGGGCATTTTCACCTTGCCGTATATCCCGAATTACATCTTCTTCACACCGTGCCTGGGCGCGTGACGCAGGCGAGATTGATTTTCCTATCTGTTGTTTGTGAAGAAAGCACTATCAAGCTTGATTCGATCCACATAGTTAGATCCTGTGGTCGCATCTTGAATCAGAAACATAAACCAAACCTTGGCATCTGGATAAGCAGCCACTACCTTACTCCAAGCCGTACCATCTCCATCGCTGGTATAAGAAGCCTTGGCGCTGTCAAAGATAGTACAGTCAGTCTTATCTCCCGTAAAGTCAGACTCAACCCAACCGCCAGCTACGGCATCGCCACACCATGCCGGGTCGAGAAAGATCACCGCGTCGGCGACACACGGGCCGAGTTCGGGGCAATCAAAATTGCCGTCCGCGTTGACATCGAGCTCCAGGCTGAATCGCGGTGAGCCGCCGTTGTTTACGGTGCCTGTTGCTGCGATAAAGCTCGCGCGGATCTTTTTCACATCTGCGAGGTCATGATCCCACCAATTGCGGAAAGAGTAGTAGGCAAAGTCACTCGCGTCGGTAGAATGGTCACCGAGCTGGATTGACTGTCCTTTAGCCCCGCCGTCCTGCGATACGCCTGTTACCCACCCTGCGTTGTAGGTATCGGGTGTTGCGCCCGTTACATCACCTCTTTGCGGTCGGGGTCCGGCCGCGCTTGCGGTAAGCGAGAAGGCCAAAAGGGCTATCATCGCTCCGATCATACTAACGTTTGATATTAATTTTTTCATAAACATTTTTCTTTCCTCCTCTATATAAGCGGATTAATTTAGATAACTTATTATTTACTACCCTGCCCCCGTATAGGTTACAGTAAATTTGGTGTGCGCGGCGTTCAACGCCGACTTCGACGGCGACCAGATGGCGGTGCACGTGCCGTTGTCGCTTGAGGCGCAGATGGAGGCGCGCACGCTGATGCTCGCTTCGAACAACGTGCTCTCGCCCGCCAACGGCGAGCACGTGCACGTGAGGGTTGAAGTTCGCAAGACTCCCGAAGGTCTGCACGAACAGGATCAGGCCGGGGCGGGCGCCGGGTGCCGCCTCGGCGTACGCTTCGATGAGCAAGCGGGCGGCGATGCGACACAGCTCACCCAGCCACGCCCGATGCCGGCCGAAGATCGGGCGCAGGAGCCGCGGGAGGATGAACACGTACTGCCGGCGCGGCGCTGCCGATCGACGGGGGCTGGACGGCGCAATAGCGCGAGCGCGCTACTGCGCGAGGCAAGAGGTAATAGGCAAGAGGCGAGAGGAAAGAAGCGAGCTAGACCTCTCTAGCCTCTAGCCTCTAACCCCGGCTACATCTTCTTCCAGTTACCCGCTTGCTCGAAAGCGTAGGCGGCGCGATAGATCGTCGCTTCATCGTAGTGCTTGCCGATCAGCATCATCCCGATCGGCAGGCCGCCGCTCATGCCGCAGGGAACCGTCATCGCCGGATGATGCGTGATGTCGAACGGGCAGGTGTTGCCGATCATCTCCAGAGCCCGCTTGAAGTACTCCTCGCGGGGAGCGTTGGCGGCGGGCAGCGGCTGCGATTTCATCGGCATAGTCGGCATCAGCAGCAGGTCATACTTGGCCAGCGCCGCGTCGTAGGCTTCGATCAACCGCCGGGTCACATTCATTGCCTTGCCGTAGTAGTGGCTGCCATGGTATTTCTTGATGTACACGCCCAGCGTGGTCAGCACCTTGGTGGTCTCGGACAACTCGTTGGCGCGTAACTGCCAGCCGTGCAGCTTGTCGATCAGGCTGGTTACGTACAGGTCCGGGCGGCTTAATCCATAACCGTCGCCGAACATCATGGTCTGCGTGATGCCCTCGACGCCGATCGGCGTCCACAGCGCCGGCCCTACCAGATGCGCGGGAATCGAAACTTCTTCGACTTCTGCGCCGAGCTTCTTGAACATCTCGGCAGCCTTCCTCACCTTCGCGTCGGAATCGGCTTCCGATTCCGGCCGGCCGAAACCTTCCTTGACCACGCCGAACTTCAAATCCTTGACCCCGCCGTCGAGCATCTTCGAGTACTTCACTTTCTTCGGCGTGCCGTACTGGCGCGGATCGTAACCATCCGGACCGGCGATCACCTCCAGCATCAGTGCATTGTCGCTCACGGTCGCGGTCATCGGTCCGGTGTGGTCGACGTAGATCTCGATCGGCATGACGCCGGTGTAAGGCACCAGCCCGTGCGTGGCCTTCATGCCGTAAATGCCGCACCAGGAAGAAGGCATGCGGATCGAGCCACCCTGGTCGCCGCCGATTGCGAGGTCGGCTTCGCCCAGCGCGACCGCTACGCCGCTGCCTGAAGACGAACCGCCGGCGGAGTACCCCATCTTGTAAGGGTTGTGCACCGGGCCTTTCGCGCCGGTGTGGCTGCCGCCGGAAATGCAATAAGACTCGCAGTGCGTCTTGCCGACGATTTCAGCGCCCGCATCGAGCAGGCGCGCGACCACCGTGGCGTCGATATCGGGCACGTAGCCCTCGAGGATCGAGTTGCCGTTCATCATCGGCACGCCCGCCACCATGACGTTGTCCTTCACCGCCACCTTCTTGCCTCTCAGCGGACCGGAGGCGGCGCCCTTGATCGAAGTTTTTACATACCAGGCATTGCGCGGGTTCTCGGACGGGTCCGGGAAATAGCCCGGAGTGCGCGGATACTTCACCTGCGGCAGATAATCCGGCATTGCATCGACCATGTTGTAGGCGTCGATGTTGGGTTTGATCAGTCTAAGATACGACCTCACGTCGTCCTCGGTCAGGGACAGGCCGACTTCTTCAGCGGCGTCCCAGATTTGTTCCGGCGTCGGATATTGCACTGCCATGGTGGTCTCCTTTTATGATGTGAACGGGGTTAGTCGTGCAGCGCGGTCTGATCTGCGCATTATTTCTTCAGGGGGAAAGCAGTCGAACCAGCTCAGGGTCGTCGCGAACCTTTTCCGACGGGCCGTCGAGCACAATGTGTCCTCGGTCCATGACGTAGCAGTACTGCGAGAGTTGCAGCGCCATCTTGACGTGCTGCTCGACAATGACGACGGCGATTGTCTTTGACAGTTGTTCCAGGCGCCCGGCAATCTCCTCGATCACGCCATGCCATACCCCCTCTGTCGGTTCATCGAGCATCAGCAGACTGGGCCTGCCGAGTAACGCCCGGCTGATGGCCAGCATCTTTCGTTCGCCTCCGGAAAGTGTACCGGCCTGCTGGGACAGGCGCTTAGCAAGCTGGGGGAACAGGGTGAGCATATCTCCCATGCGCTCTTTGCCCTTGGGATCGGTCATCGCGCCGATAACAAGATTCTCCCGGACGGTTAGCCTGCCGAACACCCCTTGTTCCTGTGGGACGTAACCGATACCAAGGCGCATGCGCCGTTCGGTAGGCAGGCGGGCGACATCACGACCGTCGAATCGTACTGACCCCCGCGCCGGAAGCAGATCGCCCGCCAGCGTCTTGAGCAGCGTCGTCTTGCCGGCGCCATTGCGTCCCAGTATTGCCACGCCGCCGCGCGACGGGACCTTGAGCGAGACGTCGAACAGTGCCTGGCTGGTCCCGTAGTAAGTGCAAAGACCTTCAGTGTCGAGCAAAGGCGCATCGAGAAACGCGGTTTCAGGCATGGCTCAGATACGCCTCCTTGACCTTGTCGCTGTTCTGCACGTCGGCAGTAACGCCGCTTGCCACCACCTGGCCCTGGTCGAGCACCGTCAGCGAGTCACAGATGTCCTTGATGAAATCCAGGTCGTGCTCGACGATGAGCAGCGAGCAGATTTGTTTGATCGGTGCGAGCAACTCGCCGGTAGCACGGCGCTCCTGCGCGCTCATCCCTGCAGTCGGCTCGTCCAGCAGCAGAAGCTTGGGATTGCCGGCAAGTGCCATCGCAATCTCCAGCCACTGTTGCTCGCCATGCGAGAGAACTCCGGCCAGGTCATTTTTTCTGTGTTCCAGGCGGAACTGGGCCAGCGTCTTTGTCACCGGCTTGTCCAGCGCGCGCCGGGAACCAGAGAAGAGCAGCGTCGCCAGGCTATCCTGCGCTTGCAGCGCAAGCAGGATATTGTCGTACACGCTCAGCTCCGGCAGCACGCTGGCGATCTGGAATTTGAGGCTCAAGCCCGCGCGCGATCGCTCCGCGGGTGCGGCGCGGCCGACGTCGGCGCCGAGAAAGCCGATGGTTCCCGCGTTCGGTATTTCAGCCCCTGCAATGCACTTCAGCAGGGTGCTTTTGCCCGAGCCGTTAGGGCCGATCAAACCATGAAATTCCTTCTCGCGCACGGTCAGGTCGACGCCATTGAGCGCAGTCAGGGCGCCGTAGACCTTGGTGACATTGCGCGCCTCGAGCAGATTCATGCGATCGCTCACGCCGGATTCTTATCCGTGTCGTTCTCTGACGCTGCGTCGTCGGGCCGGCCGAAGGACCCTATTCGTTCCCGGTCCGAAACGAGGAAACCGATCAATCCCGTGGGCCGGAACATGACGATGACCAGAAGCAGCAGGCCGAGGATAATCGGCCACAGTCGCTGGTATTGCTGGGACAGCATGAAGGTGAGGTACTCGATTACGCCGGCGCCAACGACGGCGCCGATCAGGGTTCCCACGCCGCCGAAGAGAACGTACAGGACGACTTGCGTCGACAGTACCGGGCTGAGTTGACCGGGCCCGACATAGCCTTCGTGAAAGGCATACATCCCCCCTGCCAGCCCGGCGATGAAGCCTGCCAGGGCAAAGATGATGCCCTTCACATGCTGAACGCGGTAGCCGAAGAAAGTGATCCGCGTCTCGTGCTGGCGGATTCCGGCGAGAACCAGACCGAGCTGCGAACGCGTCAGGAATTTGAGCAGAACGTAGACGCCAAAGAGTATGCCCAGCGCCATGTAATAGAACCACACACCCTCCGCAATTTCGTGGTTCGCCAGCGTCAACCGCGGAAGTGACGGAATGCCGTTTTGCCCGCCGACATAAGACCAGCCGCGCGCGAGTCTCTCCACCACGTAGGACCCGGTCAGGGTTCCCAGTGCTACGAATACAGTGGTCGGCACGCGCCGGCCGAGGATTACGATAAAAGCCATGATCAGCGAGACGATCAGGCCGACCAACCCGGCTGCAGGCAGCAGTACCAGCACCGAGGTGATGTCCAGTTTGGTCGCAACCAGGGCCGTGCAGTATCCGGCCATGCCGAAGAACAGAGCCTGGCCGAAGCTGAGAATCCCGGCGTAACCCCAGACCAGGTCGAAACTGAGCGCGAGCAGGCCGAGAATGAACACCCGGGTGAAGAACAGCGTCCAGAAATCATCGATGAATACGGGAAGAATCAGGCTGGCGCCCAGCACGGCGAACTCCAGCCAGGGAATGACTTTCCTCGAGCGTAGCGACGAGGATGACGGGTGAGCGGTGTGATTCATTCTCTAGGCGATCGAACTGCACAGACCGCGACCCCGAGCGACGCTGTACCCGGGGCCGCGGCCAGACTCGGGCCGTGCTAGGCGCACTCGCCGGGCATTACCGGCCCTTTGCTCCTCTCGACGATCTCGTACTTCCCTTTCTTCGCCACCGCGGTGTACATGTTCATCTTCACGTGGCGTGTGCCGGGGACCATCTCGCAGCCCCCGCCCGGCCCGTTGCTGATCTTCGCGTGATCCAGCGCTGCAGCCACAGGTTCACGCTTCACGCTCTTCGCCTCTTTCACCGCCGCTTCCCACAGCTTGATGCCCCGGTACATCCCGGTCGCGCCGCTGCCCGCGGTAAACGGGTTTTTGTCGCCGAACAGCTTGCCGTACTCTGCCTGCAACTGGTTGCCGAAGGGGTCGTTGATCGCCTTGAAGTAATCCAGGCAACTAGCCAGCCCTTCGATCTCGTGTGCCGGCGTGATTCCCAACGCATTTTCGTCGTAGAAGACGCACGCAAGCCGCCCGCCCCTTTTCTGAAAGCCGGCCTCGTTGAGTTGCTTGAAAAAAGCCGCGACCCCGGGCGGAATGGTGGTGTTGAAGACCACGTTAACCCCGCTTGACATGATCTTGTTGACGGTGGCGCTGTATTCGTTATGGTCGACCGGGAAATACTCTTCGCCGATGACCTCCCCGCCGTTCTTCACGATTACCGTGCGCGCGTAGGCGTTCAGGGTATGCGGCCAGACATAGTCGGCGGAAGGCAGATAGAATTTCTTGCCGCCGTTTTTTATCAGCCACGGGATGAAGGTGTCGCATTGCTGCGCGGGCGTGGGGCCGGTGCAAAACAGGTACGGCGTGCATTCCTTGCCCTCGTAGAGCTGCGGATAGATGTAGAGCGTCTTGCCGCGTTTGACGATGGTGTCCTTGATGGCATTGCGCATGGAGCTGGTGATTCCGCCAAAGACAACGTCCACTTTGTCCTGGGTGACCAGCTTACGCACCTTGGTTACCGCAAGCTGTTCATTGGTGGCGGTGTCCTCCAGGATCATCTGTAGCGGCCGACCGAGCAGGCCGCCACTTTTGTTGATCTGGTCGATCACCATCTTCGCCACCTGCGAATTGGGAATGCCGCCCCAACTGATGGCGCCGGTAAGGTCGGTGGCGATACCCACCTTGATGGGATTGGCGGCCCAGACGCCCTTCGGGTTATAAAGGTAGCTGCCGCCGCCGAGGGCGATCATGCCTGAGAGCAGGCTGGCGCGCTGCAGGAACAGCCGTCTGGAAACGGACAGCGGGCGGCGACTGCGATCATCGATTGTCATTATCAGTTCCTCCACTTGGATAAAAGGCCTTCCGGCCGAACCTTCACGATCGCGATCGCGATAATGAAGACAAGAACGTCTGCGACCACGGGCTTGATCACCCAGGGAAGCGGGGGGGGGGGGGGGGGGCGCCCCCCCCCCCCCCCCGCGCCCCCCCCCCACCCCACCCGCGGGGCCGAGACGGACACCAGGTTCGAGGGTAGAGGGGTCAGGTCGAACACAAAGGCG
>JBBPIT010000077.1:10000-12464 GCA_038040175.1 Pseudomonadota bacterium | reverse complement strand
CCACGCTTCCTTCGACACGTTCTCGAAGATGCGCTTGCCGAGCTCGCCGGGATAGGGCGGGAAATCGAACCCCTCGGCCTCGCGCCCGAGCTTGATGCACTTGACCATGCGCGCCATGACAGAACTCCACGGGACGGCCGTCGCAGGCACGACGACCCATAATGTTTAGTATAGGACGACACGCTGCACAACTGCGCGCAAAAACCCGGGCGCAGCGTAACGAAACCTTGCTCGAATTAGCCAAGCTCGAATTCGATCTGCGTTTACCCGCGAAGCGCTACCAGAGAAAATCAAGCCCCGACCTCGGCCCGGCTCACCAGGACTTTGTCCACTAAGCCATATTTAACGGCCTCGCCCGCGCCGAAGAAGTTGTCGCGATCGGTATCACGCTCGATGGTCTTCATATCCTGACCCGTGTGCTTGGCCATGATTTCGTTGAGCCGCTGTCGCTGGTACAAGATCTCCTTGGCGTGGATCTCGATGTCACTGGCTTGGCCTTCAAACCCGCCCAAAGGCTGGTGGATCAGCATCCGCGAGTTGGGCAGGCAGAAGCGCTTGCCCTTCGCGCCCGCGCACAGCAAAAGCGCTCCCATGCTTGCTGCCTGGCCGATGCACAGCGTGCTCACGTCTGGCTTGATGAACTGCATGGTGTCGTAAATTGCCAAACCCGCCGACACGATTCCGCCCGGGGAGTTGATGTAGAAGGAGATTTCCTTCTCCGGATTGTCCGACTCCAGGAACAGCAACTGGGCGACGATCACGTTGGCTGACATCTCATCGATCGGCCCCACCAGGAATACAACGCGCTCCTTGAGCAGGCGCGAGTAGATGTCATAGGCGCGTTCGCCGCGCCCACTCTGCTCGACCACCATCGGAATCAGCCCGGTATCGCGGGGCCCGGTTCCACTCCGTTCCCAGATCATATGCGCTCACCCATTAGGTCGTTATAGTCAAGGCTCCTCCTCCACCCCCACGCACGAAACCACGCTCGATTGAGTGAGATTGCCCTTGAGCACGACTCGCGGGGTCGCCCATGCGGAACTCAACACATCTGCTTGCAATGAGCTCGAAACCTGGTCGGCACCGCAACGACCGATCAATTCATAAGGCTCGCCCGCTACTTGTTTTTGCCGGGAATGGGAGCGGCCGGTTTGACCTGCGTTACGGCAACGGGCGACGCTGGAACGGCGGACTTCGATTTCGGTTGCTTGGGCTTTTTATATTCGCGATTACCTCGTTGATGTCCCTTGGCCATTTTGTCCTCCTAAAAGGATGGATCTGGTGCAAGGATTTCCAAACCCTACGATAGGCTGTGGTTTGGGTGATCAGGAAACGCAATTAAGGTCCAAACCAGCTTCGCACCAGGCCCATACAGTCTCTGCCGAATAGGATTCTGGTGCAACAAGTCCCAGAAGTGACAAGGCGTAGGCTGTTTCGATTGTTACGCTCTTAATGATCAAGGCCATAAGGCGGCAAGGTGGTCAGGCGAGTGTCCTCGACATGGCCTCCGGTCGTGAAGTGATAGAGCGACTGAAACATCGCGTCGTTGAATCCCAATACCTGATGGACCGGGTCATCAAAAAAGCAGCCGATTCCCGTCGCACGGACTCCAGTCGCCTCCGCCTCAAGATAAAGCACTTGGCCGATCACTCCCGTCTCCCAGAAAAGTCTCCGGTAAAACCACGGTCCATGCCGTCGCAGGCTTGATTCGAATTCCGCGATCATCCCCAAGGAAAACGCACCATCTCCCGCGATATCCTGACCGCAACTGACCTTGGCAGCCAATTGCCGCGCATCGCCCTCTTCGAGCAGAAACAGAGGCAAGTCGTCCGGACAGCCAGGTGGTGAAATCCAGGCGAATTGTTGGTGCATCGCTTGTCTGAGTGAGCCCAGCTTCGCAGGATCACGAACCAGCATGTAGAGACCGGGAGCAAGACCATCCACCAGATGGACGAACAGGGCAAGATGAATGGCCGGCTCCCAAGGCAGGACGTCCCAGGGTATCGGACGCTGGCACAGCTCACGATCAACCCGTGGCACGACGCGGGCCAGCATCGTGAAGAAGCTGCCGACTGAAATCGAGGTGTTGCCATCGAACGCAAGCGCGCTTCGCCGTTGGCGGATCACCTGTCCAGCCCTTGGCTGACCCGGGTAGATGCCCGGCGCATTGGTGCTCGGGTTAATCAGGGTCTTCATTGAAGGACTGTCGTGATTCAGTTCGACGACCCTCCGTTCAATAGTCCTCTTCCACGAGGCGACTTCCACCTGGTCGAGGAACTCCCACTGCACCGGATCGTCTCGACTCAGCCGGTTTGCCTTGCCGTGCCAAATGTATTGCGTCAACTCGCGAACAGCATTGGGGGCAAGGGACAGGGGCAAGGAGATTGTCCTTCCAGTGGCAAGATCGGCAGCTTGATCGGCGGGGCGCGCGGACACGTTACCGGCGAAGCCGGCCGCTTGCGGG
>JBBPIT010000077.1:0-9900 GCA_038040175.1 Pseudomonadota bacterium | reverse complement strand
GCGCCATTGGCCCGCCTCCCGCCCCGGATGGCTTCGCCAACGCTGTGTCGGCGGGGCGCGCGGACACGTTACCGGCGCAGCCGGCCGCTTGCGGGTAGCGCGCCATTGGCCCGCCTCCCGCCCCGGATGGCTTCGCCAACGCTGTGTCGGCGGGCCAGACGACAGCGAGGCAATCAGGGTGCTCCCGTTCCACCCCTTCGAAATCCTCGGGTCGATCTACCCCCAACAAGGCGGCAACCGTGTCATCAGCCAGGCCGTTCAACAGCAGCATGCGCCAGCCCAGCGTCTGGGCCGCAATGCGGGCGCTGCCGATCGCGTGTCCCACGTCATGTTGACAGTAGCGAAAGGCTCGCTCTCCGTACTTCCAGGTTTCCCGCCAGTTCACTGAGGTAAAGCCAACAAGGAAGGCGTTGGGCGGGAATCCTTGCAGGAGCGACGTGAAGCTTTCCTTCGGCAACTCTGCTCGCAGCTCCAGCGCATGCTCCTTGGCCGTGTAGTGATAAAGACCCGGGAACGGCAAAAGGCCTGGGATTTTGTCAATGAGCAAATAGCCTTCGGTCGGATGCAGGTTGCCGCTCGACGGGTTGGTCCGAAGCGCCCAGCGGACCTCACCGGCCTGCTTCCATGCCGAAATGGCCAGCGAATACTCAAAAAAGCGCGAAAGGGAGCGGACGGTGACCGGATCGCTCGCGATTGCTCCAGGGCGATACAAGTCTTCATAGAGCGGCGAGAGCGGAGCGGCGTCAGGTTTCAGGAGCGGTAAGGGAATGAGCGGAGATCCCTCGTATCGTCGAAACGGATCCGGCTGATTTGCCCAGTCCATGTAGCCGAGCGAGCGCGCATAGCGGGAAAAATGATGTTTCGTCTCCTGGTGGTACCGCATTACCACCTCCAGGGGATCGAGCGATTCCACAGCACAGGCAGGGTCTTCTGTCGTCCGATGGTTCACAAATCAGATGCTCCTGCCGCAGAGTCTACCTGCCTCCTTTAATCATCGCCTTCTAGTCGTAGTCGCTTACAGAGATTGAAGGGTTGAAGCTCACGCTTATGCTGGTCTCGGCGCCGCTGTCGGCAAGCGACGGCACGCCGTACCATCTGAGCTCGAGGTTGTGGTACAGGCCCCCCGTATCGGGTGCGAGTGCGAATCGATGAGGCGGGGGATCACCGTGCGCCCGCCGAGGTCCAACACGCGGGTCGTGGCGGCGCGATAGGCCATGACCGTCGCGATGTCGCCGGTCAGGCAGGCGGCGCGAGCTTGTCGAGCGCGGCGGCCACCGCCTTGCACGCATCGATCAAGTCCGCGAGCAGGCGCTCGTCCACGTTCAGATCGCCTTCGTATTCGCCGAGATTCCGGACCTCGTGGCACTTGGCGAGCAGGCGCCAGACTTCCGGCCCGAGCCGGAGCGTATGTGGCAGCACCTGGAAAACGATGTAGCGGTTCTCCGCGCGATACCCGAGCCGGCGCAGCGCCGCGAGGCACAAGGCATGAGCAGCGTTGTACGCAAGATCGAAGCGGCCCTCCAGCGAGACAGAGACCATCTGGGCGTCCGCGAGCCGCTTGCGCCCCGAGCGTTTCAGTCCATCAAACTCCTTTTTATCCGGCAGCTCGCCGCGCAGCGATTTTCCGGGACCGCACAGGTTATCGAGAGGCGAGGTCACTTTCCGCACCGATCAGCCAGATCCTGGGTTGTGCCATCACCCGTGTGACGAAGGCATTTTTCTGCTTCACGCGCCTGGCCAGTTCCTTCCGCGAATACACCGTGGGATTCACCTCCCGGCCCAGGCGGGCGGTCGCCTGCTCCATCGCGGCGTAGAGATCGGCGTAGGTGAGGCTGTCGCTCACCACCATCAGATCGATGTCGCTCGCCGCGGTGTCGCTGCGCTTGGCCACCGAGCCGTACACGAAGGCCGCCGTGATGCGCTTCGCCAGCGGCGCGAGCGCCTCCCGCAGCGGCTCGGCGAGGCCCACTGTCTTCTGCGCAATGGAGCAGAGCTCGGCAAAGAGCGGCGACTTCGGATCGGCCTGAAAGTGCTTTTGCGTGCCGACGCGCTTGACAGTCACGAGGCCGCTGTCCGCGAGCCGCGCCAGCTCGCGCTGCACCGCGCCGGAGCCGCCGCCGGCGAGCTTGATCAGTTCGGTGGCGAAGAAACTGCGCTCCGGCTGGCCGAAGAGATACGCCAGCACGCGCTGCTGAATGGTCGAGAACAGCGCGTCCGACAGGCTGGTACTCTTTGGGACCCTGGAAACCCGGGTCTTCGATTTCATGCCCATATTGGGCATAGTAATGCCCATTTTGGGTATGTTCAAGTCCGATGGAGCGGACGGGCGGACTCACCGCCGCGAGATCGGCCTCCATGCCGAACGCCGCGAACTCCTGCTCCGGGCGCGGGCGCGTTCAACTCTTCGAGGGTCGGCATCCGTTTCTCGGCGAACTGGAATTCCGACCAACCCCCGATCACGCGCACCCATTGATACGGCGGGGTGCGATGCGCCTGCTCGCGCAGCCAGTCGGGATGGGTGTGTGTTACGGCAACAACTTCTAAAGCGCCCACGTCACTGCTTCGCAAGGTATGGCGCTTCCAAGCGCCTACGCGGCCAAGCCTTCTTCTTCCGGAAGGGGAAGATCGGCGCTTGCCTTCACATTCAGCCACCGCAACATACCGAGATTGCGAACAGTGGACGCTACAGTGATCTCGTCGAGCGGTGGCCGGCGCTTCTGTTTCCACTGCATCACCGCTTGCATAACCTCCGTCTCGGATGGCCACGATTCCCGGCTTTGGCCAAGTTCGTGCGCGGCGAACAAGACGGTCGCGATGACTTCGGCCTGGTCGGTGTTCACCCGCATGAACAAGTCAACCGTCTTGTCCAGAACGTTCGCCCACCGCTCGAATGCCGGCGCGTACTTCTGACGAACGCGGTGGAAGTTCGGTCCGACCTTGACCATGAACATCTTTCCTTGCCGCTCCTCCTGCAACATACCGTTATTGATCAGCTTCGCTTCGACGTTTTTCAGCTCCTGCGAGAAGGGGCCGAAGCTGCCACGCCTGTAGTTCAGGCGGGTCGGAAGTCCCTCATTGGTCGCGACGTACGCGATCTTCTGAAAAACCGTTCTGCCGATTGGCCAGTGGTAAGGTTGTCGCTCAATGCGACTGACGACCTCAACCAGCGCAATCCACGCCGGATTCAAGTCGGGCAGAGTTTTGGTCATGCCAGCGCGAACACCTCCAGAGGCACGGTTTTCCCCGGCCGTTCGGCGCCGTGGACCAACCGGCGAATTTTCTCGGTGGTCTCGCGCGAGAACGTCGCCTCGCCGCATCGCTCGCAAACCTGCGCGGGGATGTGCTCCACCAGCGCGCGCCGCTCGCCCTCCAGCGTGAAGACCTCGCTCACAAAATCTGACCTCGCGGATGTATTGCCGCACACATGACACTTGAACATGGCTACCTCCGTTTCCGGAATTCGACCCACTCATTCGGGTCGGGTTCATATATCGTGATGATTTTGGTGATATCCCCATCCCGGTTGATGCTGGAGCGCAGCGAGCAAACTGTCCTCAAGTCCTCACCGCTCTCGGCTACTTCGTCTTATTTTTTTCGCGGTTCTTTTTGCCGGCTTGCTGCTGCGCTTCGTCTTCCTTCTTGTAATCGCCGATGACGCTTTTCACGGGGCAGACTGTGAATGCTGGACATTTCTTGCAGCCGACAACTATAGCAATGGGACACAGAGTCATCTCTCTTCTCCTGTATTTATTCGGCGTTTGCGCCGCAGGTATGCAAGGGTGGCACTCATCGGAAACCAGTGATTGAAGATCGGCGAGGCGATTGGAAATGGCGCGCCGTCTTGACTGCGTGGCCAACGATGTTACGCGCGAGCCGCCAATCAACGTATTCGTCGACAAATACTCTCACGAGGCAGTGGCGACCAGACGGTCCTTTGCCTGCTCAAGGAACTCGATGACCTGCTCTCGATTGACGGAGGGAAATCCGGCCAGAAAGTCATCGATGGACTCTCCGGATTCCAGGTAATCGAGGAGCGTCTGGACCGGCACCCGGGTGCCGGAAAAGACCGGGGTGCCCCCCAATTACTTCGGGCCTACAAGAAATGACTGGTTTGCTCATACCGTCAGACTACTCTCAACGCCGAGACGGGCGCAACGTGGGGGGTATCACTTTTTTCAGTGCGGCTTTGCGCCCTTCTCCAGGAACGGCCAACTCGCCGATACGGCGGAGTGCGAGACGTGGATCTCGCCTGGGGCAATCATCTCGCCCACGCTGCGCTGCGACGGCATGACTGTGTATGTTGCTTCGAAGCCTTCGTGCGCCAGGAACCCGCCCGCGATCTCGCTCAGGATCGGGCTGTAGAACGCAGAGTGACGGTAGACCATCAGGTTGAGGATCGCCATGGCGGAGAATTATGAGTCCTTTGGTGTACGTTTGCCTCCTGCGCCCTTGATCGCTTGACATATCACCGCCACGGACTAGAGTTGCGCCACAAAGTGCGGTGCGTGCAACGGGAGCTCACAGTGGTCAAAGACAGAAGAAGGAGAAGGGGAATTTTTGCGCTCATCCGCAGCCGCGACGATGCGCTTCACGTGGTTGCGGACGCGGCGATCGCGTTCCTTGCGGCTGCCGCGGTGCTGGCCGCGATGGCCTTGTCGCATGGATGGCAGGATCTGGCCGACGCGGCGCTCTACGTCGTGCTCGGGCTTCTCATGTGGCGGTTCAGGAGCCCCGCCGCCGCGTTCGCGCTGCTGCTGATTGCGATGATGCGATTCTTCGTCACCGTGGGGCAGGCGATCGAGACCGGCACGGTGAACTGGATTTATGTCCTCGTCACGATCGTCGTCCTGTTCGCATCGATCCGCGCGGTGGAAGCCACGCTCAAGTTGATCGGACGATTCGCGACCTCGGAAAAGGCCGACAGCTAGCCTCTTCGGAGCTGGTTCGAGATTTCTCAACGGCGCACGTTGACCAGATAGATTCCCGCCCCGACCATGGCTACCGCGCCGATGAAAGCCGGCGTGATCGGCTCGGACAGCACGACTACCCCGGCGATGACGCCGAACAGCGGCGTCAGGAAGGAAAATACCGAAAGCCGCGCGGCAAAGTACCGCGTCAGCAGCCAGAACCAGACCAGATAACTGGCGAAGGCCACTACCACGCCCTGGTAGAAGAGGCTGGCGACGACGACCGGCGTGATCGCGACGACGCCGGGTTCCCCCATCAGCACCGAAGCGACCGGCAGCGTCAGGGCGGCAACCGCGAGCTGGTAGAACAGCGTCTTGCTGGCGCTGGCAGAACTGAGGCTGGTGGCGCGGATCACGACCGTGGTAGCGGCCCACAGGACCGCGGCAATCACGCCGAACGCATCTCCCAGCAGCGAGCCGCGCGATGCCGCGAACCCGTCACCGAATGCGAGGGTGATCCCGCCGAATGCGCACAGCACGCCTGCCCACTGCAGCGGACGCAGCCGTTCGCTGGGCACGAACCAGTGCAGCCCCAAAGCGGTCAGGCAGGGCGCAAGATAGATGAACACCACCATCCGCGCCGCGCCGGTGTAGGCCAGCCCGGCGAAGATGAACAGGAATTCGCCGGCGAACAACGCGCCGGCGGCGAGGCCCGGCCAGAACGTTCCGTCGCGCTGAAACAGCGGGATGCCGCGCATCCGCGCCCAGACCAGCAGGCAGGCGGCCGCAATGGCCGAGCGCACACCGCCCTGCAGCACCAGCGACATGTCCGGCGCCGCCAGCTTCGCCGCGACGTGATTGAAGCCCCAGATGAAGCAGCACATCACCATGAGGGAAAGCGCGGTGTTGTCTACTGGTTTGCGATCCATTTTTTTTGAGTGACGAGTGGCGAGTGGCGAGGACGCGAGCGGCAAGACTGATGACGCGGGGCCCTGGGTACCGTCAAGACCGGCGCAGCATAATGCATCGCGCGCCGTCGCGCGTGGCTGTATCCATCCTTGGTAGTGCATGTGCATGAGCAAGAAAACTCAAAAAACTGAAGGCCGCATTACTGATAATCTTGGCATTCCACGTCCGGGCATTTGCATGGCGGGCAGCCGGAAATAGGCGACGATCCGGAGCGCCGCGAGCTGTCGTGGTCTGCAGGCGCGGCAGGAATTGAAACGGAGGAATAGCAACGATGGCGGACATTGCGGGCTATCGGCGTGCCTTGCAGGGCACGCAGCCCGAGTATCTCTATCCCCCTTATGTGTCGACGCAGAAACGTGCGCCCACCAGGCCGCTGGTGCTGCTGCCGCACACGCTGTCCGAGGTGACAGGGCCGGTATTCGGCTACGACGAGGTCGGGGCGGACGACGCGGATCTGACCCGCCAGCACGCCGGCGCACCGCTGGGCGAGCGCATCATCGTCGGCGGGCGGGTGCTGGACGAAAACGGCCGGCCGGTGCCGCAGGCGCTGATCGAACTGTGGCAATGCAACGCCGCCGGGCGCTACCGGCACCGGAACGACAATCATGATGCGCCGCTCGATCCCAACTTCGGCGGCTGCGGGCGCGTGCTCGCCGACCGGGAGGGCCGCTACCGCTTCGTCACCATCAAGCCGGGTGCTTATCCCTGGCGCAATCACCACAACGCCTGGCGTCCCGCGCACATCCACTTCTCGCTGTTCGGCCGCGCGTTCCTGACGCGGCTGGTCACACAGATGTATTTTCCCGGCGACCCGCTGCTGGCCTTCGATCCGATCTTCAACAGCACCGCCGACGAGAGGGCGCGCAAGCGCCTGATCGCGGACTTCGACTGGGACAGCACCGCTCCCGAGCACGCGCTGGGCTATCGCTTCGACATCGTTTTGCGCGGCCGCGACGCCACGCCGATTGAGCGTTGAAATGAACCTGCTCGCGACTGCATCGCAAACCATCGGACCTTTTTTCCACATCGGGTTGGAGAAATTGTGCGTCGCCGACCTGGCGAAGTCCGCGGCAAGCGGCGAGAAGGTCTCGATAGACGGCCGCGTGCTGGATGGCGACGGCAAGCCGGTCAACGACGCGCTGATCGAGATCTGGCAGGCCGACGCTCAAGGAAAGTACGCACATCCGGACGATGCGCAGGACAAACCGCTCGATACCGGCCTCAAGGGATTCGGCAGGGTCGCGACCGGAGACAACGGCGAGTTCCGCTTCGTCACCATCAAGCCGGGGCGCGTACCGGGACCGGGCGGCGCGCTGCAGGCGCCGCATCTCGTCGTGGCGGTATTCATGCGCGGCCTGCTCAAGCATCTGGTGACGCGCATCTACTTTGCCCACGATCACGCCAACGCCGAGGACCCCGTGTTGAAACTGGTTCCGGTCGAGCGGCGCCACACGCTGATGGCGAGAGAACCGGCGGGAAGCCAGGGCGCGTTGGAGTGGAATATCATCTTGCGGGGGCAGGACGAAACCGTGTTCTTCGATTGCTGACCCTTCCGCCAATCACTTCGAAGAGAGGAAACACGGTTTGAATGCCAACAATCCTCCCGGTCTGCTCGATGCGCTGTTCCGGACCGACGCGGTGCGCGACATCTTCTCCGATCGCGGCCGCCTGCAGGGCATGCTGGATTTCGAGGCGGCGCTCGCCCGGGCAACGGCGCGCGCGGGCATGATCCCGACTCCTGCGGCGTTGCAAATCGAATCGCAGTGCCGTGCCGAGCTGTTCGACGTCGGGGCGCTGTCGCGCGGCGCGGCCGCGGCCGGAAATCCGGCGATCCCGATGGTCAAAGCGCTGACCGCGCTGGTCGAAAGCAAGGACCACGACGCCGCGCGCTTCGTGCACTGGGGTGCGACCAGCCAGGATGCGATGGATACCGGACTGGTGCTGCAATTGCGCAGCGCGCTGGAACTCATCGATGCCGGCCTGGCGAACTTGTCCGATGCGTTGGCCAGGCTTGCCAGGCGGCACAAACGCACGCCAGTCGCGGGCCGCACCTGGATGCAGCAGGCGGTGCCGGTGACCTTTGGTTTGAAATTGGCGGGCTGGCTCAGCGCGATCGAGCGCCATCGCCAACGGGTGAAGGAACTGCGCGCGCGCGCGCTGGTGCTGCAGTTCGGCGGCGCGGCCGGCACGCTGGCTTCGCTCGGCAACCGCGGCCTCGATGTCGCCGCCGCGCTGGCGGGGGAGCTGAAACTTTCACTGCCGGACATTCCCTGGCATGCGCAGCGCGATCGCGTCGCGGAGGTGGCGACGACGCTCGGCCTGCTGGTCGGATCGCTCGGAAAGATCGCGCGCGACGTCTCGCTCGCGATGCAGACCGAAATCGGCGAGGCCTTCGAGCCGGCTGCACCCGGCCGCGGCGGATCCTCGACCCTGCCGCACAAGCGCAACCCGGTTTCCTCTGCGGTGGTGCTGGCCGCGGCGGCCAGAGTGCCGGCGCTGGTGTCGGTGATGCTTGCCGCGATGGTGCAGGAGCAGGAGCGCGGCCTGGGCAACTGGCATGCGGAATGGGAGACGCTGCCGGAGATTTGCATGCTTGCCGCAGGCGCGCTCGGCCACATGACCCAAGTCATGGCAGGTCTGGAAACCGACGCCGGGCGCATGCGCCAGAACCTCGATGCCACGCGCGGCCTGATCATGGCCGAAGCCGTCTCTTCGGCCCTGGCCCCGAAACTGGGCCGGCAGGCCGCGCATGAACTGGTGGAGGCGGCGTGCGCCCGCGCGGTCGAGCAAGGCAGGAGTCTGCGCGACGTGCTGGAGCAGGACACGAAACTCGCGGCGCATCTTTCCGCGGCCGAGCTGGATCGCCTGTTCGATCCGGAAAACTATCTCGGCGTGGCTGAGCAGTTCGTCGAACGCGTACTGGCAGCGCGTGCCGGCAAAGGACGGTAACAGGAGGCAGAAAAATGGATGAGCGCGAGCGTTACGACAAGGGCATGACGGTTTGCTGATCAACTTCGCCGGCATCCTGTTCGACGGCATCGCCTACGGCAGCCTGTTGTTCCTGATCGGCATCGGGCTGTCGGTGACCATGGGCCTGATGAATTTCGTCAATCTCGCCCATGGTGCTTTTGCGATGCTGGGCGGCTACGTCTGCGTCGCGGCGATGACGCGCCTCGGCCTGCCTTTCCTCGCTGCGCTTCCGATCGCGTTCATCGTCACCGCGCTGGCAGGCGTCATCCTCGAGCGCACCCTTTATCAGCGGCTGTACCAAGCCGGCCAACTCGACCAGGTGCTGTTCAGCATCGGTCTGACTTTCATGGCGATCGCAGCGGCCACTTATTTCTGGGGGCCGAGCCAGCAGCCGGTGCAGCTCCCGGAATTCCTGCGCGGACAGGTGCGCGTGCTCGGCCTCGATCTGGGCGCGTACCGCCTGTTCCTTATTGCGCTGGTGATCGTCATCACTCTGGCGTTGGGCTGGCTGGTCGCGCACACGCGTTTCGGCGCACAGGTGCGCGCCGCGGTCGACAACCAGCAGGCCGCCGCAGGCATGGGCATTCACGTCGACAGGATTTTCGCGCTGACGTTCGCGCTCGGCTCCGGTCTTGCCGGGCTGGGCGGCGCGCTCGGCATCGACGTGCTCGGCCTCGACCCGTCTTTCCCGGTCAAATACATGGTGTACTTCCTGCTGGTCGTTTCCGTCGGCGGCGCCGGCAGCATCAAGGGCACGCTGATGGCGGCGTTGATCCTCGGCGTGTTCGACGTGGCGGGCAAGTATTACGTGCCCGAGGTTGGCGCCTTCGTCATTTACGCGCTGATGGTGCTGCTCCTGATCCTGTTCCCTGCCGGTTTGTACGGAAGGCGAGCATGACCGTCGCAGCCACTGCGCCGCCGCCGCAGGTGCGAGTCTTAGGGAAGCTCTGCATGAGTCCCACGACGCGCGTTGCGCCAGATGCGGATGAATGCTCGGCATCGCTCCGCAGTTGCGGCTGAAGCCCCAACAAGGAGCGTAACAACGCAGGCGCCG
>JBBPIT010000076.1:0-12517 GCA_038040175.1 Pseudomonadota bacterium | reverse complement strand
CCAGCATGGACGCCAGCAGGACGGCGAGGAAAAAGGCGGAAAAATGCTTGAGTTGTTGCATGGCTGAATTCTCCTGAAGAATGTGAAACCAAACTCCGTTGACCTCGATGCGTCCGAAGGCTGTGATCCTTACCGCCTCGAGAGGTTCCACCCGTTGCGGTTGCGGCTCATGAAATCCTCGCGTTGCCGGTCGGCTTCCTGTTTCGAGATTCCGCGCTGCGCCTCGATCCTGCCGGCGAGCCGGTCGCGCTCCGTACGGGCAATCGCCAACTGCCGTTCCAGTTCGCCGATGCGCTGCTGCTTGGCCGACAGCTTCGACGGGCCGCTGGCCTTGAGCTTGCCCTCGGTGGACTGCTTGATCCACAGATACAGCGACTTGGTGGCAATCTCGAGTTGCCGGGCCGCCGTCGGCACAGCAACCGCACCGGCCAACTTAACCGCCTCAGCTTTGTATTCCGCCGTAAACACGCGACCTGGGATTCGATTCATTTCGGAGTCTTTTCAGTTGATAAACTACCATTAATTTATCCGTCCGAAAAACCGAGCCCCGTTCATTCACTGAAACTCGCTTTGCGAGTTTTCCTTTGCGTCAACGCTCTTGAATTAGTTCTTTTCCTCATTTGTCCTCTGTGTCCTCTTTGGCAAAGAGGTTTCTGCGGGTTGGGAAGGAGTTATTGCACTGCGCAATGAATGCTGGCAGTGCGGGTGCGGGACGCTGATATGCGAGGCATCCGGATGAAGTCGGCAGGCGATCGAACACCACACCAGAAATTCAAGTAATTCATCTGGTTGCCGAAGCTCTGCGGGTGCCACGGAAGATTGCGCGGGGCCCGATCCGAGGTAGCGAAATAAT
This sequence comes from Pseudomonadota bacterium, assembly GCA_038040175.1. Lineage (GTDB taxonomy): Bacteria > Pseudomonadota > Gammaproteobacteria > Burkholderiales > JACQAP01 > JACQAP01. The sequence goes on along the minus strand of JBBPIT010000076.1, from coordinate 11,664 downwards.
CTTGCAGTGCAAAATGAATTTTTCCCCTTGCGTACCAGCAGGGCCAGCACGAGTTAATTCCAATAGGGGTTTGAGTCTGAACGAAGTGCCGGAATGCGTCATCAGGCGGCGTGCTTGGATCGACGTTGGATGGATAGAAACAGCCGCTGTCTTGCCTCGTTGAGCTGGCGGGCGGCTGCGTTGTCGGCTAATCGTTTGGCTTCGGTTTGGAGTTGGCCCAGGGTGATGCCAGCTTTGAGGAATGACTCGGCGTCGGGCAGCGAGACGAGTTTCTCCAGGGGCGTCATGACCAGCCGTTGCGGATAGCGTTTCTTCACGTTGCCCTTGGCGTCGACCACGTCCTCGCTGAACAGGCAAGGGCGGTGGAAGTTGAGGTAGGGGTTCAAGTAATCGGCGCAAAAGGCGTTGATCTGGACGGCGAAGCCGCGCGCGAAGTGTAGCGACGGGCATGCCGGCGATGCTGATGCAACCTGCAACAGTTGTCCAGAAATGAAACACTCCTCGAAGATCGCCGTCGTTTCACCTTCTAGCGCATTCGATTTCCATTCAGGGAAAGTGTTGACCCTATAAAAGCACTGTGTTTATATAGGGATACACGTTCGGTGAGATTTCCGTTCGGAAATGCATGTGCCGGAAATGTGTGCGCCGTTACGGTGAAGAGGGTGGTACGCAGGCACCGTGGGGCAAACGAAGCGTCCTGTGTTCAACTTCAAACACTATAAGCAGGAGGAGGCATGAGAGTTACTTTACGTTATCTGGTTTTGCCGTTGGCCTTGGCCGCCGCGGCAGGCGTGGCACAGGCCAACTCGGACGTTGAAAGACTCACTGCAGATCCGAAGAACTGGGCAATGCAGGCTGGCGACATGTATAACCAGCGCTACAGCAAGCTCAGCCAGATCAACGCCGGCAACGTCAACAAGCTGCAGGTGGCCTGGATGTTCTCCACGGGCGTATTGCGCGGTCACGAGGGCTCTCCCCTCGTTATCGGCGACATGATGTATCTGCATGCGCCATTCCCGAACAAGGTCTTCGCGATCGATCTCAATACCCAGAAGATCGTCTGGAAATATGAGCCCAAGCAGGACCCGGCGGTGATTCCGCAGATGTGTTGCGACACGGTGAATCGCGGTCTCGCTTACGCAGAAGGCAAGGTGTTCCTGCAGCAGGCCGACAGCACGCTAGTCGCGTTCAACGCCAAGTCCGGCAAGGTTCTCTGGTCGGTGCAGAACGGTGACCCCAGCGTGGGTGCGGTGAATACCAATGCGCCGCACGTCTTCAAGGACAAGGTGATCACCGGCATCAGCGGGGGCGAGTGGGGCGTGCGCGGTTACGTCGCCGCCTACAACATCAACACCGGCGATCTGGTCTGGAAGGGCTACAGCACGGGACCGGACGACGAGATGCTGATCGATCCCAGGACCACCACCACCTGGATGGACGGACGGGTGCAGCCGGTCGGAGAGGACTCTTCGCTCAAGACCTGGAAGGATGACCAGTGGAAGATCGGCGGCGGCACCACCTGGGGCTGGTACAGCTACGACAAGGCGCTCAATCTCATGTTTTACGGCAGCGGCAACCCGAGCACCTGGAACCCGGCGCAGCGTCCCGGCGACAACAAGTGGAGCATGACCATCTGGGCCCGCGATGTGGATACCGGCAAGGTGAAATGGGTGTATCAAATGACGCCGTACGACGAGTGGGACTTCGACGGCATCAACGAGATGATCCTCGCGGACATCCCGGTCAAGGGCAAGATGACCAAGGCGCTGGTGCACTTCGACCGCAACGGTTTCGGCTACACGCTCGACCGCACCAATGGTGCGCTGCTGGTCGCGGAGAAGTACGACCCGACGGTGAACTGGGCTACGCATGTCGACATGAAGACTGGCCGTCCGCAAGTCGTGGCGAAATACAGCACTGCGCATCAGGGGCCCGACGTCAACACCAAGGGAATCTGTCCCGCGGCATTGGGGTCCAAGGACCAGCAGCCGGCGGCGTACTCGCCCAAGACCAGGCTGTTCTACGTGCCCACCAACCACGTGTGCATGGACTATGAGCCGTTCGAGGTCGAATACACGGCCGGTCAGCCGTACGTCGGGGCGACCCTGTCGATGTATCCGGCCATCGGTCCCGGAAAGACCGGAGGTATGGGAAATTTCATCGCCTGGGATGCCGGCACCGGCAAGATCGTCTGGTCCAAGCCGGAGAAGTTCTCGGTGTGGAGCGGCGCATTGGCAACCGCCGGCGACGTGGTGTTCTACGGCACCCTGGAAGGCTACCTCAAGGCGGTGGACAACAAGGGCAAGGAGCTGTGGAAGTTCAAGACCCCGTCAGGGATCATCGGCAACGTCTTCACCTACGAGCACAAGGGCAAGCAGTATGTCGGCGTGTTCTCCGGCATCGGCGGCTGGGCCGGCATCGGCATGGCAGCCGGCCTGGAGAAGGACACCGACGGCCTGGGTGCGGTGGGCGGTTATCGTGAACTGAACCAGTACACCGACCTGGGTGGCTCGCTCACGGTGTTTGCTCTCGGAAACTGACAACCAAAAAAAAGCGTTCGTATGCGAAATGGCATCCCGGTGCGTTTACGGGATGCCATTTCTTTATCACCCCGGGGATTCACACATCATGCGCACCGCAATGTCGAGAAGCAGAATTCTGGTCGCCGTGTTCGCGGCGATTGCAGCGCTCCAGGCAGGGGCCGATGAACCCGCCGCCGGAACCAGCCTGTACACCGTCGTGGAAGGCTACAAGGTGGATTCGGCCACGATGAAAGGATTCCGCGCCTGGCGCGCGGCGGCCTGCGACCGCTGTCACGGCGCCAACCAGGAGGGCCTGGTCGGGCCTTCGCTGATCAACAGCCTGAAGGTGCTCAGCAGGGAGGAGTTCGTCAAGACCGTCACCGAGGGAAAGCTCGAGAAAGGGATGGTCGCCTTCAAGACCAGCAAGATCGTGATGGACAACATCGACAACCTCTATGCCTACCTCAAGGGCCGTTCCGACGGCGCCATCACCCGCGCCAAGGTCGAGGAGCTGAAACCTTGACGCTCGGCGGCAGTCATACCGGCGTGTTGCAGACTTCCCGAGCATCGAATGACCGGCGGGGACAGCGCGCGATTGCGTTCCTGGCCGGGTGTATGCTCGTCATGGTCGGGGCGGGGGCGGCGGACGAACCCGACGAGGCCGAACGCAAAGCGCTCAAGGTGTGCGCCGACCCCAACAATCTGCCGTTTTCCAACCAGCAGGGCGAAGGCTACGAAAACAAGCTCGCCGAGCTTTTCGGGCGTGAAATGGGACTGCCGGTCGAGACCTACTTTTACGCGCAGCGGCTGAATTTCGTGCGCAATACGCTGCGGTTCAAGCTGCCGGGAGAGGACTATCGCTGCGACATCATGATGGGCGTGCCGGTGGGATTCGAGCAGGTCGCCACCACCCGGCCCTATTACCGCTCGACCTACGCGCTTGTTTACATCAAGGGCCGCGGAATGGACGCGGTGAACAGCGTTGCGGATTTTCTGGCTTTGCCGAAGGAGCAGTTGCGGCGGCTCAAGATCGGCGTGTTCGACCGCTCCCCGGCGACCCAGTGGCTGAAGAATCACGACCTGGTCGAAAGCGGCGTGCCCTACCGCATGATGAATGCGCGGCCGGATTACTATCCCGGGGAGATCGTGGAAAAGGACCTGGTGCAGGGCAAGGTGGACGTGGCGGTGCTGTGGGGTCCGATCGCCGGGTTCGCGGCCACGCGGGTCAAGGATCACGAAGTGGTGGTGGTGCCGATGCCATCCGAACCGGGGGTGAAGTTCGACTACCAGGTGGCGATGGGCGTGCGTCACGGGGAAACGAAATGGAAGCAGCGCATCGATGGCCTGATCGAATCGAAGTTGCCGCAGATTCGCGAAATCCTGCAGAGTTACCGGATTCCGCTTGAGGACCTGTGAGGCGCGATCACGAGGCGGCACGTAATTGCGCTACGATCGGGCGGAGAACCTGCATGCATATTGAGGCGAAGACACTGCTTTCGCTGCTGAGCGGGGCGACGCTGACGGTGTTCCTGCTTGCCTGCGCCAGCTCGTGGGCGGACCCGGGTCGTGCGCAGGTGTTGAAGTTAGCGCCAAGCCTGGCGCGGGTTGAAGCCAACAAGACAACCGGCGGGTATGCATTAGGCACTGCGGTGGCGATCGCGCCGGATCGCGTCGTCACCAACTGCCACGTCACGCGGGAAGCGCAGGCGATTTACGTGGTAAAGGGCGGATTGCGATGGGATGCGCGCGCCCAACTCGCCGATGTCGACCACGACCTTTGCCTGCTATGGGTTCCCGGGCTGGATGCCAGAGCGGCGCCGCTTGCCACCAGCGCGGGTCTGCGCGTAGGCCAGCCGGTCGCGGCGATCGGTTACGGCGGCGCAACCGGAATCCAGGTCTCGATCGGCGACGTGATCGGTTTGCACGCGCTCGACGGCGGCCAGGTGATCCGGAGCAGTGCGGCCTTTTCCGGTGGTGCCAGCGGGGGAGGGCTATTCGACGAGGACGGCAGACTGGTCGGCATTCTCTCCTTCCGGCTTGCGGCAAAGGGGGCCTACTTCTTCTCGATGCCGGTCGAATGGTTCAGTGAGCGCGTGCTCGACCTGTCCCGCTACCAGCCTGTGGCGCCTCTTGGCGAAGCAAAGTCTTTCTGGGAGCGGTCGCAGGCGGAGCAGCCGTATTTCATGCGTGCCACTTCGCTGGAAGCGGCGCAAAATTGGCCCGAGTTGCTGCGTCTCACCGACGCCTGGGTGGAGGCCGAGCCGGGAAATCCGGATCCGCAAAACTTCCGCGACAAGGCATTGAACGCACCCGTGAACGGAAACCGGGAGTTGCAATGAAAATGCGCCTGCCAGTCCTGCTGGGATTCCTCGCGTTCGCACTGACGGCGCCGGCTGCCGATGCTGCCGGGAACGATTTCCCGACGGTGGACCGGGTGGAGTACGTGCAGGAATGCATGCGCAACCATCCCGGCAGCCGCTACGAGATGCTCTATAAATGCTCCTGCACGCTCGACCATATCGCCGCCGAAATCCACTACGACGAGTACGTCGACCTGTGGACGGCGGCGAACGCGATCTCGATCGGCGGCGAGCGCGGCGCGCAGTTGCGCGATGCGCAGGTGTCGCAGGACATGGCAAAGAAGTTCCGGTCCATCGAGGGAAAGGCGCAGAAAGATTGCTTCCTGCGCAAGGAGGAATGACGATGGGCGGAATGCAGCAGGGCATGCGCAAGTTGTGCGGTCCACTGTTGCTGGGTCTGGGCTTGGCGTTGTCCATGCCTGCGGCGCAGGCCGCGGAGGCGGTTCCCGATACCGATATCTGGCTGAAGGTGCGCGAGAGCTTCTTCGGCGCGCGACCGATCAGGGCCGACGCCGACGAGGTGATCCGGCTGGAGGCGCCTTACCGGGCGCAGGACGCGGCCACAGTGCCGATCGCGATCCGCACCCAGATTCCGCAGGCTGGCGAACGCTACATCCGGACCGTCTATCTCATTGTGGACAGGAATCCTTCGCCGATCGCCGCGATTTTCCGTTTCACGCCGGACAGCGGTCGCGCGGAAATCGAGACCCGCATCCGCATCGAGGAGTACACGCCGGTGCGGGCGATTGCCGAAATGAGCGACGGGGAACTGTACGGCTCGGCGCGGTTCGTCAAGGCGGCGGGAGGCTGTTCGGCACCGGCAGGCAAGGATCCCGAGGCCGCGATGGCGCGGCTGGGCCGCATGAAGTTTCATCTGGATCAGTCGGTGGTGCTCGGCGAGCCCAACCTGGCGCAACTGATGATCAGCCACCCGAACCATTCCGGTCTGGCGATGGACCAGTCGACGCGCCTTTACGTGCCGGCCTACTTCGTCAGGACCATCAACGTCACCTACGCCGGAAAGCCGGTCCTCAGCGCCGAAGTGGATTTTTCGATCAGCGAGAATCCAAACTTTCGTTTTTACTTCGTGCCGCGGGAAGAAGGCGAACTGAAAGCGGAAGTGGTGGACACCAAAGACCTCAAGTTCGAGTCCCTGCTCGCGGTCCGGCGCGGCCTGTCCACCAAGGCGAGCGAATGACGAAACCCCATCTTTCTCACCGCAAAGACGCAAAGAACGCAAAGAAATGCGAAAGTAAAAATCGGGCCAACGATCGTTCACGCTTGACTCTCGACATTCTTGCCGGTTGTCGGGAGCAAGGATATTTCCCCATTGCCGTGGAACTGATGCGATCGATTCTAATTCGAGTCCTTTATCTGGTTTTCTTTGCGTTCTTTGCGTCTTTGCGGTGAAAGTTCCTTTCTAAAAAATGACCGGTCGGGAAAGATCCTGACCGGGCAGCAGGGCATCGATCAGCTTGCGCAGTTGCTCCGCGGTTGCTGGTTGCAGCGCGGCCCCGGGATGGCGCACCTTGCTGGTCGTGAGCGCGCCTCTCAACCGAAGAATTTCCTTCCTGATCGCGACCCCCGGCTGCTGCTCGAACACGATCAGCGGCAGGAAGCGCGTATAGATCTCCTGCACTTTTGCCCAATTGCCCGCGCGTGCAGCTTTCACCATCGCCATCAGCACCTCGGGAAACGCGAAACCGGTGTTGAAACCGGCCGAGCCGGCCTGCAGATCGAACAGTCCGTACAGTGCGCCGAGTCCGGTCAGGATCGGCACCTTGCGTTCCTTCATGCCGGCGGCCAATGCGCGGATTTTCGGCGCGGTCGGCACCGCTTCCTCCTTGATGCTGGCGACCTGCGGTACTTCCCTGATGATCCTCAGCAGCAGCGACGCCGTCATGTGCACCTGCGTCGAGGCCGGGTGGTCCTGCGCGACGATCGGGATACGTATGCCTTCCGCGATGCTCCTGTAGTACTCGAAGATGCGATCGTCGTTCGGCACAGCCTCGGCGTGGGGCGTGACCATCACGGCCTTGGCGCCGAGATTCTCCGCCATCTGCGCAAGGTCCGTCGCCGCGCGCGTGCCGCTGTGGCTGGCGCCGACGATCACCGGCATCGCGCCCGCCGCGGCAACCGCGGTGCGGATCAGCTTGGCGCGTTCGCTGTCGAGCAGGCGGTGGGCCTCTCCCAGCACGCCGAGGACGGTGATGCCGTCTACGCCGAGACCGGCCATGAAGCGCACCAGCCGGTCGAAGGATTCGAGGGCCAGGTATTCATTGTCGTCGAAGGGCGTCGCAAGGATCGGGTACACGCCTTCGAACGTAAGATGCGTGGTCATTGTTGTTGTCTCCTCGATGGCGGCATTCTCGGGCGCGCCGGGCACCCTGTAAAGGGCGGGCGCGCTGCAAAGAGACGGTACAATCGCGCCTCGCGCACGAAAACAATCCGGGGAGGGAAGTCATGGATATGCCCATCAATCAGCTCAAGCGCGCATTGCGCGAGGGCCGGCCGCAAGTCGGTTGCTGGCTGAGCCTCGCCAGCCACGCGTCGGCGGAAATCTGTGCCGGCGCCGGCTTCGACTGGGTGCTGGTGGACACCGAGCACGCGCCCGCGGACCTGCCGCAGGTGCACCACCAGTTGCACGCGATCGCGGCGTATCCGGTCTCCGCGCTGGTGCGTCCGCAATGGAACGATACGGTCGTGCTCAAGCGGCTGCTCGACATCGGCGTGCAGTCGTTCGTCATTCCCTACGTGCAGAGCGCCGAGGAGGCGAAGCGTGCGGTGGCGGCGGTGCGTTACCCGCCGAGGGGCGTGCGCGGCGTGTCGACCAATTCCCGCTCCAACCGCTTCGGACGGGTGAAGGATTACTTTGCCCACGCCGACAACGAGATCTGCCTGATCGTGCAGGTGGAAACGCGGGCGGCGCTGGCCGAGATCGAGAAGACGGCGGCGATCGACGGCATCGACGGCCTTTTCATCGGGCCGCAGGACCTCGCTGCCGACTTCGGTCATCTTGGCAACCCGGGTCATCCCGAGGTGCAGGCGGCAATGGCCGACGCGATCGAACGCATTCGCGAGGCCGGCAAGGCGCCGGGGATCCTGGCCTTTGCCGAAGCCGACGCCAAACGCTGGATCGAGCTCGGCGCGCTGTTCGTCGCCGTGACTTCGGATCAGTTCCTGCTCGTCCGCGAAAGCGCGGCAGTCGCCGCTCGCTTCAAAGGCTGACAAGAACGAAAAACTTTCACCGCAAAGACGCAAAGAACGCAAAGAAAATCAGATAACAGAATCGAAGCAGAATCGATCGCATCAGTTCCACAGCAACGGGAAAATATCCGTACTCCCGACAACCGGCACGAATGTCGAGAGTCCAGCGTGAGCGTTCGTCTACCCGATTTCTACTTTCGCATTTCTTTGCGTTCTTTGCGTCTTTGCGGTGCGAACGTTTTTTCGAGTGCGTCCGCGATCGCTTCGGGAGCAGCGCTGATGTCGGTAGTTATCGCGTCAACGGGGTCTTCGAGTGCGGCAAACTGCGACTCGAGGAGCCCCGCCTTCATGTAATGCCCCTTGCGGGCTTTCATTCTCGACTCGATCAGTTCGAAGCTGCCTTTCAGGTGCACCCAGCGCAGGTCGCTGCAGCCGGCCGCGAGCCGGTCGCGATATTTCTGCTTGAGCGCCGAACAGGCCAGCAACGCGCCCTCGCCATTGGAATCCTTCTCTTTGAGCAGGCCATTGAGCCGGTCGAGCCACGGCCAGCGATCGTCGTCGGTCAGCGGTATGCCGCAGTGCATTTTCTCGATATTGGCCGGCGGGTGAAATTCGTCTGCGTCGAGCAGCGGCCAGCCGAGCCGTTCGGAAAGCAGTTTTCCGACCGTGGTCTTGCCGACGCCCGAGACGCCCATCAACACCACGATCATTTTTTTTCCGCCGAATGCACGGCATGGCCGCCGAAACTTGCGCGCATCATCGCCAACAGCTTCGAGGCGTAATCATCCTGCCCCTGGCTGGCAAAGCGCGCCATCAGCGCCAGGCTCATCACCGGGGCGGGTACGCCCAGTTCCACCGCTTCGATCGCGGTCCAGCGGCCTTCGCCGGAATCGGCGACCAGCGGCTTGATCGTTTCCAGCGCACGCTCGTTCCTGAGGAAGTCGGCAATCAGGTCGAGCAACCAGGAGCGCACCACGCTGCCGTGACGCCACATCTCGGTGATCGCGGCGAGATCCAGGCCGAATTCGGATTTGGCCTTGAGCACCGACAGGCCCTCGGCGTAGGCCTGCATCATTCCGTACTCGATGCCGTTGTGGATCATCTTTACGTAGTGACCCGAGCCCGCCGGTCCGCAGTGCGTCCATCCGCGATCGGGCGCCGGCGCCAGCAGGCGCGCGAACGGCTCGACGCGCGCGAACGCCTCCTTGGCACCACCCAGCATCAGCGCGTAGCCGTTGTCGAGTCCCCAGACCCCGCCGGAGACTCCCGCATCGACGAAGCCGATGCCGCGTTCGGCCAGCCACCTGGCCCGCCGCTGCGAATCTTTGTAGTGGGCATTGCCGCCGTCCACCAGCACATCGCTTTTGGCGAGCAGCGGGGCAAGTTGTTCCAGCGCCCGCTCGGTGACTTTTCCGGCCGGCAGCATCACCCACACCACCCGCGGCGCCGGCAGGGCAGCGATCACGTTCTTCAGTTCGGAGTGCGCCGTGATGCCGCGTTCGTGTTCAACCGCGCTGCGTGCCACGGGGCTGACATCGTGCGCCGCCACCCGCACGCCTTTGCGCGCCAGCCTCCGCGCCATGTTGGCGCCCATGCGCCCGAGACCCACGATGCCGATATCCATTTGTCTCCCCCGGTTTGCTTATCCAGCCATTCTCCGGGGCACGGGGTTCCGGCGCAATGCGTATCCGTAACGAATCCGGTAATCTGCGCCTCACGGGAACAGGAGAAGACCAAGATGGCGCGAGTGGCATTTGGGAATCTGGAAGAGTTGGCGGCGAAGGTCGGGCAGGAGGTCGTGGTGAGCGACTGGCTCGAGGTAACGCAGGAACGCATCGACCAGTTTGCCGACGCCACCGGCGACCACCAGTGGATCCACGTCGACGTCGAGCGCGCGCGTCGCGAGTCGCCGTTCGGCACGACCATTGCGCATGGTTTTCTGACCCTGTCGTTGCTGAGCCACTTCCTCAACAATTCGCTGGAATTCGGCAATTCGAAAATGGGAGTGAACTACGGCTGCAACCGGCTGCGCTTCACGGCGCCGGTGAAAGCGGGATCGCGGCTGCGCGCCCGGTTCAAGCTGAAGGAGTTTCAGCGCATAGAAGGCGGCGTGCAGATGATCTGGGACGTGGCGATGGAATGCGAAGGTCAGGAAAAACCGGTGCTGGTGGCGGAATGGGTCGGGCGCCGGTATGGCTGAGCGCTTCCCCGCGATTTTCGTTTCCCACGGCGCGCCGCTGCTGGCGATCCAGCCGGGCCCGGCCCGCGAGTTCCTCTCCGGACTGGGCAAGACGCTCGGCAAGCCCAAGGCGATTCTGACCGTGTCCGCACACTGGGAAAGCGGCGACGCGGCGGTGAGCGCGGCCGCGCGACCGCAGACGATTTACGATTTCTACGGTTTTCCCGACGAGCTCTATCGAATCGAGTACCCCGCCCCCGGCGCGCCCGAGCTTGCGGCGCGGGCGAAGACATTGCTCGGCGAGAAGGGGATCGGTGCGCGCGTGCATCCTACCCGCGGGCTGGACCACGGCGCCTGGGTGCCGCTGATGCTGATGTATCCGGACGCCGACGTTCCGGTCACGCAGCTCACGGTGCAGACCGCGCTGGGCCCGGCGCATCACTTCAAGCTTGGCGAAGCGCTGCGCGGCCTACGCGACGAGGGCGTGCTCATCCTCGGCTCCGGCGGCGCCACGCACAATTTGCGCGAATTCGGCCGCCACCCTGAAGGGGCCGCACCGCCGCAGTGGGTGACGGGATTCCAGGAGTGGCTGGCGCAGACTATCGAGAGCGGAAAATCCGACGATCTGGTGCGCTATCGCAGTCTGGCGCCGGAAGCCGCGCGCAATCATCCGACCGAGGAACATTTCCTGCCGCTGTTCGTGCCCGCCGGCGCGGTCTCCCCCGGTGTGGCCGGCAAGCGCATTCACCGCAGTCACACGTTCGGCATCCTGGCGATGGATGCGTATCGCTTCGACTGACATCCGGCCGCACCAACAACGATGGCAAGAACGGACTTCAGATTCGCGCACCGCATGCGGGTGCGCTGGGCCGAGGTGGACAAGCAGGGCATCGTCTTCAACGGCCACTACCTGATGTACTTCGACGTGGCGATTACCGAGTATTACCGCGCGCTGGGCTACCCCTATCCCGAGGGCCTGGCGCAGCACGGCACCGATCTCTATGTAAAGAAGGCCGAGGTGGAGTACCACGCATCGGCCGGCTACGACGACGAGATCGACGTCTGCGTGCGGGTCGCGCGGTTGGGGCGTTCGAGCTTCGAGTTGCAGCTCGAGATCTATCGCGCGGATCAACTATTGGTCGGCGGCAGGGTGGTCTACGTGAACGCCGACCCGGAAACCCGCAAATCGGCGGCGCTGCCGGACTTCCTGCGCACCGCCATCAAGGCCTTCGAGCACACGGCACCGACCGACGCGGTTGCGAGTCCGGCTTAAAAAAACGCGGCTAGGGAAGCTCTGCATAGGTCCCACGACGCGCGTTGCGCCAGGTGCGGATGACTGCCAGGCACGCCGGAGCGCGGAACAGGGGCCCCTCCGGGGATGTGACCGCGTAGGCGT
>JBBPIT010000075.1:0-12769 GCA_038040175.1 Pseudomonadota bacterium | reverse complement strand
GGGTGAAGGGTGAAGGGTGAAGGGTGAAGGGTGAAGGGTGAAGGGTGAAGGGTGACTGCAAGAGTGTAGTGCGCTTTTTTTCCTTTGTATCTCCTTTGCGTAACTTTGCGCCCTTTGCGTCAACGCTCTTATCGCCCGCCTTCGGCCGGCTGCTTTTCTCTCACCACGCAGTACGCGGCACCCAGCACCCGCACCTACCCCGCAAAGCGGGTCTCGGGCAGTCCGCGCACGCCTACATCCATCGCCAGAAGCGCGCCTGCCAGCGGCTGCTTCGCAAGCTCCTCGGGGCTGAGTCTCTGCGTGGCGGTGGTAACGAAAAGCGTGCCCAGGTCCGGTCCGCCGAACATACAACTGGTCGGGCGCTGCAAAGGCAATTCGATCGAGCGCATGCGCCTGCCATCGGGTGCAAAACGGGTGATGCGCCAGCCGTCATACTCGGCGCACCAAAGGCAGCCTTCGGCGTCGATCGTCGCGCCGTCGGGAATAGCCGGTGCGGCGGTGGTCGCGAACGGGCGTTTGTTCGCGACCTGCCCTGTCGCCGGATCGAAATCGAAAGCGCAGATCGTTCGAGTCCAGGAATCGGAGAAGTACATCGTCCGCCCGTCGGGGCTCCAGCACAGGCTGTTCGGGATGGTGATGCCCGACTCGACGGCAACGCATCCCGATCGGTCGAACCGGTACAGCGTGCCGTCGGGTTGGCGGGCCGTGTCATTCATGGTGCCAGCCCAGAAGCGCCCCTGGCGGTCGCATTTGCCGTCGTTGAAGCGCTGGCTCGGCCGATCGGCCTCGGGCGACGCGACACGCTGCATCGAGCCGGATGGCGAATCGAAGAGCACAAGGGCCGATTTGAGCGCCAGCAGCAACCCGCCCCGGTTCCGCACCGCCAGCGAGCCAACCATTTCCGGCATCACCCAGGAGGTAACTTCCCGGTTCCCGCCGTCATAACGCCGTACCGCGGGCTTGCGGATATCCACCCAGTACAACGCCTGTTCTTGCACATCCCAGACCGGCCCCTCACCGAGCACGTCGGTCTGCTCCCCCACTCGTTGCATGTCGATCATGGTTGCGTCTGAGCCGGCTTATCAGTATGGTGCCGGGAAACCGTGACACGTGATCCCTGGTACGCGGCACGGTTCTATTTTACCGACAACGATCCACGAATAACGAACCGCGAACCACGGAAGTCCTCATGGACCGCTTTCTCATCACCGTCGATTTCTATCTCCTCCCCGGAGCGCTCGATCCATTCCTTGCCCTGATCAAGGAGAACGCGCGCAAGTCGCTGGCCGGGGAGCCCGGCTGCCACCGCTTCGATGTACTGGTGCAAAAGGGCGTGCCCGACCATATCCTGCTCTATGAAATCTACGAGAACCGCGCAGCCTTCGACGTACATCTGAAGTCCCGGCATTTCGCGGAGTTCAATTCGGCGTCGGCGCCGTACGTAATGAACAAGAACGTGGTCGAGTACGAATACGTGAACGACGAAGGGGAATGAAGCGGGAGAATTTCTTATGCAGGCGATGAGGATGCGTCGCGCGGTGTTTCATGAATTTCCTAATCGCGTACAATCGCGCTTGCTGACTTGCCGCGCGCAACGCGGCTGCTAAAGGGAGGTGTCAGATGACTTGGATCGACGTGTTGCTTGTGGGCGGTGTGGTCGTACTGGTCGTCCTTATCGTGTTGCGCAAGAAAGGGCGCTGAGGCAATTCGTGCCCGGGCGCCTGCATCCACGATCATCGGCGGCCCTGCGAAGCGAAACCGGATAGCAATCGGCGCACCGCATCCGGCCCGGGCAACGGCGCGACCGCTCCGAAACCGGTGGTCGCCAGGGCCGCGGCCGCATTGGCGTAGCGCAGCCCTTCCCAGAAGTCGTCACCCAACGCCATTCGCGCCAGCAGCGCGCCGGCAAAGCAATCACCCGCCCCTGTGGCATCGACGCAGTTGACCGCGTGACCGGCAATCGTCTCGCGCCGCTTCGAATCGCTCCCCACCACCCCCGCCGCACCCAGCTTCAGTGCGACGACTTTCGCACCGGCCTCATGGCACCAATCGAGTATTGCGTCCGCATCTTTTCTGCCGCATAGCGCCTCGGCATCCTCCATGCTGAGCAGGAAATAGTCGGCAAGAGCAATGGTGGCACGGATCACCGCGCGGGCACGGGCCAGCGGCCACAGCCGCAGCCGCAGGTTGGAATCATAGGCGATCCTGACGCCGGCGCCCCGCGCCGCTTCCACGGCGGCGAACACCGTATCGCAGGCACTGTCGCTGATCGCCTGGCTGATTCCGGATGTATGAAAGAACTTCGCCTCCCTGATCAGCTCGAGTGGCAGGTCCGCGGGCCGCATGCGGCTCGCCGCCGAGCCCTTGCGCAGGTAGCTGAACACGTGCCCGTCTGCGCCGTGCGTGATGAAGTAAACCGCGGTGTGCGCCTGCGGGTCGATGCCCACGCCGGAGATGTCCAGTCCCTCGGCCCTCCATAGCTGGAGAAACTGCCGGCCGAACTCGTCGTCGCCGAGCCGCGTGATGTAACCCGCTTTCGCGCCCTGCCGCGCGGCGGCGATCGCGCAGTTCATGGTGTCGCCGCCGAAACCCTGCAGATAGCGGCCGCTCTCTCCCGGTATCTGGCTGAACTCGTACAACGGCTCGCCCAGGGACACGACATCCATGCGCGCCATCGTCAGCCCCCCGTGCGTTTCGCCAGTTCGAGGAAGCTCCGGGCGTGACTGATCACCCGCGCGCGATCGCCGTCCGCCAGCGCTTTCTGGTCGATCACGTTGTTGCCGATGCCGACCACGGCCGCACCGGCCTTGAAGTAATCGAGCAGGTTGGCGGCCGACACGCCGCCGGTCGGACACAGGGGAATCTGAGGATAGATCGCATGCAGCGCGGCGAGGTGCGCGGGCCCGCCGGTCGCGGCCGGAAAAACCTTCACGACGGCCGCGCCTTCGCGCCACGCCGCCAGCACTTCCGTCGGGGTGAAGCCGCCGAGCAGCGCCGCCCTGCCGGCATCGTTGGCCAGCTTGCCCATGCCCGCCACCACGAAGGGAGAAACCAGGTAGTCCGCCCCGGCTTCCAGGCAGGCCTTCGCGGTGTCGAGGTCGAGCACGGTTCCTGCGCCGACCAGAAAATCCTCCCCGGTCCGGCGGCGCAGCGATGCGATGAGTTCGATTGCACCCGGTGTCGTCAGCGTCAGTTCGACGGTCTTGAATCCTGCCTCGACGAGACAGTCGATGGCGGATTCCGCGCCCGGGCGCGTGGCCAGCCGCAATACCGGGATCACACGCAGGGCAATCAGCTTTTCGGTTGTCGAATTCATACTCTTCCGGTTGCAGAAACCGCTTCCCCAATCGCCGGGTAGGGGCGGTCCTGGATCGGCGCATTGCGCAACCCGCTTGCGGCTGCACGGGCGATTGTAAGAGCAAAGCCGGCCGCGGAGTAAAGGAGTGGAAACCAAGGCGCAGTTGGAGTTTCTGAAGTTCAGCAAAAGCGGTGACGAGTGACGGGTGACGAGCAGAAGCAGGGCGCAGGACTCTGGACTCAATGAACTGCAAGATCCGGCACTGGATAACTTGAGGAATGCTTGGGGTGCCAACTCGAAATTAGAAAGGGCCGCGATGCGGCCCTTTTTTTACCGAGGTCTTACTTGTCACTTGTCACTCGTCACCTGTCACTCGTCACTCGTCACTCGTCACCTGTCACTGCTTTTACCGCTTTCTCCCTCTCGACGGGAATTCGTGCGCTTCGTTGACGCGCAGCGGCTGTCCCTTGAATTCCTTGCCATTCAGTCCGGAAATTGCAGCGAGCGAGTGATTGCGGCCGGGCATCTCGACGAAGCCGAAACCCTTTCCGACACCGGAAAACAGTTCGCGCTTCACTTCCGTCGATTTCACCTCGCCGAAGGGCTTGAACAATTCGATAAGATCGGTTTCGGTGACTTCCGGTGCAAGGTTTCCGACGAAGATGTTCATGTCATTCTCCTCTTTGGTTTCGAAAACAGAAGCGCCGCGTCGAAGGCTGCGCCTCGGTTCAACCCGAGCTGCGCGATCAGCGATTGCCGCCGAGCAGGGCCGCCCCCGGCCGGCCGCGGCCGCCATCGCTGCGCCGCTGCTGCGGATCGGAACGCCGGGAAGGCTGCCCGCCGTGCGGCCTGTCGCCGTTGCGGCCGTTACCGCTGCCGGCACCGTTGGCCGGACCCTGCCCATTGCGTTGCGGGCGCCGCTGCTGCGCACGCGCATGCCTGGCCGCGGGCGGCGGCGCGGAATCGGACCTCGCCTTGCCGGAGCTGGGCTCGAATCCCTCGACCACCACGCGTTCGACGCGACGCTGCATCAGCCGCTCGATATCGCGCAGGAAGCCGGTTTCCTCGCTGCACACCAGGGAAACCGCGCAGCCATCGGCTCCGGCACGGCCGGTGCGGCCGATGCGGTGCATGTAGTCGTTCGAAACGTTGGGCAGTTCGTAATTCACCACGTGCGGCAGCAGTTCGATGTCGAGTCCGCGGGCGGCGACGTCGGTCGCCACCAGCACGCGCAGCTTCCCGGCCTTGAACTGGCTGAGCACACGGGTGCGCTGGCTCTGGTTCTTGTTGCCGTGGATGGCGTCGGCAGTGATGCCGTCGCGATCCAGTTGCTCCGCGAGGCGGCTTGCGCCGTGCTTGGTGCGGGCGAACACCAGGACCTGGCGCCAGTCGCCGCTTGTGATCAGATGCATGAGCAGCGCGCGCTTGCGGTCCTTGTCCACAGGATGCACGACCTGCGAAATCAGGTTCGACGTGGCATCCATTCTTTCCACTGCAACCTCCACCGGCGCTTGCAGAAAGGAATCGGCAAGTCCGCGGATCTCCTTCGAGAACGTGGCGGAGAAGAACAGGTTCTGCCGTTTTGCCGGTAGTGAAGTGAGTATGCGGCGGATGTCGCGGATGAAGCCCATGTCGAGCATGCGATCGGCTTCGTCCAGCACCAGGAATTCGACGTTGGACAGATTCGCAGTTCTCTGCTGCAGGTGGTCCAACAGCCGCCCCGGTGTGGCGACCAGGATATCCACGCCCTGGCGCAGCGCGCGGATCTGCTGGTTCATGCTGGTGCCGCCGTAAACGGTCGCGGAGCGCAGGCGCAGATGGCTGCCGTAAGTGCGCACGGCTTCCTCGACCTGCGCGGCCAGTTCACGTGTCGGGGTGAGGATCAGGGCACGGATGGGGCGGGATGCGTTGCCGCTTGCCGGTTTCGCCGACAGCAACTGCAACAGCGGCAGGGTGAAGCCCGCAGTCTTGCCGGTGCCGGTCTGGGCGCCGGCAAAAATGTCGCGGCCCTGCAGGATGACCGGGATGGCTTGCGCCTGCACCGGGGTAGGTTGCGTGTAACCCTGATCGGCGACAGCGCGGATCAGCTCGGCACGCAGGCCGAGGCCTTCGAATGACGTAGTAATGGATATCTCCTGAAACAGCCTGCGGAAGCCATGCTTCCGAACCGGTTCAGGCAGAATCGACTAGGGTTAAAAACTTCGGGGAAGAACGACCACCACGAAAGGGCTGAGACGCGGACCGATTGACGCGAACCAAAATCCTTGGTGCGCATCATACAGGGGCCGCACGCAAAAGTCTCGCATTATTTGTTCTCCATGCGCCGTCACCCGCACGCGCCGATCGCGCCACAGGCGGTGCAGAATTCGCAGCCGTCCTTCCTGATCACCGCGGTGTTGCCGCACTCCTTGCAGCGCCGGCCGGGCAGCACCCGCAATTCTTCGCGTTCGCGCGCGGCCTCCGGGATCTCGAGCACGCCCATTTCGTTCAGCGGATAGCCGCGCTCGTCGAGCACGCCGAGCATGGCGTAGCGATGGATGATGAGCCGCGCCACGTAGGCCACGGTGCTGGGCCAGTTCTGCTGGCGATTTTCGCCGGGAACGCGCGCCATGAAATCCCCCAGCGGCTCGGCATAGTTGAGCAGTTTGCGCAGCTTCATGCCGATCCACGCCGGGTCGATGACGCGCATGTCGAGCGAAAGCAGCTTGCACAGTCCGTCGAGCGAGCGCGGATAGGCGCCCGCCATCCACACCGAATACGGCCGGCGCTGGCCCGAGGGCAGCACCAGTTCCTTGAGGATCAGCACAAAGTCGTCGCCCGAACTCGGGTTGAAGACGTCCACCGACCAGGACATGGTGCCGTCGGTTCCGGTCTTGGGTTCCTTTTTCGCGAACAACGCATCAAGCACCGGCGAACGCCCGTCGCGCGCGGCGAGCGCGCCCAGCTGCTCGACACGCCAGGCCACGATGCGGCCGAAAGCGGCGACCACACTCGGCACGCGCGTGGGCTTGCCGTCCGGCGGCAGCGGGCAATCGAAGGCATCGTCGCCCGCGGTGCGCGACAGGATGTCGAGCTTCATGCGCAACCAGGCCTTGTCCTGCGCGCGCATGTCCATCGACAGCGTCTTGGCCACCGCGCCGATTCCGCGCGGCTGCTCGGCGCCGTTGACCCAGACTTCGAAGGCATGCGGGTCGCCGTTGTCGACGTGACCGACGAAGATCGCGAACTGGCCGAAGGGCGACTCCACCATGTAGGTCCACGCCGGATTGCCGGCCGCGAGCCGCGGACGGCTCGGCCAGCGCAGGCTCGACAGCGCCGGGGTCGGCGCCGCCTCCAGGCGGATGCGGCGGTCCGCGTCCGAGGTATCGAGGTCGTTCGGCGCTTCCTCGTGCGCGGTCACCGACAGCACGCTCCCGAGCACCCTGTTGGGACGATACGTGGTGATGCCCTTCAGCCCCGACTTCCAGGCCTCGAAATAGAGGTCCTTGAAGTTGTCGAACGGATAGTCCTCCGGCACGTTCACCGTCTTGCTGATCGCCGAGTCCACGAACGGCGCCACCGCCGCCACCATGCGCATGTGGTCGAGCGCGGAGATCTCCAGCGCGGTCACGAACTGCGGCGGCAAATTGCCGGTGTTGCCGCCCAGGTGGCGGTACAGGCGCCAGGCGTGGTCCTCGACGTCGTAGACCTTGTGCGTGCCGTCGTGCTCGCGCTTCTTGCGCTGGTAGGTCCACGAGTACGGCGGTTCGATGCCGTTGGCGGCGTTGTCGGCGAAGGCGAGCGAAATGGTGCCGGTCGGCGCGATCGACAGCAGGTGCGAATTGCGCAGGCCGTGCCTGCGGATCGCCTGCTTCAGCGCTTGCGGCAGCCGCGAGGCGAAACGCGGCGCGGCGAGATACTGCTCCGCGTCGAGCAGGGGAAAGGCGCCCTTCTCCTGCGCCAGGGCCACCGACGCGGCGTAGGCCTCGTCGCGCATGTGCTCCGCGATCCGTGCCGCCATCGCCCGCGCCTCGCCGGTGTCGTAGCGCAGTCCGAGCATGATCAGCGCATCGCCCAGCCCAGTGAAACCCAGTCCGATGCGGCGCTTGTCGTGCGCCTCCTGCTTCTGCTGAGGCAGCGGCCACACGGTGGCGTCGAGCACGTTGTCGAGCATGCGCACCGCCACCTTCGTGACTTTCGAGAACGACTCGAAATCGAAGCGTGCCTTGGGTGTGAACGGCTGCGAGACGAACTGCGTTAAATCGATGCTGCCGAGGCAGCAGCAGCCGTAGGCCGGCAGCATCTGCTCTCCGCAAGGATTACTGGCCTCGATCGTCTCGCAGTACGAAAGGTTGTTCTCTGCGTTTACCCGGTCGATGAAGATCACGCCAGGCTCGGCGTGGTCGTACGTCGAGTCCATGATCTGCTTCCACAGCTCGCGGGCCTTGACGGTGCGGTACACCCACAGGCCGTCGGCGCGCTGCCGGTTCCCCCCCTCTCCCCCCGGGAGAGGGGACGGGGGTGAGGGAGCGTGGCGGAGTGCGCCCGGGAGAGGGTTGGGGTGAGGGGCGCTGGGCGGCACCTTGTGCACCAGTTCCCAGTCGCCGTCGGCCTCCACTGCGCGCATGAAGCCGTCGGTGACGGCGACGCTGACGTTGAAGTTGCGCAAGTCACCTTCGTCCTTGGCGTGGATGAAACGCTCGATATCGGGATGGTCGCAGCGCAAGATGCCCATCTGCGCGCCGCGGCGGGCACCGGCCGATTCCACGGTCTCGCAGCTCTGGTCGAACACGCGCATGTACGACACCGGGCCGCTGGCGCTGCTCTGCGTGCCGCGCACCAGCGCGCCGTGCGGCCGGATCGCGGAGAAGTCGTAGCCGACGCCGCCGCCTCGGCGCATGGTCTCCGCCGCCTCCATCAGCGCGACGTAAATGCCGGGCTTGCCGTCGACGGTTTCGGACACCGAGTCGCCCACCGGCTGGACGAAACAGTTGATCAGCGTCGCCGCGAGTTGCGTGCCGGCGGCGGAGTTGATGCGCCCGCCGGGAATGAACCCGCTTTCCAGCGCTTCCAGGAATACTGGCTCCCATGTGGCCGGGTCCTTTTCCACAGCGGCAAGCGCTCGCGCCACGCGCAGGCGCACGTCGCGCACGGACTTCTCCCCGCCCTTGGCATATTTCTCCAGCAGGAGGTCGACGCTGACCTGTTGAGCCGGCAGCGAAAGATGGGGATCGTTGGCTTTCATGACTTTACTTCCTCGAATTTTTTCAATGATACCCCTGCATCCCGTAACCGGCGGAGTTCGGGTGGCGGCCTCGCTGCCTCCGGACGACCACGTTCGCGCAGGAATTCCGCCAGCACTTTCGCGGTATGCGACGTTGCCGGCTGTCTCGCGATTGACTCCGGCGGACCCATTGCCACCACGCGGCCGCCACCGTCGCCGCCCTCCGGGCCGAGATCGATCAACCAGTTGGAATCGGCCATCACGTCGAGGTTGTGCTCGATCACCACGACGGTATTTCCGGCATCAACCAGCCGGTGCAGCACGCGGATGAGTTTCTCCACGTCCGCCATGTGCAGTCCGACGGTGGGTTCATCCAGCACATACAAAGTGTGCTTGTCCGGTGCCGCCACACGTCCCCGCACCATCCCGGGATCCGGCCGCACCTTTGCAAGTTCGGTTACGAGCTTGATCCTTTGCGCTTCGCCACCCGATAACGTCGGGCTCTGCTGGCCGAGGGTGAGATAGCCCAGTCCCACGTCCTGCAGCAGCCGCAGGGCATGGTGGATCGACGCGTGCGCCGAAAAGAACTCGACCGCCTCGTCCACGCCCATCATCAGTACGTCGCCGATCGACTTGCCCTTGAAGCGCACCGCCAGCGTTTCCTGGTTGAAGCGCGCGCCGCCGCAGACCTCGCAGGTCACTTTCACGTCCGGCAGGAAGCTCATCTCGATGGTCTTCAGGCCCTGCCCTTCGCAGCCGTCGCAGCGTCCGCCCGAGGTGTTGAACGAAAACCGGGTGGGCTGGTAACCGCGCATGCGCGCTTCGGTGGTCGCCGCGAACAGTTTCCGGATCGCGTCCCAGAACCCGACGTAAGTTGCCGGGCAGGAGCGCGGCGTTTTGCCGATCGGCGTCTGGTCCACTTCCAGCACCCTTCCCACCTGCTCCCAGCCCCTGATCTGCCTGCAGCCGTGAAAATTCGTTGCCATCCGCTTCCGCTTCCGCGCCTGGGCAACCAGTTGATGCATGTTGTCGTGGAGCACGTCGCGCGCAAGGGTCGATTTGCCACTGCCGGACACGCCGGTCACGCAGGTCAGTCGTGCCAGCGGTATTCGCACGTCGACGTTCTTGAGGTTGTGCATGCGCGCGCCGACCACCTCCAGCGCCGGATGCCTCGGCGCGGTCTCGCGCCGGTCCACCAGCGGGTGGAGCAGCGGATGCGCGAGGAAGCGGCCGGTCACCGATTCCGGCGCCTTCATGAGATCGGCGACGGTTCCCTCCGCCACGATCCGGCCGCCGAGCCGGCCGGCGCCCGGGCCGAGGTCCACCACGTGATGCGCGCGCCGGATGGTGTCTTCGTCGTGCTCGACGACCAGCAGCGTGTTGCCCTTCCTTGCCAGCTTCTCGAGCGTATCGAGCAGGATGCGGTTGTCGCGCGGATGCAGGCCGATGGTCGGTTCATCGAGGATGTAACACACGCCGCGAAGGTTCGAGCCGAGCTGCGCGGCGAGCCGGATGCGTTGCGCCTCGCCGCCGGACAGCGTCGGCGCGGAGCGATCGAGCGTGAGGTAGTCGAGTCCGACTTCCGCGAGGAAGCCGAGACGGCTGCCGAGTTCCGCCAGCAGGTCGCGCGCGATTTCCCGTTCGCGTCCGGCCAGCTCGAGATCGGCGAACAACTTCGCAAGCCCGGCGACCGGCTGCGCGCCATAGTCGGCGATCGAACGATCGCGCCACAGTACCGCGAGCGCCTCGCGGTTCAGACGCTTGCCCTCGCATTGCGGACAGGGCTCGTCGACTTCCAGCCACTCTATCCACGAATCGAGGACATGGTCCTCGGCGCCGGTGCGGGTACGCTCTTCGTCCCAACCGACGTCGGCAAGCTGCAATCCGGTGCCGTAACAACCCGGGCACCAGCCGTGCTTCGAGTTATACGAAAACAGGCGCGGATCGAGCTCGGGGAAGCTGCGCCCGCAGGAGGGGCAGGCGCGCTTGGTCGAGAACACCTGCTCGGCCAGTGCCTCGCCCTTCATGATTGCGTCCCGCGGGGCGATGACGTGCACCACACCCTTGCCGTATTCGAGTGCGCGCTTGAGCACTTCGCGCAGCGCGTTCTCGGTGCGCGGCAGGACTTCGAGGTCCGCCACCGGCAGCTCGATGGTGTGCTCCTTGAATCGGTCGATGCGCGGGAACGGGCTTACCGGCAGGAACTCGCGATCCACCCGCAGGTGGGTATGGCCCTTGCCGCGGGCCCATTTCGCCAAATCGGTGTAGACGCCCTTGCGGTTCACCACCAGCGGCGCAAGCAGGCCGATGCGCACTCCCCGGTACTCGCGCATCAGTCGCGCGGCGATCGCCTGCTCGCTCTGCGGCTCGATCGGTACCTTGCAGTCGGGGCAATGCTGCACGCCGAGTTTCACGAACAGCAGCCGCAGGAAATGATGGATCTCGGTCAGCGTGCCCACCGTGCTCTTGTGCCCGCCACGGCTGGTGCGCTGCTCGATCGCCACCGTCGGCGGAATGCCGCGCACCGAATCCACGTCCGGACGCGAGGCCGGCTGCACGAACTGGCGGGCATAGGCGTTCAACGATTCGAGGTAGCGGCGCTGGCCTTCGGCGAAGACGATGTCGAAAGCGAGCGTGGACTTGCCGCTGCCGGATACCCCGGTTACCACGGTGAATCTCTCGCGCGGGATCGACAGGTCCACGATCTGAAGATTGTGCTCGCGCGCGTTGTGAATATGAATGGCGTGAGGCGCGAGGCGTGAGGCGTCAGGCGCAGACTCCTCAGCAGCTTTGCCCATCTGCCCGATCGCCCCCTCCCGCAGCGCTTGTTCGTACCGGGACAAGGCAGCGCCGGTATGCGACTTCGGGTTGCGCTGCACTTCTTCCGGCGTGCCGGCGCACACCAGTTCGCCGCCGGCGTCGCCGCCCTCGGGACCGAGGTCCACGATCCAGTCGGAGGCGCGGATCACGTCGAGGTTGTGCTCGATCACCACCAGCGAGTGGCCGGCCGCCATCAGCTTGCGCAAGGCGCGCAGAAGCTTGGCCACTTCCTCGAAGTGCAGGCCGGTGGTCGGCTCGTCAAACAAAAACAGGGAGCCTCCCCTCACCCCCGCCCTCTCCCCTCGAATTCGAGGGGAGAGGGTGTTTATTGATCGTGCATCGCGCCGTTTTGCTCCCTCTCCGCGCGCCGGGTGAGGTGGGTTTGCCTCCGCCAAATGGCCTGCCAGCTTCAGTCGTTGCGCTTCGCCGCCGGACAATGTCGGCACCGGCTGGCCGAGCTTCACATACTCCAGACCCACATCCACCAGCGGCTGCAACCGTGCAATGACGTCCGGACGGTCTGCGAAAAATGCGGCCGCTTCCGACACGGTCATCTCCAACACATCCGCGATCGACTTGCCCTTGACGGTCAGTTCCAGCACTTCCGCGCGGAAGCGCTTGCCGTCGCAATCCGGGCAGCGCAGATACACGTCGGAAAGGAACTGCATTTCCACGTGCTCGAAGCCGTTGCCGCCGCAAGTCGGGCAGCGGCCGTTGCCGGAGTTGAAGCTGAACGTTCCGGGCGTGTAGCCGCGCTCTTTTGCCGCCGGCTCCTTGGCGTAAAGATCGCGGATCGGTTCCCAGGCGCCGACATAGCTTGCAGGGTTCGAACGCGTGGTGCGCCCGATCGGGGTCTGGTCCACCATCACCACTTCGGCAATGCGCTCGTGCCCGCGAATCGCCCGGTGCGCGCCGGGCAATTCGGTCGGCTTACCCTTATGCTTCAGGAGCGCCGGATAAAGCACGTTCTGGATCAGTGTGGACTTGCCGGACCCGCTGACGCCGGTGATGCAGACCAGGCGATTGAGCGGAATCGCGACGTCGATGTTCTTGAGATTGTGTTCGGCGGCGCCGAGAACCTCGAGCCTCGCCGCTTTGGAATCGACCAGCGCCGGTTCGATGCCGGCGTCGGCGCGCTTGCGACCGGAGAGATAATCGCCGGTCAGCGACTTGCCGTTGCGCGCGAGCTCGGACGGCGTGCCGAAGAACACCACTTCACCGCCGCGTTCGCCCGGTCCGGGGCCGATGTCGAGGATGCGGTCCGCCTCGAGCATGATCTGCGGATCGTGCTCCACCACCACCAACGAATTGCCGGCATCGCGCAGCCGCTGCATTACGCCGATCACCCGGCCCATGTCGCGCGGATGCAGGCCGATCGAAGGTTCGTCCAGCACGAACAGCGTGTTGGTGAGCGAGGTGCCGAGCGCGGTGGTGAGATTGATGCGCTG
>JBBPIT010000074.1:0-13303 GCA_038040175.1 Pseudomonadota bacterium | reverse complement strand
GCAGTCATCCGCACCTGGCGCAACGCGCGTCGCGGAACTTGATCGGAGCTTCCCTACAATAAAAAACCCCCGGTTAAAGGGGACTAAAACCGGGGGCGAAACAAAGCCTCAATTTGGATTAAGGCACCCGCTCAGGGAGGAGAAGCGGGAGACATCACTGTCTACTGATTGAGAGTGCCGGAAGCGCAAAAAAGTTCCGCTTTGCACAACCGAGGCTTTATCATTTAATTCAACGAGATGGTTTCTCGCTTGGCAACCGGATACCCGGGGGCGCGGGGAACCGAGGACCGATCATGCATGTACTCGGAAAGTTTCCAGTCCGCAGGCTGCGCAGGCTGCGCCGTGACGATTTTTCCCGGCGCATGGTGCGCGAGCATCGGCTGTCTGCGGACGACTTCATCTACCCGGTGTTCGTTATCGACGGACACAACCGCAGCGAAGCGGTTGCGTCGATGCCAGGAGTGGAACGGCTGACCGTGGACGCCGTGCTCAGGCAGGCCGAGCGCTGCGTCGAGCTTGGGGTGCCGGCAATTGCGTTGTTTCCGGTCGTGGACAACAAGCTCCGGACCGCCGATGCCAGCGAAGCGTTCAATCCCGACGGGCTCGCTCCAAGAACCATCCGGGCGCTGAAAAGCCGCTTCCCGCAATTGGGCGTCATCACCGATATCGCCCTCGATCCCTATACCAGCCACGGCCAGGATGGTCTGATCGACGGCAGCGGTTACGTGCTCAATGACGAGACCATCGAGGCCCTGGTCAAACAGGCGCTGACGCATGCCGAAGCCGGGGTGGACATCGTCGCGCCCTCCGACATGATGGACGGGCGCGTCGGGGCGCTGCGTCGGGCGCTGGATGAGAGCGGGCATATCTACACGCGCATACTCGCGTACGCGGCCAAATACGCGTCGAGTTTCTATGGCCCGTTTCGCGACGCGGTCGGCTCGGCGGCAAACTTGGGCAAGGGCGACAAGTTCACCTACCAGATCGATCCGGCAAACAGCGACGAGGCGCTTTGGGAAGTGGGAATGGACCTCGCAGAGGGCGCGGACATGGTGATGGTCAAGCCCGGGATGCCCTACCTCGACATCGTGCGCAGGGTGAAGGACGAGTTCGGCGCGCCGACCTTCGTGTATCAGGTCAGCGGCGAGTACGCGATGCTCCAGGCCGCGGGGATGAATGGCTGGATCGACCGTCGCAAGTGCGTTCTGGAGTCGTTGCTGGCCTTCAAGCGCGCCGGCGCCGACGGCATCCTTACTTATTTCGCCCTGGAAGCGGCCGCCTGGCTCAAAGAGGGTTAGCCCCGGCTCCCGCAGTTCCGCCGCTATCGAGCACCGAGTTCAGCCAGTCGATACGGGCACGGTCGCAGGGTTTGCCCTCGGCGGCAGTGCGCAGCTGATAGCGCAGATCGCGCGGCGCGAACACGGTGATGTCGAAATCGGCGTCGTCGGTGCTGACGCTGAAATTCGGTACGCCGCGTAGTTCCCCGCCGATGTAAACGCGCTGTTCGCGGCTGCGGTAGGGGATCTGGCGGTTGAGCAGGAACATTTCCACGTCCTTCACACTGTCGGTGAAAAGGTGGATGTTGATGTCGGAGTACTTGCCCGCGCTGCCGGACAGCACCGGACCGGACAAATGGGGATCGAATTGCGCGAGCAGTTGCATCATCTCGCGGGCGTTCTGCCGCAGGTGGCGCAGACGCGCCTGCTGCTCGTCGGCCTGGTAGAGCTGCTGGTAGGCGCGCAGGGCCTGCTCCACTTCTTCATTGTTGGGCAGGTTGCGGGTGTCGGGCGCCCCGGCCTGACGTGCCGCCTTGCGCTTGGCCAGCGCAAAATCATCGATCCCGTCCACGGCCATCAGGCGCGCCGCAAGCTGGGCGATGCGCTCGCGCATCTGTCGGTTGTTGCCGTTGTCCCTCGACATCGGCGTTCAGTATAGCTGGTCGCTGACTTCCTCCGGCGGCTTGGTGGAGTCGCCAAGCTCGTCTTCCGGGCTGCTCTCCTGCTCCGGCGGAACGTTCTCGTGGTAGAAGTACTCGATCATCGGCGTGGCCGCGTGCCGGTCGCGAAGCCCCGTTTGCGGATTGATCGCGACTGCGACCACGCCCTGGGGCGCCACCCAGAGTTCTTCCGGCTGGCCTTTCAGGACCGTCCCCATGTACGACATCCAGATCGGCAGGGCAGCCACCGCGCCGGTTTCGTGATCACCCAGCGTGCGCGGGATGTCATAGCCCATCCACACCACTGTCGCCAGGTTGCGCTGGAATCCGGTAAACCACGCGTCCATCTGCTCGTTGGTCGTGCCCGTTTTGCCGGCGAGGTCCACGCGGCCGAGTGCCATGGCGCGCGCTCCGGTGCCGCCGCGGATCACGTCCTGCATCATGTTTGCCATGATGAACGCGTTGCGGGCATCGATCACCCGTTCCGCGCCCTTGCCGACCTGGATCGGATTGGCCTTGCCCAGGATTTCGCCCTGTGCGTCCTCGATGCGCTCGATGAAATAAGGCGTCACACGGAATCCGCCGTTGGCGAACACCGAGTAACCCATCACCATTTCCAGCGGGGTGGTCGATCCGGCTCCCAACGCCATGGTCAGGTACGGCGGGTGTTGCTTCGGATCGAAACCGAAGCGGGAGATGTAGTCCTGTGCGTACTGCGGAGTGATCGCCTGCAGGATCCGTATGGACACCAGGTTCTTCGATCGGGTCAGCGCCGTGCGCATGCGGATCGGGCCATCGAAGGTGCCGTCGAAGTTTCTCGGCTCCCAGTTCACCGACCCGGTTTCGCTGGCGTCGATGGTCAGCGGCGCGTCGTTGATGATGGTGGCCGGCGTGAAACCCTTTTCCAGTGCCGCAGAATAAATGAATGGCTTGAAGCTCGAACCGGGCTGCCGGCGCGCCTGGGTGACGTGGTTGTACTTGTTGCGGTAGAAGTCGAATCCACCGGCCATGGCCCGGATTGCGCCGTCGTTGGTGTTCATGGACACCAGCGCGGCCTCAACCTGCGGCAACTGCACGATTTTCCAGCCGCCTTTGCCGTCGGGTTGCACCCGGATCAGCGCGCCGCGGCGCAGCCTCAGTTTGGCAGGCGCGCGGTTGCCGATCATGCGGCTGGCGAACTTCAGGCCGTCGCCGGTGATGGTGACGAATTCGCCGCCCTTGCGGTAGGCCTTCACCGCCTTGGCGTCGACCTCCAGCGCGATGGCCGGGTAGATGTCGTCGCTTTCCAGTTCGTCCTGCAGCGCATCCTCAAGCGCTTCTTCCCCGACTTCTTCCTTGGGAAGATCGAAGTAGCCCTCCGCGCCGCGATAATTCTGGCGCTGATCGTATTCCAGCACTCCCTGGCGCAGCGCCCGATAAGCAGCGTCCTGATGCACCTTGGACAGTGTGGTGTAGACCCGGAAGCCGCGGGTATAGGCTTCCTCCTTGTAGGCGTCGTAGATGGCCTGACGCACCATTTCGGCGAAGTGGTCCGCCCGCGTCGCGAACTCCTGGACCTGGCGGGTGACGATGATCGGCTGGGCCTCCGTCTGCTTGAACTGCTCTGCGTCGATATGATTGAGCTCGAGCATGCGCCGCAGCACGTAGCGCTGCCGCTGCTTGGCGCGGTTCATGTTGATCACCGGGTTGTAACGCGACGGCGCCTTGGGCAGCCCGGCAAGCATGGCGATCTCGCCAAGGTTCAGCTGGTCGAGCGGTTTGCCGAAGTACACCAGCGCGGCGGCGCCGAAGCCGTAGGCGCGCTGGCCGAGGTAAATCTGGTTGATGTAAAGCTGCAGGATCTCGTCTTTGGTCAGGCTGTGCTCGATCTTGAACGCGAGAAGCGCCTCATTGAACTTGCGGCTGAAGGTTTTCTCGGTGGAAAGAAAGAAGTTTCGTGCCACCTGCATGGTGATGGTGCTGGCACCCTGGCGGGCACTGGCGGCGGCGAAATTGGACAGTGCGGCGCGTACCACGCCGATGTAATCGACCCCGCCGTGTTCGTAAAAGCGCTCGTCCTCCGCTGCGATGATTGCCTTGCGCAGTATGTCGGGGGTCTGCTCGATCTTGACGAAGGCCCGCTTCTCCTCGCCGAACTCCCCGATCAGGTCGCCCTCGATGCTGAAGATCTGAAGCGGAATCTTGGGCTGGTAGGAGGTCAGCGCCTCGAGGGAAGGCAGGTTCGGATAGGCCACCACCATGGCGTATCCGACCACCAGGACGATCGAGGCCGCGATCGCGGCCAGCCCGAACAGGCCATAAAACCACCAGCGGGAGGACATGGGATAGATTAAAGGGGGGTACCGGCAGGGGGAACGGCGGGCATTATATAGATGTTGCCCGGACCCGACAGAAGGGGGCGTTAAATCGCTTTACTTGCAAAATAGTTGTTGCTAGCATTTAATGTAGATTATACGTATCGCGCCTAAACGGCCAATGCTCAAAGGAAAATTCGAGTTCAATGCGGACTTTCTCAGCGGTCTGCTGAAGGCCAAGTCGCCTCCTCTTGTCGGGGTCGACATCAGTTCCTCGTCGGTGAAAATGGTCGAGTTGACCGGATCCGGCAAGGGCCACTATCGCCTCGAGCGCTATTCCATCGAGCCGCTGCCGAAGGACGCAGTGGTGGACGGCAACATCATGAACCTCGAAGAGGTGGGCGACGCTCTCAGGCGCGGCTGGAAGCGTATGGGCACGCGGGTCAAGAACCTGGCAATGGCCCTGCCCTCCGCGGCGGTCATCACCAAGAAGATCGTCGTTCCCGCAGGCCAGACCGAAGACCAGCTCGAAGCCCAGGTCGAAACGGAAGCCAATCAGTACATTCCGTTTGCCCTGGAGGAAGTCAACCTCGACTTCCAGATTCTCGGCCCGGCCCCCAACAGCACCGAGGACGTGGAAGTCCTGATCGCCGCCTCGCGCAAGGAAAAAGTCGACGACCGCGTGGCCGTGGCCGAGTCGGTCGGTCTCAAGGCCGTGGTAATGGATATCGATTCCTTTGCCTCACAGAACGCATTCGAACTGATGCAGGGCCAGCTACCCGAGGGCGGCCGCGATCAGACCATCGCCCTGGTGGATATCGGCGCGTCGATGATGAACATCAACGTGTTGCGCAATAACCAGTCGGTCTACATGCGTGAGCAGCCTTTCGGCGGCAATCAGCTCACCCAGGAGATCATGCGCCACTACAATCTCTCGCCCGAGGAAGCCGAGGCCGCCAAGCGCAACGGCGGGCTGCCGGATACCTTCGACTCCGAAGTCCTGGCTCCGTTCATGGACACCTTAGCGCTCGAAGTTGCCAGAGCACTTCAGTTCTTCTTTACCTCGACCCAGTACAACCAGGTTCACCACATCTTCATCTCCGGCGGCTCGGCGACCATTCCCGGTCTGCCGGAAGTGGTGGCAGAGCGCACCCAGGTCAATACCCTGGTCGCCAATCCGTTCATTGGAATGGAGGTTTCCTCCAAAGTTCGACAGGCTCAGCTTGCGGTGGATTCGCCCGCGCTGCTGGTTGCCTGCGGACTCGCGCTGAGGAGATTCGACGAATGATCCCAATCAACCTACTGCCGCACCGCGCAGAGCGGCGCAGGGCGCAGCAGCGCCAGTTTTTCGTCCTGGTGGGAATGACCGTGGGACTCGGTGCCGCGATCGTGGTCGCAGTGCACGGACTGTTCGCGACCCGCATCGAGAACCAGCTGGATCGGAACAAATATCTGCAGACCGAGATTGCAGCGCTCGACAAGCAGATCGACGAGATCAAGAAGCTCAAGGAGCAGACACAGGCGCTGCTGGCGCGCAAACGCGTGGTGGAAACGCTGCAGACCAACCGCACCGAGACCGTGCGGCTGCTCGACCAGGTGGTGCGGCAACTGCCGGACGGCGTGCATCTGAAGGCGGTGAAGCAGACCGGGCAGAAGGTCAACTTCGTCGGCTATGCAACCTCCAATGCGAGGGTATCGACGCTGATGCGCAATCTCGAGGCTTCACCCTGGCTGGAAGCCCCGTCCCTGGTTGAGGTCAAGGCCACCAAGCTGGGCAAGGACAACATCATCCTCAACGAGTTCATAATCAACGTGACCATCTCGCGGCCCAAGGAAGAGGCGTTGGGAGCCAAACCGGGCGCCCCCGCCCCGCCGCGCGCCGCGGCCGCGCCGAAGGCCTGACGATCATGACGTTCGACGACCTGAGACGACTGGACCCGAGGGACATCGGTAGCTGGCCGGTGGTGCCCAAGCTGGGAGCAGTGCTCATTCTGCTTCTGCTCATCGTTTTTGCCGGTTACTGGTTCGACTGGAAGATCCAACTGGAGGAGCTGGCGCAGGCGCGCAACAAGGAACAGGAGCTGCGTACCGCTTTCCTCGACAAGCAGAAACAGGCGGTTAATCTCGAGGCTTATCGCAAACAACTTGCGGAAATCGAGGAATCCTTCGGAGAAATGCTCAAGCAACTGCCTAACAAGTCGGAGATGGAGGCGCTGCTTACCGACATCAATCAGGCGGGGCTGGGTCGCGGTCTACAGTTCGAGCTGTTCCGTCCGGCTCAGAAGGAAAACGCGTCGGAGTTCTACGCGGAGCTGCCGATCACCATCAAGCTTACCGGTAAATACCACGATATCGGCGCGTTCGCGAGCGACGTTTCCCAATTGTCGCGCATCGTGACCCTGAACGACATTGCGCTGATCCCCAACAAGGAAGGCGACCTGGTCCTGGACGCCGTAGCCAAGACCTTCCGCTATCTGGACGAGAGTGAGATCGCGGCACAGCGCAAGACCGCCCGTGATGCCGCCGCCGCGAAGAAGGGTGGCAAGAAGTGATGCGTGCGCTGTTCGTCCTGGCGGTTGCCTTGCTGCTGCTTGCCGGTTGCGGCGGCGACGAGTTTTCCGATCTCAGGCAGTTCGTCAAAGAATCCGGCGAAGGATTGCGCGGCCGGGTCGAGCCGATTCCGGAGGTCAAGCAGTTCGAACCGTTTGCTTACAACGCTTTCGATCTGCCGGACCCGTTCAAGCCGCGCACGACGATTGCCGACAGCCGTGCCCCCGGCGGCGGCGGACCGCAGCCGGATCTGAACCGCCGCAAGGAAGCGCTCGAGGCATTCCCCCTCGAGAGCCTGCAGATGGTCGGAACGCTTGAGCAGAAGCGGGTCCACTATGCGTTGATCAAGACGCCGGACAAGAATCTTTACCGTGTCAAGGCCGGCAACTACGTCGGGCAGAACTTCGGCGTCATCAGCGCTATCAGCGATTCCGCTGTGACCCTCAAGGAGGTCATCCAGGATTCCTCGTCGGGTTCCTGGACAGAGCGCACCAGCAGTTTGCAGCTGCTCGAGCAATAAACTAAGGAGCACGCGAATATGAAACGCTTCGGTCGTTTGATTAATATGGTCGCCGCCCCGATCGGCCTGTTGCTGGTGCTGAGCAGTTTCGCGGCGCACGGCCAGGACACCAAGACGGGTAACGGCGGTACCGGCAACGTCATACAGTCGATCGACGTTTCCACACAGGCCGGGACGGTTACCGTCAGGCTCGGCCTCAAGGAGGCCTTGCCGAATCCTCCCGCGGCCTTCACTGTGAATAACCCGCCCCGGTTAGCGCTCGATTTTCCGAACACGGCAAACGGCCTCGGCAAGAGCACCCAGGACGTCAACCAGGGCGACCTGCGCACGATCCGATTCGGCCAGTCGGGCGGGCGGACGCGGGTGGTGTTCAACCTTGCCAAGATGCTCAAGTACGACGCCAGGGTGGAAGGCAATACCGTCGTGGTGACCCTGCAGGGTGCCGGCGCAACCGCTGCCGCGGCGACGACCACGCAATTCGCCGAGCCCAAACCCGGCGGCGATCTGCACAGCGTTCAGGACATCGACTTTCGCCGCGGCAAGAATGGGGAGGCGCAGATCATCGTCGACCTCTCCGATACGGCCACCGGTATCGATCTGCGCCAGCAGGGCCGCACCGTTCTGGTGGACTTTCTCCAGACCATGCTGCCGCCGGCGCTGGAGCGGCGCTTTGACGTTACCGACTTCGGCACCCAGGTCGATTTCTTCGAGGTTACCCGGCAGGCCGGCAATACCCGCATCACCGTCACCCCGAAGGGGCGCTGGGAGCAGTCGGCCTATCAGACCGACAAGCGCTTCATCATCGAAATCAAGCCCGTGGTCGAGGAAGCCGGCCGGCCGAAGGAAGGCACAGGCTATGCCGGCGAGAAACTCTCGCTGAACTTCCAGAACATCGAAGTGCGTGCGGTGCTGCAGGTGATCGCGGATTTCACCAGCCTCAACATCATTACCAGCGACACGGTGACCGGGAACCTGACGTTGCGCTTGAAGGACGTGCCATGGGACCAGGCGCTGGACATCATTCTCCAGGCCAAGGGCCTGGACATGCGCAAGACCGGTAACGTCGTCTGGATCGCCCCGCGCGACGAACTCGCAACCAAGGAGAAGCTTGCCCTGGAAGCGCGGCAGCAGATCGCGGACCTCGAGCCGCTGCGTACCGAAAGCTTCCAGCTCAACTACCAGCGTGCCGAGGACGTCCAGAAGATCATCACGGCGTCGGACCAGAAGATCCTGTCCAAGCGCGGCAGCGCGGTGGTGGATCCGCGGACCAACACGATTTTCGTGCAGGACATCGTGGACAAGCTCGATGACGTCCGCCGGCTGCTCAAGCAGATCGACGTTGCCGTGCGCCAGGTCCTGATCGAGGCGCGCATCGTCGAGGCCAGCGATACCTTCAGCCGCAACCTCGGGGCCAGGCTCGGATTCGTCGATGGAACCGGCCGCGGCGAGCGGATACCCGGCGGCACCCACCGGATCACCGCCGGCGGCGGATTGGCGAGCACCGGCTTTTTGACCGGTCAGATTGCCACCTCGCCTGATTTCTTCACGGATGGACTTTCCACCAACATGCCGGCGCCGGGTCTCGGCGGCGTGGTGCCGGGGCAGTTCTCGCTGGTCCTGATGAATGACTTGATGTCGAAATTCCTCAACCTCGAGATCACCGCGCTGCAGGCTGACGGCAAGGGCAAGATCATCTCCAGCCCGCGGGTCATCACCGCCGACAACGTGGAGGCCACCATCGAGCAGGGCACCGAGATCCCGTACCAGCAGGCGACCAGCAGCGGCGCGACCAGCGTTTCGTTCCGAAAGGCCACCCTGAGCCTGAAGGTGAAGCCGCAGATCACGCCCAACGACAACATCATCATGAAGTTGAACATCAACAAGGACAGCGTCGGCGCCAATACCAGCGCCGGTCCGTCGATCGACACCAAGCAGATTTCCACCGAAGTCCTGGTGGAAAGCGGCGGTACGGTCGGCATCGGCGGCATCTTCGAACAGGAAGAGTCCAGCACCCGGACCAAGGTGCCGATGCTGGGCGACATACCGGTCATCGGCATCCTGTTCCGCCAGGACCTGCGCCGCAACGACAAGCGCGAGCTGCTGATTTTCGTGACGCCGAGGGTGGTCAAGGACACGCTGACCGTCCGCTGAACACAACGCTCTCCCGGAACGGCCGCATCGATTGCGGCCGTTTTTGTTTTCTCCGCGACCTGACCGTGCAAGACCGGTTTCGCTAGAATGGCCGTATGCACGAGGCAACCCTGGAAAACCAAACGCAAGCGCGGGTCGACGTGCCGGGCAGCATCTTCCTGGTGGGAATGATGGGTGCAGGCAAGACCTCGGTCGGCCGAGTCCTGGCGAAACGCCTGCAGAAAACGTTCTACGACTCGGATCACGTCATCGAGGATCGCACCGGCGTGAAGATACCGGTGATTTTCGAGATCGAGGGCGAGGCCGGTTTTCGCGTCCGCGAATCCGCGGTAGTGGACGAACTCACGGCGCTGCGTGACATCGTACTCGCCACCGGCGGCGGCGCGGTATTGAGCGAAAAAAACAGCG
This sequence comes from Pseudomonadota bacterium, assembly GCA_038040175.1. Lineage (GTDB taxonomy): Bacteria > Pseudomonadota > Gammaproteobacteria > Burkholderiales > JACQAP01 > JACQAP01. The sequence goes on along the minus strand of JBBPIT010000074.1, from coordinate 3,444 downwards.
ACAGGCTTAGGACCAGGGGCACAGTGGTGTACTTGCGCGCCTCCGTGAGAGACCTGCTCAACCGCACCCGCCACGACAAGAACCGCCCGCTGCTGCAGGCTGCGGATCCGCGCGCGCGACTGACCGAACTGTACGAGAAACGCGATCCGCTCTATCGCGAGGTCGCGCACCTCACCGTCGACACCGGAAACCAGAGCCTAACCTCGCTCGTCAACCGGCTGTGTCAGCTGCTGCTCGAAACGCGGTCCGAGCAGCAGACGCAGGCACCGCAGCTCTGAAAAGCATGCGAACCATCACCGTAGGACTCGGCGAGCGTTCCTACCCGATTCACATCGGCAGGGGGTTGCTCGCACGCACCGAGCTTCTGCTGCCGCGCCTGGAGCAGCGCAAAGTCGCGATCGTCACCAATTCGACGATCGCCCCGCTGTACCTGGAACCGCTGGCCTCGGCGCTGCGCGACGCCGCCGTCGAGGTCGTGCCGATCGTCGTTGCCGACGGCGAAGATCACAAAAACTGGCAGACACTCAATTCCATTTTCGATCTGCTGCTGACGCACCGCTGCGAACGCAAGACCACCATCATCGCGCTGGGGGGCGGCGTGGTCGGTGATCTCGCCGGTTTTGCCGCAGCAACCTACCAGCGCGGCGTGCCATTCATCCAGATGCCCACCACTCTGCTCGCGCAGGTGGATTCCTCTGTGGGGGGCAAGACCGCGATCAACCATCCCCGCGGCAAAAACATGATCGGCGCCTTCCACCAGCCGCGCCTGGTGGTTGCTGATACCGCGACTCTGGATACGTTGCCGGAGCGCGAGCTCTCGGCAGGCCTTGCCGAAGTGATCAAGTACGGTTTGATCATGGATGCGCCCTTCCTCGCGTGGCTCGAGGTCAACATGGAGAAGCTGCGCGCACGCGATGCCGATGCCCTCGCCTATGCGGTTGCCCGTTCCTGCGAAAACAAGGCTCTGGTGGTTGCAGCGGACGAGCGCGAGGCCGGCGAGCGCGCGCTGCTCAACCTCGGGCATACCTTCGGCCACGCCATCGAAGCGGGCCTGGGGTTCGGTACCTGGTTGCACGGCGAGGCGGTCGCTGCCGGCACCATCCTTGCCGCCCGGCTGTCCGAGCGGATGGGCCTGCTCAACTTCGCGGAGGTCGAGCGTGTTGCCCTGCTCATGAGCCGCGCCGGCCTGCCGACCGAGGCGCCCGACCTGGGCGAGGCCCGTTACCTGGAGCTGATGGGTCACGACAAGAAAGTGGAGGACGGCAAGTTGCGTCTGGTATTGCTCAAAGCGCTTGGCAAGGCATTCGTCACGTCGGATTTCCGCCCCAAGGACCTGCGCCAGGTTCTTGCGGGAGCCGCCGCGCATGCGTGAGCTGGCAGCCTACGCTGCCGATCCCGCAGCCTCGCGCGGCCGGCGCATTGCGGAGGCCGCTCCGACGGGCCGCACCGAGTTTCAGCGCGACCGCGATCGCATCATCCATTCCGCCGGCTTCCGCCGGCTCGAGTACAAAACCCAGGTTTTCGTCAACCATGAAGGCGACCTGTTTCGCACGCGGCTGACCCACAGCATCGAAGTGGCGCAGATCGGCCGCTCGGTGGCGCGCAACCTCGGGCTGAACGAGGACCTGGTCGAGGCGATTTCGCTGGCGCACGACCTCGGCCACACGCCGTTCGGACACGCCGGCCAGGACGCGCTCAACGAGTGCATGAAGGAACACGGCGGCTTCGAGCACAACCTGCAGTCGCTGCGGGTGGTCGACCTGCTGGAACAGCGCTACGGCGCGTTCGACGGACTGAATCTGTGTTTCGAGACCCGTGAAGGCATCCTCAAGCACTGCTCCACCAAGAATGCCGAGAAGCTGGGCGAGGTCGGCGAGCGATTTCTGAAGAACCAGAGCCCGTCGATGGAGGCGCAGCTTGCCAACCTGGCCGACGAGATCGCCTACAACAATCACGACGTCGACGACGGCCTGCGCTCCGCACTGATCGCGGTCGAGCAACTGTCTTCGGTGCGTATCTTCGCCCGCCACCTCGAGGCCGTGCGCGGGCAGTACCCGGGACTGGTGGACCGGCGGCTGATCCACGAGACGGTTCGTCGCATGATCAATACGCTGGTCTCGGATCTGACAGAGCGAAGCCGGGCCCTGATCGCCGAGCACCGTCCGGACAGTGTCGACCAGGTGCGGCTCGCGCCGCCGCTGATCGCGTTCAGTCCGGCGATCCGCGAAGAGCAGCACGAACTCAAGGTCTTTCTCAGAAAACATCTGTATCAGCACTACCGGGTTGCGCGCATGAGCAACAAGGCCAGGCGCATCGTCCGCGACCTGTTTCAGGCCTTCATGGCCGACTCGCGTCTCCTGCCCCCGGAGTTCCAGTCCCGCGCCGAGGCGGATCTGCCCAGGGCGATCGCCGATTACGTTGCCGGGATGACCGACCGCTACGCGATCCGCGAGCACCGGCGCCTGTTCGCTGTCGAGGAGTCCTGAACAGCCCGCCTGCGGGTGCAAGGGCCCGGATTTAGACGCGTTTATTGATAGGTCGGCTGCAATCGCGGTAACATTTACGGCTCGCTCGAATTTTTGCGCGTTCCGGCCTTGTCTGCCCAGGTTGCCGGTCTGGGGCGGTGCGGCGGGCGCCAACTGCGGTAATACAGAGGTGCGACATGACCAACCCGGCTTTGCCTGCGCGACAGGGACTTTACGACCCCGCCAACGAACACGACGCCTGCGGGGTGGGGTTCATTGCGCACATCAAAGGCGCGAAGAGTCACAAGATCATCGAGCAGGGCCTGCAGATTCTCAAGAATCTGACCCACCGCGGCGCGGTGGGCTGGGACCCCAAGCTCTCCGATGGCGCCGGCCTGCTGATCCAGATCCCGGACCGCTTCTACCGCGAGGAAATGGCGAAGCAGCGCGTGAAGCTGCCGCCCGCTGGCCAGTACGGCGTCGGCATGGTGTTCCTGCCGCGCGATCCCGCGTCGCGCATCGCCTGCGAGTACGAGATCGAGCGCGCGGTCAAGGATGAAGGACAGGTGCTGCTCGGCTGGCGCGACGTGCCGGTCGACAACAGCGACCTCGCCGCGCCGGCGATCCAGCTCGAGCCGGTGATCCGGCAGATATTCATCGGGCGCGGCAAGCGCGTCACCGTGACCGACGCGCTGGAGCGCAAGCTCTACATCATCCGCAAGAGCTCCGGCCATGCCATCCAGGCGCTGCGGCTCAAGCACGGCAAGCAGTTCTACGTGGCTTCGATGTCGGCGCGCACCGTGTGCTACAAGGGAATGCTCCTCGCCTACCAGGTCGGCGAGTATTACCTCGATCTCAAGGACGCGCGCGTCGAGTCGGCGCTCGCGCTGGTGCATCAGCGCTTCTCGACCAACACCTTCCCGTCGTGGGACCTGGCGCATCCGTTCCGCATGATCTGCCACAACGGCGAGATCAACAC
>JBBPIT010000073.1:0-13802 GCA_038040175.1 Pseudomonadota bacterium | reverse complement strand
TCATTGGAGTGGGGGTGTTCATTTAAGTTCCATCAAGAGTGGAACACTACACTAGTTGCGCGGTTGATGTCTTCTTCGTCACTGTCCGGTTGCCGGGACCCACAGCAGCCCGGCTCCGCTGCGTTGACGCGGACCGGCTGCCGCCATTGCATCGCGGCTTGGCAAACATTGCGGAGGTGCACCCATGAGCAGGCACCGCAAACGGCCCGACGGCCTCCCCCACCGCGTCTACGAGCGCTTCGGCACTCGGACTTATTCGATCGGGTTCAAGGGCCCCGACGGAGCTTGGCGTTTCAGATTCAAGTGCTCTGTGACCGACGCGATCGCGATTGCCAGGCTACGTCTCGCGGCCACTCTGCTAACTCGAGGGATTGAGCACGACCGTCCACACGGTGGCAGCGTCGCCGACTTGATCGACGCGTGGTTCGATCGCCAGCAATCGTTGCCGCATGACTGCCCATCGCGGCGCGCCGATACGACGCTGGCCGAGAACAAGCGTGAGGCCGAGAACCTTCGCTCGGCGTTCGGCCATCTGCCAGTCGCTGCACTGCGACGCTGCGATGCCTATCGCTATCTCGATCAAAGCCTGCTCGCCAAGCGGCCGCGAGCAGCGAAGGCCAACAAGGAGATCTCGCTGATGCATACCATCCTCGAGTACGGAGTGCGCCTTGGGATGCTCGATGCGAATCCGTTCGATGGCGTCACTCGGTTGCCCATAGTTGCGCGGGACATCTATGTGGCCGACGAGGCGCTTTCTCTCACCACCGAAATCGGCCGCCGCCTGGGCGGCTCGAGTCTCGTCGTGGCGTTGGCGCTCAGGACCTCGTTCCTGTGCCTGCGTCGATCCAGCGAGGTCCGCGGACTCACGCGCGCGCAGATCGGCGAAGCGGGCATTCAGTGGACGGCCACGAAGCGCCGCAACGGACATGGCTGCAGGAGTGGCCTGATCCTGTGGAGCGATGAACTGCGCGCGACGATCGATGAGGCGTTGGCCATCAAGCGACCGTTGGTGGCTTGCAGCGGGTTCGTCTTTGGCAATCTGAAGGGTCAGAGCTACACGCGCGGCGGCTGGAAGTGCGCGTTGTTCAAGCTCGTGCAGGCATGCATTGTTGAAGCCGCGAACCGCGGAATTCCATTCACACCCTTCAACCTTCAGGACTGCCGGCCCAAGGGCGTGACTGCCAAGCTGGAGCGTGGCGATCACGACGTGCTCGAGGCAACGATGCACACCTCCGAGCGCATGTTGCGCCAGGTCTATGACCGCAGGCGCGTGCCGATCGCGAGGCCGGCCATGTGACCGTCAGCGCTCCAAAGATTCACGTGCATCGACCGCGAGAATACCGGCGAAATGTTGCTCAAAGGAGAGGCAAAAAAGGTGCAGATTTGTGCGACTTCCCATCGATGCCGCACAGCGCACTCATAGGAAGAAGCACGCGAAACCACCAGACCGTCATATTCCAACAATTGCGGCCGAAAATGCACAAAAAATAGGCACCAGAAGGTGCCTAAGTTGTTGATTCAAAACAAGAAATTGTTGGCGGAGTGGACGGGGCTCGAACCCGCGACCCCCGGCGTGACAGGCCGGTATTCTAACCAACTGAACTACCACTCCTTCGAATCGTCAGTTCCGCTGGTGGGTGCTGAGAGGCTCGAACTCCCGACATTCGCCTTGTAAGGGCGACGCTCTACCAACTGAGCTAAGCACCCGTCGCAGCCGCGAGATCTCCGCGTCGCTGCTGGTTCGTTACCCCGAATTCTGGAGGAAATGCCGGTATGCGGTCCAACGAAGCGCGCTAGTTTACTGCATCCTTGAGTGCTTTTCCAGCGCGGAACTTGGGCACTTTGGCCGCCTTGATCTTGATGGTCGCGCCGGTGCGGGGATTGCGGCCGTTGCGTGCCGCGCGCTTGCCGACGTAGAAAGTGCCGAAACCGACCAGCGTCACCATCCCGCCTTTCTTCAGCGAGGTCTTGATCGCCGTGACGGTGCCTTCCAATGCCCTGCCTGCGGCCGCCTTGGAGATGTCGGCAGACTTCCCAACGGCCTCAATGAGTTCGAATTTGTTCACTTGGGTCCCCTTTCGTTATTCGTTGACGGGAGAAACAGAAAACTGTTTTCGACTGCGGGCCGAAGACAGAAGAATTGTTTTGGCGATCGACTTCCCGAAGACCCTTTATAACAAGGAGAAAATCCTCGTGTCAAGCACGTTCCCGGCGCATCGCAACTTTTTAGCACAGCGTGACATGGCGAAAAAAAACGGGAATGCCTTTCGCATTCCCGTTCGCTCGAAGCAGGAAACTCAGTGCTTGACCGCGCTCACTGCCTCGGTGGAGTCCACCGCGGGAATCGCCACCGCCTCGGTTTTCTCCGGCAAGGGCTGGGGCTTGCGCTCGAGCGCGCGTTCCAGCACCTCGTCGATCCACTTGACCGGATGGATGTCCAGACGATTCTTGATGTTGTCGGGTATCTCCGTGAGGTCCTTGACGTTCTCTTCCGGGATCAGAACGGTCTTGATGCCGCCGCGGTGCGCCGCCAGCAGCTTTTCCTTCAGGCCGCCGATCGCAAGCACTTCTCCGCGCAGCGTAATTTCGCCGGTCATTGCCACATCCGCACGCACCGGGATCGCGGTCAACGCCGAAACCAGCGCAGTGGTCATGGCGATGCCCGCCGAGGGGCCGTCCTTGGGTGTTGCGCCCTCGGGCACGTGCACGTGGATGTCGAACTTCTCGAACGCGTCGTCCTTGATGCCGAGCCGCGCGGCGCGCGCGCGCACCACGGACCGGGCCGCCTCGACCGACTCCTTCATGACGTCGCCGAGCAAGCCGGTGCGCTGGATGTTGCCCTTGCCCGGCATGACGGCAGCCTCGATGGTGAGCAGCTCGCCGCCGACCTCGGTCCACGCCAAGCCGGTCACCTGGCCGACCTGGTTGTTCTTTTCCGCCAGGCCGTAAGTAAAGCGGCGCACGCCCAGGTAATGGTCGAGATTGCGCGCGCTCACCGTTACCCGGTGGTCGCGCTTCTTCATCAGCAGCGATTTCACGACCTTGCGGCAGATCTTGGAGATTTCGCGCTCCAGACTGCGCACGCCGGCCTCGCGCGAGTAGTAGCGGACGATGTCGCGGATGGCGCTTTCGGAGACCGACAGCTCGCCTTCCTTGACGCCGTTGTTCTTCATCTGCTTCGGCAGCAGGTAACGCATTGCGATGTTGATCTTCTCGTCCTCGGTGTAGCCGGACAGACGGATCACTTCCATCCGGTCCAGCAGCGGCGCGGGGATGTTCATGGTGTTGGCTGTGGCCACGAACATCACGTCCGAAAGGTCGTACTCGACCTCGACGTAATGATCGACGAACTTGTCGTTCTGCTCCGGGTCGAGCACCTCCAGCAGCGCGGAAGCCGGGTCGCCGCGGAAATCCTGCCCCATCTTGTCCACTTCGTCGAACAGGAACAGGGGGTTCCTCACGCCGATCTTCGACATGTTCTGCAGCACCTTGCCGGGCATCGAGCCGATGTAGGTGCGGCGGTGGCCGCGGATCTCGGCCTCGTCGCGCACGCCGCCCAGAGACATGCGCGAGAATTTGCGGTTGGTCGCGCGCGCGATCGACTGCCCGAGCGAGGTCTTGCCCACGCCCGGGGGGCCCACCAGGCACAGGATCGGCGCCTTGAGCTTGTCCACGCGCTGCTGCACCGCCAGGTACTCGACGATGCGCTCCTTGACCTTCTCCAGGCCATAGTGGTCGGCGTCCAGGATTTCCTGCGCCTTGGCCAGATCGTTGCTGATCTTGCTCTTCTTCTTCCAGGGCAGACCGACCAGCGTTTCGATGTAGTTGCGCACCACCGTGGCTTCGGCTGACATGGGCGACATCAGCCGCAGCTTCTTGATCTCGGCTTCAGCCTTGTTGCGCGCCTCCTTGGGCATGTGCGCCGCCTTGATGCGCTTGTCCATTTCGTCCAGGTCGGCGCCCTCTTCCATGTCGCCGAGTTCCTTCTGGATCGCCTTGACCTGTTCGTTGAGGTAATACTCGCGCTGGCTCTTCTCCATCTGGCGCTTGACGCGTCCGCGGATGCGGCGCTCGACCTGGAGGATGTCGAGCTCGGCTTCCATGAGCGACAGCAGATGCTCGAGGCGCTTCCTGACCTCGAACATTTCCAGCACCGCCTGCTTCTGCTCGAGTTTCAGCGGCAGGTGCGCGGCCACGGTATCGGCGAGCCGGCCGGGCTCGTCGATGCCCGACAGCGACGTGAGGATCTCCGGAGGGATCTTCTTGTTGAGTTTCACATACTGGTCGAACTGGGTGAGCATGGCGCGGCGCATCGCCTCCACCTCGTTGGTCTCGACCGCATCGGCCGGAACCGGCAGCGCTTCGGCGGCGTAATGCGTCTTCTCGTCCACGACCGACAGGACCTTGGCACGCTGTACGCCTTCGACCAACACTTTCACCGTGCCGTCGGGCAGCTTGAGCATCTGCAGGATGTTGGCAATACTGCCAATGTCGTACAGGTCTTCCGGCGAAGGTTCGTCCTTTGCGGCTGACTTCTGGGCCACCAGCAGGATGCTCTTGCCCGCTTCCATTGCCGTCTCCAGCGCCTTGATCGATTTCGGGCGCCCGACGAACAACGGAATGACCATGTGAGGGAAAACCACCACGTCGCGCAAAGGCAACAGCGCGTAGGTGACGGTCGTTTGGGAAGGATCAGCGGGATAGGTCATTGGTCACCTGAAAGGGCAAGCATACTTTCCAAGGTTGGGGGCCGCCCGGGTATTTCAACCCAAACGGCAAGTCATTGTAAAGCCGGCATTTTTCGGCGGCGCCGGGACTCCGACGCGGGCCGGCTCCGGATTTTGGCCGGTGCTCAGGCAGATCCGGCCACCTTGGGCTGGTCGGAGTAAAGCAGGATCGGCCGCGCGTCGCCTGTAATCATGCTTTCGTCCACGACCACCTTCTCCACGTTGTTCAGGGAGGGCAGGTCGTACATGATGTCGAGCAGCACCTGTTCCAGGATCGAACGCAGCCCGCGCGCACCGGTGCGCCGCGCCAGGGCTTTCAGCGCCACCGCTTTAAGCGCCTCGGAACGCACCTCCAGCTGGACGCCTTCCATGCTGAACATACGCTGATACTGCTTGAGCAGCGCATTCTTCGGCTCGGTAAGGATTTGGATCAGCGCGGCCTGATCAAGTTCATCCAGCGTGGCAACAACCGGCAGGCGGCCGACGAACTCGGGGATCAGGCCGTATTTGATCAGGTCTTCGGGCTCGACGCCGCGCAGCACCGCTCCGATGTCCTTGCGGTTGTCCTTGCTCTTCACTTCCGCGCCGAAGCCAATGCCGCCCTTGTCGGAGCGGGCGCGGATGATCCGCTCCAGGCCGTCGAACGCTCCGCCGCAGACGAACAGGATATTCGTGGTGTCGACCTGGACGAACTCCTGGTTCGGATGCTTGCGCCCGCCCTGCGGCGGCACCGATGCGATGGTGCCTTCGATGAGCTTCAGCAGCGCCTGTTGCACGCCTTCCCCCGACACGTCGCGGGTGATCGAGGGGTTGTCGGACTTGCGCGAGATCTTGTCGATCTCGTCGATGTAGACGATGCCGCGCTGCGCCTTTTCGACGTCGTAGTCGCACTTCTGCAGCAGCTTCTGGATGATGTTCTCGACGTCCTCCCCGACATAGCCGGCTTCGGTCAGCGTGGTGGCATCCGCCATCACGAAAGGCACGTTCAGCAGCCGCGCCAGCGTCTGCGCCAGCAGCGTCTTGCCCGAACCGGTGGGGCCGATCAGCAGGATGTTGCTCTTGGCAAGCTCGACGTCGTCCTTCTTCTGCACCGTCTTGAGCCGCTTGTAGTGGTTGTACACCGCGACCGAAAGGATCTTCTTGGCGATGTCCTGGCCGATCACGTACTGGTCGAGGATGTCGCGGATTTCGTGCGGAACGGGAAGATCGGACTTGGCGCCTTTCCCGGTAGTCTCGGCGTGGCTCTCCTCGCGGATGATGTCGTTGCAAAGCTCGATGCACTCGTCGCAGATGAACACCGAGGGGCCGGCAATCAGCTTGCGAACCTCGTGCTGGCTCTTGCCGCAGAAAGAACAGTAGAGAAGTTTCTCGCCGCCAGGTTTGTCAGACATAACGTCCTTTCGCTGTAAACATCAACCCATCAGACACCCATACGCGCGTTGGTTCCCATGTCGCCGCGTCGGGGTCCGCTCCGCGCCTCAGGCGGGCACGCCGGCCTCGGTGCGGCTGACCAGTACCTTGTCCACCAGTCCGTACTTTACCGCCTCTTCGGCGCTGAGGAAATTGTCGCGGTCGGTGTCATGTTCGATGGTCTTCACGTCCTGTCCGGTGTGCTTCGCCATCAGTTCGTTGAGCCGGCCGCGCAGGTACAGGATCTCGCGCGCGTGGATCTCGATGTCCGAAGCCTGGCCCTGAAAGCCGCCCATCGGCTGATGGATCATGACCCGCGAGTTGGGCAGCGCGAAGCGCTTGTCCTTGGCGCCGGCAGCGAGCAGGAAGGCTCCCATGCTGGCCGCCTGGCCGACGCAAAGGGTGCTCACGTCGGGCTTGACGAACTGCATGGTGTCATAGATCGCCAACCCCGCGGAGACCGATCCTCCGGGCGAGTTGAGGTAGAAGGAGATGTCCTTTTCCGGGTTCTCCGATTCGAGAAAAAGCAACTGCGCCACGATCAGATTCGCCGACATTTCGTTGACCGGCCCGACCAGAAACACCACGCGCTCCTTGAGCAGCCGCGAGTAAATGTCGTAAGCGCGCTCGCCGCGGCCGCTCTGCTCGATGACCATGGGTATCAACCCCAGGCCTTGCGGCTCGCTGATTATTCGGTCTTGCATCGTGATCATTTTGCATTCCCCATGAGGTCGTCGAACTCGGTCGCTTTGTCCTCGACCCTGGCATTGGCCAGCACCCATTGCACCACGTTGTCCTCGAGGACGATGGACTCGACCTCGCGCAGCCGGTCGGGCGACTGGTAGTACCAGCGCAGCACCTCTTCCGGCTTCTCGTAGCTCTGCGCATATTCCCCGACCACCGCCTTAATCTGGTCCGGCTTGGCTTCAAGTCCGTGTTTCTTCACCAGCTCCGCCAGGATCAGGCCGAGGCTGACGCGGCGCTGCGCTTGCGGTTCGAAGGCTTCCCTGGGCATCGGCACCTTGTCGGCCTTGAGCCCGCGCGCCTCCAGATCGTGGCGCATGTTGTGCATCAGGCGATCGATTTCCATGTCCAGCAGCGCCCTGGGCAGCTCCACCCGGGTCGCGTCGAGCAGCGCCTTCATGACCTGATCCTTGACGCGCGTGCCGGCGCGGCGCTTGACCTCGCGCTCGAGGTTGGCCTTGATCTCGGCGCGCATCCTGGCGATGTCGCCGTCCGCAACGCCGAGGACCTTGGCAAACTCGGCGTCCGCTTCGGGGACATGCGGCTCGCGTACATCCTTGACCGTTACCTCGAACCGGGCGGTCGTTCCCGCCACTTCCTTGCCGTGGTAATCGTCGGGAAAGCGCAGCTCGAAGGTTTTGGTTTCGCCGGCCTTCATGCCGAGGACGTTCTTCTCGAAATCCGCGAGCAACTGGCTGCCGCCGAGCAGGGCGTACTGATCGATTCCCGCACCCCCTTCGAAAGGGTTGCCGTCGATACTGCCGCGGTAATCCATCAGCACCTGGTCGCCGGACTGGGCGGCGCGCCCGGTGCTGTGGTAGTGGGTACGCTGCTTGCGCAGGATTTCGATGGTCTTGTCCACTTCGGCATCGCCGATGTTGACAAGCGGACGCTCGATTTTCACGCTTCCCAGTTCACCGATGGCGAGATCGGGGTAAACCTCGAAGGTCGCGGTGTACTCGAATTTGCCCTCGGCGTCTGCGGCGGACTTCACTTCGATGCGTGGATAGCCGGCAACGCGCAGGTTCTTTTCCTTGACCGCCTCGCCAAAGCTGCGCTGCACGGCATCGCCGAGCACTTCCTGGCGCACCTGGCCGCCGAACTGCTGCTCGACGATCTTGAGCGGCACCTTGCCGGGACGGAAGCCGTGCAGCTTTACCGTGCGCGCGAGCCGCTTGAGGCGGTTCTCGACTTCACTGTTGACTTGATCGAGCGGCAAGGTCACCGAGAGGCGCCGCTCGAGAGAACTCAGAGTTTCCAGATTTGCTTGCATCTAATTCGGTTTTCCTGTGTTGGTAGGCGGGCGAGGCTTGGCAGACAGCGCTTTCTCGGGGCTCTGGTGCGAAAGGAGAGACTCGAACTCTCACGCCTTTCGGCGCCAGAACCTAAATCTGGTGCGTCTACCAATTCCGCCACTTTCGCACTCGACGCATTCTAATATAATGCCCCCGCCCCCGCCACCCGAATGCCCGCTTGCCGGGCCCTCGTCCGCCGTCTAACCTTCTGTCACACAAAGCGAATAGCCGATGGCGGTCAATCACTACGAGAACTTTCCGGTGGCTTCGGTGTTGCTGCCCGAAAGGCTGCGCCGTCCGGTCGAGCTGATCTACTTGTTTGCCCGCCAGGCCGATGATTGCGCCGACGAGGGCGACTTGCCGCCGGAACAGCGTCTGCACAAGCTTGCCGAGTTCTCCAGTGAGCTGGATCGCATCGAACGCGGGGAACCACCACGGTTGCCGTTATTTGCCGATCTGGCGCTGGTGATCTCGGCGCATCGCCTGCCCGTCGGCCTGTTTCGCGACCTGCTTTCGGCATTCACCCAGGACGTGACCAAGAGCCGTTACGCCGATTTCGGCGAAGTCATGGATTACTGCCGGCGCTCGGCCAATCCGGTCGGCAGGCTGCTGCTGCACTTGTATCAGGCCACCGAAGCGCGCAATCTCACCTGCTCCGACGCCATCTGTTCGAGTCTGCAGTTGATCAACTTCCTGCAGGACGTGGAGATCGATTTCCGCAAAAATCGCATCTACCTGCCTCAGGACGAGATGGCTGAATACGGCGTAACTGAAGCGCAGATCGCCGACCGCGCCAACGGCACGGCATGGCAAGCAATGATGATGTATCAGATCGAGCGAGCGCGCAGCATTCTTCTGACCGGCGCTCCGCTGGCCAGGCGGCTTCCCGGGCGCGTCGGACTGGAATTGCGCATGATCGTGATGGGCGGCAGCCGCATCCTCGACAAACTGCGGGCGAGCCGCGGCGACGTATTCCGTCATCGCCCGGTCTTGCAACCCCACGACTGGTTCACCATGCTGTTCCGCTCGCTATTGGACTATCCATGAGCCCCGACCAGTATTGCCAGGACAAGGCGGCGGAAAGCGGTTCGAGCTTCTACTACAGCTTCCTGTTCCTGCCGCCGGAAAAACGCCGCGCGATCACCGCGCTCTACGCCTACTGCCGCGAGGTGGACGACGTCGTGGACGAGTGCAGCGATGCTGATCTAGCCAGGGCCAAGCTCGCCTGGTGGCGCCAGGAAATCGCCGGCACATTCGCCGGCACGGCGCAGCATCCAGTAGCAAAGGCCCTGATCCCGGTGGTGCGCCGTTTCGATCTTCCGCAGACGCGCTTCCACGAGATCATCGACGGGATGGAAATGGACCTGCAGTACAACCGCTATCCCGACTTTGCAACGCTGCAGTCCTACTGCTACCGGGTAGCCGGCGTGGTCGGCCTGATGGCGGCGCAGATTTTCGGCTACCGCGATTCCGCAACGCTGCGCTACGCCGAAAACCTCGGCACCGCGTTCCAGCTCACCAACATCATCCGCGACGTCGGCGAGGATGCGCGCCGCGATCGCGTCTATCTGCCGCTGGACGAACTGTCGCGCTTCGGCGTCGCCGCGTCCGACATCGTTCACTTGCGTGAGACCGAATCCTTCCGGCGGTTGATTGAATTCCAGATCGACCGTGCCAGGGACTACTACCAGCGCGCCTTCGCTTCGTTGCCGCGCCAGGACCGCAAGTCCCAGCGCCCGGGTCTGGTGATGGCGGCGATCTACCGGACCGTCCTGGATGAGATACACGCCGGCGGCTGCAAAGTGCTCAACCAGCGCACTTCACTCACCCCGTTGCGCAAGCTATGGATCGCGTGGCGGACCTGGATGCAAGGATGAAGGCGGAAGGCGGAAGGGGGAACGAGGACGAAGGACATTCTTCGCTTCACCCCTCATCCTTCATCCTTCATCCCTCATCCTTTCGCGTAGCGATCGTTGGTGGCGGCTATGCCGGGATGGCGGCCGCCACCGAACTTGCCCGCCGCGACATCCCAGTCACGGTTTTCGAGACGGCCAGGACGCTCGGCGGGCGGGCGCGCCGGGTAGAGATTAACGGCGTGCCGCTCGACAACGGCCTGCACATCCTGATCGGTGCGTTTCGGGAAACCCTGCGGCTGATCGAACTCACCAGGGGTCCGCAGGAAGCACCGGGTCTGGTCCGGCTGCCGCTCGAACTCATCGTTCACCCGCACTTCCGCCTGCGCGCGCCACGGCTGCCCGCCCCTCTGCACCTCGCCGCGGCGCTGATCTTCGCGCGCGGTCTGGACCTCGCCGGACGCATGAAAGCCGCCGCGTTCATCGCCGCCATGCGGCGTCAGAGTTTCCGTCTCGGGACCGACACCAGTGTCGAGCACCTGCTCGCCTCCTACCGGCAGCCGCCGCCGGTCACGCGCTACCTTTGGAACCCGTTGTGCATCTCGGCATTGAACACCCAGCCCCACGAGGCGTCTGCGCAGATCTTCCTGAACGTACTTCGCGACAGCTTCAATGGCGCACGCGCAGACAGCGACCTGCTGCTCCCGGCCATGGATTTCTCCGCGCTGTTTCCCGAACGCGCGGCGGCTTATCTGACCCTGCACGGCGGCAGCGTGCGATTGGGCGTGACCGTAGAAGCCGTGCGCAGAACGGCCGACGGATTCCAACTGGCAGCGGAAGACGGGCGTTTCAGCCACGTAATCCTGGCGGTGTCGCCGCACCGCCTGAGTACACTGATTGCACCACATACCGAACTCGCGGAAGTCAACAAGCTGGTACAGGCCTTTTCCTACCAGCCGATCCATTCGGTCTTCCTTCAGTACCCGCCCGGGACTCGCCTACCGTTCCGCATGGGTGGGATCGAGGCGACGTATTCGCAGTGGCTGTTCGATCGAGGCCGGCTGTGTGGACAGGACGGCTTGATCGGCGTGGTGATCTCGGCCTCCGGCGCGCATCAGGAACTCGAACAGGACGAGCTGGCGCGGCGCGTACACGCCGAGCTGTCGGCGCACTTCCCGGGCCTCGGCGAGCCGCGCTGGCACCGCGTTATCGCCGAGAAGCGCGCGACTTTTTCATGCAGCGTCGGGCTGCGCCGCCCGACGAACCGCACGCCGATTCCGCGGCTGTACCTGGCCGGCGACTACACCGCCAGCGACTACCCCGCCACCCTCGAAGCCGCGGTGCGCAGCGGCGTTGCCTGCGCCAAACTGGTTCTGGAAGATTCCTGAGTTGGTCTCTTCGCAATTGCAAGTTCAACATCTCACCACGAAGACACGAAGAACACTCAGTTCTGTACCCCCTTGAGGGGTGCGAAGACACACGAAGAAAGCAGAGGTCTATGTGTTTCTGTTCCGGCTTCTTGCCGAGTCGATGAGGAAGTGGTCGATTTGCTCAGGGTCAAACTGGTATGCACAAATTTCGTATCACGCTATCCCGAAAAGCTGATGCCCGCGTATCTCTATCTGATCGGACCGGACAGCCGCGGCGTGACCGGACAAATCATCGGGTGTTGAGGTGGTTGCGGATCCAATCGGGCAGCGGCCGTGACTTGCCATCGCCGATGCCGATCCAGACCATGACCGCCCCGGCTTCCGCGTAGAGCGTGGCGGGATCCCCCACGAGATACATTTCGTGAAACATCATGAAGCTGCTGCGACCCGGTTTGCCCACATAAGTGGTGATCTCCAGATCGGCAGGATAGATTGCGGGCCTGACGAACTTGCAGTTGATGGTGCCGAGGATCGGGCCTTCCGAGTCCGGCGAATAGCCAATCTTCAGGCTATCGAACCAGGAAATGCGCGCCTGTTCGAAGTAACGGAAGTAGGACACGTTGTTCATGTGGCCGAGCGCGTCCATCTCTCCCCAGCGCATCGGTACGCGGTCAACCCGTACCAGCCTGCCCTCTTCTTTTTTCATCATCTCGTCTGTTGGCCGCGCGATTTCTGAGCCGGTGCGAAAGCGTTTATCATTCATCAAAGAGGCAGCATTCTAGCAAACACGTCTCACAGCCTCGTTTTCAGCAAGGAGAACAGTTTTGGCAGAACGCGAATCCATGCAGTACGACGTGGTGATCGTCGGTGCCGGCCCGGCCGGGCTTGCGGCCGCGATCCGCCTCAAGCAGTTGAGCGCGGATCGCGGCACCGAGGTCTCGGTGTGCGTGATCGAGAAGGGCTCCGAAGTCGGCGCGCACATCCTCTCGGGCGCGGTGATGGACCCGCGCGCCATTTCGGAACTGTTCCCGGACTGGCAGGAAAGGGACGCGCCGCTCAACACCCCGGTGAGCGAGGACCGGTTCATTTTTCTCACCGAACGCGGTTCGTTCAAGGTGCCAAACTGGATGCTGCCAGCCTGCTTCCGGAATCACGGCAACTATGTGATCAGCCTGGCCAACTTCTGCCGCTGGCTGGGGCAACAGGCGGAATCCCTCGGCGTGGAAATCTTTCCCGGTTTCGCCGCTGCGGAGTTGCTGTACGAAGACAACGGAGCCGTCAGGGGTGTGGCCATCGGCGACATGGGCGTAAACCGTAAGGGCGAGAAGACCGACGCCTACCAGCCCGGCATCGATCTTCATGCCAAGTACACGTTTTTCGCGGAAGGCTGCCGCGGCCATCTCGGCAAACAACTGGAATCGAAATTCGGGCTGCGCGATGGAGCGGACCCGCAGGTTTACGGCATCGGCCTGAAGGAGCTTTGGGAGATCAGCCCGGAGAAGCACCAGTCCGGCCTGGTAATCCACAGCGCCGGCTGGCCGCTGGATCGCGAAACCTATGGCGGCTCATTCCTTTACCACTTCGAGAACAATCAGGTCGCTGTCGGATTCGTCGTCGGACTGGGCTATTCGAATCCGTATCTCAATCCCTACGAGGAATTTCAGCGTTACAAGACCCACCCGGCGATTCGCGGCTTCTTCGAAGGCGGCAAGCGCATAGCCTACGGCGCCCGGGCGATCACCGCAGGGGGACTGCAGTCGTTGCCCAGGATGACTTTCCCCGGCGGCTGCCTGATTGGAGACAACGCCGGCTTTCTCAATGCCGCGCGCATCAAGGGGAGTCATTGCGCCATCAAGTCGGGCATGCTCGCCGCCGAAGCCGCCTTCGATGCGCTCGCCTCGGGCCGTTCCGCCGACGAACTGACGGCGTATCCGGAGGCGTTCCGCAAATCATGGCTGTTCGATGAGCTTCATCGCGCGCGCAACTTCAAGCCGTGGATGTCGAAGGGCCTGTACACCGGAACGTTGATGGTCGGGATCGAACAGATCCTGTTCGGCGGCAAGACGCCATGGACCCTGCACCACGCCCACGCCGATCACGAAACGCTAAAGAAAAAGATGGAAGTGCAGCCGATCCAGTACCCGAAGCCGGACGGCGTGCTGACTTTCGACCGCCTGTCCTCGGTATTCATCTCCAACACCAATCACAACGAGGATCAGCCCTGCCACCTCGTGCTCAAGGATTCATCCGTGCCGGTAAAGGTGAACCTCGCCCTTTACGACGCGCCTGAGCAGCGCTACTGCCCGGCTGGCGTGTACGAGATCGTGAACGAAACGTCAGGTCCGCGGCTGCAGATCAACGCGCAGAACTGCGTGCACTGCAAGACCTGCGACATCAAGGACC
>JBBPIT010000072.1:0-14013 GCA_038040175.1 Pseudomonadota bacterium | reverse complement strand
TCTTGCCCTCGACCCGAATCGCCTCGGTCGCGCATGCGGGACTCATGCAGAGCTTCCCTAGAGCGCCTGCCTGCTCAACCGGCTGCACGGCGCGGCTTGTGCGGCGCGCGACTGAACAGAGAATCGTAGAGCGGGCGCGGCAATCGCCGCATGAACCATCCGACCACCGCCATCTGCCACGGCAGCACGTAGAAGCGCTTGCGCCGTGCGATCGCGCCGGCGATCTTCTTTGCCGCCACATCCGCATCCATCAGGAAGGGCATCCGGTATGGATTCCCGCCCGTTATCGGCGTGGCGATGTAGCCCGGACAGATGGTCAC
The DNA here is from genome assembly GCA_038040175.1 of Pseudomonadota bacterium. Lineage (GTDB taxonomy): Bacteria > Pseudomonadota > Gammaproteobacteria > Burkholderiales > JACQAP01 > JACQAP01. The sequence goes on along the minus strand of JBBPIT010000072.1, from coordinate 13,693 downwards.
CACCGAAACGCCGCTTCCCGTCAGTTCGACGCGCAAGCTCTCGAGATAGGAAATCGCCGCGGCTTTCGAGGCCGAATACGCTGCCGCTCCGGGCAACCCGCGGAATCCGGCGATACTCGCGATTCCCGCTAGCGTGCCGTGATTTCGCGCCTTCATCGGTTCGATGAAAGGCTGAAAGGTGAGCATCATTCCGGTGACATTGATTGCCAGGATCTCTTCGAATACCGGGTTGTCTTGCGGATTTCCGGTCAGCGTACCGGCACTGACTCCGGCGTTGGCGATGACCACGTCCGGGCAGCCAACTCGCCCGATGAAGTCCTCCGCCACGGCTGCCAACGCCCGCGCATCGCGAACGTCGGCGGCATACGTGTAGGAGCGGACCGCAAGCGAGCTCGCGAGCTGGGTGAGGAGATGTTCCCGGCGCGCGATCAATGCCAGGGTGGCACCGTGTTTGGCGTATTGGTGCGCCAGCGCCTTTCCAATTCCGCTCGAGGCGCCGGTGATGACGACCTTGAGCGGCGCACCGGTCATTTCGCGGCGCGCTCCTTGCGGGCTTTGTCGATCAGGCCGTCCACCACCGGCAACAGCGCGTCCAGGCTGCCGAGCATGCCGCCGCTGGTCAGATACCTGCCGTCCACCACCATGGACGGGGTGGCGCGGATTCCGTACGCGACGGTCGTGTCGCGCGCCCTCTGCACCTTCGCGCTCACGCTTTCGGAATTCAGGATTTTCTTAAAACTGGCGCGCTCCAGACCATTCATTTCCACCCACTTGAGCAGTGGGTTCGAGGCGCCGAGGTTGATGCCTCTCTCGTGGATCGCCTTGTAGACCTCACCATGCAGCCGATCGAGCGCGCCCGCTTCTTCGAGCGCGAAGTGCAGTCTGGTCAGGGGTACCCAATCCATGCGTCGCAATGTCGGCACCCGCCTGAAATAAACGTCGGGCGCCAGCGTCTTGAGCCAGCCGGCAAGCATCGGCTCGAAGCGATAGCAGGAATCGCAGCCGTAGTAGAAGAATTCGATGACTTCGATGCGGCCGCCGCCGGCGCCCGGCTGAGGTGCGATCAGGACGTAATCCACGTCCTCCATCGGCTCTGCCGCGGCCGCTGCGCCAGACGCGGCAAGAATGAATGCGAAACTCAGCGCGGCGAGAAAGCGCCCCACGGGAATGCCTGCCCCGGGCCTATTTGGCGCTGCCCCGCCCCATGATGACGAGGTCGTTGAGTACCTCGAAGAAGCGGTTGGGATCGATGTTGCCGTCCGCCCGCAGCATCAACGAAGGGGCGGTCAGGTACTTGCCCGCGACTGCGACAAAGGGTGTGGCAGTAATGCGGTAACCGCGGGTGAGTTGCCCGGCACGCTGCGCCTTGCTGTCCACGCTGAAGGAGTCGTAAGCGGCCTCGAATTTCGTGGCATCGACGCCCTGCTCGGTGATCCACTTGATCATCACGCCCCGATCGGCAAGTTTGACACGCTTCTCATGGATTGCCTCGTAGACCTTGTCGTGCATCCGGTCGAGCAGCCCCAACTCTTCGAGGGCGTAATAAGTCTTCGCCAGCGGCAACATGCTCTCGTTGAACACGGCGGGAACGTAGCGGAACGCCACGTCCTTGGGCTTCGTCTTGAGCCACGATTTCAGCAGCGGCTCGAAGTCGTAACAGTGCGAGCAGGCATAGTTGAAAAACTCCAGCACCTCGACACCCTTGCCTGCCGCCGGCTGCGGGGGATTGATCAGTTTGTACTCGACATCTGGAGTCGGCCTGGCGAGCCCGGCCGGAGCGAATGCCAGGCCAAGAAAAGCGGACGCGACGATCAGCGCTGTGTGAAAACGGTTCATAGGTATTCCCGTAGCAGTGTGGAGATTACTGAGTCGGTTCGCGAACCTTGATCAGGTTCGCTTCCAGGTTGTTTTCCTTCAGAGCGGCGCGGGACTTGCCCAGTTCATCCTTGTTCGAAAACGGACCCACCCGGACCCGGTGCCATACCCTGCCGTCGGGCAGCGTGGCGGTCTGGATCTGCGCCTCGATCCCGGCGAGCGCAAGCCGCGCTTTGAGATTGTCCGCATCGGCCGGGTTCTGGAACGCCGCCACCTGGAGAAAATAGACCTCTTTGCTCGAGGCCGGCGGCGTGCGCTTGAATTCCTTGTCGGTTACCGCTTCCTCGGTCCCCGGCAGGATTTTGTAAAAATCAAAGCGCGGTTTGGCCTCCGCGGCCTTGGCCGGCTTGTCGGCGGAAGACGGCGTCTGATTTGTTTCGGCGGCCGGCGCTTCCCGCCCAGTAGCCTCGGTCGGTTTCGCTTTCTGCACGAACGGATTAGCGCCCTTGTTGATGTACAGCGCCACGCCAAGCGCAATGCAAAGACCGAGCAATAGCCCGATCAGGATGCCGACCCCCATCGGATTGCCGCGTCCGTTGCCCGCGGCAGATCCGCTGTTCTTATAGTCGCGGCTCATGGAATCGAAGTTTACCTCAGAGATTCGAACGCAAGCTCACATCTTCTCAGGGGCGCTAACCCCGAGTATCGCAAGACCGTTGGCCAGTACCTGTCTCACTGCGTTGGCCAGCGCAAGTCGCGCCAGCCGGATGCTTTCGTCATCGACCAGTACGCGGGTCGAGTTGTAATAGCTGTGGAACGCGGCGGCCAGCTCTTTCAGATAGAAGGCCAGTTGGTGCGGCGCCAGGTCGCGTGCCGCGCTCTCGATCGTCTCCGGGTAATCCAGCAGCTTCTGCAGAATCTCGAGCTCCTGTCCATCAACGAGCGGACCGGGGTCGGCGTTGACCAGCGTGGATGCGTCGCCACCCCATTGCTCGAGCACCGAACACACCCGCGCATGGGCGTACTGGATGTAGTACACCGGATTGTCGTTGCTCTGCGATTTGGCCAGTTCGAGGTCGAAATCGAGATGCTGATCGCTCTTGCGCAGCACGTAGAAAAATCGCGCTGCGTCGTTGCCGACCTCCTTGCGCAGTTCGCGCAAGGTCACGAACTCGCCGGCGCGCGTGGACATCGAGACCTTCTTGCCGTCGCGGTAGAGCACCGCGAACTGCACCAGCGCAATGGTGAGGTGCGCGGGGTCGAGCTTCAACGCCTGCAGTGCACCCTTCACCCGTGCAATGTGACCGTGATGGTCGGCGCCCCAGACGTTGACCAGCAGATCGAAGCCGCGCTGAAACTTGTTGAGGTGATAGGCGATGTCGGACGCAAAGTAGGTGTACTGGCCGTTGCCGCGCTGGACCACGCGGTCCTTCTCGTCGCCGAAAACAGTGGAACGAAACCATTTTGCGCCGTCCTTCTGGTAGATGTGCCCGCTCTCCTCGAGCTGCACGACCGCGCGCGCCACCATGCCGGAGTCGAACAATGATTTTTCCGAAAACCAGGAATCGAAGGTCACGCCGAATTCCTGGAGATCGTTGCGGCAATCGCCGAGTTGCTCGGTGAGCACGAAATCGTGCACGTAAGCGTAATCAGGACCGAGCGCTTTCTTGGCATTGGCAATTAAGTGATCGAGGTGCGCTTCCGGGTCCCTATCCGCCGGCGGCAGATCGCGCATCAGCGAATCGATGCGGTGGACGTAGCGTTTGCCATGCGTCTCGAAGATCTGCCGCGCCATGTCGCGCACGTAATCGCCCTGATAGGCCTTCGCCGGAAACTCCAACGGCGCGCCTGCGATCTCCAGATAGCGCAGCCAGGTCGATAGCGCCAGGATGTCCATCTGCCGGCCGGCGTCGTTGACGTAGTACTCTCGCGTGACGGCAAAACCAGCCGCTTCGAGCAGGCTGGCGAGGCTGGCGCCGTAAGCGGCGCCTCGGCCGTGACCCACGTGCAGCGGGCCTGTCGGGTTCGCGGAAACGAATTCCACCTGCACTTTTCTGCCGCCGCCGGCACCGACGCGTCCGTAGGCATGGCGCTGTTCCAGTACCACACGCATGACCTGTTGCTTGGCGGCAGGCTTGAGATAGAGATTGACGAAGCCGGCACCGGCGATCTCCGCCTTCTCCAGGTACGGCGATTGCGGCAACGCCCTCACCAGCGCCTGCGCGATCTCGCGCGGGTTGCGCTTCATCGGCTTGGCGAGCTGCATCGCCACGCTGCAGGCGTAGTCGCCGTGCTGCGCAGACTTGGGGCGCTCCAGTATCACCGGCAGGTTGGCTGCGTCGGGCGCAACCTCGACGAGGGCGCAACGCAACAGCCCGGTGAAATGGGAGCGAAAATCCGGCGCGGAGGCGTTGCTCATTGCGTGGGGCGTCGGGAAAAAGCGCGATTATACCGGCTCGGACACGCCGGCCTTCTCACAACTCGAGCGGATCGACGTCGATCGACCAGCGCACCTTGCCCGCGTTTTTCTGCGCGAGCGCCGGATACCAGTTCGACAGGAAGCGCTGCAGGTCGCCGCGCGAGGAGGACTGCACGAGCAGGTGGGCGCGATGGTGGCCGGCAACCCGCGCGATCGCCGCCGGCACCGGGTCGTACAGCGTCACGGCCTTGTCGTGAGCCGCGGCGAAGCGAACTGCCTGAGCCAGAAAATCCATCACCGCACGCTCGCTGAGTGCCTCGGCGCGCAACAGCGCCTGATACACGAACGGCGGAAAGCCGCTGCGCTTGCGTTCCGCAAGCAGTTCATCCGCGAAAGCCCGGTAGTCCTGGCGCAGCAGCGCCTGATACAACGGGTGCGCGGGGAACTGCGTTTGCACCAGCGCCTCGCCGGGCAGATCGGCGCGGCCGGCGCGTCCAGCCACCTGCATCAACTGCTGGAACAGCTTCTCCGCTGCACGGAAATCGGCAGAAAACAACGCGCTGTCCGGATTGACGATGGCAACCAGCGTCAGTTTCGGAAAATCGTGCCCCTTGGCCAGCATCTGGGTGCCCACCAGGACATCGACACGGTCGCCGTGAATGTCCTCGCGCATCGCCTGCCAGGACCGCTTGCGGCGGGTGCTGTCGCGGTCGATGCGCAGGATGCGCGCGTCGGGGAAAATTCCGGCAAGCGCTTGTTCGAGACGCTGGGTACCCTGCCCCAGGCCCTTCAGATCCTGGTCGCCACAGTCGGGACACGCCGGCGGCAGGTGTTCCTCGTGTCCGCAGTAATGACATCGCAACCGCGCTGCGCGCAGATGCCATACCAGCCGCGCAGCGCAACGGCTGCACTGCGCGGCCCAGCCGCAGGCGCCGCACACCAGCGCCGGCGCAAAGCCGCGGCGATTAAGGAATACCAGGCTCTGTTCGCCGCGCGCCAGGCGTTCGCGTATTGCCTGCAACAGCGGTTCCGACATGCCGTGCGTCTGGCGTGCTGCCCGGGTTTCGATCAGCCGTATTTGCGGCGGGCTGGCGGCGGGACGGGTGCTCAGGTGCAGATGACCGAAGCGCCCGCTGCGGGCATTGTGGTAGCTCTCGAGCGCGGGCGTGGCGGAGCCCAGCACGATCGGTACGCGGCGCTGCCGCGCCATGAAAACGGCAAGATCGCGCGCCGAGTAACGCAATCCCTCCTGTTGCTTGAAGGAGACATCGTGCTCCTCGTCCACGATCACCAGCCCCAGACGCGGTAGCGGCGTGAACACCGACAGCCGCGTCCCGAGCACGACCTGCGCGTCGCCCGCAAACGCCGCCAACCAACGTTCACAGCGCTCACCGTCCGACAGGCCGCTATGCAGGCTGACCAGCCTCACTCCGGGAAAGCGCTGGAGAAACCGCGCCTCCAGTTGCGGCGTGAGATTAATCTCGGGAACCATCAGCAGCGATTGCGCACGGCGCGCGATGGCAGCCTCGATCAGGCGGAAGTACACCTCGGTCTTGCCGCTGCCGGTGACGCCGTCAAGCAACCAGGGCGAGAACGTTCCGAAGGTCGCCGATACGCGATCGACCGCGTCGCGCTGCTCGCCGGTAAGTTCCGGACCCTGCTCAGGCCGGGACACCGGCGCAGCCGGCACCGCAACCGTGGCGGGGCGTTTCTCGACCCATCCCGCTTCCATCCACTGCTGCAGCAACGCCGGTGCCCGGGCCGAAAGCGCTCGCGCCTGCGCCTGTCCAAGCGCCGCCGACGTTAACAACGCTGCCAGCAGGCGGCGCTTCACCGCCGCGGCGGGCGGAAAACGATCTGCACGCAGCTCGCGCCCTGCAGGGGTGAGCGCGTACTCCAATTGGCGTTTCGGTCCGCTGTAGTGGGCACGCCTGATGACCGACGGCAAGGCGGAAAGCAAGGCCTGACCGAAAGGGTAATGGTAGTAATCGCTGCAGAACCGGGTCAGTGCCAGCAGATCCTGCGGCAACGGATCGAGCGGCAGGATGCGCTCGATGCGGCGCAGGCGCGCATCGGCAATCTCGGAACGTTCGGCGAGTTCCACGACGACACCGACGTCTCTACGCCTGCCGAACGGTACGACCACCAGTTGACCGGGAACCGGCGCGAGATCGCCCGTGCGGTAATCGAACAGCGACTCCAGTGGGACGTCGAGAGCAACCCTTGCGATGGCCATTGAGATCCGGGACGCACAGAACCAGGCAGAAGTTTACCGGCGGCCTCTCGCGTACTGTCTGCGGTTACCCGCCTAAATTACTTGCGCGGAAAGGCTTTTTCCAAACCCGGGCCGGCTGTGGATAAATCTGTTGATTAAACCGGCAGCACGCCTCGTCTGAAATCCCGCTGAAACCCAGATCAGGCGCGGGATTCGCGCTGCCACCTTATAATTGATCCTATCTTTCAGTAGCTTATAGAACAGGCCCGCGGAAAGCCTTACTGCGCCTGAGTCTTCGCAGGGGACCCCGCCGAATTGTGCATAAATACTGGGATTCGGCAGGGCACCCCGCGCAAACCTAATGAAATTGCGGGCTTCCGGAGTGCACCGTTTCGACCAGCGCCGCAACGTGCTCTGGAGGCGTGAACTGGGACACCCCGTGGCCCAGATTGAACACGTGACCGTTGCCATAGCCGTATCCGGCAAGAATCTTCCCGGCTTCGCGGCGGATGACCTCCGGCGCAGACAGCAGCACCGCCGGATCAAGATTTCCCTGCAAAGCCACACGGTCGCCGACCCGGGTCCGGGCCTTGCCGATGTCCGTTGTCCAGTCGAGGCCCACCGCATCGGCACCGCAGTGTGCCAGGCTCTCCAGCCACTGCCCGCCGCCTTTGGTGAAGACGATACGCGGCACCCGCTGGCCGTCATGCTCGCGCCGCAGTTGTGCGAACACATGCTCGATATAGCGCAGCGAGAATTCGTGAAAGGCCTCTCCGGAAAGCGCCCCGCCCCAGGTGTCGAACACCATCACCGCCTGTGCACCCGACTCGATCTGGGCGTTCAGGTAGGCCGCGACTGCGCGCGCGTTGACATCGAGCACGTGATGCAGCAGTTCCGGGCGCTGGTAGAGCATGCGCTTGGTTTCAACGAAGTCGGTGCCGCCACGCCCCTCGATCATGTAGCAGGCGAGAGTAAACGGACTGCCGGAAAAGCCGATCAGTGGCACCTCGTTGGACAACGCCTTGCGAATCTGCACCACTGCGTCCAGCACATAACGCAAGTGCGCATCCGGGTCGGGAACAATCAGATTGCGAATCTCCCATTCCTCGCGCAGCGGGCGCTCGAAACGCGGCCCCTCGCCTTCGGCGAAGTACAGACCAAGGCCCATCGCGTCGGGAATGGTAAGAATGTCGGAAAACAGGATCGCGGCATCGAGGGGGAAGCGCGCCAGCGGCTGCAACGTGACTTCGGTGGCAAGGTCCGGGTTCTTGCACAGATCGAGGAAACTGCCTGCACGCGCCCTGGTCTGGTTGTACTCGGGAAGATAACGGCCGGCCTGGCGCATGATCCAGATCGGCGTATACGGCGTCTGCTCGCGCAGCAGCGCGCGGATCAGCGTGTCGTTCTTGAGTTTGGACATCCACCTCACCCCGTCCCTCTCCCCCGCAAGCGGCGGAGAGGGTGATGAAACTGCATCAGTTAAGTTATCGGCACCAACATACTCGGCTCCCTCTCCACCGCGTGGAGAGGGCATCGCTGACTCGGCGTTGCCGGAGCCATCCGGGGCGGGAAGCGATGCCTGGGCGCGCGCCCCGGACTCGTTAGGCGTAGCCCAGTTTGCGGGTAGGGGCGCACAAGGCTGTGTTGCATAAGATAGATCGGGGCGTTATGCGGCTGCTCCCGCGAGCGGGCCTACGGCTAACGTGTCACAGCCGCCCCGCAAACAGGTGATTTCATCACTAACGTGTCCGCGCGTCGGGGTGAGGTAGGTCTTTCAGCGCGGCAGATCCGAAGAACCCATCAGGAATTCATCTACGGCGCGGGCGCACTGGCGGCCTTCGCGAATCGCCCAGACGATGAGCGACTGTCCGCGGCGAACGTCACCGGCGGCGAATACTTTCGGCACGCTGGTCGCGTAGCAACCCGCGCCATCGGTCGTCGCTCTGGCGTTGCCGCGCGAATCCTTCGCTATGCCGAACGCGTCGAGCATCGAGCCATACGGCCCGACGAAACCCATCGCGAGCAGCACGAGATCGGCCGGCAGCTCGAACTGCGAGCCCGGCACCTCATTCATCTTGCCGTCCTGCCATTTCAGCCGCACGGCTCTGAGCGCTTTGAGCTTGCCGTTTTCGCCCAAAAACTCCTTGGTGGCGACCGCCCAGTCACGTGCCACGCCTTCCTCGTGCGACGAGGAGGTGCGTAGCCGCACCGGCCAGTACGGCCATACAAGGTTGTGCTCCGGATCAGGCGGAATCGGCAGCAGTTCGAACTGCGTAATCGATTTCGCGCCGTGGCGGTTGGAGGTGCCAACGCAGTCCGAGCCGGTGTCGCCGCCGCCAATGATCACCACGTGCTTGCCTGAAGCCCACAGGTCTTGCACGCCGGGGTCGCCGGCAACGCGGCGATTCTGCAGCGGCAGGAAGTCCATCGCGAAGTCGATGCCCTCGAGTTCGCGGCCAGGAACCGGCAGGTCGCGCGACCGCTCGGCGCCGCCGGCTACCACCACCGCGCCGAACTCCGCAAGCAGCTTGTTCGCATCGACGCGCGTCGCCTGGATGTTGCCGGCGCCGACCGGGACATCGCCTACCACGTGGTTCACGCGGAATTCGACGCCCTCGGCGGCGAGCTGATCGAGGCGCCGGTCGATGATCCACTTCTCAAGCTTGAAGTCGGGTATGCCGTAGCGCAGCAACCCGCCGATGCGATCGTTCTTCTCGAATACGACCACGTCGTGCCCGGCGCGAGCGAGCTGCTGCGCGCAGGCGAGTCCGGCGGGCCCGGAACCGACGACGGCGACCTTCTTGCCGGTCTTTTGCTTGGGCGGCTGCGCGACCACCCATCCCTGCTCCCAGGCCTTGTCGATGATGGCGTGCTCGATCGACTTGATCCCCACCGCGTCGTCGTTGATGCGCAGCACGCAGGCTTCCTCGCACGGCGCCGGGCACACGCGGCCCGTGAACTCGGGGAAGTTGTTGGTCGAATGCAGCGTTTCGATCGCTGTCTTCCAGTCCTGCTGGTAAACCAGGTCGTTGAAATCCGGGATGATGTTGTTGACCGGGCAGCCGCTGATGCAGAACGGGACGCCGCAATCCATGCAGCGCGCGCTCTGGACCTTCGCGTCCTCGTCGGACAGACGCAGGATGAACTCCCGATAGTGCTGCTTGCGATGCTCCGGCGGCTCATAAGTCTCGTCCAGCCGCTCGAACTCCAGAAACCCGGTGATATTTCCCATATCGATTCGAATGTCCCAGGCGCAGACGCACTCCCGCGCGGCGGCCCACGGGCCGCCGCGCGCGTTTACTGCGCGGTTTATGCGGCGGACTTCCTTCCCGCGGCGGCAATCTCGCCGAGCGCGCGCTTGTACTCCTTCGGGAAGATCTTCACGAAGCGCGGCCGATACTCGGCCCATTTGTCGAGGATCTCCTGCGCGCGGCGGCTGCCGGTGGTGCGCGCATGCTTCTCGATCATGCCCTTGAGGATCGCCTCGTCCGCAAGGCCGAGGTGCCAGAGGTCGCGCGACACCTTCGCTTGCTGTTCGGTCTCCGACAGCAGCGGTTCGAGCTCGACCATCGCGGTGTTCGCGCGCTTGGCAAACTGGCCGTCGACATCGAAAACGTAGGCGATGCCGCCCGACATGCCGGCACCGAAATTGCGCCCGGTCACGCCGAGCACCGCCACCGTGCCGCCGGTCATGTACTCGCAGCCGTGGTCGCCGACGCCCTCGACCACCGCTGCCGCGCCCGAATTGCGAACCGCGAAGCGCTCCCCGGCGACGCCGCGGAAGTAGGCTTCTCCGGCGATCGCGCCATACAGCACCACATTGCCGGTGATGATGTTCTCGGTCGGCTCGCCGCGGAACTTGGGCGAGGGCTGCACCGAAATGCGACCGCCCGAGAGTCCCTTGCCGCAGTAGTCGTTGGTGTCGCCGATCAGATCCAGGGTCACACCCTTCGCCAGGAACGCGCCGAAGCTCTGCCCCGCGGAGCCCGCGAAGCGGATGTGGATGGTGTCGTCCGGCAAGCCGTCATGGCCGTAACGCTTGGCGATCTCGCCCGAGAGCATGGTGCCGACGGTGCGGTTGATGTTGCGGATCGGCATCTCGATCGTGACCTTCTCGCCGCGGTCCAGCGCCGGCTTCGCCAGTTCGATCAAGCGGTGATCCAGGGCCTTGTCCAGCCCGTGGTCCTGCTTCTCGCAGTGGTAGCGCGCGACATCAGCCGGCATCTGCGGCATGCAGAAGATCTTCGAGAAGTCGAGCCCTCTCGCCTTCCAGTGCTCGACACCTTTCTTCGTGTCCAGTAGGTCGGTGCGGCCGATGAGATCGTTGAATTTCCGGATGCCGAGCTTCGCCATCAGCTCGCGCGCCTCCTCGGCGACGAAGAAGAAGTAATTGATCACGTGCTCCGGCTTGCCTTCGAACTTCCCGCGCAGCACCGGGTCCTGCGTCGCTATCCCCACCGGACAGGTGTTGAGGTGGCACTTGCGCATCATGATGCAGCCCTCGACCACCAGTGGCGCGGTGGCGAAGCCGAATCCGTCCGCGCCGAGGATGGCGCCGATCACCACATCGCGGCCAGTCTTCAACTGGCCGTCCACTTGGACCGCGATGCGGCCGCGCAGGCGATTGAGAACCAACGTCTGCTGGGTCTCGGCGAGTCCGAGCTCCCACGGAGTGCCCGCGTGCATGATCGACGACCAGGGGGAGGCGCCGGTGCCACCGTCGTGGCCGGCGATCGTGACGTGGTCGGACTTGGCCTTGGACACGCCCGCTGCGATGGTGCCGACACCCACCTCGGACACGAGTTTCACGCTGATCGCAGCATCGGGGTTGGCGTTTTTCAGGTCGTGGATGAGCTGCGCGATGTCTTCGATGGAGTAGATGTCGTGATGCGGCGGCGGCGAGATCAGTTCGACTCCCGGCGTCGCGTAGCGCAGCTCGGCGATGTACGCGGACACTTTGCGGCCAGGCAGTTGCCCGCCCTCGCCGGGTTTCGCCCCCTGTGCGATCTTGATCTGGAGCATCTCGGCGGACACCAGATACTCAGTGGTGACGCCAAAGCGACCAGAGGCAACCTGTTTGATCTTCGACTTGAGGGAGTCCCCCGCGACCAACGGTATGTCGACTTCCACGCGCTCGCGGCCGAGCCGCGACATCAGGCTCTCGCCGGCCTTCACCGGCGCGTAGCGCCTGCGGTCCTCGCCCCCTTCGCCGGTGTTGGATTTGCCGCCGATGCGGTTCATGGCAATCGCAAGCGTGGTGTGCGCCTCCGTGGAAATCGAGCCCAGCGACATGGCACCGGTGGCGAAGCGCTTGACGATCTCCGCCACGGATTCGATCTCCTCGATCGGCACCGGCGCGCACTGGTCGAACTTGAACTCGAACAGCCCGCGGAACGTCATATGACGCTTCGACTGGTCGTTGATGATCTGCGCGTACTCCTTGTAGGTCGCATAGTTGTTGCTGCGCGTGGCCTGCTGGAGCCTTGCGATCGCGTCCGGCGTCCACATGTGCTCTTCGCCGCGCACGCGCCAGGCGTACTCGCCCCCGGCGTCGAGCGCGGATTTGAGCACCGGGTCGTTATCGTCAAATGCCGCCTTGTGGATGCGGATAGCTTCTTCCGCCACCTCGAACACGCCGATGCCCTCGACCGAGGAGGTGGTGCCGGTGAAATACCTGTCCACCAGCGACCGGGCAAGCCCCAGCGCCTCGAAGATCTGCGCGCCGGTATACGACATGTAGGTCGAGATGCCCATCTTGGACATCACCTTCTTCAGGCCCTTGCCGATCGCCTTGACGAAACTCTTGATCGCCTTCTTGCCGTCCACTCCCGGTCCAAAATGGCCGCGCCCGGCAAGGTCGAGAAGCGTTTCCAGCGCGAGGTAGGGGTGCACCGCCTCGGCGCCATAGCCGCCGAGCAGCGCAAAGTGATGCACTTCCCTCGCCGATCCGGTCTCGACGACGAGGCCGGTGCTGGTGCGCAGGCCCTTGTTGACGAGGTGCTGGTGAATCGCCGAGAGCGCGAGCAACGCCGGGATCGCCACCCGATCACGGTCGAGCCTGCGGTCGGAGATGATGAGGACGGAATAACCCGCCCGCCCTGCGTCCTCGGCCTGCGCGCAAAGGGATGCGAGGCGCGCCTCGATCGCCTCCTTGCCCCAGGCGAGAGGGTACGTGGTGTCGAGCTCGAACGACTTGAATTTGCCGTCGGTGTAACGGTCGATGTGCCGGATCTTCTCCATCTCGAAGAAGTCGAGCACCGGCTGGCTGATCTCCAGCCGCAGCGGCGGGTTCAGTTCGTCGATTCCGAGCAGGTTGGGCTTGGGTCCGATGAAGGAGACGAGCGAGGTCACGAGCTCCTCGCGGATCGGGTCGATCGGCGGGTTGGTGACCTGGGCGAACAACTGCTTGAAATAGTGGTAGAGCGTCTTGTTCTTGTGCGACAGCACCGCGAGCGGCAAGTCGTTGCCCATGGAGCCGACCGGCTCCTCGCCGTTCACCGCCATCGGCGTCATGAGGAGCTTGATGTCTTCCTGCGTATAGGCGAACGCCTGCTGGCGGTCGAGCAGCGACACGGCCGAGCGCTCCGGCTGCTGCTTGTCGCTCTCCACCTCGTCGAGCTTCACGCGGATGCGCTCGATCCACTCGGCGTAGGGCCTGGCGGCGGCAAGCACGTCCTTGAGTTCCTTGTCGTCGATGATGCGGCCCTTCTCCAGGTCCACCAGGAACATCTTCCCGGGTTGCAGGCGCCATTTCTTGATGATTTTCTCTTCCGGCACCGGCAGGCAGCCGCATTCCGAGCCCATGATGACCAGGTCATCCGAGGTGACGATGTAGCGCGACGGCCTGAGGCCGTTGCGGTCGAGGGTGGCGCCGATCAGGCGGCCGTCGGTGAACGCGATCGACGCCGGCCCGTCCCAGGGCTCCATCATCGCCGCGTGGTACTCGTAGAACGCGCGGCGTGCGGGATCCATCAGCGCGTGGTTCTCCCACGCTTCCGGGATCATCATCATCATCGCGTGGGCCATCGAATAGCCGCCCATCACCAGCAGTTCGAGCGCGTTGTCGAACGACGCCGAATCCGACTGCCCCTCGTAGATCAGCGGCCACAGTTTGTCGAGGTCGGCGCCCAGGATCGGCGAGGAGATCGCGCCCTGCCGGGCACGGATCCAGTTCACGTTGCCGCGCAGGGTGTTGATCTCGCCGTTGTGGCAGATCATGCGGAACGGATGCGCCAGGTCCCACG
>JBBPIT010000071.1:0-14684 GCA_038040175.1 Pseudomonadota bacterium | reverse complement strand
TTCGGCTACAACGCGCTCGGCATCCCGGTTGCCGCCGGCGTGCTCTACCCGGCATTCGGCCTGCTGCTGTCGCCGATCTTTGCCGGCGCTGCGATGGCACTGAGTTCGGTATCCGTCGTCACCAACGCATTGCGGCTTAATCGCGTCAAGCTATGACCGGGGCGCATCAACAAATCCCATCATGGCTTATCACTATGTATGGCTGGTCTGGTCGAGCGCATTCTTGCTGCCCTGGGTTCTGCTGTACACGCTATTCCCGCAGCATCGGGCCACGATGTGGTGGGCAAGCGTGTTCATGGCACCATTCGGGTTGACCGAACCGATTTTTGTACCCGAATACTGGAACCCGCCCAGCCTGTTCGAACTGGCACAAAGAACCGGTTTCGACATCGAAAGCATCATTTTCAGCTTCGCAATCGGCGGCATCGCTGCGGTTCTCTACAACATCATCCTGCATAAACGCATGGAAGTGCTCAGCCTCGCGGAACGCCATCAATGGCGGCATCGCCGGCACCGATGGGCGCTTGCAGCGCCGTTCGCCTTGTTTCCCATCTTATATTTCCTGCCTTGGAATCCGGTTTACGCTGGTATCGCAGCGATGGTGTTGGGCGCGATTGCCGCAGTGTTATGTCGTCCAGACCTGAAATCCAACACGCTGCTCGGCGGCGTCTTATTCTTCGCGCTCTATACGATTTTTCTGCTCGGCTTGAAATGGTCGGCGCCGGGCTATATCGAACAGGTCTGGAACCTCAAGGCTCTGAGCGGAATCGTGATCTATGGTTTGCCAATCGAAGAACTGATGTTTGGATTTTCGTTTGGTCTCGTCTGGACGGGGATATATGAACACTTCACATGGAAACGCAGTGTTGCTGCCTAGGCCTACACCCGCTACGAGGCGCAATAATTCGCCTGCGCGGTCGGGTGCTGGGTATCCCGCTCTCCGTCGAGGAGATCGTCACGGAGCGGAAACCTCCGCTGCGCAAGGTTTGGGAAACCACCGGCACTCCAAATCTCCTGGTTATCGGTCAGTATAGAATGGGTTACGAGATCACGCCGAAGGGCAAGGCTTCGCTACTGCGCGTTTTCATCGACGATGCCCTGCCGGATGGACCGTTTTCAGGCTTACTCGGTGGCTTGTTCGGCAACTTCTACGCGCGCTGGTGCACGCGTCGTATGGCCGACGACGCTGCAAAACACTTCCAGTGAACTGGACAGTAGAGTAAAGATCTTGCGACTCGCACGTTGGTTTGCAAACCTGCCAAGCACTCCAGAATTCAACGTTCTGGTCTTCTCGTTCCTTATCAACCTGGCGTGGGAGTACTGGCAGGTGCCGTTTTTCCGGGGGATGGCCGACCAGCCGCACTGGCTGGGCGTGAAGGCCTGTACACAGGCCACCTTCGGCGATGCCGGAATTGCGCTGGCCGCGTTCTGGGTCACGGCTTTCTTTGCCAAGACCAGAAGCTGGATCATGCAACCGAGCAGGTCGAATATCGCAATCTTTATTGGTGTCGGGCTTGTAGCAACATTTATCCTTGAAACACTGGCCACCGGAGTACTCGGGCGCTGGGCTTACAACGACGCGATGCCGATGCTGCCGCTCCTTGGAACCGGGCTGCTGCCGCTGCTTCAATGGCTGGCACTTCCGCCGCTCGTCCTGTGGTTCGTTCACCGACAGATTGGGGCGCCAGCGTCAAGCAACGGCAGATGACGTCGCATGGAGTCTTTCATGTTTGTTCACTTGCATGAAGACGTGGGGCCGCAAGATTGCAGTTGCTGCTTGGGTGGACACGACACAGTGCCGTAGCTACAGAACACGCAGCCGTCTCCCGGTTCCGGCCGGAGAAGCGTCTTGCAATTCGTACACTCATAAAAGAATAAACATGCGTCGGTCGGCATGGTTTCGTCCTTTATAAAGCCGCACTCAGGACAAGTAATGGTGCTCTTGAGCACGGGCACCATCAGCGTACCTCGTTGACGGTTGTCGGATAGCCGGCTTCAGTCGTCGCCTTCGCCAACTCCTCGGGGTTAACTTTTTTTGGGTCGTAACTTACCTCGGCAGTGCCTGCCTTGTAATCCACTGTGACCTCTGCAACACCGGGAACTTTCTTCAATGCCTTTTTGACAGTGATGGGACAGGCGGCACAGGTCATACCCTGCACCTGTAGCGTCACCTTATTTGCCGCGTCGGCGGCAACGGTGACCGAAGAGAGCACAAAGAACACCGCAAACATGAAGGACCGGAACATGATGGTTTCCTTTCAATAGAACCAGTGCGCGTAGAGGGGAAACAGGAGCATTGCGGCGGCAATGATCAGGAGAATCCAGAACGCGATTCTCTGTCGAGCAAGCGTCGCGGGCGCCGCACATGTTTCGCCGGGCGCACACCGCCGCGGGACAATATAGAGCCGATGAAATGCCACGCCGAAGAACAGCGCCGCAACCCCGATAAAGATCGGCCGGAACGGCTCCAGCGCGCTCAGGCCGCTTACCCAGATGCCCCCGATTCCGAGCGTGACCAGCAGTAGCGGACCGAGACAACAGGCGGTGGCGCCGAGCGCGGCGAGCGCGCCTGCGACCAAAGACGTGCGGGCAGAGGGGGCTGATTGCATCGGAACTTCTCTCCTTCCGACACGATCTTAAACCCGTACACAGGTACGGATTCAAGCGCTAGAGGAGTACACATGAAAGAACCCAAGGAATCGACGATCGGCGGTGTCGCGCGCGCTGCAGGGGTTAACGTAGAAACCGTCAGGTACTACCAGCGGATGGGGCTGGTCCCTGTGCCTAAGCGCGCCTATGGAAGTTTTCGCGAGTACCCGCCGGAGATCGCAACGCGGGTTCGCTTCATCAAGCGCGCACAGCAGCTCGGGTTCAGCTTGGCGGAAGTGAAAAATCTGCTTGCCCTCGAGGATGGTCGGAGTTGCAGCAAGGCCCAAAGTTTGGCCGCGAAGAAACTGGCGACCGTAGAGGCCCGGATTGTAGACCTCAACCGCATGCGCCGTACCCTAAAGAATCTGATTGCCCAGTGCGGCGCCGGCGGCGGAAGGGTCAGATGTCCGATCATTGAAACGCTGGCTCGCGACGGCACCTGATGGATCTCCTAGGCAATCGTTTTTTCTTTCTTCCGCCTTTGACCATGCTATCTGTGGCGCGGATTCTTCGGTCAACGCCATGACTGCGGGATTGCTGATGACGGGTTTGGTTCTGACCAGCCTATTCCTGATTCTCTTCGTTCTGGAGCGATTTGTTCCGCTGCGCACGGCGCGACATGCCCTGGCACGCAGGCTGCTGGTCAATCTTTCCATTTCGGCTCTTGCGATCGGTGCCGCCGCAGCACTCGTGCAACCAACCGCCACGGCCACGTTGCAGTACGTCTCGGACCGACGGTTCGGCCTGATCTATTTGGTGGACCTTCCCGCGCCGGTTCAACTTGTAATCGGTTTTGTGCTCATGGACCTCTTGTTCTACTACTGGCACCGCGCCAATCATAAGATCCCGTTTCTATGGCGCTTTCACAACGTGCATCACATCGATCCCGATCTCGATGTTTCCACGGCATTCCGGTTCCACTTCGGGGAAGTCGCGTTGTCGGCCGGTTTTCGGGTTGTTCAGATCGCCCTGATTGGCGTTTCGCCGTTGACTTTCGCGATCTACGAATTGGTCTATCAAGCGAACACGTTATTTCATCACAGCAACGTGCGCCTGCCGGTCCGGGTCGAGCGATTGCTGAACAAGATCCTGGTGACCCCGCGGATGCATGGGATACACCATTCCGAGATATGGCGCGAGAACAATTCGAACTATTCAGTCGTTTTTCCCTGGTGGGACAGGCTGCATCGAACTTTGCGCTTGAACGTTCCCCAGTCCCGAATCGTTATCGGCATTCCGGGTTATGCCGCTGCTGCAGACAGCAGACTCGGAAACGCTCTGCTCCTCCCTTTCGTGCGTCAGCGCAGTTACTGGCAAAGCGTCGATGGAACCAACGTAGAACGAAACCCGACCGATATCAAGATCCCATTGGGTACCATGGAGGAATGAGCGGATTGAGCCAGGGAATATTGCACATTGAATCCGGGAAACCCGAATTGACGTATCTTAAGTCACCAAACCGGCTCGACATTGCTCCTGTCCTTCCCTACAATGGGGACGGCTATTCTGTTGACGTGAGGGATTAGTGATTTTTAGCGGTTTCCGGATTCGTCGTGCAATCTGCCGCCTTCTCATAGCAGGGACGTTTTTCGCCCAGGCGATCGGCATTGCACAGGCCTGCGCCGAGGCTACGCAATCGCCAACCATGGCCTTTGCGGACGCGAATCACGAAGGCGATTGCGCCGACACAGTCAACCAGAATGCCTGCCTGCAGCAGTACACCGCCGGCGATCAGAGCAGCGCCCAGGTCCAGTTCGCTGTCGCGGCGATGCCCGCGATCGCGGTGCTCACTGTTCCAGTTGTACCCGTTCGCGGTGCCTGCCCGGCCGTTACGCTGGCGTCTCTGACGCACTCCCCCGATCCTCCCCCCTCGATCCGCTTCTGTAGTTTCCAGCTTTAGCCTTCGCAAGCACTGAATCCGCCGCGTCAGCGGCTGTTCGTGTTTTCTTTGCGGAGGCATCATGGAATTCTTGGATTTCCCGGTAGCGGCATCCGTTGCCGCACCCATTAAGTTTGCGTGGATCAGTTCGTCCCGCGGATTCATTCAGGAACGCGAAGCGGTTCGCCGGTTTTCCTGCGTAATCGTCCTGGCCATCCTGGCGGGCGTACTCGCTCTCTCCGGTACTGTTTCCGGCGCCGAGGCGCCGCTGACGCTCGCGGAGGCGCAACGCCGCGCGGTCGAACGTTCACGCCAGACATCGTCACAGGACGCTGCTGTCGCGGCCTCGCGAGAAATGGCGCTGGCCGCCGGGCAGTTGCCCGACCCCGTGCTCAAACTCGGGATCGACAACCTTCCGATCGATGGCCCCGATCAATTCAGCGTTGCACGCGATTTCATGACGATGCGCCGAATCGGTGTCATGCAGGAGTTCACGCGTTCCGAAAAGCGCCAACTGCGTGCCCAGAGATTCGAACGCGAGGCCGAAAAGTCCCTCGTGGAGAAGACGGCTACAGTCGCCTCGATCCAGCGCAACACCGCGCTGGCCTGGCTTGACCGCTACTACGCCGAGGCGTCTGCAGCGGTGATTGCGCAGCAAGCCAGGGAGGCCAAGCTTGAAATCGTGGCCGCCGAAGGCGCCTACCGTGCCGGCCGCGGCAATCAGGCCGACGTCTTTGCGGCGCACAGCGCGCTGGTTGGCTTGGAGGTTCAGGCGAGCGAACTTGACCGCCGAAACCGCACCGCAAAGATCAACTTGGCCCGCTGGATAGGCGAGGGAGCCGACGCCCCATTGGCGGGCAAACCCGCCATTGATTCCATTCGTCTTGATAGCGGAGCGCTCGACACCCAGCTCGCCCATCACCCGGAAATCTCCGTTCTCGCCAAGCAGGAAGAAATCGCTTCGACCGAGGCCAGGATCGCCCAAGCTGAGAAGAAGGCGGACTGGAGCCTGGAGCTAACGTACAGCCAGCGCGGTCCTTCGTATTCGAACATGGTGTCGATTGGCGTCTCGATTCCTTTGCAGTGGGATCAGAAAGACCGTCAGAACCGGGAGCTCGCAGCCAAGCTTGCGTTGGTCGAGCGGGCCAAGGCCGAACGTGAGGAGGCGCTGCGCGCGCACATCGGCGAGGTACGGGCGATGATTGCCGAATGGGAAAACGGCCGCGACCGCCTGGCACGTTACGAACGTGAACTGATACCGCTCGCGAGGGAGCGCACAAAGGCGGCACTCTCCGCCTACCAGGGCGGCAAGGGGAGTCTGTCCGACCTGCTGCTGGCTCGCCGCAACGAGATTGAAGTACGCATGCAGGCAGTGCAACTGGAAGCGGAAATCGCGCGCCTGTGGGGGCAACTTAATTTCCTCTTCCCGGACGGCGTCGGAGCGACTCAGGCAAGTATCCCGGCGCAGTCGGGCGCGAACCGGGGTAGGGAGTTGAAATGAAAACCAGGAATCTCGTCCTCGCGCTGGCCGTCGCAAGCCTCCTTGGCGCAGCCGGTTATGGCCTCTATTGGGTCGGCATGAACCGGGGCATGAAGATGGCGGACCCGGCTTCCGGCGCCGCTGCGCCTGCTGGCAGCGGCGTGCAAAAAGCGGGCACTATCGACCCCGCCACCGGCAAGAAAGTCCTCTACTGGCATGACCCGATGGTGCCGGGACAGAAGTTCGACAAGCCGGGCAAGTCGCCCTTCATGGACATGCAGTTGGTCCCCGTCTACGCCGATGGCGATGGCGACCAAGGCACGGTAACGATCAGCCCGCGGGTGCAACAGAACCTGGGCGTGCGTACGGCCGAGGTAACGAAGGGTACGTTGGCAGCAGTGGTAGAAGCGGTCGGCAGCGTGGCCTACAACGAGCGTGACGTGGTGGTGGTGCAAGCGCGCAGCGACGGCTTCGTGGAGAAGCTCTACGTGCGGGCGCCGCTCGACCCTGTACGCAAGGGCCAACCCTTGGCCGAACTGTATGTCCCCGAGTGGGTGGCGGCGCAGGAAGAGTACCTCTCGGTGCGGCGCATGGCCGGCACCCGGCTGGAAGCGCTGGTGGATGGCGCCCGTCAACGCATGCGCCTGGTCGGCATGACGGAAGATCAGATCCGCCTGGTCGAATCGACCGGCAAGGTGCATGCGCGATTGACCGTGAACGCCCCAATCGGCGGCGTAGTCGCGGAACTCGGCGCACGTGAGGGCATGACGGTGATGGCGGGGGCGACGCTGTTCCGAATCAACGGGCTCACCACGGTCTGGGTCAATGCCGAAGTACCCGAAAGCCTCGCCGCGCAGGTGCGGTCGGGCAACCGCGTGGAGGCGCGTAGCCCCGCACTACCCGGCACCACGTTCAAGGGTCGCGTGAATGCCATCCTGCCCGAGGTCAATCCTGCGACCCGCACGCTCAAGGCGCGCGTCGAATTGGCGAACCCCGATGGTCAACTGGTGCCGGGGATGTTCGCGACGATCAACTTCGCGCCCGCCGCGCGCAAGGAAGCCCTCCTGGTGCCGACCGAGGCGGTAATCCGGACCGGAAGTCGCAGCGTCGTCATCGTCGCGCAGGGCGACGGGAAGTTTGCCCCGGTCGGTGTAGAAATCGGCATGGAGAGCGAAGGCCGGACCGAGATCCGGAATGGGCTCGAAGCCGGCCAGAAAGTCGTCGTGTCCGGCCAGTTCCTGATCGATTCGGAAGCAAGCCTCAGGGGAACCGCAACGCGAATGGGCGATGCGCCGGCACCGGAGAACGCAACGGCCGGCAGCCAGACACATCGCGCGGAAGGGAAGATCGAGCGCATCGGCAAGGACGCAGTCACGATATCGCACGGTGCCATCCCATCATTGGAATGGGAGCCGATGACCATGGATTTCAAGCTGCCGGCGAACGGACTTCCCGGGAACATCGCGGTGGGTAACACCGTCACGTTCGAGATTCGCGAAAACAAGGAGGGGATGTTCGAGATCACCACCATCTCCCCGGCAGCCCGGGCCCCGGCGCACCCGGGGCATGGCAAAGGCGACGTGACAGGAACCGGGAAATGATCGCCAATCTCATCCGCTGGTCGATCGCCAACCGCTTCCTGGTGCTGCTCACCACGCTGATGCTCACGGCGTGGGGCGTCTGGTCGTTGTCCAAAACGCCGCTCGACGCGATCCCTGATCTGTCGGACGTGCAGGTCATCATCCGCACCACCTATCCGGGCCAGGCACCGCAGATCGTCGAGAACCAGATCACCTATCCGCTCACCACGACCATGCTCTCGGTACCTGGGGCGAAGACGGTGCGCGGGTATTCGTTCTTTGGCGATTCCTTTGTTTACGTTCTGTTCGAGGATGGCACCGACCCGTACTGGGCGCGCTCGCGTGTGCTCGAATACCTGAACCAGGTGCAGTCGAGGCTGCCGCCGCAAGCAAGGACCGCCCTGGGGCCGGATGCGACCGGCGTCGGCTGGGTTTACGAATATGCGCTGGTGGACCGCAGCGGCAAGATGGACCTGTCGCAACTGCGCGCACTACAGGATTGGTTTCTCAAATATGAACTGAAGGCCGTACCGAACGTATCGGAAGTGGCAAGCATCGGCGGCATGGTGCGGCAGTATCAAATCGTGCTCGACCCGGACAAGCTGCGCGCTTACAACATCCCGCATGGGAAGGTGATCGAGGCGGTACGCAAGGCCAACCAGGAAACCGGCGGCTCGGTGCTGGAACTGGGAGAAGCCGAATACATGGTGCGTGCTTCGGGTTATCTGCAATCGCTCGACGACTTCCGCAAGATTCCGCTGACGTCTACCGATGCCGGCGTGTCGGTGCGGCTGGGTGACGTGGCGCGCATCCAGATAGGTCCGGAAATGCGGCGCGGCATCGCAGAACTCAACGGTGAGGGCGAAGTCGTCGGCGGCGTCATCGTGATGCGTTCGGGCAAGAATGCGCTGGAGACCATTGACGCAGTGAAGAACAAGCTGGAGCAACTGAAGCCCGGCCTGCCGCCGGGGGTCGAGATCATCCCGACCTACGACCGTTCAAGCCTGATCAAACGCGCAGTGAGGAACCTCGCGGAGAAGCTGATCGAGGAATTCATCGTCGTCGCCCTGGTTTGCATCGTTTTCCTGTTTCACTTTCGCTCCGCCTTCGTGGCGATCGTCTCCCTGCCTCTGGGTATCCTGGTCGCCTTCACCGTCATGGTCTACCAGGGCGTGAACGCGAACATCATGTCGCTGGGCGGCATTGCGATCGCCGTCGGCGCCATGGTCGATGCGGCGGTAGTGATGATCGAGAATGCCCACAAGCACATCGAGGCTTGGAACCACGAGCATCCCGGCGGGACCCTGAAGGGCGACGCGCATTGGCGGGTGATCGGCGATGCCGCGGCTGAAGTCGGGCCGGCGCTGTTCTTCTCCCTTCTGATCATCGTGCTGTCGTTTATCCCGGTGTTCACGCTGGAGGCACAGGAGGGCCGCCTGTTCTCTCCGCTCGCCTTCACCAAGACCTACGCCATGGCTGCGGCGGCGGGCCTCGCGGTGACACTGATCCCGGTGTTGATGGGTTATCTGATCCGCGGGCGCATCCCGGCGGAACAGAAAAACCCGCTCAACCGCTTCCTGATCGCGCTCTACCGGCCGATGCTCGACACCGTACTGCGTTTCCCGAAGATCACAATTGCCGCCGCCGCGCTGGTGGCCGTCGCCACACTCTGGCCGGCCGGAAAACTGGGCGGCGAGTTTATGCCGCCCCTGGATGAAGGCGACCTGCTCTACATGCCTTCTGCGCTACCGGGTATTTCGGCGGGCAAGGTATCGGAGCTGCTGCAGCAGACCGACCGGTTGATCAAGACCGTACCGGAGGTGGCAAGTGTATTCGGCAAGGCAGGCCGCGCGGAGACCGCGACCGACCCGGCGCCTCTGGAAATGTTCGAAACAACCATTCAGTTCAAGCCCCGCGATCAGTGGCGGCCTGGCATGACGACGGACAAGCTGGTCGAGGAACTGGACCGCATCGTCAAGGTGCCGGGACTCTCGAATATCTGGGTGCCGCCGATCCGCAATCGTATCGACATGCTGGCCACCGGCATCAAGAGCCCCGTGGGCGTGAAGGTGGCAGGAATGAACCTGGCGGAGATCGACCGCATCACGGCCGAGGTCGAGCGTGTCGTAAAGCGGGTGCCGGGTGTCTCGTCCGCGCTCGCTGAACGACTCACCGGCGGCCGTTACGTGGACGTCAAGATCGATCGCGACGCCGCCGCCCGCTACGGCATGAATATCGCCGACGTGCAGAGCATCATCTCCGCGGCTATCGGCGGCGACAACATCGGGGAGACGGTCGAGGGACTGCAACGCTTCCCCATCAACGTGCGCTATCCGCGCGAAGTGCGCGATTCGGTCGAGAAACTGCGTCAGTTGTCGGTTCTGACGGAACGCGGAGCGCAGATCCGGCTCGGCGATGTCGCAGCGATCCAGATCAACGACGGCCCGCCCATGCTGAAGAGCGAGAACGCCCGATTATCAGGCTGGGTGTACATCGATATTCGCGGACGCGATCTCAGCTCCGCAGTGCGCGACATGCAGCAGGCAGTGACGCAAGAGGTGCGGCTACCGGCCGGCTATTCGATCTCCTGGTCCGGCCAGTTCGAGTTTCTGGAACGTGCGACGGCGAAACTGAAAATCGTCGTGCCGGCCACACTGCTCATCATCTTCGTGCTGCTGTACCTGACCTTTCAGCGCTTCGATGAAGCCTTCCTGATCATGGCCACACTGCCGTTCGCCCTGGCGGGCGGCATCTGGCTGCTGTGGCTACTCGGGCACAACCTCTCCGTGGCCAGCGCGGTGGGTTTCATCGCACTCGCCGGTGTGGCAGCGGAATTCGGCGTGATCATGCTGCTGTACCTGAAGAATGCCTGGGATGCGCGACTGGCCACGGGCAAAGTCAGTGAGGCCGATCTGCTCGACGCCATCCGTGAAGGCGCGGTGCTGCGCGTGCGTCCCAAGGCCATGACTGTAGCGGTGATCATCGCCGGCCTGCTGCCGATCATGTACGGAACGGGGACCGGCTCCGAGGTCATGCAACGCATCGCCGCACCGATGGTGGGCGGCATGATCACCGCGCCATTGCTGTCGATGTTCGTGATTCCGGCCGTGTATCTGCTCGTGCGCCGGCCGCGCGGCTTGCGCATTGCGCATCGAGTCCAGAAAAGCACGGGCCATGAAGCCGCGTGATGTGCGACTGCCCGACGGCTATCGGCTTAACCGCCGCCGGGCGCATGAGGCTTTTTCTCCTCAACGACCGGAACCGGGCTCAGGAGGACCTGTCAACCTTTCATGTTGGTACGCCGTTGGAAACGGGCGAGTATGTTTGCAGGGAAATCGCCTCACGTCTCCGCGGTTTTTGCGTTGAGTGGCAGTCTCGTTTCAGTACTGTAGTGTTATCAACCAAACCGCCATAGGAGTAAAAAATGGACCATAGCAAGCGAAATGCAATGAAAGCGTTCTCAGGCGCAGCACTTGCAGTAGCCGCAGCAGGGTTGTTCCTGAGCGGTACGCCCGGTGTAGTGGCAGCGGACACCAAGGAAGCCAAGGTGCAATGCGCGGGCGTCAATGCCTGCAAGGGCAAGAGCGAGTGCTCGTCTGCCAAAAACGGATGCAGCGGGCAGAACGCCTGCAAGGGCCAGGGCTGGATGTCGATGAGCGAGAAGCAGTGCCTGGAAAAAGGCGGGAAAGTGGAAAAAAGCTGAGCTTCCTTAACAGGTTCGCGCCGGCCGATGCGAGGCGCGGACCGCATGCTCAATCTGCGGCGAGCGCCTCGGCTTCGATTTCGGCGAGCTGCGGCACCGACAGTTCGATGCCGAGCTTGTTCCAGGCCTTGATCTCGTCGCGCAGTTCGGCAGCGGTAAGCGGATTGGCGGCGAGCCAGCGTGCATCCAGCTCGACGGTGAACGTGCTCTTCTTCTTGGATGCATGGATCGCCGGCAGCCGTACTTCCGAGCGGCTGCGGTGCAACAGCGCCGCCAGTCGCAGCGCGAACAGCAGCGTCCAGTTGACGTCCTTCGCGACCATGCCACGCAGCTTGTCGAGCGAGCCGCGGTGCGCCAGCACCAGCAGCGACAGCTGCGCCTGTTCCATCTTGGAGAAGCCGGGCATATCGGCGTGGCCGATGATGTAAGCGGAGTGCTTGTGGTAGCCGGCATGCGCGACGGTGAACCCGATCTCGTGCAGGCGCGCCGCCCAGGACAGCATCAGCATCGGGTACTCGCGTTGCGTCTTGTCGCCGCCCGCCAGCTGCTCGAACAGCTTCAGCGCCTGGCGTTCGACCCGATGCGCATGGTTGGACTCGACGTGGTAACGCTTCATGAACTGGCGCACCGTCAGTTCGCGCATGTCGCGATGATGCGCCCGGCCGATCATGTCCCAGAGGATGCCCTGGCGCATCGCGCCGTCGGCGAGCGCCATGTGCTCGACGTCGAGTTCGGCAAAGATCGCGCTCATGATCGCGAACCCGCCGGGCAGCACCGCAATCCGGTCTTCCCGCAATCCCGGCAGCGCCACCTTGGCCGCGTCGCCCGCCTTGAGCAATGCGCCGCGCAGACGTTCCATGCCGTCGCTGGTGATTCCCGATGCGCTCCAGCCGTTGGCTTCGAGAATGTCGCCGATCGCGCGCGTGGTGCCGGAGGAGCCGACCGCCTGCTGCCAATGCTTGCGCGAGAACTGCTTCCTGATCGTTTCCACTTCGATGCGGGCGGCCAGCTCCGCCTGCTTCATGTTGGACTTGCTGATCCTGCCGTCGGGAAAGTACCTGAGGCTGTAGCTGACGCAGCCCATGTACAGGCTCTCGAGTTTGTGCGGCTGGTTGCCGGCGCCGATGATGAATTCGGTGGAGCCGCCGCCGATGTCCACCACCAGCCGCTTCTCCGGCGTCGCCGGCAGGCTGTGGGCGACTCCCAGGTAAATCAGCCGCGCTTCTTCGCGTCCGGCCACGACTTCGATCGGGAAACCGAGGGCAGCTTCGAACCGGGGCATGAATTCGCGGGCGTTCTTTGCCACCCGCAGGGTGTTGGTGCCGACCACGCGCACCGCGCCTGGCGGCAATCCGCGCAGGCGCTCGCCGAAGCGCTTGAGGCATTCGATCGCGCGCGCCTGCGCCGCGTCGTCGAGGCGCTTGTCGGCGGTCAGGCCGGCAGCGAGCCGCACCGGCTCACGCAACGAATCGAGGGGATAGATCTGGTCATCGACGACGCGTCCGACCTGAAGCCGAAACGAGTTGGATCCGAGGTCAACCGCCGCAATGGTCGGGGGCGTTTCCATCACGGCCATTTTGCCTCAAAACAGCCGAGACTCGATAAGCACTCAGCGCGGCGGACGCGGAGGAAAATCGGAGGAGGACAAGACCCGGGCGGAAGTCCAATTCCTGCAACTACTGGCTCCCAGGGAGTTGTCTTTCCCTCTCCTTGACCTTGAACTTCCTCTGCGTCCTCTGCGTCCTCCGCGATAGGCGTTTGCGGCTGGGGTCTTGGTGGTCGTGCCGGTCAGCCCATGACCTCGCGCTCGATTTCCTCGAGCGTGACGTGGCGCACGTCCTTGCCCTTGACCATGTAGATCACGTACTCGGAGATGTTCTTGGCGTGGTCGCCGATGCGCTCGATCGCCTTGGCGATGAACAGGATTTCGATGGAAACCGAGATGGTGCGCGGATCTTCCATCATGAAGGTGATGAGCTGGCGCAGCACGCCGCGGAATTCCTCGTCCACATGCTGGTCGCGGCGCACCACTTCGGCGGAGGCGGCCAGATCCAGCCGGGCGAACGCGTCCAGCGACTTGCGCAGCATTTCCAGCGCGATCTGCGACATGCGGCGGATTTCCGCGGTGCGCGGCTGCTGCAGCCGGTCGGCGGAATAGATCAGCTTGGCCATGCGCGCGATCTTCGCCGCTTCGTCGCCGATGCGCTCCAGGTCGGTAATGGTCTTCACCACCGTCATCAGCATGCGCAGATCGCCGGCGGCCGGCTGGCGGCGGGCGATGATGGTGCTGCAGTCCTCGTCGATGCCGACTTCGAGGCCGTTGACCATGTGGTCGTTGTTCTCGACCTTGGTGCAGAGCTCGAGGTCGCCCGAGATCAGGGCGTCCAGCGCCATCTTGATCTGCTCTTCCACGAGCCCGCCCATGTGCAGCACGCGGGCGCGCACTGCCTCCAGTTCGGCATCGAACTGCTTGGATGTGTGCTCAGAATTGGCCATCACCTCGAACTCCCTTCCGTACCGCGCGCCGGCAAATGCCGCAGTGTACGTCCGTTACGTTACAAAAAAGTTTCACCGGGTCAGCGTCTTCACCCCGTCCCGGGTGCCAAGCAGCAGCACATCGGCGCCGCGGCGGGCAAACAGGCCGTTTGCCACCACCCCGACGATCTGGTTGATTTCGCCCTCCAGTGCCACCGGATTGACGATTGCCAGCCCGCGCACGTCCAGAATGATATTGCCGTTGTCCGTGGTAAAGCCCTGGCGCAATTCCGGGTGCCCGCCCAGCCTGACCAGCTCGCGGGCGACATAGGAACGCGCCATGGGAATCACTTCCACAGGCAGCGGAAACGCGCCCAGCACGTCCTTCAGCTTGGCGTCGTCGGCAATGCAGACGAACTTGCTTGCCACCGCCGCCACGATCTTCTCCCGGGTGAGCGCACCGCCTCCGCCCTTGATCATGTGCAGATGCCGCGTGATCTCGTCGGCGCCGTCCACATATACCGGCAGGTCGTCCACGGAGTTCAGGTCGAACACGCGGATCCCCGCGGCCTTCAGCCGGGCGGCGGTCGCCTGCGAGCTGGCCACCGCCCCTTCCAGCCGTCCCTTGATTCTGGCCAGTTCGTCGATAAAGAAATTCGCGGTCGAGCCGGTGCCGACGCCGACGATGCAGTCTTCCGGCACGTGGGCGATCGCCGCTTTCGCGACCGCCTTCTTGAGTTCGTCCTGAGTCATGGTCCTGCTACGTCTGGAACTGCCTGCAAGCATAACGTCAACGCCGGATCGGCACAAATAAGTTTCCCGGTTGCGCCCATTCGTTCCCGGCTGCTACGCTCGAAGGATATGTAGGGAAGCTCTGCATAAGTCCCGCATGCGCGACCGAGGCGATTCGGGTCGAGG
>JBBPIT010000070.1:11506-14861 GCA_038040175.1 Pseudomonadota bacterium | reverse complement strand
CGTCTTTGCGCCTTTGCGGTGAAAAAGGTTTCGTTAAGCGGCGACGGCGCGCACCGACTGCAATTTGTTCGGACGGGCTGCATACGCGTGGTAAGCGGCAGCCTCGGCGGCGCCGAACTCCACTTCGATGCCGAGATCCGCAAACACCGTTTCCAGCGCGCACAGCGACAGCATCACGTTCTCCATCTTGCAGGAGTAACCCATGATGACGAAGCGCCAGATCTTGCCGGCGAGATCGCCCAGGCCGGCGCCGATCTCCAGGTTGTAATCCAGCAGCAGCCGACGGCGCACTTCCTTTTCGTCCACCCCCGGCAGCACGGTCACCGCGTTCATCTGCGGCAGGCGGTAGGGTTCATCGACCAGGTAGTTCAATCCCAGCGTCTCCAGGTCGGCCCTGAGCGCCTTGTGATTGCGCTGGTGGCGCGCCCACGCGTTCTCCAGGCCTTCCTCGCGCAACATCAGCAGCGCTTCGTGCAGCGCGTACAGCGAATTGGTCGGCGCGGTGTGGTGATAGGTGCGATTGGTCGCGCCCCAGTAGCCGAGCAGGAGGTTCATGTCCATGAACCAGCTGTGCACCTTTTCCTTTTCGGTGCGTAGTCTTGGCTGGACATGGTTTCCCCGGCAGGAAAGTTGAATTGGTGGGCTGCGTCCGGCGCAGAAAGAGGCGCAGTGTAGCAAGGTCCCGGCGCGCGGGCCAAGCTGACTTGCACAGAAATTGAGCAGGTCGAACCGCTCAGTCGTGGGTCCGGCGCAGCCCGATGCGGTAAACGAGCATGCCGGCGATCATCGCCGCAACGAAGGCCCAGACTCGCGCATCGCCAAAGGCAGCGCTCACTATTGCCGGACCCGGACAGAACCCGCCCAGCCCCCAGCCGACGCCGAAGATGAGCGCGCCGACCATCAGGGGCGCATCGAGGCTGTCCTTCTCCGGGAGGGTGAACTGGGGGGCAAGCAGCGGCGTCCCCTGACGCAACGCCAGGCGATACAGCACGCCGAACACCGCGACTGCGCCGGCCATCACCAGAGCCAGACTCGGGTCCCATTTGCCGGTGATGTCGAGAAAGCCGATCACCTTTGCCGGGTTGCTCATCTGCGAAACGATCAACCCGGCGCCGAACACCAGGCCGCAGACGAAGGCGACGATGGCGCGCTTCACGGCTGGTGTACCCAGAAATAGACGGTGACCATCCCGGCCGCCATGAACAACAGCGTCGCCGCGATCGACCGCGGCGACAGGCGCGACACGCCGCACACGCCGTGACCGCTGGTGCAGCCGCTGCCCATCTGCGTGCCGAGGCCCACCAGAGCGCCGGCGAGCAGCACCTGGCCGTAGCCGGCTTCGAGGTTGAACTGCACTTCGCCGGGGAATAAGACGATGGCGGCGAGTCCGGCCAGAAACAGTCCGGCAATGAAAGCCGCCCGCCAGGCGAAATCCTCTCCGCGCGAAATCATCGCCGTGCCGAGAATGCTGCTGACGCCGGTCAGGCGCCCGAGCAGCCACCACATGCCGGCGGCAGCCAGGCCGATCAGCGCGCCGCCGATGAGCGCCGACCACGGTGTGAAATTAACGATCGTCACTTGCTTTCCGCCGCCTTGCCGATCGGGAGCTGGAGCAGCTTCGCCGAGAAGTCCTCCTCGTCGAAGGCGATGTCGCCGTCGCGGTAGGCGTCCGACTGGCTCTTGAGGTTCTTGAAATCGAAGTGTTGCGGGTCGAGCAGGTGCGAGGGCGAAACCCGCTGCAGGCTGGCGAACATGGTCTCCAGGCGGCCGGGGAATTTCTTCTCCCACGCGCGCATCATGTCCTTCACCACCTGGCGCTGCAGGTTTTCCTGCGAGCCGCAGAGATTGCAGGGGATGATCGGGAATGCGCGGATCTTGGCGTATTCCTCCAGGTCCTGTTCCTTGCAGTAGGCCAGCGGGCGGATGACGATGTGGGCGCCATCGTCGCTGACCAGCTTGGGCGGCATCGCCTTGAGCCGTCCGCCGTGAAAGAGGTTGAGGAAAAACGTCTCGAGGATGTCGTCGCGGTGGTGCCCGAGGGCGACCCGGGTTGCGCCGATCTCCTTGGCGACGCGGTAAAGCGCGCCGCGGCGCAGCCGCGAGCATAGCGAGCACATGGTCTTGCCTTCGGGGATGACGCGCTTGACCACGCTGTAGGTGTCTTGCTCGACGATCCGGAACGGCACGCCGATCGCCGTCAGGTACTCGGGCAGCACCTCGGTGGGGAATCCCGGGTGCTTCTGATCGAGGTTGACCGCGACGATTTCGAAGTCGATCGGTGCGTGTTGCTTGAGCGACAGCAGGATGTCGAGCAGCGCGTAGCTGTCCTTGCCGCCCGACAGGCAGACCATGACCTTGTCGCCAGCGCGGATCATGTCGAAGTCGGCAATGGCTTCGCCGACCTGGCGGCGCAGCCGCTTGGCGAGCTTGTTGCCTTCGTAAACCTGTTTCTGCAATGTCGCCATTTATTCCTGCTTCGCGCGGAAAATCTCGAAACCGATCGATTCGCAGTCGGGATACGCATCCGGCTTCTCGCTGGACACCCGCACCGCCACCACCCCCGGCTTGGCCAGGCAGATCGCCAGGATTCTCTCGCAAAACGTCTCCTGCAGGTGAAAGTGGCCGCTGTCGGCCAGCGCGGCGATCTCGCGACGCAGGAAATCGTAGTCCACGGTTTCGCTGATGTGGTCGCGCTCGATCCTGGCGTCCGGCTCGAGATAAAGATCCACGTTGACCATGACCCGCTGCCTGGCTTGCTTCTCGAAGTCGTGGATCCCCATCGAGATCCGGGTCTCGAAGTTCTTCAAAAAAATGCGGCGGGCCCGGCTCAACTTGCCCGCCATGGCCATCTCCACCGCCGAACGCGGGTGCAGCGTAGTCGCCGTCATGTCAGCCCTTTTTCCACCTCGAACTGGACGTCACGCGGGCGCGGCCACAGGTGCTGAACGCCGTCCACGACGATGGTTTCGCCCGTAAGCGATTTCGCGTTCACCACGAACCTTACCGCGTTCACCACGTCCTTCACGTCGGAGCTGCGGCCCAGAGGCGCGAAGCGATGCGCGCGTTCGAAGCCCTCCTCGCTTTGCTCGCCGCTCACCAGCGTGATGCCCGGGGCGACGCCGCACACCCGCACCCTTGGCGCCATCGACATCGCCAACACCCGGGTCGCGCCTTCGAGCCCGATCTTGGTAACCGTGTACGACAGGAAATCGGGAATCAGGTGGTAATGGACTGCCACGTCCCAGCCGTCATCAGCCAGTCCGATCGCGATCGCGCGGCCGATTCGCCTGCCGGCACCGGTCACCAATGCCACCTGTTGTTTGCGCTTGACCTGAGCCATCCTGGTCTGCAGTTG
>JBBPIT010000070.1:0-11406 GCA_038040175.1 Pseudomonadota bacterium | reverse complement strand
TCACCAATGCCACCTGTTGTTTGCGCTTGACCTGAGCCATCCTGGTCTGCAGTTGCACGGGTTGCCCGGTGCGATCTTGAATAGTTGTCTGGCGCGTTATTAAATAGCGATTGTAGCTTAACCGCCCCTCGATCCCGCCCGGTGCAAGCCCTTCCGCTTAACCTATACGCCGCCGAACTGCCCGTCCCATCCGATGACGCACGCCGGCACAGCGATCGGCTGGTCGAAGAGATCCGCGCGGAAGTCGAAAGATACGGCGGCTGGATCTCCTTCACCCGCTACATGGAGATGGCGCTGTACGCGCCGGGGCTGGGTTATTACGTCGCCGGCGCCGCGAAACTCGGAAGCCAAGGGGATTTCGTAACTGCGCCCGAAATGTCCCCATTGTTCGGACGGACGCTTGCGGGCCAGGTCGCCGATATCCTCGCGCACACCGGAGGCGGGGTGCTGGAACTCGGTGCGGGATCGGGCGCGCTGGCCCTGTCCCTGCTGGAAGAGCTGCAAGCGCGCAACCGCCTTCCGGACCGGTATCGGATTCTTGAAGTCAGCCCGGAGCTGGTACAGCGGCAACGCCGGTTGTTGCTGCAGCGCCTGCCCGGACTCGCCGACAGGGTCGAATGGATCACGTCGTTGCCGCAGCGCTTCACCGGCGTGGTGGTGGCGAACGAAGTGCTGGATGCGCTGCCCGTTCACCTGCTTGCGTGGCGCGAGGAAGGCGTGCGCGAGCGCGGCGTGACCTGTAAAGGCGAAGGATTCATCTGGGCGGAACGCAGCCTGGCCCCGGGCGCGCTGCGGGATGCCGCAGCCGCGTTGCAAATTGAAGCGCCGTACCAGAGCGAAGTATGCATGGCTGCCCCGGCACTGGTACGCACTCTGGCCGGCGCGCTCGGTCGAGGCGTGCTGTTGTGCGTGGATTACGGCTTCGGCCGCCGCGAGTATTACCATCCGCAGCGTAACAGGGGAACGCTCATGTGC
Source organism: Pseudomonadota bacterium (assembly GCA_038040175.1). GTDB lineage: Bacteria > Pseudomonadota > Gammaproteobacteria > Burkholderiales > JACQAP01 > JACQAP01. The sequence goes on along the minus strand of JBBPIT010000070.1, from coordinate 10,431 downwards.
CATTACCGCCATCGCGCGCACGACGACCCTTTCCTTTTTCCCGGGTTGCAGGACATCACCGCGCACGTGGACTTTACCTCGGTGGCCGAAGCCGGCATCGAAGCCGGACTGCAACTGCTCGGATACACCACGCAGGCGCAATTCCTGATCAATTGCGGCATCGCCGACGAGCTTGCGCGCACGCCCGCCGAACAGACTGCCGCATATCTACCGCTTGCCGCCGGCGTTCAGAAACTGGTCTCGCCGGCGGAAATGGGCGAGCTGTTCAAGGTGATCGCGCTCGGCCGCGGCGTTCAGCCGCCACTCGCCGGTTTCAAGACCGGCGACAAGAGCCGATTGCTCTGAGGACCCGGCACAATGGAAATCCTGCGGACGCCCGAAGAACGATTCGCGAATCTGCCTGGTTTCGACCATGCGCCGCGGTACCTGAACGATCTTCACGGTTACGCGGGCCTGCGGATGCATTACGTGGACGAGGGCCCCCGCGACGCGGAAGCGTTCCTGTGCCTGCACGGCGAACCGACCTGGTCGTTTCTTTACCGGCGCATGATCCCGGTGTTCACCGGCGCCGGATTCCGCGCGGTCGCGCCGGACCTGTTCGGCTTCGGCCGTTCCGACAAACCGGCGGATGACGCGGCTTATACCTTCGATTTTCACCGGGGCGCGCTCAAGGCGCTGATCGATGAACTCGACCTCAGAAACATCACGCTGGTGTGCCAGGACTGGGGCGGGCTGCTGGGGCTGACCCTGCCGATGGAAATGCCGCAGCGTTTCACCCGGCTGCTGGTGATGAACACCACTCTGGGAACGGGCGATGCGCCGCTGCCCGCCGGATTTCTCGGCTGGCGCAAGTGGGCGGCCGAGCACCCGGACATGGAAGTGGGCAAGCTGCTGGGGCGCGCATGCCCGCATCTCGCCGCGGAAGAGCGCGCGGCTTACGATGCGCCGTTTCCCGATGTGCGCTGCAAGGCCGGCGTACGCCGCTTTCCCCAACTCGTCCCCGATCGTCCCGACGCACCGGGCGCGGAAATCTCAAGGGCGGCGCGCGACTGGTGGTCGAAACAATGGAAGGGCACGAGTTTCATGGCGATCGGCATGCAGGATCCGGTGCTCGGCGCGCCGGTGATGCAGGCGTTGCGCCGCCACATCCGCGGCTGCCCGGCGCCGCTCGAAGTAGCCGAGGCCGGCCACTTCACCCCCGAGTGGGGCGAGCGCATCGCCGCCAACGCGCTTGCCCACTTTCTGGGGTATTAAAGGCAAACCGCTTTCAACACGAAGGGACACGAAGGAAACACAAAGAGGCACGAAGGAGAGCCAAAGACGGAAGGATGGCGCTTATAAGCTGCAGGTTAGCTGGGTGTTCCGTCATCACTTCCCACGGTTCTATTGTTCCCCTTGCTTTTGCCTTTCCTTCGTGTACCTTCGTGCCCTTCGTGTTGAGCGCGTTTCGATTTTCGGGGTAGATACAGGTGCATATCCACATACTAGGCATCTGCGGCACGTTCATGGGCGGAATCGCGGTGATCGCCAGGCAGGCAGGGCACAAGGTGACCGGCTGCGACGGCAACGTCTATCCGCCGATGAGCACGCAGTTGCAGGCGCAGGGCATCGATCTGATCGAGGGGTTCGATCCGTCGCAGATCGAACTCAAGCCCGACCTGTTCGTGATCGGCAACGTGGTCTCGCGCGGCAATCCACTGATGGAAGAAATCCTCAACCGCGGGCTCGCCTTCATTTCCGGGCCGCAGTGGTTGTACGAGAACGTATTGCGGGGAAAGTGGGTACTGGCGGCCGCCGGCACCCACGGCAAGACCACCACCACGTCGATGCTGGCCTGGATCCTGGAGCACGCCGGGCTCAATCCGGGGTTCCTGATCGGCGGCGTGCCGATAAATTTCGAGATTTCCGCGCGCGCCACGGAATCGGCTTTTTTTGTCATCGAGGCGGACGAATACGATACCGCGTTCTTCGACAAACGCTCCAAGTTTATCCACTACATGCCGCGCACCGCGATCCTGAACAACCTCGAGTTCGATCACGCCGATATCTTTCCCGACGTGGCGGCAATCGAAACCCAGTTCCACCATCTGGTGCGCACCATCCCCGGCAATGGCCTGATCATCGCCAACGGCCTCGAGCAGAGCATGAAACGCGTCCTGGCACGCGGCGTCTGGAGCAAGGTGGAACTGCTCGGCGTGGACGAGGGTTGGATCGCCAGGCCGCGCGACGAGCATGCCTTCGACGTGTTCTTCGAGGGCGGTCCGCGCGGCACGGTGAACTGGGGTCTGCTGGGCGAGCACAATCGCAACAACGCGCTGGCAGCGCTTGCCGCCGCCCGCCATGCGGGCGTGCCGGTCACCAAAGGCATCGACGCGCTGGCGGAGTTCAGGAACGTGAAACGCCGCCTGGAAGTGCGCGGCACCGTCAACGACATCACCATATACGACGACTTCGCCCACCATCCCACCGCGATCGAGACCACCATCGCGGGTCTGCGCAGCAAGGTCAACGGTGCGCGCATCCTTGCCGTCCTGGAACCGCGCTCGAACACCATGAAGATGGGCGTGATGAAGGACGCGCTGGCGGGAAGTCTCGCCGGGGCCGACCTGGTGTTCTGCTATACCAACGGGCTGGGCTGGGATGCCGGGCCGGTGCTCGCGCCGCTCGGTGCGAAATCGGCCTGCTTCGACGATCTGGGAAAGCTGACGGAAGCGATCGCCGCTGCCAGCCGGCCCGGCGACCACGTGCTGGTGATGAGCAACGGCGGCTTCGGCGGCATTCACACCATGCTTCTGGAAGCGCTTAAGCGCTAGTTTTTCGTCCAGAGGCTCTTCGGGACGAAGCAGTGCACGCGCTGCACTGCCGCCGCCGGGTTGCCTAGGCGGCAGTCCATGGTCAGGCTGGCAAGCGAGTAGGCGTCCAGTCGCGTCAGCCCCTTTTTCTGTTGCAGCACCTCGATCATGCTCATGGAGGCCGTGTCCATCGCCTTCTGCAAATCGGCGTCCTCGCCCACGGTGATGAAATTGCGCGGCGTCTCGCGCGCTGCCAGCGGCGGCAATTTCACCGTCTTCCAGTCCTTCGCATTCATGCAGTAGAGATTCTTGCTCAGGTTGACGACTTGCGCCACCCTGCAGTCGGACACCTGCGGAATGAGCCTGCGCGCGGCGTCCGTGCTGATGCCGCGCTGTTCGGAGAGAAACTTCGCGGTTTCATCGAGCAGGATTGCCAGCGCCTGGTTCAGGTTCGGGTCGGCGCCCATGGTGATCCAGTGCGTCGGGGTCTCGATGCGCGGCCACTGTAGGGATCTCCCCTTGACCACGTCGACGGTAAGCGACAGTTCCTTGAATGCGGTCTCGATCGCGGTCAGGTTGACTTCGCCGTTGCCCTGAGCGGCGTGCGAATCCCCCGACCAGAGCAGCGCGCCGGGGACGAACACCGGCACGTACAGCGTGGTGCCTTCTTTCAGCTCGCGGATGTCCATGTTGCCACCAAAAGGACCGGGTGGCACGGTGCTGTACTGTCCCGGCTCGGCGCGCGCCACCCCGAGGATGCCGGGGAAGGGCGCCAGCGGAATCTCGATCCCGGGGGCGAACTCGGTCACCATGCGCCGGGTATCGAGATAGAAGTAACGCACCTGGCCTTCCGGGAACTCGCCCGGGAACTGGCCCAGCATGCCCGGCAGATTGAAATTGACGCCGTAAGCACGCGGCACGATGCGGTTGATGCGGACCTTGAGCACGTCCCCCGGCTCGGCGCCTTCGACATACACCGGCCCGGTCACCGAGTGCGGTCCGCGTCCGGGGTTGTCGATGCGCAGCGTCCTGATCTCTTCGATGCTCACTCCCGGGACGATCTGATTGTGGGAGTGCATCATGGTTTCCATCACCACCGTATCGCCCGGCTTGATCGTGAGTACCGGCGGTTGGCTGTTGTCGAACCAGCCCCATTGCACGGTGTCGAGCGTGGCAGGCAACAGGTGGACCCGCCCCGGAAAGGTCTTTGCCGGCACCTGCCTCAGTTGATTGCGCCGGGAGACGTCGTCGTCCGCCTGCAGCGTGAGGGCCGCGCCGGCGGCAATCGTCAGAACCATCCATTTCCTGATCATCTGAATCCTCCTCACCGTGTTCTCGTTGAATCGTGGCCCTTTCGAGAGCATACCGCTTTGCAAACGCCGTACCACCATGGGGGATTGCAGAACTGCAGCGGCGGCAGAGGCTGCCAGGCCCTCGACGCGCGCCCGCGCCGGGTGTTTTTTGTGCGTAATCTAGTGTCCTGTTCCGCTGATTCGTGGCTGAAAACCCGACGAGAATCGGCGTCATGCAGTGTTACGAGTCCTAGCCGTGGGGCCCGCCACTGTCGAGGACTCGCGCCTTGCCTGACGCCGATTTCGCGGGTTTTCCGATCGATGATGGATTGTTGCCAAATGGATATGAGGTCTGCCTTCCAAGGTTCGCCAGTTGCCCCACGAATCAGCGGAACAGGACACTTGCCGTCGGGCACAATACCGGGGCGTCCGCTTCCGCCAACGTCATGATCGTCTATATCCACGGATTCAACAGTTCCCCCGCATCACACAAATCCAATCAGCTGCGCGACCGGCTTGCTGCGCTCGGTCGCGGCGTGGAGTTTGTCTGCCCGGCGTTGCCGCACTGGCCGAAGCAGGCGATGGCGCTGCTGGAGCGCGAAATCGCGCGCGTGCCGGCGGAGGAGGTCACGCTCGTCGGCAGTTCGCTCGGCGGTTTCTACGCCACGGCCCTCACCGAGAAAACCGGCGTGCGCTCTGTGCTGGTGAATCCGGCGATCACGCCGCAGGACGGTCTGCGCGCCTATCTCGGCCCGCAGAAGAATCTTTACTCGGGCGAGGAGTACGTGCTCACCGAAGAACACCTCGCACAGCTCGCCGAATTGCACGTGCCGAAGCCGGCCCGGCTGGACCGCTATCTGCTAATGCACACCACCGGAGACGAATTGCTCGACTGGCGCATCGCGGTCGACCACTACCGCGGCTGCCGGCAGGTCATCGTGCAGGGCAGCGATCACGGGTTCAAGGAATTCGGCGACTACCTCGATATCGTTCTCGATTTCGCCAAATGAGCGGCACGCTTCCCGTATAATCGCGCGCTCGCTTTTTCCCCTCACCCCTCACTCCTCACGCCTCACCAGCGCAGCACATGAACGTTTTCTTCGAAGAGGACGGCGGCTTCAAGGTCGGCACCGTGCTCGCCGACAACAATACCTCGCTGCAGGTCGAAACCCTGCACGGCAAACGCACCAAGGTGAAGGCCGCGGCGGTGCTGATCCGCTTCGAGCACCTGGCGCTGTCGCAGTTCATGGCGGAGGCGCACAAGGTCTCCGAGGAAATCGATCCGGCGTTTCTATGGGAATGCTGCGGCGAGGCCGAGTTCTCGTTCGAGCAGCTGGGCCGCGATTACTTCGGGCGCGAGTCCAAGGCGCAGGAAAGCGCCGGGCTGCTGATGCGGCTGCACGCTACCCCGACGCATTTCTACAAGAAGGGCAAAGGCCATTACAAGGCCGCACCGCCGGACGCGCTGAAGTCGGCGCTGGCCAGCATCGAGCGCAAGCAAAAACAGGCGGCGCAGCAGGCCCGCTACCTCGAGCGACTTGGCCGGTTCGAGTTGCCGGAGGAGCTCCGGCCGATGCTGAAGGAACTGCTGTACCGGCCCGACAGGAGCACCATCGAGTTCAAGGCACTGGACCAGGCCGCGGTTCAGGCGCGGCTGACGATTCCGAAGCTGCTGGAAAAATGCGGTGCGCTGCCGTCCAGCCACGACTATCACTACGGCCGCTTCCTGTTCGAATACTTTCCCAGGGGCACCGGCTTCGATGCGGCGCTCACGGCCGCCGATCCCGGCGCGCTGGAAACCGCGGAAGTGGCGGCGTTCAGCATCGACGATGCGACCACCACGGAGATCGACGATGCGTTCTCGGTCACCATGCTTGCGAACGGCAACTGGCAGGTCGGCGTGCACATCGCCGCGCCCGCGCTTGGGCTTCCGGTCGGATCGCCGCTGGATGTCGAAGCGGCAAAGCGGCTTTCCACCGTCTACTTCCCGGGAAACAAGATCACCATGCTGCCGGAATCCGTGATCGATCAGTACACGCTTTCGGAGGGCCGCGATCGTCCGGCGCTGTCGATGTACGTGGAGGTGACGCCCGAACTGGAAATCGTCGGCAACCGCAGCGCGGTCGAACGGGTCAGGATTGCCGCAAACCTTCGCCACGACACCCTTGAGAAGGAGTTCAACCAGGAGCGGCTGACGGCGGGGCAAGTGGACTGCCGATTCGGCGCCGAACTGCTGCTGCTGTGGCGGTTTGCGACCCGGCTGGAACAACGCCGCGGAAAAGAGGAGCCGGGACTTGCGCGCGCGGACTACAACTTCTACGTCGACAACGACCGGGTCAGCATCGTTGAGCGCAAGCGCGGATCGCCCATCGACAGGGTCGTCTCCGAACTGATGATCCTGGTGAATACCGAGTGGGGCCGGCAGCTCGCGCTCAACGAGATTCCGGCGCTGTACCGGGCGCAGGGAAACGGCAAAGTGAAGATGTCGACGCTGCCCGCGCCGCATCAGGGGCTGGGCGTTTCGCAGTACATCTGGGCGAGTTCCCCGTTGCGCCGTTACGCGGACCTGGTGAACCAGCGGCAGTTGCTGGCGCTGAATCGCCACGAGGCATCGCCCTACCCGCCGAAGGACGAGCGACTGCTGGTGATCCTGCGGGACTTCGAGCTGGCTTACGAAGCTTATTCGGACTTTCAGCGCAACATGGAGCGCTACTGGTGCCTGCGCTGGCTGATCCAGGAAGGCGCCGCAACGGTGGAAGCGGAGGTGTTCAGGGAGGAACTGGCAAGAATCGATCGCATCCCGCTGGTCGTCCGGGTGCCGTCGTTGCCGCCGCTTGCACCCGGAAAGCGGGTGGAACTGGCAATTTCCGACATCGACCTGATTGAACTGACGCTGCATTGCGAGTTCAAACGGCAGACGGATGAAATTGCGCGCTGACAGTTGCCTCGCAGTTATTTAGAATTGGTGCAGCGTCCCTTCTTCGCCTAGCGGATTTGCCGGATATCTCGATCAGCGCGTTCGACACCCGAGGCAGCCTCGCCGCCAGCCTCTCGGTCCCTCCGCCGCCCTCCACCGGCGACATCCTGCCGGTCACGCTGGCGTTCTCCATCGTCTTCCACGCCGTTTTGCTGCTGATCACATTCGCGCCACCGAATTTCGCCGGAAGGAATTTTGTTCCCCAGCTGGAGGTGGTGCTGGTCAACTCGAAGACATCCACGAAGCCGCTCAAGGCCGATGCACTGGCCCAGGCCAGCCTCGATGGCGGCGGCAATACCGAGGCAAAAGTCAGGGCGAGCACCAATCTGCCGAAGGTGAGCAACCTCGAACCGTCCCAGGAAGTGCAGTTGGCGGCGAAAAAGGTGCAGAGACTCGAGGAGGAAGCGCAACGGCTGCTGCGTCTGGGTCAAGGCGGCCACCCGACCGCGACAGACACCCAGCCTGCACCCACGGCCGCGCAGCAGGAGCGTCTGGAAGACCCGGCACTGCAGCAGCAGCGCCTGTTGATCGCGCAACTCGAGGCGAGAATCGAAAAGGAGATGAGGGAATACCAGGAGCTGCCGCGCCGCAAAGCCATCGGGTCGCGCACTGAAAGCGTGGTTTACGCCGAATACGTGGACAAGTGGCGCCGGCGCATCGAGCAGGTCGGCACCCGGAACTACCCGGAGGAAGCGAAGCGACGCAAGATCTACGGCTCGCTGTTGATGACCGTGCACATCAAAGCGGACGGCAGCGTGGAGAAAGTCGAGATCGACCGCTCATCCGGACATCGCCTGCTCGACGCGGCGGCCAGGCGCGTCGTCGAACTTGCCGGCCCGTTCCCGCCCTTCCCGGCAGTGGTGCGCAAGGACTGGGACATTCTGAGCATTTCGCGCACCTGGATGTTTACCCGCAGCGACCTCGAACTCGTCGCTTCCCCATGACGGACCGCTACGCGGTAATCGGCAACCCGATTGCCCACAGCAAGTCGCCGCAGATCCACGCGGCGTTTGCGCGCCAGACCGGGCAGGACATCGAATACACGCGCCTGCTGGCGCCACCCGACGGCTTTCGCGGCACAGTGGAAAGCTTTCGCGCCGCGGGCGGCAGGGGCGCAAACGTGACCGTGCCGTTCAAACTGGAAGCCTTCGACCTGGCCGATGAAGTATCGCAGCGCGCCAAGGATGCGCAGGCGGCGAATTTCCTGAACTTCGACGGCGGGCGCATCCGCGCCGACAATACCGACGGTGCCGGCCTCGCCCGCGACATCACCGGTAATCTCGGCTTCAGCATGGCCGGCCGGCGGGTGCTGCTGATGGGTGCGGGAGGCGCGGCGCGGGGCGCGCTGCAGCCGCTGCTGGCGCAGCAGCCGGCAATCCTGACAATCGTCAACCGCACGGTGGAAAAAGCGCTGCAGCTCGCCGAGGCATTTCGCTACCATCCGTCCGCGGCGTCCTCGGTATTGTCGGGATTGCGCTACGACGAACTGGCGGGACATCACTTCGATCTGGTGATCAACGCCACCTCCAGCAGCCTGCAGGGCGAATTGCCGCCGTTGCCGGCGGGAGTGTTCGCCGAGGGCTCGCTTGCCTACGACATAATGTACGGCAAGGGACTCACGCCTTTTCTTGCGTTTGCGCAGTCCCAGGGCGCGGCGCGCCTTGCCGACGGTCTCGGCATGCTGGTCGAGCAGGCCGCCGAGTCGTTCTTCCTGTGGCGCGGCGTGCGCCCCGAAATTCGTCCAGTCATCGAACTGCTGCGAAACCAATGAAGCGCCTGCTGCGCTGGGGCTGGCGGAGCGTCGCTCTCGTGCTCGCCGCGATCGTCGTCTACCAGTTCTGGATCTTCGGCAACGTGGTCTGGTGGGTCTGGTTCAATCCCTCCACCAGCGCATTCATGGAAAAACGGCTGGAAGTCCTGCAGGAGGACAACCCCGAGGCGGCGCTGCGCCACAAATGGGTACCCTACGAGCGCATCTCGATCAATCTCAAGCGCGCACTGATCGCGGCCGAGGATGCCAAGTTTCTCGACCACGACGGCTTCGACTGGGAGGCGATCCAGAAGGCCTACGAGAAGAACCTCATCAAGGGAAAGATCGTTGCCGGGGGTTCGACCATCAGCCAGCAGTTGGCCAAGAACCTGTTTCTGTCCGGCAAGCGCACGCCGTGGCGCAAGGCACAGGAAGCGCTGATCACCGTCATGATCGAGAACGTGATGACGAAGCGGCGCATTTTCGAGATCTATCTCAACATTATCGAATGGGGAAACGGCGTATTCGGCGCCGAAGCAGCGGCACGTCACTACTACCGCACCAGCGCGGCCTATCTCGATGCCGAGCAGGCGGCGCAGCTTGCCGCAATGGTGCCGAAGCCGCGCTATTACGACCGGGTGCGCTATACCCCGCTGCTGGAGCGGCGCACCGGCATCATCCTGGAGCGCATGTTCTACGTGGAGGTTCCATAGCAAAGCTCAGCACAAGTGCGGAATGACGCTCACGTATAATTCGCCAACTTCTCCGGCGCCGTCATGCTCATCCATCCTCAGTTCGACCCCGTAGCCCTCCATCTCGGCCCGCTGTCCGTGCGCTGGTACGGACTGATGTACCTGCTGGCCTTTGTCATCGTGCTGGTGCTCGGGCGTTATCGCATCAGGAACCAGCCGAAGTTGGGCTGGACCAACCGCGATCTCGACGACATCGTGTTCCTCGGCGTGCTCGGCGCAGTGCTGGGCGGGCGGCTCGGCTACGTGCTTTTCTACAAGTTCTCCGAGTATCTGTACGATCCGGTGCGAATCCTCTTCCTTTGGGAAGGCGGCATGTCCTTCCACGGCGGCTTCCTGGGCGTGCTGGTCGCGATGCTGTGGTTCGCGCGCTCGCGCCACAAGAGCTGGCTGGCGGTGACCGACTTCATCGCGCCGCTGATTCCGCTCGGGCTGGGCGCCGGAAGGATAGGCAACTTCATCAATGCGGAACTGTGGGGACGGCACGCCAATGTCCCCTGGGCGATGGTTTTTCCGAACGTGGACAATCTGCCGCGCCATCCGTCGCAGCTCTACGAATTCATCCTCGAGGGCCTGGTGCTGTTCGCGCTGCTGTGGTGGTTCTCCAGGCGCTGGCGGCCCGTCGGCGCGGTGTCCGGGGTGTTCCTGATCGGTTACGGGACGCTGCGATTTCTGGTCGAGTTCACCCGCGAGCCGGACGGTTTCCTGGGACTGCTCGCGCTGGGATTGTCGATGGGCCAGTGGTTGAGCCTGCCGATGGTGATCGGCGGCATCGCGCTGCTTGCATGGTCCAACCGGCGCAGGCCAGCCAGGATTTAGGGAAGCTCTGACCAAGTTCCACATGCGCGACCGAGGCGATTCGGGTCGAGGG
>JBBPIT010000069.1:0-15123 GCA_038040175.1 Pseudomonadota bacterium | reverse complement strand
TGCGTGTGAAGCCGGGCGAGAAGGTGCCAGTGGATGGCACAGTACTCGAGGGCACCAGCAGAGTGGACGAATCCATGCTGACCGGCGAGTCGATGCCGGTGAAGAAAAGCCCTGGCGACAACGTCATCGGCGCTACCATCAACAAGAGCGGGAGCTTCCGCTATCGCGCCACGAAAGTCGGCGCCGACACCGCGCTCGCCCAGATCGTCAAGCTGGTCCAGGAGGCACAGAACTCCAAGGCGCCGGCTCAACTGCTGGCCGACCGCGCCTCGCAGTGGCTGGTGGTCGCGGCGATTGTCATCGGACTGGCAACATTCGCGGTGTGGTTCTGGTGGATCGGACAGACGCTGTTGTTTGCGCTGACGCTCACCATCACCGTGTTTGTCATCGCCTGTCCGGATGCTTTGGGCCTTGCCACGCCGATGGCCGTGATGGTGGGTACAGGCCTGGGTGCGATGAACGGCATCCTCTTTAAGAACGCCTCGGCGCTGGAAGATGCCACCAAGCTCAACGTGGTGATCTTCGACAAGACCGGCACGCTCACCATGGGCGAGCCCGATGTGGTCGCCGTGGTGGCTGCATCCGGCAAGACAGAAGACGAGGTGCTTGCGATTGCGGCGGCGGTCGAAAAATTCTCCGAACATCCGCTCGCCCAAGCAATACTGAAGCGTGCCGGTACGCTCACCTCGAGCGCGGCAACCGATTTCACCAACATCGACGGTCAGAGCGCAAAGGCCTTGGTGGCCGGTCAACCCGCCCTGCTTGGCAATCGCAAGCTGATGGAGGCCAACCGGGTGGACATGGCGGCGATGCAATCCAATTCCAGTGAACTGCAAGGAGCAGGACGCACGGTGGTCCACGTGGCCCATGGCGGAGCGCTCATCGGACTGATCGCCATCGCGGACGCAGTGCGGCCGACTTCGGCCGTCTTTCTGTGACCTTGTATCCCAACAGCATTGCCGGCGTTTATCTAACAAGCTGTTAACTTTGGAGAAATCAAATGCGTAAATTATGGGCAGCCCTAGCAGCGTTGGTTACGTTAAGCCTTACCGGCTGCGGCTACAACACATTACAGAGCAACGACGAACAAATTAAGTCGAGTTGGTCCGAGGTTGTGAACCAGTACCAACGCCGTGCGGACCTGGTACCCAACCTCGTGAATACCGTAAAGGGCTTCGCCGCCCAGGAAAAGGAGGTGTTGCTTGGTGTCACCAACGCCCGCGCCAAAGTCGGCAGCATCCAGGCAACCCCGGAGCTCATCAACAGCCCTGAGGCGTTTGCCAAGTTCCAGGCCGCCCAGGGAGAGCTGTCAGGCGCCCTCTCCAGGCTGCTGGTGGTGTCGGAGAACTATCCGCAGCTAAAGTCCGACGCGAACTTCCGCGACCTGCAGGCACAGCTGGAAGGCACCGAAAACCGCATTGCGGTTGCGCGCAATCGCTACATCAAGTCGGTACAGGAATACAACGTAACGGTGCGGTCCTTCCCCTCCAATCTGACAGCGATGGCATTCGGATATAAAACGAAGCCCAACTTCACGGTGGAGAACGAAAAGGAAATTGCTAAGCCGCCCAAAGTAGATTTCGGGCCGGCGCCGTCCAAACCCCAAGGCGAGGCTCAGGGAGTCGCCAAGTGACCGCGATGAACACGGCAAGAGCGTCATTGCTTGCATTTACGCTTTGCTGGTCTTTCATAGCTGGAGCACAAATCGCGGTCCCGCCCTTGACCGGACGCGTCACCGACCAGACCGCCACGCTCACCGCAGAGCAGAAGGCAGCCTTGGAGCAGACCCTGCAAGCGTTTGAAGCCAGGAAAGGCAGTCAGCTCGCGGTTCTCATTGTTCCCACCACCGCTCCGGAAACGATCGAGCAATATGCCTTGCGTGTTGCGGAGCAATGGAAGTTAGGCCGCAAGAAAATAGATGACGGTGCGGTCCTGGTCGTCGCCAAGACCGACCGCGCGCTGCGCATCGAGGTGGGGTACGGCCTGGAGGGAGCACTCAATGACGCCACCAGCAAGCGCATCATCAGCGAGATTATTACGCCGCGCTTCAAGCAAGGAGATTTCTATGGCGGCATTACTGCCGGAGTCGACCAAATCATCCGCGTAATTGACGGCGAGCCGTTGCCGGAACCCAAAGCAAAGCCCGCCGGCGGCATTGCAGATATTCAGCAATATGTTCCAGTCATTTTTATTCTTGCGCTGGTGGTGGGCGGGATGCTGCGCTCCGTGCTGGGCAGATTTCCCGGGGCGCTCGTAACCGGCGGAGCCGTGGCTGTTGTCGCTTGGTTATTTGCCGGCGCGGTATCCATCGCGTTGGTCGCGGGCGTGATCGCGCTCTTGTTCACGTTGCTCAGCGGCGGTATGGGCGGACACGGCGTCGGGGGTCATCGTGGAGGATTCGGCACAGGGGGGTTTGGTGGAGGCGGCGGCGGCTTTGGCGGCGGCGGCGCATCGGGCCGGTGGTAACCATGAATATCAAACGCATTCTGAGGCATCTCCTGCTGACCCACTGGCAGGTCAACCGCGCTTTCCCAAGTGACACGCTGGTCGCGATCGACAGAGCGATCAAAGCGAGCGAGGCCGCACACGCCGGAGAAATTTGTTTCGCGGTGGAAGGCGCACTGGACGGCACACCGCTCTTCAAGGGGCAATCCGCGAGAGAACGCGCGATTGAAGTCTTTTCGCAATTGCGCATATGGGATACCGAACACGATAACGGCGTGCTGATTTATCTGTTGCTCGCCGACCGGGACGTTGAGATTGTTGCCGATCGCGGGATTCACGCGAAGGTGGGCTTGGAAGAATGGGAGAAGATATGCCGCACGATGGAAACTGCCTTTAAACAGGCGAACTACGAAGGCGGCGTGGTCAGCGGCATACAGGCGGTGACGCAGCATCTGATGAAACATTTCCCCGCTTCCGGTGCTGGTCAGAATGAATTGCCAGACAAACCGGTGGTGCTTTAGCGTAAATCGAGAGAATCACATTCGCCAGGTATGTGACGTGGCTGCGGCAGGCGTGGGGGGGGTGGACGGCCGCGTTCAAATTTCTTCTCAAGGAGAACTCATGTTTAAGCACATTCTGATTCCCACCGACGGTTCACCCGTTGCCAACAAGGCTGCCAAAGCCGGTATCGCGCTCGCACGCCGGCTCGGTGCGAAGGTCACCGCTTATTACGCGATCGAAGAGCTGCAGCCGATCTACGTCGAAGGCTATGCGTTCAACCAGAAGGAGATCGACGGGTTCGAGGAGCGCGCGCGTGAGGCAGGACAAAAGCGTGTCGACGCGATCGGCAGGATGGCCAAGGCGGCCGGCGTTCCGTTCACTTCGGTGGTGGCGAAGGCCCTCACTCCCTATGAGGGGATCATCGCTGCCGCGAAAAAGCGGAAGTGTGAATTGATCTTCATGGCCTCGCACGGCCGCCGCGGCCTTTCCAGGCTAATCATGGGCAGCGTCACGCAAAAAGTGCTGACGCACTCCGTGATACCGGTGGTGGTGTACCGCTGAACTGCGGCTGGCGAAGATGCAAAAACACTAAAAGCGTCTTGCCAGGTAGTTGTCATTTAATCCTATACAAGGAGCCTCACCATGCAAACCGAACTTTTTAAAGTAACGGGAATGACTTGCGGCGGCTGCACCAGCAAGGTAACGCACGCGTTGAAAGCGGTCTCCGGGGTCAGTGACGTAAAAGTATCGCTCTCGGCCGACGAAGCCACGGTGCAATACGACGAGCGGCTGACCTCGCCCGAGCAATTGAAATCGGCCGTGCAGCGCGCAGGCTATGGCGTAGATGCTGCCAAACCCGCCCACAGCCATCAAGGCAAGGGTGGCTGCTGCGGCTAACTCGCGCGTTTGGCCGCCACTGTCACGAAGCCTTCGGTATGGCTAAAAACGGAAAAACCGCAAGTGGAGAAAATCTTGCCAAACGACACACGTTTTGACTTCGTCATTCTCGGTTCTGGTTCCACGGCCTTTGCCGCAGCACTCCGGGCACAGGAACTCGGCAAAACTTCGGTCATGACGGAGGAACGTACCACGGGCGGAGTTTGCGTCAACCGTGGGTGCTTGCCTTCCAAGAATCTGATTGAGGCCGCGAAGTTGCTCCACGACACGCGAAACCCGCGCTATCCGGGTCTGACCGCCGCCGAACTGCGGCTGGATTTCCGGGCGCTGATTGCGCAGAAAGACGAAATCGTTCGCGGCTACCGCGAGAAGAAGTACGAGAGTCTGCTCGGTGGACAGTTCAGCCTGGAAAAGGGACGCGCGCAGTTCGTTGATGCGCACACGGTCGAGGTGAATGGGAAACGACTCATTGGAGACAAGGTACTCATTGCCACCGGCTCCCGGCCCGTCGTGCCGCCCATCGAGGGCTTGAGCCAAGTGCCCTATCTCACCAGTAATCTATTGACCAGCGATGAGCCGATAGAACTAACCGAGTGTCCCCACTCCCTGATGATCGTGGGCGGCGGCTACATCGCCATCGAATTGGGTCAGATGTTCCGGCGCTTCGGTGCCGAAGTCACCATCCTGGAGCGCGACGAGCAGTTACTGGCTCATGGCCACGAGCCCGCGGCAGGACGGGCCATTGCCACTATCTTTGCCGAGGAGGGCATTCGGGTTGTCACTCTCGCTTCCGTACAGTCCGTTCGTCAGGAAGGAAATAGGGTAGTTGCGACGGTCCAGGTAGGAGCGAAGACCCAGGAGTTTCGAGCCGACAAGTTGCTCGTCGCCACCGGTCGCCGTGCGAACACGGACAATATTGCTATCGAAAAGGCCGGGGTTGCAGTCGGCGATCAGGGTCACATCCATGTCGACGAATACCTCCGGACAAACATCCCGCATATTTTTGCTGCCGGAGACGTCATCGGGCGGGAAATTGGCAGTCAGTTGGCAACTCCGGTGGGCAGCCAGAATGGCGGCAAAGCCGCACACAACGCCCTGTCCGGTGAACCACCGCGCCGTGTCAATCACCGCGTCATTCCGCGCGCGATCTTCGTTGACCCGCCAATTGCCACCGTCGGCCTGACTGAGAAAGAGGCTGTTGCGGCGGGTCATCGCTGCTGGTGCAATACGATTCCGATGTCGCTGGTGCCGCGCGCGCAAGCGATTCATGACACCCGCGGCATCATCAAGATGGTAGCGGATGCCGAGACCGACGAAGTATTCGGAGTCACGATGGTCGGTAACAGCGCGGCTGAAGTGATTCACGAGGCGGCGATGGGGTTGCGTTTCCGAGCCAAGCTGCGCGATTTCATTGACCTGCTGCACGTCTATCCGACGATGGCCGAGGCTCTCAAGATTGTTGCTATCTCCCGTTTCAAAGACCCGGCCAAGCTCTCCTGTTGTGCGGAGTAGAACACAATGGCCTCACACGTGCTATGAAGCGGCCTAACAACGGCATGCAGCTGACGGCGCTTCGCGCCGCAACTGATGCCGGGCGATAACACGAAGGAGTGAAATCGCATGAATATGAATAGCGCGGAACTGCAGCGCGCCCACCCGGATGCGATCGGGGTGAAGTGCATTGTAGAACGGGTCGCGCGTACGCGGATCTCGTCTACGTGCCCATTTACAATCTTCTGCATCGCAAGTGCGTGAGGCAATAAATGAGCAAGAAAGCCGATGAAAACGAATCTAGCGGGCACACGCCCTCGATTTCGAAAAAAGCCTATAAGGACAACCTGCAGAAGCGTCAGGGCCAACTCGTCAAGCTGAAGCGGTATTTCATCAAATGCAATGACAAGATCCTTATCATCCTGGAGGGTCGGGATGCGTCCGGCAAGGACGGCACGATCAAGCGCATTGTGCAGCATCTGAGTCCACGCGAAACCCGCGTTGTCGCCCTCGGCAAACCCTCGGACCGCGACCGTACCTCCTGGTACTTCCAGCGTTATGTTCCTTATTTGCCGGCGGCCCAGGAACTCGTGCTCTTTAACCGCAGTTGGTATAACCGCGCCGGCGTCGAGCCGGTAATGGGTTTCTGCACCGAGGCTGAGCATGAGGAGTTCATGGGCTCGACTTCGAGAACATGCTGGTCCGCTCGGGCGTGAAGCTCCTCAAGTACTACCTCGGCATCAGTCAAGCCGAGCAGAAGCGGCGCCTGAATGACCGGAAAACGGACCCGCTCAAGCAATGAAAAGTCAGTCCGATCGACGATCAAGCGATCAAGCACTGGAAAGCATACAGCGTGGCCCGCAACGAGATGCTGGCGCGCTCGCATAACCCGATAACGCCGTGGACTCTGGTGCGCGCCAATGACAAGCGTCTGGCGCGGCTCAATATCATCAAGGATCTGCTCGGCCGGCTTCACTACACCGGCAAGGACAAGCGGCTGATCCGGCCGGATCCGCAGATCGTATTTGCATACGACGCCTCAAGTCTCGAAAGCGGCCAGCTTTCAGAGTGATCGGAGAAGTAACAGGAAATTTGGAATATGAAGACCGTTGAGAAGACGCGATGAAAACGAGCGTTATTGAAGTGCACGACATGCTGTCGGTATTGAGCGTGGACGGAGTGGAAGAGCGGATTGGCAAGGTGCCGGGTGTCGAAAGCGTTACCGTGAACTACGCTGCGGGAAGCGCCACAGTGCGCTACGACGAAACCCGACTGGATGTCGCCGACATCAAGTTCGCCGTGCGCCAAAGCGGGTATGAGTCAGCGGGTGAATCCGCACCCAAGCATGTGAGCGAACCCAAGCCCGCACGCAAGCGTGCTGCAGTGCCAACGCCGGAAGCTGCGCCGGCCTCCGCTTCAATGCCCGTAGCCGCTGTGCCGAAAGCCGCCCTCGTCGCGCCCGCGCCGGCCGCTCCCGCAGTCGACGGCCACGAGGGCCACACAGCGCCGGGCGCGCCGCCACCCGCCATGGCGAAGGCAGGCAGACTCGATGATCCTTCCGTCAAGAATGCTGACGAAGTGGCTAGGGCTCTCGGAGCAGACGTCGAGAACGGGCTCACTTCGCAGGAGGCGTCGCGCCGGCTCGCGCAAGACGGCCCCAACGAACTCCGCTCTGCCCCGCGGCGGCCCGGGTGGCGTCGCCTCCTGTCGCACTTCCATGATCCCCTGGTCTACTTGTTGCTCGCCGCCGTTGCCATCGCGCTCGTCGCCTGGGTGATCAAGGGCTTGGTCGGCTGGCCTGTGGATGCGATCGTCATCGCGATCGTCGTCCTGCTCAACGCGGTTCTGGGCTATGTGCAGGAAGCCAAGGCGGAGGACGCCGTGGCCGCACTGGCGCGGATGACCGCAGCGACCTCCGCGGTCCTGCGAGACGGCCAGGTGCTGCGGGTGCCCAGCGCCGAGCTGGTGCGTGGGGACTTGCTCGTGCTCGGCGAGGGTGACGCCGTTGGGGCGGATGCGCGCCTGGTTCAGACCACGTCACTGCGCGTGCAGGAAGCCTCGCTGACCGGCGAAAGCGAAGCCGTGCTCAAGGATGCCGCCACGCTGCGCGAACCGGCAACGCTCGGCGACCGGCTCGACATGGTCTTCAAGGGCACGGCCGTCGCGCAGGGCACCGGTCGCGCCGTGGTGACGGCGACCGGGATGGACACCGAGATGGGTTCGATCGCCGAAATGCTCGAGGCGACCTTGGAGGAGCCGACACCGCTGGAGAAAGAAATCGGACGCATCGGGCGCATGCTGGGCATCGCGGTCGTCATCATTGCCGTCGTGGTGGTGGCGACCATCCTGCTGATTTCCGATATCCGCAGCGCCGCCGATGTCATCGACGTCTTGCTGCTCGGCGTGTCCCTGGCGGTGGCGGCCGTGCCCGAGGGGCTGCCGGCGATCCTGTCGGTGGTTCTGGCCCTGGGAGTGCAGCGGATGGCGAAGCACAACGCGATCGTCAAGAACCTGTCGTCGGTGGAAACGCTGGGCTCCGCCTCGGTCATCGCCTCGGACAAGACCGGCACCCTGACCCGTGCGGAAATGACCATCGAGCGGGTCATGACCGCCTCGGGCGGCACCCATGTCACCGGGGTGGGGTACGTGCCTCAGGGGCAGGTGGAACATGAAGGGGCCGAGCTGGCAGCCGGACCGCTGCGTGACGAGAACGTCGTGGTGCTCAGCGGCGGCAGCCTGGCCGGCAACGCCGACCTGCGTCAGGGGGTGGGCGGCGAGTGGGAGATCCACGGCGACCCCACCGAAGCGGCCTTCCTGGTGGCCGAGCGCAAGCTGGGTGTCACCGAGCGGCGCGAGCGGCGTTTCGAGCGCATCGGCGAAATCCCGTTCACGTCCGAGCGCAAGATGATGTCGACGATCGAGCTCGACCACGAACACAACGACGAGGTTGTGGTGATCACTAAGGGTGCCCCGGACGTCCTGCTCGAACGGTGCACCCGGGCGCGGGTGGGGTTGGAACTCGTCGACCTCGATGACGCGCTGCGGGCGCGGCTCCTGGCTGACGTCGACACGCTTTCAGACGCGGCGCTGCGCACCCTGGCCGTGGCCTACCGCCCCTTAAGCCCGGGCGAGGACCCGCAAGTCACGGCATCGCTCGAACGCGACCTCGTGTTCGTGGGCACCGTGGGCATCATCGACCCGCCGCGCGAGGAGGCGGCGGTTGCCATTCGCGAGGCCCATCGGGCCGGCATCCGGGTGATCATGATTACCGGCGACCACCCGCGCACGGCCGCGCGCATCGCCGCCGACCTTGGGATCGTGGAGGCCGGCGCCACCGCGCTGACGGGGGCGGAGCTCGACGCGCTCGACGACGCGGGCTTCGCCGACGCAGTGCGCAACACGTGCGTCTACGCACGGGTGTCGCCCGCGCACAAGCTGCGCATCGTCGACGCGCTGCAGGCCGACGGAAACATCGTCGCGATGACCGGCGACGGCGTCAACGATGCACCCGCGCTGAAGTCGGCCGACATCGGCGTCGCGATGGGTGTGACCGGGACCGAGGTGACGAAGGAAGCGGCCAAGATGATCCTCGCTGACGACAACTTCGCCACGATCGTCGAGGCTGTGCGCGAAGGGCGCGGCATCGTCGACAACATCCGCAAGTTCCTGCGCTACCTGCTGTCCTCGAACATGGGCGAGGTGCTGACGGTCTTCCTGGGTGTGGTCGGGGCGGGAGTGATCGGGCTGACGGGCGCCGGCGGCGCAGTGGTGCTGCCGCTGCTCGCGACGCAGATCCTGTGGATCAACCTGATCACCGACTCCGGGCCTGCGCTGGCGATGGGCGTCGACCCGCCCACTGACGACCTCATGGCCCGCAAGCCGCGGCACATAAGCGAGCGGTTGATTGACGCCCGCATGTGGGCGAATGTGATCCAGACTGGCGTGGTGATAGCCGTGGTGACGCTGCTGACAATCGACATCTACCTCCCCGGCGGGCTGATCGAGGGCACATACGACCTCACTACTGCCCGCACCGCAGGATTTACGGTGCTCGTATTCACCAGCATGTTCACCTGTTTCACCGCGCGCTCGGACACGACGAGTGCGTTCACGTACCTGTTCGTCAACCCGTGGCTTTGGGGCGCTATCGCACTGTCAGTGCTGTTGCAGGTGGCGGTCGTCAACCTCGACTTGCTCAACCTCGCCTTCGGCACGGTGCCGCTGGAGGCCGAGCAGTGGATGGCCTGCGTGGCGATGGCGAGTGTCGTGCTGTGGTTCAGCGAGTTGCGCAAGCTAGTGAATCGCGCATGGGGCCGGTGAGATATCGCCCCAAGGCTTGCAAAGTGATCGGAGAGGTAACAGGACATTTTGAACATGAAGACCGTTAAGGAGGCGCGATGAAAACGAGTGTTATTGAAGTGCGCGACATGCTGTCGGTATTGAGCGTGTCCGGATTGGAAGAGCGGATTGGCGAGGTGCCGGGTGTCGAGAGCGTTACGGTGAATTACGCTGCGGGAAGCGCCACGGTGCGCTACGACGAAACCCGGCTTGAGGCCGCCGACATCAAGGCGGCCGTGCACCAATCCGGGTATCAATCTGCAGGCGAATCCCTACCCAAGCATGTGAGCGAACACAAGCCCGCAGGAAAGCGTGCCGTAGTGCCAACGCCGGAAGCTGCGCCGGCCTCCGCTTCAACGTCCGAAGCCGCTGTGCCAAAAGCTCCCCCGGTCGCACCTGCCGCCACGCCCGCCGCTGCCGCAGGCGATGGAAAACAGGACAAAGCGACGCCGTCAACAACCGCAGCCGCTGCGCCGAAAGCTGCCCCCGTCGCGCCCGCCGCCGTGCTCGCAGCGGCCGCTCCCGCAGTCGGTGGCCACCAGGACCACGCGGCACCGGACGCGAAGCGTTCAACGCCCGCAGCCGCTGCGCCGAAAGCTGCCCCCGTCGCGCCCGCCGCCGCACCCACTGAGCCAAAAGCTGACTTCTGGAAAATACATGCGTTTTCGCTGGCGACGACTCTGGGTGTGGCATATATCTTTTGCGCCATTTTCGACGTTCTGTTTCCGCCCTTCGGGCTGCTTGCTGCACTTGCGCCG
The DNA here is from genome assembly GCA_038040175.1 of Pseudomonadota bacterium. Lineage (GTDB taxonomy): Bacteria > Pseudomonadota > Gammaproteobacteria > Burkholderiales > JACQAP01 > JACQAP01. The sequence continues at coordinate 4,693 of JBBPIT010000069.1, read as the reverse complement.
GCCAGTCCGTGGCCGATCTCCGGTAGTCCCCTCGCTTTCCTGACGGGATTCGTGCTGTTCACCGTCGCTGGTTTTGTGCTCGGTGCACTCTATGGAATCACATGCGAATTCTGGAGCAAAAGACTGCGGTGAGATGACGTCATGGATCCGGATCCGGATACCCTGAATGAAGGTGAAGACGACTAAGAAGGCGCGATGAAAACGAGTGTTATTGAAGTGCGCGACATGCTGTCGGTATTGAGCGTGTCCGGATTGGAAGAGCGGATTGGCGAGGTGCCGGGTGTCGAGAGCGTTACGGTGAATTACGCTGCGGGAAGCGCCACGGTGCGCTACGACGAAACCCGGCTTGAGGCCGCCGACATCAAGGCGGCCGTGCGCCAATCCGGGTATCAATCTGCAGGCGAATCCCAACCCAAGCATGTGAGCAAACACAAGCCCGCAGGAAAGCGTGCTGTAGTGCCAACGCCGGAAGCTGCGCCGGGCGCGCAGCCCGCCATGTCGGCGGATATGGCGCATGAGATGGGCCATGGCGGCAAGGACCTGCCGGCCATGGTCCGCGACATGCGCAACCGTTTCTGGATTTGCCTGATCTTTACCGTGCCGATCTTTGTCTACGCACCGATGGGAGGCTTCTTCACGCCGCCGGCACCGCCGTTCGGGCTGGAGCTCAACCTGTGGCTGTTCTTCTTCGCAAGCGCCGCGATTCTTTATCCGAGCTGGACGTTCTTCGTCTCCGCTTGGCGCGCGCTCAGGACGGGCACCTTGAGCATGGCGGTGCTCGTCGTCTTGAGCGTCGGCATCGGGTATCTCTTCAGTGTCGGCACCACTTTCTTCTTCAAGGAGGGCGGGCAGTTCTTCGAAGCCGCCGCCGTCCTGCTGGTTTTCATCCTGCTTGGCCACTGGCTGGAAATGCGTGCCCGTGCGGGTGCGTCGTCCGCCATCAAGGCGCTGATGGATCTCACGCCGGCGAAGGCCTCTGTTATCCGCAACGGCGTCGAGACTGAAGTTCCGACCGCGGAGGTGTCAGCGGGCGAGATTGTCGTGATCCGGCCGGGCAACAAGATTCCGGTCGACGGCACGGTGGAGACCGGCGAATCACTGGTCGACGAATCCATGCTCACTGGCGAGTCGATGCCGGTCAAGAAGGGGCCGGGCGCCACGGTGATCGGTGCGACCATCAACAAGAGCGGCAGCTTTCGCTACAAGGCGACGAAGGTCGGAGCCGACTCGGCGCTGGCGCAGATCGTGAAGCTGGTGCAGGAGGCGCAGAACTCAAAGGCGCCGGCGCAACTCCTGGCGGACAAGGCCGCGCAATGGCTGGTGATTGCTGCGATCGTCATCGGTCTGGCAACCTTTGCGGTATGGTTCTGGTGGATCGGACAGCCGCTGCTGTTTGCAGTGACGCTGACCATCACGGTCTTCGTGATCGCCTGCCCGGATGCGTTGGGATTGGCCACGCCCATGGCGGTGATGGTGGGAACGGGCCTCGGCGCGATGAACGGCATTCTGTTCAAGAACGCCTCGGCGCTCGAAGACGCCACCAAGCTCAACGTTATCGTCTTCGACAAGACCGGCACGCTCACCATCGGCCAGCCGGAGGTGGTGGAGATCGTGACGGCGAACGGGGTCACCGAGGACGTGGTGCTGAGCGCCGCCGCAGCCGTCGAGCAGGGGTCCGCCCATCCGCTGGCCCAGGCAATCCTGCGCCGGGCGGCGAACCTCACCGTCGCGGCACCGACAGGATTCGAAAGCCTCGACGGCATGGGCGCGCGCGCCGAGACCGCGGGCGGAACGGTGTTCCTCGGCAACCGGCTGCTGATGGATACGCAAAAGCTCGCGCTCGGTCCCCTGGAGGCCGAAGCCACCCGCCTGCAGGGGGACAGCCGCACCGTAGTCCATGTGTCTCAGGCCGCTCGCGTGATTGGCCTCATCGCCATCGCCGATGCGATCAGGCCCACCTCCAAGGCAGCGGTGGCAAAGCTGCGCGAACGCGGCATCGAAGTGGTGATGCTGACCGGCGACAACGCGGCCACCGCCAAGCGCATAGCCGCGGATCTCGGCATCGACAGCGTGTTGGCCGACGTGCTGCCGGGCCAGAAGGCCGAGAAGGTGAAGGAGCTGCAGGCCACGGGGAAGAAGGTCGGCATGGTGGGCGATGGTGTCAACGACGCGCCGGCGCTGACCCAGGCTGACGTGGGGTTTGCCATTGGCGCCGGCACCGACGTCGCGATGGAAAGCGCCGATGTGGTGCTGATGAAGAGCGACCCGTATGACATCGTCGCCGCGATCGAGTTGTCGCGCGCAACGTTGCGAAAGATGCACCAGAATCTTTGGTGGGCGGTGGGCTACAACGTGATCGCGTTCCCGCTCGCTGCGGGCGTCTTGTACCCATTCGTACTGAGTCCGGAGGTCGCAGCGCTGTCAATGTCCGGCAGTACCCTCTTGGTGGCGATCAATGCGCTGATGCTGAAGCGCACCAAGCTGGCAGGCATCCGTCAGCCTGGCAAGACTGCGGCGCCTGAGACGTCTGGCGGGCCAGCAACCCCGGAGCCAGCCAAGGCGTCTGCGGTGCCGACAAACCCTCAGCCTAACAAGAAAGCAGCCGCGTGAGGGTCAACATCGAGCGCACAGCCGGTGTGTCCGCGTCCACTATGGCTGCGCTCATGCTCGCCGTTTTCACGGTGTCGGTCGGCTTTGGCGTCGTGCTTCCGCTTCTGCCCTACCTGATCGAGCGGCTCCTGGGAGCGGGAGTAGAGGCTGCGCAAGTTTCCCGGCACACGGGGCTACTGACCGCTGTCTACACCCTCTCGCTTTTTCTGTTTGCTCCCATGTGGGGTCGACTATCCGATCGACGCGGCCCGCGTGGCGTGCTGCTGGTCGGGCTCCTCGGCTTCGGCGTAACCATGCTGGTCTTCTCATTCGTCGAGAGTCTCGCCGCGGTTTACGCCGAACGCTTCTTGAGCGGCATGTTCGCCGCAGCGGTGACGCCAGTGGCGGCGGCTGTGATCGGCAATTTCACGACGACCGAGCAGGGGCGTGCCCGTCGGCTTGCGTTCGTCAGCATGGCCGGCATTGCCGGCTTCCTGCTCGGACCGATGCTGGGTGTGTTCGTTACGCGCTTTGCAGCAGATTTCTTCACCCTCGCCATGCCGGCCGGATCGGTCGCGATTCCGCTCGCGGCGACTGCAGTATTCGCCTTTCTCGTGGCCTCCGCTGTCGCGTTTGCCGTGCCGAGTGGCGCGGGCCACGATCGGTCAAAGAAGACTACGGGGGCCTCGGGCGATAAGTCTGCATGGCTCGTGCCGAAGCTGCTCATCCTCACCTTCATCGTCTCGGCCGGCGTCGGGGTCTTCGAGGTCGGGCTTGCACTGCGCGGCAAGCAGGAACTCGGCTTGACCCCATACCAGATCGCACTGATGTTCACCGAATGCAGCCTGGTCATGTTTGTGATGCAGGCAATCGTATTCTCGCCCTGGATCAAGCCGGACACGACCCGCTGGCTCATCGCGCCCGCGCTGGCCGTGCTGGCGGCCGGGTTGTTCCTGGTACCGCGGGCGTCTGATTTTACGTTGATGCTGGTCGTCATCAGTGCGGTCGCGGCCAGCGCCGGCATCCTCTCGCCGATCCTGACCTACTGGATCTCGGCCAAGGCCGGGAGCGCGCAGGGTTGGCAACTCGGCAAGCAGACGGCAGCCGCCAGCCTTGGGGTCACTCTGGGCTCGGCGGCGGGTGGACTCCTCTTCAATGCCGCCGCCCTGCCGGGTGCCTCCTTCTTTCTGACCGCGGGTTTCACCGTGCTGGGCTTCCTGCTAAGCCTCGGGTTGCCGCATTTGCTCGTGCTCCCCAGTTCACGCTTGCGCCCGGTATCAGCATGATCGAGCGAGAAAAGAGTCAACCGGATTTCAGGCCAAGTCGCTTGTGGCGGATGCATCGGCTCGCGCTCCGGCCTGCGCCCCCGGACGTCTTCCCGTTCAATCCTGCAATCCTCACTTTATGAAGGAGAACCCATGTTCAAGCACATTCTGATTTCCACCGACGGTTCACCGGTCTCCAACAAGGCCGCCAAGGCCGGTATCGCGCTCGCACATGCGCTCCGTGCCAAGGTGACCGCCTATTGCGCGCTCGAAGAACTGCAGTCCATTTATATTGAAGGCTATGCGTTCGACCAGAAGACGATCGACGGGTTCGACGAAGGCGCACGTAAGGTAGGACAGAAGCGTGTCGACGCGATCGGCAAGATGGCCAAGGCGGCGGGCGTCCCCTTTGCTTCCGTAGTGACGAAGGCCTACGCGCCCTACGAGGGGATCATCAATGCCGCAAAAAAACAGAAGTGTGATGTGATCTTCATGGCCTCGCACGGACGCCGCGGCCTTTCGAAGCTGATGATGGGCAGCGTCACACAGAAAGTGCTGACGCACTCCAGGATACCGGTGGTGGTGTACCGCTGAACTAAGGCTGACGCGGCAGCACGGCCAAATTACCGCCTACAACGCTAAGGAGTCGTTATGGAACACGAGCATGAATCGGACAACGATGGCGCGATGAAGTCCAAGGCTAACATTGCCTTGATCATCTTCTTGATCATCGGAGCTTTTTTCCTGGTTACCGAGCATAGGACGCACCTTTCCGGGTGGTTGCCCGGGTTTTTATTTCAGTGGCCGACCCTGGTCACGCTCGCGATGTTCCCGATCCT
>JBBPIT010000068.1:0-15277 GCA_038040175.1 Pseudomonadota bacterium | reverse complement strand
CCTGACACCGATTTCGCGGGTTTTCCGATCGATGATGGATTGCTGGCAAATAGATCATGGGCCTGTATTCCAAGGTTCGAGAGTTATCCCACGAATTAGCGGAACAGGACACTAGTAAAGCCGCACAGTATCTCCAGTCCCATGATGGCTGCAACGCTCCAGTCTTGCGTCATGGCGAAGGTTACTACCGTGTGCATCGACTTGGCAAAGAGCAGATCCCAGGGGCTTGCAGCGATGCGAGCCCTTTTCTATTTCCGGCCAGTTGTGACTGAAGCGGTCGCACAATGGGTGACCCGACGAGCTTCTTGTCCCATAAACCACGGGCTAATTAATTGTCGCCGTAATTGCGACAGAGTCAGGACCCATGCCCGCGGCGAAGGGGGAACCCGCGACGGCGGTGAGCGCGCCCGAGGTGGCGTCGATGGTAAAGGCGGAGACGTTGTTGGAGCCGTTATTCGCCACGTAGGCGAAGTTCCCCGAGGGGTCCGCGGTGACGGAGAAAGGACCCGTGCCCGCGGCGAATGGGGAACCCGCGACGGCGGTGAGCGCGCCGGTCGCGGTGTCGATGGTGAAGGCGGAGACGTTGTTGGAGATGTCATTCGCCACGTAGGCGAAGTTCCCCGAGGGGTCCACGGTGACGGAGCGAGGAAACGTGCCCGCGGCGAACGGGGAGCCCGCGACGGCGGTGAGCGCGCCGGTCGCGGTGTCGATCGCGAAGGCTGAGACGTTGTTGGCGTTGAAATTGGCCACGTAGGCGAAGTTCCCCGAGGGGTCCACGCAGACGGAGAGCGGACCCGAGCCCGCGGCGAACGGGGAACCCGCGACGGCGGTGAGCGCGCCGGTCGCGGTGTTGATCCTGAAGGCTGAGACGTTGTTGGAGTTGAAGTTTGCCACGTAGGCGAACTTCCCCGACGGGTCCACGCTGACAGAGAGCGGACCCGTGCCAGCGACGAACGGGGAACCCGCGACGGCGGTGAGCGCGCCCGAGGTGGCGTCGATGGTAAAGGCGGAGACGTTGTTGGAGCCGTTATTCGCTACGTAGGCGAAGTTCCCCGAGGGGTCCACGCTGACGGAGAAAGGACCCGAGCCCGCGGCGAACGGGGAACCCGCGACGGCGGAGAGCGCGCCGGTCGCGGTGTTGATCCTGAAGGCTGAGACGTTGTTGGAGTTGAAGTTTGCCACGTAGGCGAACTTCCCCGACGGGTCCACGCTGACAGAGAGCGGACCCGTGCCAGCGACGAACGGGGAACCCGCGACGGCGGTGAGCGCGCCCGAGGTGGCGTCGATGGTAAAGGCGGAGACGTTGTTGGAGCCGTTATTCGCCACGTAGGCGAAGCGCTGGGTAATCGACGCATCCTCACCACCGCAGCCGACCAGGTGGAGTGCGGCAATCAACAAACAGATTCTGAATATAGCCTTGAGGGGTAGTTTTCCAGGGAACATGAAAACCTCCGTTAGGTGGATAGCTCAGCCCGCCTTAACCCAGAGCATGCACCAGCCGTTGGCGCTGACCTGGCCCTCCACCACCTTGCAGGTGTCGGACCCGGCAATGAAGTTCACGCAGTTGCCGCACTTCTGGTCTCCCTTGGGCTGACCCTGGTACTGCGCCTGCGCCTGACTCACTTTACGGCTCTCCGCCGGGCCTTGCGGAGTCTTACTCGTGGGAGTTGCGCTGGCCGGCGTGCCGGTCGAGCTCTCCTCCTGCTTTGCTTTGCACCCCCAGAGCGTCACGGTACAACCGGCGGCGAGCGCGCCGCGCAGTACCGTTCTACGTTGAGGAACATGGGCGTTCATCATTCATTCTCCTTCGGTTAACTAGCAGTCTGTCGGGCTTTCGCTCGAGGGTTTGGTGGATCGTCACATACGAGACGATTCGCGGTTCCGTTGCAAATGGACTCGTGTGCGATGGTGCATTCTACCTTCGGGAGAGTTGCATGGGCCGTCGCAGGGTCATCCTATGTTCAGGCTAGACCACTTCGCCGACCACAAAATACGGGGTCACACAAAATACGGGCTACCTCAGTCTGACCCTGAGGTCTCCCGCTGAGGTCTCCCGACCCTGAGGTTTCCCGCCGCGGCGCAATTCGCGCTCGACACGGAGACGCTGGACGAGATTAAACAGATTCAGTTGCGCTACCTGAATCCGGCGGCCTGACCGAAGAGAAGGAACAACGTCAGACGAGAAAACGGGCACCTGTTGGTGCCTGAATTACTTAGGCAATATAACAAGCCTCAGCCGAAACCTCTTACACCACCTGCGGCCTGTGCCAAACCAAAATGACAGTGATGGGTATTTGCGCTATCGTTGGCCATCGGTAACGCGCGATGGGAGGACGCGATGGCACGCATCGATTGGCTAATCGTAGGCAAGTCATTCGGCAACTGCAATTGCGACTATGGCTGCCCCTGCCAGTTCGAAAGCCTGCCGACTCATGGCGCTTGCCGCGGCTTTGAGGTGTTCGAGATCGACATCGAAGCCCGCAAGGCGACGGCCTCCATTCCCGGTGTGCTCGAAACCGAGGGCCGCCCGATCAAGAGCCCGGCCACTGGCCAGGATCACTGGGTCCGCATCGACATGCCCGGCGGCATCGAGTTCGACATTGCCGAAATCGGCAGCGGCAGCGCCACCACCAAAGGTGCCATTGCCTTCACGCTCAAGGACAGTTACGGCCAGTTCAACCGCCTCCGCCATCACGGCGGCGGCGTCATTCACTAAGAAGCTTTCAAACCGCAAAGGAAAAGCACATGGCTCATACTGACTGGATGATCCGCGGTCCCGAGATCGCGTCCTGCAATTGCTCTTATGGTTGCCCCTGCCAATTCAACGCCCTGCCCACCGATGGCACCTGCCGCGCGGCGGTCGGCATACAGATCGAGAAAGGTCATTATGGCAAGGTGAAACTCGACGGCCTGCGCTTGGCCGCGACCGCCGCCTGGCCGGGCCCGATCCACATGGGCCATGGCGAAATCCAGCCCATCGTCGACGAGCGCGCCACGCCTGAACAGCGCGAGGCGCTCCTCAAGATCATGTCGGGCCAGGACACCGAGCCGGGTGCCACCTTCTTCCAGGTCTTCGTGTCGATGTGCGACACGGTGCACCCGCCGATGTTCAAGAAGATCGACTTCAACGCCGACATGAAGTCATGCGTCGGCCATGTCAGCGTCCCCGGTGTGGTCGAGGTCAAGACCGAGGCGATCCGTAATCCCGTCACCGGAAAGCCGCACCACGCCAAGGTTTCCCTGCGCCAGGGCTTTGAATATACCGAGGCTGAATATGCAAGCGGAACCATAAAATCCGCAGGCCCTATTGCCCTTAACACAGTCGGCAAACATGCGCACATGGCGATGCTCCACATGACCGGGCAAGGCGTCGTCAGGTGAGCCACGGCGGCAACGCGCTGCCCGATACCCTATTGCAACGCGCCGCGCTGAACGAGCGGCGCGTTGTGCTTGGTGCGCTTGTAATTGTGACGGCGTTGGGCCTCTGGGCTACATTTCACACGGGCGATGCGCTGATGTCGCCTGCTTCGCCTGCGCCGGGCACTATGTCCTATGCGGTGCTGCTCTTCATCATGTGGTGGACCATGATGCTGGCGATGATGTTGCCCTCAGCAGCGCCCGCGATTCTCACCTACGGAGCAGTCAGCCGGAAGTTTGCCCAGAAGGGTGCAGCAACTGCGCCACTCGCCATATTCGTCGCGGGCTATGCCGCCATCTGGACCGGCTTCAGCGCTGCCACCGTGGCTCTGCAAATGTCCGTTCACAAGTTCGTGCCGTTGACCGGCATGATGGCGGTGATCAGCACAACGCTGGGTGCGGCACTGTTGATCGCCGCTGGACTCTACCAGCTGTCGCCACTCAAACAGGCCTGCCTACGCAAGTGCCAGACGCCGCTGATGTTCTTCGCACGGAACTGGCGCAAAGGATACGGCGGCGCCCTGCGCATGGGCTTGTCGCATGGGCTCTATTGCCTGGGCTGTTGCTGGGTGCTGATGGGGCTCCTGTTCTACGGCGGCGTCATGGAACTGCGCTGGATCATCGGGTTGGCGCTTTACGTGGCCGCGGAAAAGCTGATCCCCGCAAGCACCCAGCTGAGCCGCTTTATGGGGATTTTGCTGATCGGCTGGGGACTGTGGACAGGCTCAGGTCTCGCAAGTGCCTCGGCTACCGAACACCTTTCGAGATCGTCCACAATGCGCTCAGTGGCGCACTTGGAAGTTGAATCCACCACCCTGAAGCAGATCCTCTGCGTGAAGGGGTAGCAGGCATTACCCGCATCCTGCCGCCGCGCCTGATCCCGCTTTCCATACCGGCTGCCGGTCACGGCGCGTTTTCGGCTACGCTAAGGCCCTTGTTTCCGAACCGGAGCCTGTCATGCAATTCAAAATCCTGCCCGGCACCGACATGAACGTCTCGCGGGTCTGCCTCGGCACCATGACATGGGGCGAGCAGAATACCGAGGTCGAGGCCCACGAACAGCTCGACTATGCGATAGGTGAGGGCATCAACTTCATCGATACCGCGGAGATGTATCCGGTGCCGCCGAACGCCAAGACCCAGGGGCGCACCGAAACATATCTCGGCACCTGGCTCGCGCGCCAGCAGCGGGATCGTTTGTTCATCGCGACGAAAGTCGCCGGACCGGGCCGCCGCGACTGGATCCGCAACGGGCGCACCGACCTGACGCCGGAGGTGATCGCCGAGGCGGTGGACACCAGCCTCGAACGCCTGCAGACCGATTACATCGACCTGTACCAGATCCACTGGCCGCAACGCAACGTACCGAATTTTGGCGCGACCGAGTTCGATCCCGCCAAGGAAAAGGACGGCCCCTCGATTCACGAGCAGGTGGCAGGCATGGCCGCGATGATCAAGGCCGGGAAGATCCGCTACTACGGCCTGTCCAACGACACGGCCTGGGGGGTGTGCGAATTCCGCCGTGCAGCCGACGAGCTCGGCTGTCCCGGCCCGGTCACGCTCCAGAACAGCTACAGCCTGCTCTCGCGCAATGTCGACAATGGCCTCGCAGAGACGCTGTTTCGGGAAAACATGTCGCTGCTCGCCTACAGTCCGCTCGCGGCCGGCATTCTCTCCGGGAAATACATGGGCGGGGCGAAGCCGGCAGGGACGCGCTTCACGCTGTTCGATTCGCTCGGTCTGCGCTTCCGCAAGCCGATGGTCTCCGAGGCGGTGGACGCGTACGCGGCGCTCGCCCAACGACGTCGGCTGACACTGGTGCAATTAGCCCTTGGATATGTGGCGAACCGCTGGTTCATGGGCGCGCCGATCATCGGCGCAACCTCGATGTCGCAACTTAGGGAGGATATCGCCGCGGCGCAACTCACGCTCGACACGGAGACGCTGGACGAGATTAAACAGATTCAGTTGCGCTACCCGAATCCGGCGGCCTGACCGAAGCGAAGGAAGAACGTCAGACGAGAAAACGGACATCAGTTGGTGCCCGATTTACTTTTGCAATATACCAAGCCCGATCCGAAACCTGTCGTGACCCGAAGCCTGTCGCGAGAAGTTCCAATGCTTGTGCAGTAATCTTTGTCGCGTCAAACGTAGGTACGACCTAAACGTGATTTTTAGTAGCTCAGAGTTGAGCTGACAGATAGTGTCTGACCAAGTCGACCCCGACTCATCTGTGAGGGGCTGGAAACGGCCAATTGCAGCCGGTCGAGTATTTCCTCCAAAGCGGACCGCCGTGCCAAGGCTCCGCGACAACCCGACGTTATCCGTCCGTATTATCATTGCATATGCGGACAGACCCTCTCGGAGAATACGCAGTGATAACTATCGCGAGATAGCACATTCTGCGATTTTCAATAGTACTGACCGGTCGGTCCGGTGAATAACTGTTGGGCTTCATGAGGTACTTGCCCATGATTGCCGGGAATCGGCATCACGCTTTGCTCACTTGGTCTCCTCGCGCCGCTGGGGCATATCGTTGGGCGTGCGCACGGTCCACGCGACAAGACGATCGAGCGAGTGTTGAACGGCGAATACTGGCTCGACGGCAATTTTTTGGCATCCGCCGTTGCACATCGACCACACCACAAGGAGAAAGCCATGAGCGCAATTCGTTTAACTGCATTGGTTCTTACACTCGTCGCTGCAAACGGGATGTTCGTGACAAGCGATGCCTGGGCACAACAGAAGTACACCATATCCAGAGCCCCGTCGAGCAACAGTCAGTATTTGCAGGAGCATGCCATAGACGTAGACGATCGGCCGGGTCACCAAGTCCGCGTTTACGAGATTCGCTACGACTATCCAGAAAAAGACCTCGCCTTTGCAGGAGTCACCGTGAAGCAAAGTCTTACGCGCGGCATGAGTGACTACGTAAATTGGAGCGGCCCGTATACCACGTATACCGTATATACCCTGGAGGGCGGCAACAAGGTGTTCAGTCGCTCTGCTGGCGCCACTCAAACGGGCGCCGACGGCACTAGAAAGTTTACCTTCATAGAAAACTTCGTCGGCGGCACCGGCAAGTTCAAGGGGATTCGCGGCCAGGTGCGTGGCAGCGGTGAGCGCGCAGCAGGGGCCAAATCACTGTTGCAGCAGTCTAGCGGCGAGTACTGGATTGAGGAGTAAGCTGGGAACCATACAATTTTTCCTGCGGACACTTGCCGCATGGTCGACACGCTGCCCACCAGCGCATCCACCGGACGGTTCAACATCGCCGCTTCGCGTCGCTGCTGCCCGGCCGGTGATGCGCGACGTTGAACGTCTGGTTTGCGAACCGGCGAACTTCCGCTCAGGGTCGTACGCAGTAATTGGCGATCGGACAGTGCCTGTCTGATCGTGTCTTAACTACTACACGTGATTTATCGTCACGGTGGCAAAGGTTGCGTAACGCAGCTGGATCGTCATTGTCCGCACCACCAACCCCTTCTTCCTCAACAACCCCACCACCATTCGCCCTTCGCAACGATTCCTTAGCCGCCCGCGCAATCAGATTGAGAAACTCCCTCCGCGTCCTCGGCCCATAAGTTCTGCAATCCGGCTCCGGCCGCTCTTGACGTTTTAGCGGGAGGTGTGGGCCCGTCCTATGCCTTCTTCGCGGATGGCACCGGAAGCGCGGCGCTGATAGGATACCGCCCGCAGTTGATACTGACCTGCAAACAAGGGGGGAGAGAAGATGAGCCGGATAATCAAAGTGGAACTCCACGTCTTCCAGTTCGACGCGCAGAATCTCGGCGCGGCGGGCGGGGGCGGAATCGGCGCGCTGGGCTGCAAGAAAGGCGCGACGACACGACTGACCAAATACGCGGTGGCGATCATGACCGACAACGGCCTGCGCGGGGAGTACGTCACACACTGGGTTGGATCGCCTTCGGCGCTCGGACAGACGATCATGCTGGCGCCTTATCTCATCGGGCGCGAAGCCGAGGAGCGCGAGGGCATCTACGACGATCTCAAGCGCGAGGCGCGCCAGTTCGACCACATGGGCCACGGGCCCATCGATATCGCGCTCTGGGACCTTGCGGGCAAGAAGCTCGGCGCATCCGTGAGCGAGTTGCTGGGCGGTTACCGCAAACGCCTGCCGGCCTACGCCAGCACCTACATGGGCGACCGCAACGGCGTGCTTTCGTCCAAGGAGGCCTACGGCGATTTCGCCGTGCAGTGCTACGAGATGGGATTCCGCGCGTTCAAGATCCACGGCTGGAACGAAGGCAACAAGCGCGAGGAGGCGGACAACCTGCTCCATGTGCGCAGCCGTGTGGGCGACAAAATGGAGCTGATGATCGACCCGGCCTGCCAGTTGCGCACCTTCGCCGATGCGCTCTACGTCGGCCGAGCCTGCGACGAAGCCGATTACTTCTGGTACGAGGATCCGTTCCGCGACAGCGGTACCTCGGCCTTCGCGCACAAGAAGCTGCGCGAGATGATAAAGACGCCGCTCCTGCAGACCGAGCATGTCCGCGGGGTGGAGCCCAAGGCGGACTTCCTGGTGGCCGGCGGCACCGATTACCTGCGCGTCGATCCCGAGTACGACCTGGGGATCACCGGCTGCATGAAAATCGCGCATCTGGCCGAGTCCTTCGGCATCGACGCCGAGATCCATGCCTGCGGTCCGGCACACCGCCATTGCATGTCGGCGATACGCAACAGCAACTACTACGAGATGGCGCTGGTCGGGCCCGGCACGCCGAACGCGGTGCCGCCGGTATACAAGTGCGACTACCTGGACCAGTTGGAGGCAATCGGCAACGATGGTTGCGTGCCGGTGCCGGCGGGGCCGGGCCTCGGCGTTCAATACGACTGGGATTTCATCGCGAAAAACCGCATCGCGCTGCACGAATTCAAGTAGCGGACGCAAAGCGAGCGTTGGACCGCCAGCGACGTGACCAGGGGCCCTTGGTAAAGGCGGCTCCTGACCAAGGCTGTGTAAAAACTCGCATCGAGTTCTTTGCGGTGGGACCGCACATCTCCGAGCGAATACAGACTGCGGCAGAAGTGAAAATCCGCTCGTCATAAGTTCCGAAGTAACCAGACCCGAGTGGGAAAAAGCCTTTGCGCGAGCCGCAGATTTTGAGTTTTGACACAGCCAACCTGGAGCGATTCGCACCATCCGCGTTAGCACGCGTTTGATGTAGCGACGGCGAGCCGATAAGCATAATATGCAATGAACGCCTTACGTCATCTCAGCCGGCAAATCATCCGCTATGTATGTAAAGACGGAACTGTTGGCCGATGATTAACTCCATGAGATCGTTCCGACTTATGGAGAGCAATATGCGGAATGTCCAGAAAGAGGAGGGTTTGCGATGAAACGGCTATTGGCAAAGACAGGAATTATTTGTGCGGTCGTTATGCTCGTCGTTGGAAGTGCGGGCGTTCAGGCGCAGATCGCCAAGAATGTGGCGGCAAAGAGTCCGTGGGGTCCCGCCGACGAGATCGGCACCCTCAATATGATGACCGATGCCTCCAGGTTCGACGTTCTCAAGCAGGTCGCCGGCGGCAAGGTCTACGATCTGGGCGTGGACCTGTTTGTAGGGATGCCGACCTGCTGTGCTCCCTTCGGAGATCCGACCTTCCAGATATGGATGACGCATACGCCCGCACGAGGCACCGCCAAGGAACTGCTGTCCTATTCCGGCGACGGTGTTTCCATGTACACCCATACCGGCACTCACATCGATACCCTCAATCACTTCGGGCTGCACGGGAAGATCTGGAATCAGGTCAGCGCCGATGACGCGCTCGGCGTTCGGGGATGGACCAAGTCTGGTGCCGACAAATATCCTCCCATCGTGGCCCGGGGGGTGCTCATCGATGTGGCGAAGTCCAGGAACGTGGCGCACTTGCCTACGTCCTATTCCATCACGGTGGCGGACCTGCAGGAGGCGCTGAGGAAACAGGGCACGACGCTTCGCCCGGGCGACGTGGTCCTGACGCGGACGGGGCTCATGACCCTTTGGCCTGACGTGGCCAAGTACCGTCTCGCGGATCAGGCCGGCCTGAGCCTGGAGGCGGCGCAATGGCTGGTGGAAGGGCAGAAGGCGATGCTGCTGGGCGCTGATAACTTTGGCGTCGAGAGCTTTCCCTCCAAGGATCCTGTGAATTTCGTTCCCGTACACACCTATCTGCAGGCGGAGCAAGGGGTCTCGCTAGTCGAAGCCCTGTGGTTGGAAGACCTGGCGAAGGATCAGGTGTACGAGTTCCTGTTCATTGCCTCACCCTTGAAGATGCGGGGAGCAACCGCCTCGCCGATCCGCCCGCTGGCGATTTCCATTCAGCGCAAGTAAGGCGCGGAAGGGTCCTGTGGCGCATGGAAATTGGATACAGGGTCCGACTGAGCTAACCCGGGTTAGCTCAGTCGGACCCCATTCATCTGGGAACATAGTGCGCGACCACCGGTCTATATTGGAATGAAGATCGCCGCGACCCTGCTGATGATTTGCCTTGGTGCCTTTGCGGGCGTTACCGCCGCCGAGGAAGCAACCAAGCCTGCGCAGCCCGACCCCTCGTACTGCGCGCGCCGCGACGCAGATCCGGAAAAATGCGTGATTCAGGACGGGCCGCCCCACAAGCCCATCGTGCGCAAGAAACAGCCTCCGCCGAAGTAGCCGCCTATTCCGGGAAAGCCGGCCGAGAAGCAGCCCGCCAAATCCTGAACACGAGCGTCTTGGCCATGGCGCTCATAGTCAGGCCACTTTCCGTGTGGACATACGTGTGCTTGCGCACAGAGCGAACGGGCCGAGACGGGTACAGTGGGGTCGTCTGTTTTTCGGGTGACGCCTGATGTCGTTTGGGATATATATCGTTGGATACGTCATATTCATCGCCGGCGTGGCGATTGGCGCCCACCTGCTCAACGCGCCTCCGCAGTGGATCGGGGTGGGCGTTCTCTGCATGATCGGGGTGGCAATCGTCCATGGCGTGACGGCGACCCGGCAAAAAGACACCCCGTCCTAGGAACTGCTGTTTGCGCCCCGGGTCGGCCGCCGGGTGTACCCGCCCGCTTACCCCTCTGCCCGAACGATGCATTTCCGATCGACTGGCAAGGTCTCCAATGACGACCAGCAAGTGAACCAGGCACGCAGCTCGCAGCCAATCCACACCTCACATGCAGTTCGCTCACCAAGGAGTAAACAGGATGAAAAAGCGATTCCATTTTGCGCTGGCAGTTTTTGCAACCTGCATGTCCCTCGGCAATTTCGCCACGGTCAATGCCGCCGACAAACTTGAAGGCATCCCGCTGACCTGGAAGCCGACTTCTCCGATTTCCGAGAGGGCGCCGCTTGATCTGAAAGGTCTCGAAGGCATCAAGCTGCAGATCGATCCTTTTACCGACAAGCGCGAGGATCCCGCCTTTATCGGCCGCAATATGAACAAGGTCCCGTTGCGCAAGGTCACCACGAACGACGATGTCGCGCGCTTCGTGACTTATCAGGTGAAATTGCTCATGTCCGGCCTGGGCCTCAAGGTGGTGGAAAGCGGCGGAGACGTGATCCTGAAGGGCGAGATCAGGAGATTCTTCGTTGAGGAGACCAACCGCTACAACGCCGAAGTCGAGCTGCAGGCCACGTTCACCGATGCGAACGGCAAGATTCTGTGGGTGGTCGCGACCACCGGCACTTCGAGCCGCTTCGGAATTGCGTACAAGGCGAACAACTACTACGAAGTGCTGAGCGATGCACTGATCGGGGCGACGCATGAACTGGTTCAAAACCCCGGCTTCCGCAAAGTGTTGACCGGGAAATAGGGATTCGGTGTGAGTGAAGGGGGGCGGTCCGGAGAAGTACTCTGCGCGCCACCGACGCAGGCGCTCCGGCGGCTGCGCGCAGAGGAAGTCGGCCGGCACGAGGAGCAGATCCCGTGAATCGAACCGCGTTCTCGCCGAGCGCATTCCCGCTCACGGCGAAGTACGACCCCAAATGGATTCGCGACAACGGGCTCGGCGAGAACGCCCTGTGTCAGGTAGAGAGCTTGGCGCGCCGCCTTCCGCTGCAAGCCGGGATGCGCGTCCTGGATCTCGGCTGCGGCAAGGCCACAAGCTCAATCTTCCTCGCGCGCGAATTCGGGATCGAGGCCTGGGCCGCGGATGGGGCGACATCCCCCACCGAGAACCGCAAGCGCGCGATCGAGCTGGAGTGCGAGGCGAGCGTGTTTCCCTTGCGGGTGGACGCGCATAGTCTGCCCTTCGCCAAGGAGTTCTTCGACGCCGTGATCGCCATTGACTCCTTCCTCTACTTCGGCACGGACGAGCGCTACCTGGGCTACCTTATCCAGTTCATCAAGCCCGGCGGGTTCATCGGCGTGGTGGATATCGCCTTCACGCGCGAGCTTCGGTCCATCGAGGACGCGCCGGAGTACTTGCGCCCCCAGTACCCGAAGCACTGGTCGTACGTGCACAGCGTGGAATGGTGGAAGCTGCACTGGGAGAAAACCGGGCTGGTTGACGTGCAGTGCGCCGCGCTCTTACCCGAGAGCGATGACCTCCTGCGCGACTATGTGCTAGGCCGGCCGCCCGAACAGGATGAGGACTCGATCATGCGGGCGGTGCCGCGCGATCATGAGGGATTAATCGCGCTCTTCTGCCTGGTCGCGCGCAAGCGCTGATACCATCGACCCGTACTATCATTGCATATGCGGACAGACTTCCTCGGAGCACCCACAATGAATCAAGCAGTTATTGCGCGTCGGCACGTTCTGCGAATTACAATAGTCCTGACCGTTCGGTCTGGTGAATAACTGTTAGGCCTCGTTCATATACACGCCTATGAAAGCCACTGAAAGATTGAATTGGTTGCAGAAAGAAGTCGATGATTTAGTCGGTCGCTATCAGCGTGAATCCGCGCGATACAAGAGTAACGCCTTCCGCCTCAAAATAATTTCTGTATTCTTAGCCGCTATCATCAGCGTTCTTCTCGGTCTTAAGCTCAAAAATATAGACGTGACAGCGGCATTCATCAATGTCGCCCTCGCATTGAGCGCCGTGATTTCCGTTCTCAGCGCATATGAGGCATTCTTCGACCCCCGGGCGCTCTGGGTTAGGGAGACGGTAACATTCGCTCGTCTCAAGGATCTTCAGCGAGATTTGCGCTTTTGGACCTCCGGTCTAGACCCGGAAGCTATCGATCCTGAGATTTTAGACAGCTTCAAACGCAGACTCGATTCTATTCTCCAAGACACCCTGAAATACTGGATGAAGATTAGGGGAGCACCAGATGTAGAGAAGCAATTAGAAGCTAAAGCAGAGCTAAGACGGAAAGAAGATGACACAAAACCTTAGGATATGTTGAAGGTGTAACCATGCGATGCAGCTAACCGGCTCCGCGCGTCACGGCTCCTGCTTCCCGCAGACCCGCCGCGCAGGAACCGCGCCGCGCTCCGCCGGTACCTGAACTTGTTCCCGTTAGGCGGCTGCTCACCTCAAAGGAGTTCGTCCTCAAAGGAGTCTCTCAATGAAAGTGATAAGGAACCTTGGAATGTTGTTGTTGGGCATCTGGCTCATCGCCACCGGACTAATACCCCTGCTCAATCTTAGTTTTTCGGGACTGGGCACTTTCATGGCTGTCGTTGCAATTGCAGCTGGTGCCTTGATCATCGTGGGACGGTAAATGCGGCAGCCGCCTGACAAGCGCCTGAAACTGCGGCGCGCGTGAACCGGGGAATGACTACTTTTTCTTCAGAGCGCCGCAGCTTGGGCGCATTCCGTTATGCCGCAACAAGGGATCGGTCTGCGTAGATGTCGCCACCTTGATATGCTGGCTAAATGAAAGTCGGTGAAATACTGCGAATGCTCCACGAGGACGGGTGGTTTCTCGTGGCAACACGCGGAAGCCACCGTCAGTTCAAGCATTCTGTGAAACCCGGTCGGGTCACGGTACCTGGCTAACCTGCCGACGACTTGGCACCTGGCACGCTAAACAGTATTCTGAAGCAGTCTGGTCTAAAGAAATGAGGGGCCCATGCGCTATGCGATCGTAATCGAGAAGGCCGAAGGCAATTTCTCGGCATACGTTCCGGACCTACCGGGGTGTGTCGCCACCGGCGCCACCGTTGAGGAAGTCGAATCCCAGATTCGCGAAGCAATTGAGTTTCATCTTGAGGGTATGCGCGAAGATGGCACACCCATTCCACCACCCGCGAGCCGCGTCGAATACGTCGAAATTGGGGCATAACAACGCGTTCGCAACCGGACGCTCAGAAGCTTCGCTTCTTCGCGCTGTTCAACGCGGGCGTTAAAGCCGTGAAAAGGCGCTCAAATTGCGTTTGGCCCGGATGAGCGCTTCGGGTCGTATGCAGTAATTGGCGATGGGACACTGCCTGTCTGATCGTGTCAACTAATCCACGTGACTTATCGTCACGGCGGAGAGGTTTGAATAGCGCAGCTTGATCGTCACTGTGCGCACCACCAACGTCTTCTTCTTCAACAACCCAACCACCGGTCGCCCGTCGTAACGATTCCTTAGCCGCCCGCGCAATCAAATCGAGAAACTCCCTCCGCGTCTTCGGCCCTTAAGTCATGAAATGCCGCTCCTACGGCTCCCGATACGCCGTCCTCTCCCGCGCGAGGTGATCCCGGCTAGTGTACTTCTTCATCGTCAAAGGAATTCATAGCACGAGGTCCTCTTGCAGGGGCAACGATTCGGGGGTGCCGCGAGCCTCGTCAACGCCGCAAAGGCCGTGTACGCCCACCCCCAGCAGCCGCACCGGTCGCTTCGCCGCCTCGGTGCGCTCCAGCAGGGCCAGCGCCCGCTCGACGATCCGCTCCGTGTCCTGCGTCGCTGGCTCCTCGGTATGGCTGCGCGTGACGGTAGTGAAGTTCGTATAGCGCACCTTGATGGTCACCGTGCGCGCCAGCAGGCCCTTCTTCTCCAACGAACCTGCCACCCGACGCGCCAGCCTCTCGATCTCCGCGCGCATCTCCATCACATCTTCCAGATCGGTCGCATAGGTGTCCTCCGCAGAAATCGACTTCCAGGGCCGGTCCGGCGTCACCTTGCGCGAATCGTCCCCATGCGACAGCCGCACCAGCCACTCCGCCAGGCTGCCCACGGTCCGCGTCAGCAGCGCCCGATCGGCCGTACGCACATCCACCAGTCTCACCACACCGATTGCGTGCAGTTTTTTCGCCGTCACCGGCCCGACGCCCCACAGGGCCTCCACCGGCAGCTTCTGCAGGAATGATTCGACGCGCTCGGGCGCGATCACCGTCAGGCCGTCGGGTTTCTTCCAGCCGGAAGCGATCTTGGCCAGGAACTTGTTCGGCGCGACGCCGGCCGAGGCGGTCAGAGAAAGCTCGTCTCGGATGCGTGCCTTGAGATGCCTGGCGACATTGGTCGCCAAACGTTCGTGCAACAGGTTCTCGGTGACGTCCAGGTAGGCCTCGTCCAGAGACAAGGGCTCCACCAGCGGAGTGACGGAGCGGAGAATGTTCATCACCTGCTGCGATACCTCCCGGTACAGGGAAAAATTGGGGCGGACGATCACCAGGTCCGGGCACTGCCGCACCGCGCGCGCCATCGGCATCGCGGAGCGCACGCCGAACTTGCGCGCTTCGTAGCTGCAGGCGACGACCACGCCGCGCGACTGGGGAGAGCCGCCTACGGCGACTGGTTTACCGCGCAAAGACGGGTCTTCACGCTGCTCGACGGATGCATAAAAGGCATCCATGTCGAGGTGGATGATCTTGCGTGGCGTGTCGGACACAGATGCCAGTGTAGCGCGGCCGCGCAGGGGAAATGAAAGGCCCGAAGGGCCGTGAATATCGTGAATGTCGTGAATGTCGTGAATGTCGTGAATGTCGTGAATG
>JBBPIT010000067.1:0-16196 GCA_038040175.1 Pseudomonadota bacterium | reverse complement strand
TCACCCTTCACCCTTCACCCTTCACCCTTCACCCTTCACCCTTCACCCTTCACCGGCGAAGCCTGCGGCTTGGCCATCGGCTCGATCGTTCCCATGTGAAAACGGAATTCGCCGGCCCGGCGGTCGCTGAAATAGTGCTGCAGCGTGCGCCGCACGGTGGCGAAAGCGAGTGTATCCCAGGGGATTTCACTTTCGTCGAACAGCCGTGCCTCCAGCGTTTCTGCGCCGGCGTGGAAATCGAGGTCGAGAAGCCGGGCACGGAACAGCATGTATACCTGGTTGATGTGGGGAATGTTGAACAGCGCGTACAGGCCCAGAATTTCCACGCGCGCATTGGCCTCTTCGAGGGTTTCGCGCTGCGCGCCTTGCGCGGTGGTTTCCCCGTTCTCCATGAAGCCCGCCGGGACCGTCCACAATCCGTGGCGCGGTTCGATGGCGCGGCGACACAGCAGAATGCCATCTTCCCATTCGGGGATGCAGCCCACCACGATCTTCGGGTTCTCGTAATGAATGGTTCCGCAACTGGCGCAAACGAAGCGGGGGAGACTGTCGCCTGGAGGCACGCGGCGCTCTACGCGAGCACCGCAGTTGCTGCAGAAGTTCATCGTTTCGGAAGATAAATGCGCCTGCCCGCATTATAAGGGCTCGCACGGCAGGCACCGTAACGGCCGCGGGCCAGGAATTGCTAGAATGACCGGACTGCCGGAATTCGGGTCCGGACGGTCTGGAGGGACCAATGAATAAAATGTGGCTGGCGGCGATCGTGCTGGCGGCGAACACCTGGGCTGGCGCCGCGCTCGCAGATCAATTGGCTTCGTTGCAGGGAACCTGGAAAGGCCCGTGGTACATCGGCATGACCAGCGGCCTGGCGACCATGGAAATCGCGGCGGACGGGTCCGGCACGATCGCGTTCACCAATCTCGAGAACTTTGGACAGGAACCGGTCGCGCTGACCAAGACTTCGTTCGACGGCAAGACATTCAGGTTTGCAGCTTCCGGCACGGGCGGTGTCGAAATCTCGATCGGTATGCAACCCGGATCGGGCGGCAAACAACTGCGCGGCAACGGCAAGTACGGAGGCTTTGGAGCGCGTCTGGAACTGCGGCGCGCGGACTGATCAGGCATAAAAAAGGGCGGTACAGACCGCCCTTCGTATTTCCTACAGATCGCTCGCAACGAGCCGCACAATCAGTTCGCCGGTAACGTCTTTATGTATTCGGCCAGCGCCTGAACCTCCTTCTCGCTAAGCTGGTTCTTGAAGGCAGGCATGGGCGATTTTCCTTCGTTGATATGCTTCACGAGCTGCTCCATCGTCTTCGAAGAACCGGCAAGCTTCGGGCCGTCGGCCTGCTTCATGCCGTAGCCCTGATGACACCAGCTGCATTTCGTCGCAAACAGCTTCTTGATATTCACTTGGTACTTCTCGCCGACCGTGGCCGCGGCCACGTCGACTGGATCGTTCGCTACAGCAGGCGTCGAAACCAGACCGGCGATGCATGCGAGAACGCAAACAATCTCTCTGTTGCGTGAGGCTCTCACCTGAGACTCTCCACTTCAAACCCGACAAATTAAATGGGCGGGGGATTGCTCCCCCGCCCGCAATAAACGACTGGATATTATTGTTGGTTTACAGGCCGAACACGATCAGCTGACCGGTGTCGGTCGGCATCTCGGTGAACGGATGGCCGAACAGCGGGCCGTAGTTGCCCGACACGTGGCTGCCCCAGCCGGCGACAACGGCAACGTACTGCTTGCCCTTGGCCATGTAGGAGATCACGCCACCGTGGTGACCGATGCCGTTGTTATGCCTCCACAGTTCCTTGCCGGTGCGGGCATCGAGAGCATGGAAGTTTCCATCGGCGCCGGGAACGAACACCAGGTTGCCCTTGGTGGACAGCAGCGAGGCGAGCGGCGGATACTTGAACTCGACGCGCCACTTGACCTTGCCGGACAGCGGGTCACGGCCGGTAACATGGCCGTAAGCCTGCTTGCCTTGCGGGTGCGTAGCGGTCCACGAAGCACCGAAGTAGGCTTGACCGGAGAAGTCGGCCGGACGATCAGCCTTCACGACTTCGATGTCGAAGCACCACTCCTGCACGATCTTGTAGAACAGGCCGGTACCCGGGTTGTAGGAACCCGTGTTCCAGCTGATGGCGCCGTCAATCGCCGGGCACACGTTGGTGTGCTTGCCTTCCGGCAGTTCGCGGCGGCCGATCAGTTGGCCGGTCTTCGGGTCAACGCCCTTGATGTAGTTGTAGGTCTCGCCGACCATGTAGGCGTTTTCCACCTTCAGCTGGTTGCCACCGCCAAGCTGGTCTGCGTTGTAAACGAAAATGATGCCGCCCTTGTTAGGATGCAGCATGTAACGCTTGCCGCCCTTCTCGAAGGTCATGAACTCACCCGGCGCGCTGTCGAAGTCCCAGGCGTCGTGCGGCATTTCCTGGAAGTACGACGTCAGCTCGCCGGAGTCGGCATCGAGAACGATGACCGAGGAGCTGTACAGGTTGTCACCCGGCCGCGGACCTTCGGTTCTCCAGTTCTCTCCGGCCCAGTCGTAGTCGGGCGCCGGGTTGGCGGTACCCCACCACACCGTGTTCGTCTTGGGATCGTACGAACCGGTCATCCAGCCGCCGCCACCACCGATCTTCCAGGAGTCGTTGCCCCAGGAAGCGCGGGAACGCTCGTCGCCGCCGATGGTGTCGAACTGCCAGGCCACTTCGCCGGTCTGCGCGTTGACCGCGATGATCGGACCGCAGCAGCCGGACAGCTCACCACCGGTGGAACCGATGATGACCTTGTCCTTCACCACCAAAGGAGCGCCCGTGAAGCCCTTGTTGCCTTTCTCGACGCCGAGGATCATGTTGTCCCAGACCACTTTGCCGGTCTTGGCGTCGAGCGCGATCATGCGGCCGTCTACGGTACCGATGTACACCTTGCCGTAGGCGATGGCCAAACCGCGGCTGTACGGGTTGTAGAAAGTGCCTTCCGCACGTTCGGTGTCGATCTTGGCCTGATAGCGCCAGATCACCGATCCGTCCGAACCGTCGAGGGCCCAGACCTGGCCGGATGCGTTGGTGTAATACAGGACGCCGTCGACTGCGAGGGGGAAGGATTGAATGCCGCGTTTGGAAGCAGCCGGGCTGTGCAGCCATGCCACTCTCAGGTTCTTGACGTTGCTGGCGTTGATTTGATCGAGGCCGCTATAGTGCCAGCCTTTGAACGACTGGTGATACATCAACCAGTTGTTCGGGTCCTTGTCGGCGTTCATCAGGCGGTCCCAGGTGACATCTGCTGCCATGGCCTGGGAAGCGAACCCGATGAATGCCGCTGCGGACAGGGCCTTTGCGACCCCGGAATATGTCCATCGTTTCATAACTCTCTCCCGTTAATCTTGGTTTCAACTTCTAGGATTGGGCAAAACGTAGGGAATCAGATCGCCCCCGTTACGCATTCACTTGTTAACTGCTTGTTTCGAACTGTGTACGGCGGGGAAACCCGCAGCAAATGTATTCCTCCTCCTACCCAATTGCAAGCCCCGAACGGACTTTTTGAACCCCTGAAATCCGCGCCGGACGGGCGTTTCCGGCTGTTGCAGTGCGTCAAACGAGCGCACAATTCTAAAGATTGAGGCGCAATTTCGGACGCGATTCTGGAGACACATCGATGGTTTCGGACAGCAGAGTTCCCCGCGTTGCCGAGAATGAAGTGGAGTTGCGCTTCGTTCGCGCGTCCGGCCCCGGCGGCCAGAACGTGAACAAGGTCGCTACCGCAGTCGAGCTGCGCTTCCATATCGGCTCCAGCAGGTCACTGACCGAAGAGGTCAAGAATCGGCTCCGCAAACTGGCCGGAAGGCGGGTCAGCGATCAGGACGTACTGGTGATCGACGCGCAGCGATTCCGCAGCCAGGAGGCCAACCGGCGCGACGCATTGGCGCGCCTTGACGAGCTGGTGCGCGCCGCCGCGCACAGGCCCAGATCGCGGATTGCGACCAAGCCGACTGCGGCTTCAAGGCGCAGAAGAGTGGAGGGAAAGCGCGTGCGCGCAGCGGTGAAGCGATTGCGGGGGAAGGTGTCGGACGCGGAGTGAAGTGAGGCGGGAGGCGAGAGGCGTGAGGCGCAGAAAGAATGCTGAGGAACCCGTTGAGATGGCGTGACTCGCAAATCCGAACACGTGCCACGAACCACGTGCCACGAACCACGAACCACGTACCACGAACCACCAAGAATCCCTAATTTCTCCGCACTCAGCAACGACAATTCATCCTTCCGCCTTCATCCTTGCTCTTCTTACTCGCCCCTATCTTTTCTCCGGCAGGATGCGCTGCAGGAGCGCGACCAGTTGATCGCGCTCCCTGGCGCTGAGGTTCTGCACCACGCGGCGTTCGTGCTGGGCGACTTTGCGCTTCAGCCGGCGCAGCAGGCTGGTGCCGTCGCCGGTCAGGAACAGCCCGTTGCTGCGGCGATCGGCGGCATGGCGCTCCACCAGCTCGCGGTCTTCCAGCTTGTCGAGCACCGTCACGACGGTGGAGCGATCCAGGTGTGCGGCATCGGCCAGCGCTTGCTGGGTGAGTCCCGAATTGGCGTCAATGATCACCAGAATCCCGAACAGGCCGGGGGAAATTCCTGCACCGTCCACGGTCTCGACGAAATCGGCAAAGATCGCGCGCTGCGCGAGCCGCAGTTGGTAGCCGATCAGGCCGGGCAGCATGCCCATGCTGGCGGCCTTGCGCGCTGCGCCCGCCGGTTTCACCCTCTTACGCGGCCTTACCGATTGTTTGACATCCAACAGTTTGGTTCCCATACTTGGAAAGATAGTAGCCCACAGCGCCCGGGATCGCCAGGCAAGCGTAGTGTCCTGTTCCGCTGATTCGTGGAACAACTTGCGAACCTTGGAAGGCGGACCTCATATCCATTTGGCAACAATCCACCATCGATTGGAAAACCCGCGAAATCGGTGTCAGGCAAGACGCGAGTCCTTGACAGTGGCGGGCACCACGGCGAGGACTCGTAACACAGCATGGCGCCGATTCTCGTCGGGTTTTCAGGCGCGAATCAGCGGAACAGGACACTAGGATGAGCCTTACCGTTACCGTCGCTGATCTGAACCAGTCCGCGCCCGCCGAGGAGGGCGAAACCGTGCTCGGCGCGCTGCTGGCCCACGGCATCGGCTTCGCCTACAGCTGCCAGGCCGGCAACTGCGGCACCTGCAAATGCGAGTTGGTGTCCGGGGATATCCTCGAGTTGGAGTATTCCGAACACGCACTCTCCCCGGAGGAACGCAGCCGCGGCATCGTGCTCGCCTGCCGCTCGCAGATGTGGAGCGACGTGGTGGTGCGGCGCCTCGATTCCGAGGACTTCGTGGTGCACCCGTCCAGGGTGATGCGCTGCAGGGTCGACGAGATCGCCAACCTGACCCACGATATCCTCAGGCTGAGGCTGGAAATCGTCGCAGGCGGCCCGTTCACCTTTTCGGCGGGGCAGTATGCGCAGCTCGAACTGCCGGTGGCGCCTGGAATCAGCCGCGACTACTCGATGGCGAATCGTCCGGACCAGCCTTTGCTCGAGTTCCACGTGCGTGTGATGCCCGGCGGATCGGTGAGCCATCGCATCGCCACCGCGCTCAAGGCCGGCGACATGGTCAAGGTATCCGGGCCGATGGGCACTTCGTATTTGCGGGCGCAACATCCCGGGCCGATGCTGTGCATCGCCGGCAGCAGCGGCCTGGCGCCGGTCAAATCCATCGCCGAGACTGC
Organism: Pseudomonadota bacterium; assembly: GCA_038040175.1. Lineage (GTDB taxonomy): Bacteria > Pseudomonadota > Gammaproteobacteria > Burkholderiales > JACQAP01 > JACQAP01. Next base: position 10,444 of record JBBPIT010000067.1, on the reverse strand, counting down.
GCTCGCCTCTGGCTTCGCCCAGCCCGTGGATTTGTATTTCGGGGTGCGCGCTGAGCGCGACCTCTACTTCGAGCGAGAACTGGCCGGGTTGCAGGAGCGCCATGCCAATTTCAGGGCGCACATCGTTCTTTCCGAACCTGGCGCAACGTCATCCTCGGGCACGCTCCTGCCGCGCAGGTACGGGCTCGTGACGGATGCGGTGGCGGCGGATTTCGCGGGCCTCACCGGTTTCAAGGCCTATTTCGCCGGCCCGCCGCCGATGGTCGACGCGGCCACCGCGTTGGTGAAGGCGCGCGGGGTCGGTGTGCGCGACATTCACGCCGATGCGTTTTTCCCGGCGGCAGTTGAAACGCCGAAAGCCGCGGTGGCGAGATGAACCCGGGACAGGCACTGGCGGGCAGGGTCGCGATCGTCACCGGAGGCGCGCGCGGCATCGGGCTGGCGATCGTGGAGGAGTTGCATCGCCTCGGTGCGGCGGTGTTGGTCGCCGACAGCGGTGTGTCCATTTCCGGAAGTGAACCCGATTCTTCCGTTGCAGAAAGCGTCGCCGCGAAGCTTGGCGGCAATGCGGCGGCATTCACCCAAGACATGGCCGCAACCGGCGCTTCGGAACAGGCGGTGAAACTCGCGGTGGAGAAATTCGGCGCGTTGGATATCTTGGTGAACAATGCGGCGATCCTGCGCGACGCCTTCATTTTCAAGGCTGGTCGCGATAACTGGGAACAGTTGATCACCAATAACCTGACCGCACCGTTCGCGCTGCTGGCGGCGGTGACGCCGTTGATGCGCGAGCAGCAGAAAAACGGCCGGGCGCCGGGACGCATCGTCAACATCGTCTCCAGCGCCGGACTGTTCGGGAACTTCGGCCAGTCGGCGTATGCGTCGGCCAAGGCCGGGCTGGTGGGATTGACACGCGTGGTCGCTATGGACATGGCGCGCTCGAAAGTCGCGTGCAACGCGATCGCGCCGTTCGCCGCGACCCGGGTGACCGCAACCATCCAGCCTGCCAACGAGGCACAGGCGGCGTACAAGGAAAGGGCGCTCAGGATCCCGGCGCATTACGTTGCGCGTCTCACCGCGTTGCTGTGCTCGAACGCGCACGACATCACCGGGCAGTTGTTCGGCGTGCGCGGCCGCGAGTTGTTCCTGTTCTCCCAGCCACGGCCGGTGGCGCGAACGCTGATGAACCCGGGAACTTCGTGGAATCTCGAAGACCTCGCGAAGACGATGCAAACTGAGTTCGCCGGGAAACTGACCGATCTGGGCACCGACCTGGAATTTTTCGATACCGAACCCCTCGTTTGAGGTGTACCCCATGACAGCCACAGCCACCATCGAAGTGAAGACCGCAGCCGAACTGGCGCACCAGCCGGAGGAATACCGCGCGGCGGTGAAGAAGATCGTCATCAGCCACGCGGTCAACGAGCTTTACGGCGCGCAGGTGTTCGACGAGCCCGCCATCGCGCTGGCGCCGACGCCTTACGCCAAGTGGCTGACCTGCAGGGTGGCGATGGAGGAGTACCATCACCATGTGCGGTTCAGGGGGCTGGCGGAGGAAATCGGCGTTGCTGCGGAAATGCTCGACCCGAAAGTGAAGAAGCCGCTGACCATATTCAATTTCGAGCTCAGGACCTGGCCGGAGTTCTGCGTGATCAAGGCGATCGCGGACTATGCCGAGATCCTGCAGGTGGAAGACCTGCTTCACTGCAGTTTCCATCCGCTGCGCAATCTGGCGCGCATCACCATGCCGGAGGAGAAGTTCCACGCCAAGTTCGGCAAGGACTTCTGCATGGAACTGATCCAGACCGGGGAAGGCAGGGCGGCGGTGCAGGATGCGATCAACCGCTATTTCCCGATCACGCCGGGATTCTTCGGCGCCAGCAAGTCGAGGAACAACGAGATGTACCTGCGATGGGGGCTGAAGAGCCGCACCAACGACGAGATGCGCGCCGATTTCCTCGGTCGCGTGAGCGAACTGGTGGAGAAGGATTTCGGTTTGTCTTTGCCGAAAATCTGAAAACCTTTCTCACCGCAAAGGGGGGGGTTAAATTTCGATCGAGCAGTAGGCAGGAGGAAAAAATGGGACAGCCGATGAAGGATGCCCGCGCAGAGCGGGAGGCGTACTACCGCCGCATCGGGCGGGCGCACCTGACGCCGCTGTGGGAGTCGATGAGCGCGCTGGTGCCGAAACAGCCGGCCTCGCCGTGCGTGCCGGCGCTGTGGAAGTACGGGGAAATACGCCCGTGGCTGATGGAATCCGCCAGCCTGATCACCGCGAAGGAAGCGGTGCGTCGCGTGCTCATCCTCGAGAACCCCGGCCTGCCCGGCCAGTCCTCCATCACCCATACGCTCTATGCCGGCTGGCAGCTCATCCTTCCAGGCGAAGTGGCGCCCAGCCACCGCCATACCCAGACTGCGTTGCGGCTGATCGTCGAAGGTTCCGGCGCGTATACCGCCGTGGACGGCGAGCGCGTAACCATGCATCCCGGAGATTTCATCATCACGCCGTCGTGGACCTGGCACGACCATGGCAACCCGGCCGACGAGCCGGTGGTGTGGCTGGACGGCCTCGACATCCCGCTGGTGCGCTTTCTCGATGCCGGCTTTGCCGAGGAATATCCGCGCGAGGAGCAGGAAGTGGTGCGGCCAGAGGGCGATGCCTGGCTACGCTACGGCAACAATCTTTTGCCGATCGAATACCGGTTGCAGGGCTCGTCCTCGCCGGTGTTCGCGTATCCGTATGCACGCTCGCGCGAGAGCCTGCGTCAACTGGCCCGGGTGGACAAGCCGCACGCCTGCCACGGACACAAGATGGAATTCGTCAATCCCGCAAGCGGCGGACCGGCGATGCCGAGCATGAGTTCATTCATCCAGTTGCTGCCCAGGGGTTTCAGCGGCCGGCCTTACCGCAGCACCGATGGCACCGTGTTCTCGGTGATCGAAGGCAACGGCCGGGTTGTGATCGGCGGCGAGACCTTCGAGTTCACTGCGCGCGACACCTTCGTCGTGCCGTCGTGGCACGCCTACGCGCTGTACGCGGAAGACGACGCCGTGCTGTTCAGCTATTCCGACCGGCCGGTGCAGCGTGCGCTCGGGCTGTTCCGCGAGGAGCTGCTCTGACCATGAGCGAAAACCAACTGCTGTTCGACATCGGGCCGGTCGCGTCTGTGCCGGTCATCGGCCGCAAGGAAAGATTTCCGGTACACCGCATTTACTGCGTCGGCCGCAACTACGCCGCGCATGCGCGCGAGATGGGCAAGGATCCGGAGAAGGAGCCGCCGTTTTTCTTCATGAAGCCGGCGGATGCGGTGGTGCCCGGCGGCGGGCAGATTCACTACCCGCCGGGTACCCAGAATCTCCATCACGAGATCGAACTGGTGGTGGCGATCCAGCGCGAGGGGCGCAACATCGCGGCGGCAAAGGCGCTGGATCATGTCTACGGCTATGCGGTCGGCCTCGACATGACCCGCCGCGACCTGCAGATGAAGGCGCGCGACATGGGCCGACCGTGGGATTTCGGCAAGGCTTTCGACGAGTCCGCCCCGATCGCGCATATCCATCCTGTTGCGAGCCACGGCCACCATTCGACCGGAAACATCTGGCTCAAGGTCAACGGCGAAATGCGCCAGCAGGCGGACCTGGCCGACATGATCTGGAACGCGCCCGACACCATCGCGTTTCTTTCCGAGTATTACCTCCTCAAGCCCGGCGACCTGATTTTCACCGGCACGCCGGCGGGAGTCGGCGCGGTGAAGCGCGGCGATCAGATGGTCGGCGGCGTGGAAGGCCTGGGCGAGCTGGTCGTCACGGTGGTTTGAGTCTTCCCGGCGGACAAGAACAAGAACATGAACGGGGTCGCGCAAAAGACCTGGCTGGAAGTGGCGCTCAACGGACCCTGGACCCGGGGCCGCCAGCCCGGCATTCCGGTCACGGTGAAGGACATCGTCGAACAAGGCATCGCCTGCGTAAAGGCCGGTGCTGCCATCGTGCACCTGCACGCCTACGACGAGGCAAGCGGGCGGCAGACCGAAGATCCGGACGTGTACACGCGCATCATCGAAGGCATCCGCACCAGGGTGGACGCGATCGTCTATCCGACCATCCCGACCACCGGACTCAAGGGCCAGGCCGGCGAGCAGACGCCGCAGCAGCGCTTTGCCCACGTCGAGGAGCTAGCCCGCCGCAGGCTCATCGAGTGGGCCGCGGTGGACCCGGGATCGACCAACTTCGCGCATTACGACGAACTGCGCGAGGACCAGACCGGTTTCGTTTACATCAATTCCGAGGACCACATCCGCCATGGGCTGAATCTGGCGATGCGCTACGGCTTTCATCCGGCCTACGCGATTTACGAACCCGGATTTCTGCGCCTCGGCGCGACGCTGCACTGGCGCAGCAGTTGCCCGCGCCCGATTTACCGTTTCATGTTCTCGCGCGGCTTCACTTTCGGCTTCCCGCCCGAGGATTACGGCGTCACGGCTTATCTCAATCTGATCGACCAGGTGGCGCCGGGCGCAAACTGGATGATCTCGGGGCTGGACGTGGACGTGCTCCCGTTGATTCCGCGTGCGGTGATGGAAGGCGGACACGTGCGCGTGGGTCTGGAAGACGCGCCGTTCGGCTCGGACAAGAGCAACCTGCAGTGGGTGGAAGAAGCGGCGCAGCGCATCGGCAACGCCGGCGGGGAACTGGCGAAGGCGAGGGATGTGCGCGCCGCGCTCGCCCCCGAGGACCAGGAAACACCCTAGGGAACAATCTGCGCAACGCTCTATAATTTCGCCCTCTCAACCGACAGAACCACAAGGAACGTATGAGCTCCAGGATCGGCATCACCATGGGCGACCCGTCGGGTATCGGGCCGGAAATCATCGTCAAGACGCTGGCCGAGATGGATCCGAAGACGCGCGCGGCTTCCGCCGTGGTGGGCAACATGGACATCCTCCGGCGCGCCGACAAGCTGCTCGGCACCGGACTCACGTTTGTCGACGGCCTGGACGCGAAAAGCGGCGAGGTGCCGGTTGCCAACGTGCCTACCAAAGACCAGGACAAGATTCGCGACGGCCAAGTCGGCGCAGCCGGCGGCGAGGCGGCCTACCGCTACGTTGAAGCAGCGGTCAAACTGGCGCTGGACGGCAAGATCACCGTGATCGTGACCGCGCCGCTCAACAAGGCGGCCATGCATGCGGCGGGTCATCACTTCGACGGACACACCGAACTGCTCGCGCATCTTACCGGCGCGAAATCCTCGTTCATGCTGCTCGCCGGGGACAAGTTGAACGCCGTCCACGTCACCACCCACACTTCGCTCAAGAATGCGGCCGAGAAGCCGACCATGGAGCGCGTGGTCGCGACCATCCGCGCCGGGCATCAGCATTTCCGCGAACTCGGCATCGCCAATCCGCGCATCGCGGTGGCCGGGCTGAACCCGCACTGCGGCGAGGGCGGCATTTTCGGCCGCGAGGAGATCGACCGCATCCAGCCCGCCGTCGAAGCGGCAAGAAAGGAAGGCATCGACGTCAAGGGGCCGATCTCGGGGGACACCGTGTTCTACCGCGCGCTCAAGGGCGAATTCGACCTGGTGGTGGCGCAGTACCACGACCAGGGGCATATCCCCACCAAGCTGATTGCCTTCGACACCACGGTGAACGTGAGTCTTGGCCTGCCGATCCGCCGCACCTCGGTGGACCACGGCACTGCGCACGACATCGCGTGGACCGGCAAGGCGAGCAACGTCAACATGAAAGCCGCCATCGCCTACGCGCGCAAGATGGCCGACAAGATCGCGGTCTGATGGCGAGATGTCGTCGAACCACAAGATCGCGGAGAAAATTCAAACCCCAAGGCTCACCACGAAGACACGAAGACACGAAGAAAACCGGGAACAGATGCTTCTGATCGAATCTGGTTGCATCAGTGGATATCGGAACATTCCAACCCCTTGCTATGCATCCAAACATGAATAAAGGAAATGCATGTGCTTCTCTTCGTGTCTTCGTGTCTTCGTGTCTTCGTGGTGAGATTCTCGTTCCCGGGTCTTCCATCGGTGTCGGTCGTGAGATTTGAATGGTTCAAACCCTCCGGGTACTGATCGTTGCGGACGACCTGACCGGGGCGATGGACAGCGCCGGGCCTTTCGCCGAGATCGGCGTCGAAACCTGGGTCATGGCGGCACCGATGCAATGCGATCCGGCGACGATTGCCCGGGCACGCGTGGTCTCGGTCAATACCGACAGCCGTCATCTGCCGGCGGCGCAGGCAGCAACCCGGGTGCGCGATATCGTGCGTCGCCTCGGTCCCGGGGCTTTCGACGTCGTCGTCAAAAAAATCGATTCCACGCTGCGCGGCAACGTGGTGGCTGAGACCCTGGCACTGCTGGAGACCAGCGGCCGCCGCGGGGCGGTCATCGCACCGGCGTTTCCGGCGCAGGGGCGCACAGTGAAAAGCGGCGTGGTCCACGTCAACGGCGTGCCGCTGGCGGAGACCGCTTTTGCCAGGGACGCGCTGTCGCCGCCGCCGCTTGCGCCGCTGCAGCAGGTCTTTGCCGAAGCCCAGCCGGGACTGGGCGTTGCGATTGCCGGAGCCGCGGATGATTTCAGCGGCGGTTCGAATATCCGGATCTGGATCGCGGACGGCGCCACCGACGCAGACCTGGCGGCCACGGTAAGCGCGGTGCAAGGCCGACTCGGCGAACTGCTGCTGGCGGGTTCCGCGGGAATCACCAAACCGCTGGCCCGCGCCTGTTTCGGGGCAGCCGTATCGCAAGCGGCCCCGGAGAAACTTACCGGCACCATCGTCTTCGCGGTCGGTTCGCGTGCAGTACAAAGCGCCGAGCAGGTCGAGTCGTTGATGCAGGAACCGGGTACCCGGATGATGCGCGCACCCAATGGACGGCTTTCGCAGAAGGAATTTCCTGCCGCGCGCAATCTGGTCCTGAAGGCCACGGCCGACGACGCGGGCGGGGAAGGCGACGCGCAACAGGTAGCGGCTGACATGGCAAGGAACGCAATCGACGCTGCCCGGCGCACGCATGCTCAGGCACTGGTCGCCACCGGCGGCGACACCGCGATCGCCATCCTTACGGTGACCGGCAATCCGGCACTGCAGGTGCTCGGCGATCTGATGCCGGGAATTCCGTATGCGCGCATCCGCGTGGACGGCGTGCCGCTGTGGCTGGTGACCAAAGCCGGCGGATTCGGCGGGCGCGACACGTTTCGCCAGATCGCGCGCCGGCTACGCGCTGAAACAGCGCCGTCCGCATTATTGGAAAGGAAGGGGTAATGCAGGTGCGACGCTGGATCGCGGCGATTGTGACTGGGCTGATCATGAATGCCGGAGTGGCGCGGGCGGACGATAGTACGATCGTCATGGGGCAGATCAACATTTCCTTCTACGCGGTCACCGCCGCGGTGGTGCAGGAAGTGCTGGAACGCCTGGGTCACCGAGTCGAAGTCAGGACCGGCAGCCACGGCGAAATGTTTCCGCTCCTCGGCAATGGCGAGATCGATATCCTGGTAGCGGTGTGGTTACCCAGTGGGCACGCCGTGTACTGGGAGCAATACGGCAAGGATTCCGTGCAATTGGCTACGCTGTACCGGGATGCGCAGCTTTACTGGTCCGTGCCCCCTTACGTGCCGGCGTCGCAGGTTTCCAGCGTTGCGGACTTGAAGAAGCCGGAGGTGGCGCAAAGGATGGTCAAGGTGATTCGCGGCACGGCGCCCGACTCCGGACTGGTGATCGGCTCGCGCAAGATCATGGAGACGTACCGGCTCGACCGCGAAGGCTACGAACTCGTCCCGGGCAAGCGCGATGCCTGGGTCGCGCATCTGGAGGAAAATCTCGCCGCGCAGCGCTGGTTCGTCATGCCCTTCTTCCGTCCCAACTACCTTAACTTGGTCGCCGACATGCGCATGCTCGAGGAGCCTTTCAAGTTGCTCGGCGAGGCGAGCGATGGCGCGCTGGTTGCGCACAGGAATTTCGTGGCGCGGGCGCCGCAGCGAACCACGGAAGTGCTTGCTCGCGTCTACCTCGGCCTCGATGCCGTGGCGCAGATGGACCAGATGGTGAACGTCGACAAGATGTCCACTCGCGATGCGGCCCGCGCGTGGATGGAGCAAAACCGCTCTGTCGTGGATGCCTGGTTTGGCTCCTGATTCAAAAACCTTTTGGCCAAGAATTGTTTTCTAGATGACAAACGAAGCGATCAAGAGTTTTCTGAATCCGGCGAGCATCGCGGTGGTGGGCGCGGGCGAGCGGCCGACCAGTTCCGGCGGTGCCGTGCTGCGCAACCTTATGGCGTCCGGCTACAAGGGACGCATCGTTCCGGTGAATCCGAAGGGCGGTGAAATTCTCGGGCTGGCCGCGAAGGCTTCGATGAAGGAACTCGACAAGCCGGTGGACCTGGTCATCGTGCTGGTGAAGCCGGACACCATTCTCGAAGTGGTCAGCGAGGCCGCGCAGACGGGGCACAGGAACATCCTCGTGCTTCCCGGCGGCTTCGTCGAGGCGGGTGAAGCGGGCCGCAAACGCGACGACGAGCTTCGCAGGCTCGCCGCGGAGAAGGGTTTGACGATCGGCGGCCCAAATTGCGCCGGCGTGATCAACCTGCTCGATCCGAAGGCGCCCTTCGCCGCGACTTTTTTCGGCGACATGCCCAGGGGCGGCGGCGTGGCGATGATTTCGCAATCGGGCGCGATCATCGAAGAGGCGATCGCGGCGAGCCACGCGCTCAACATTCCGCTGGGAGCGGTCGTGTCGGTGGGCAACAGCATGCACCTCGGCGTCATCGAGTACCTCGACCAGCTCGGTCGCGAAGACAAGTGCAAGGCGATCCTGCTTTATCTCGAATCCTTCGGCGATGCAGCGCGGTTTGCCCAAGTCGCGCGCGAAGTCGCAAAAATCAAGCCGGTCGTGGCGCTGATCGGCGGCCGCACGGCACCCGGGCGGGAAGCGGCATTTCGCCACACCGGCTCGCGGCCCGCCGACGAGCAGGCAACCGAGGATTTCTGCAATAAAAACGGCATCGTCCGGGTCAAAAGCCTGCGGCGCCTGCTGCTCGCGGGCAAGGCGTTCGGCGCCTTTCCGCAGGGCATCGGCAGACGCGTCCTGCTGCTGTCGAATTCCGGCGGCCCCGGCGTGCTCGCCGCCGATCAGGCCACGGACGAGGGACTGACGTTGCCGGAACTGCCGCCAGCGATGGCCGGCAAGCTGCGCGGCTTTCTTCCGCCGGAAGCGTCAGTGGCGAATCCGCTCGATCTGCTGGCGGACGCGAGAGAGGACCGGTTTTCGGCCACGCTTTCCGCCGCCCTCGAGTTCGGCCGTGGTCATTTCGACGCCATCCTGATCATTCACGTGATTCCGTTCATGGTGGACGGCGGGGCGGTGGTCGAAGAGCTGGCCGGTCTTTGCATGGAGGCGAAGACGCCGATCCTGCATTCGATGATGGGGACGCTGGAACACAAGACCGAGTGGTTCGCACGCATGGAAGACGCGCGCGTTCCGGTGTTCAACGACTCGGAAGAGATGTGCATCGCCGCCGGTGCGCTGGCGCGCCATCGCGAACTGAATGCGGTTCGCTGAAGACGGCCGACATTCAACTCGGCAAAGCAATGAAAGGGAGAGGAATGAAACTCTATGGATACTTCAGGAGCTCGGCGTCGTACCGGGTGCGGATCGCGCTCAACATGAAGGGGCTCGACTACGAGCAGGTGAGCGTGCATCTGGCGAAGGGCAAGCAGTTCGACCCGGAGTTCTCGGCGATCAGTCCGCAGAACCTGGTGCCAGTGCTGGAGCACGGCGGCCAGTTGTTGTACCAGTCCCTGGCGATCATCCAGTACCTGGAAGAGAAGTTCCCTGAGCCGCGATTGTTGCCAAAGGATTCCCCGGGCCGGAACCGCGTGCGTTCGCTGGCGCTGATCAGTGCCTGCGAAATTCATCCGCTCAACAACGTGCGCGTGCTCAACTACCTTACCGGCACGCTGAAGCTGACGGATGCGCAGAAGAATGCCTGGTACCACCATTGGGTGACGGTGGGCTTTACCGCGCTGGAACAGCGGCTGGCCGGCGAGAAGGAAACCGGGCGCTACTGCCACGGGGACGAACCCGGCTTCGCCGATATTTCGCTGGTGCCGCAGGTGGCAAACGCCAACCGCTTCAAGGTGGACCTGACGCCGTTTCCGACCATCCGGCGCATCAACGACGAGTGCCTCAAGCTCGAGCCGTTCAGGAAGGCGATGCCGGCGAATCAGCCCGACGCGGAATGACACCAGCCGGTCTGCGGACCGGCTATTAGAGCGTTAAACACGAAGGACACGAAGGAAACGAAGGAAACACGAAGGACACGAAGGAAAACCACGAGAAATGTGGCGACGAAGTGATTTCCTTGATCTGTAGTAGCTCAGACTTGAACTGACAGACAGTGTCTGATCAAGTCGACCCCAAATCGTAT
>JBBPIT010000066.1:0-17117 GCA_038040175.1 Pseudomonadota bacterium | reverse complement strand
GTCATCCGCACCTGGCGCAACGCGCGTCGTCGGACTTATGCAGAGCTTCCCTAGCCGGCCTTGCCGCCTTGTCGCGTTTAATGTCCAATGCCGGGCATGGCCGAGCACAAAAAATACGAAATCACCGTGACCGCGCGGACATCCTATGTCCCCGATCAATCCGATGAAGCCGGCGGCCGCTACGTCTTTGCCTACACCATCACCATCGTGAACACCGGCACCGTCGCTGCCCAGCTTGTCAGCCGTCACTGGATCATCACCGACGCCAATGGCAAGGTCCAGGAAGTGCGTGGCCTCGGCGTGGTCGGGCAGCAGCCGCTGCTGCGGCCGCAGGAGAAACACGAGTACACCAGTGGCGCCGCAATCGCCACGCCGGTAGGCACCATGCACGGCAGTTACCAGATGGTCGCGGAGGACGGTGTTGCCTTCGAAGCACCGATCCCCGAGTTCACCCTGAGCGTGCCCCGCGTGCTGCACTAGTCCTGCCAAAAACCACAAGTCTCACCACGAAGACACGAAGAACACCAAGAAACACGAAGAACTGCGAAGAAGACGCTTTGGCTACGGTAAACCCTTCCAGGTAAGCCTTCACTGAAACCCTGGTTTCAGCTACGACGCAACCTGAAAGCTGGTCTCTAATGAAACATCCGGTTTTCTTCGTGAATCTTCGTGTCCTTCGTGTCTTCGTGGTGAGATCTTTGATGTTCGCTGTTTGAGCGGTCGCCCGCCATGTCGCTTAAGTACAGTTACACGCTGATCGCCCCGGTTTACGACGCGATCATCCGCCGGCCGCTTGCCCGAGTCCGTCGCCGCAGTCTTGCCGCGCTGCCGGCCGATAAACCCTGCCGGATTCTGGTGGACGGCATCGGCACCGGCCTGGACCTGCCGCACCTTCCCGCGTTGCACGAATACCTGGGAATCGACCTGACCGCAGCGATGCTGCGCCGGGCGCAAGCGCGCATCGGTTCACTGGATGCCTTGCTGGTGCAGGGAGACAGCCAAAGGCTGCCGTTCAGGAATGAATGTTTCGATCATGCGATTCTGCACCTGATCGTCGCGGTCGTGCCTAACGGCGTGGCAGTTCTGCAGGAGGCGGCCCGGGTACTGAAACCGGCGGGAAGGATTTTCCTGCTGGACAAATTCCTGCGCCGCGGCGAGCGCGCGCCTGCTCGCAGGCTGCTCAACCTGCTGACCCGGCACATCGCCACTCGTACCGACGTCGTGTTCGAACAAGTCGTCGAAAAAGTGCCGCAACTGCGCGTCGTGAAGGACGAGCCGGCGCTGCTCGGTGGCTGGTTCCGTTTGATCGAGCTCGAGAAGCGGGTGGCTTAATCTTTTTTGTCGCGGCCCCGCTTGCGCGGCAGCGTCCACCAGATGATGAACACAAACAACGCCAGCGCCAGAACACCTTCGAGAATCAGCCAGGTCATGTCCAGTAATACCGCAAGGCGCGCAGCGTCGCTTTGTTATACTCGCAGCCGCAACAGTACACGCAGAAGACCACCGAATGCAGAGAAGAAAATGGCTGGCAGCCGCGTTGTGCACGCTCGGGTTGCTTGCCAGCGGTTGTGCAAGTTTAACCAAGACCCCGGCGCCCGCGCCACCAGCACCGGTTGAGCCGCTTCCCGAAACGGCGGCGCCGGTCGTCACCGCGCCCGAACCCGCCGCGGCCCCGCAACCGCCACCACGCCCGCAGACCTTCCAAGCCATCGATTGGAGCGCATTGCCCGACTGGGGAGCCGACAGACTTGCCGAGGCATTGCCGGCGCTGCTGCTCTCGTGCGCCAGCCTGAAATCCCAACGCGAGTGGCAATCGGCTTGTGCCGCCGCGGCGCAAATCCCCATCGAAGATCCTGCGGCAGTGCGGCAGTTCTTCGAATCCAGCTTCGTTCCCTATGCCGTCCACAATGCCGACGGAAGCGCGGAAGGCCTGGTCACCGGATACTATGAGCCGCTGCTGCGCGGCAGCCGCACGCCGAGCAAGACATATCGCTTTCCGGTGTACGGCGTTCCGGACGATCTGCTGGTCGTCGACCTCACGGAAGCCCAGCCGAACCTCAAAGGCATGCGGCTGCGCGGCCGGCTGCAGGGAAACAAGGTGGTGCCCTATTACACGCGCGCGGAGATCGAGCGCGGCGAAGCCGCGGTGCGCGGCCGCGAAATTCTCTGGGTGGAGGACGCGGTCGAACTCTTCTTCCTGCAAGTCCAGGGGTCAGGCCGGATCAAATTGCCTGGCGGAGAAATCGTACGCATCGGCTTCGCCGAACACAACGGGCACCCTTACAAATCCATCGGGCGCGTGCTGGTCGAACGCGGAGAATTGCCGCAGGACAAGGCGTCAATGCAGGGAATCAAGCAATGGGGCAAGCAGAACCCGGACTTGCTGCCGCTGTTGCTGCAGCAGAATCCGGCGTACGTGTTTTTCCGCGAATTGCCGTCTTCGTCGCCCGGGCCGGTTGGCGCGCTGGGCGTCGCCCTGACCCCGGGCCGCAGCATCGCGGTCGATTCTTCTGTCGTGCCGCTCGGAGCACCGGTTTTTCTTTCCAGCACCTGGCCGCTTTCCGCGCAGCCGCTGAACCGCCTGGTACTTGCGCAGGATACCGGCAGCGCGATAAAGGGCGCGGTGCGGGCGGATTTCTTCTGGGGTTTCGGCGACGAGGCCGGGCAGATTGCCGGGCGCATGCGCCAGAGCGGCCGGATGTGGGTACTCTATCCGCGCGGCTTCGAGCCGCGCCCGTTCTGAACTCGGCCGTCACTGAGTTGCAGCGGCCGCAATCGGGTCGTAGTCGACTTTGACGAGAATGCGGCTGCGCACCGCGCGGCCGCTCTTCTGCGCGGGAGAGTATGCGGTCGCCGCCAGTGCCCGCAGCGCCGACTCTTCGAATACGTCCTGGGGAGACGCGTCCACCACCGATACATCGGTAACCCGCCCGCTTTCATCGATCAACAACAGCAGCGTCACCGAACCGCCGATTTCGCCGGCGAGTGCCGTTTGCGGATAGACGGGCTCGATGCGATTCAGCGGTTGCGGATAGACGTCGAGTTCCCTTGCGGCGTAATGGACCGGATCGGGAAGGCTGGCGGTTAAAACTTCCGGCTCCGGGCTGCGATCCCCGGCCGGCAGAATTTGCGCGGCCGGTACCGGCGTTTCGATCGGTTCAGGCAATGATGGAACCTGCGGCTGAGCAGGAGGGATGCGATTGTGCTGCGACGCAGGCGCCGCCAACGTGGGCCGCTTCAGCACGGCGGGTTCGGGCAACAGCCGGGCATTGATGATGCTCACACGATCCGCGGAGCTGTGGGTCGGCCGCAGAGCCAGCCCGTAGATAAGGTACAAGTGAAGCGTCGCGGACAACACCACGGCAACAGACAGGCGCGCGAATGCCGCCTGGGACACGCCTTGGGGAACCTGCCTGATCCTGCGCACCGCCCGATCCCGCACTGGAAACGCCGACGCCCCCGATTCTAGAACGTCAGCGGCGATGCCGGGGAAAACTTACCTGGTCTGCGCCTTCGCGAGGATTTCCTCGATCTGGTCGACCGGAATCGCCCCGGGAACACGCTTGCCATCGGCAAAGAATATCGTGGGCGTACCGGTGATACGTTTGGATTTGCCGAATTCCACCAGCTTGTCCACAGGGTTGGCACAGGTGCCGGCCGCCTTCGGCGCCACCCCCTTGAGCATGTACTCGTCCCAGGCCTTGACGCGATCGCCCGAACACCAGATGGCACGCGACACTTCCGGCGCTTTCGGGTGCAACTCGACCAACGGGTAGAGGAAAATATAGATGGTGACGTTATCCACCTTGACAAGGTCGCGCTCGAGCCGCTTGCAGTACGGGCAGTCCGGATCGGAGAACACCGCGATCTTGCGGCTGCCGTCACCCTTTACCTTCTTGATCGCCATTTCAAAGGGAAGTTGCTCGAAAGGAAAAGCCAGCTTCCTGAGCTTCAACTCCTCCAGATCCCTCTGCCTGGCCGCCGTTACGTTGGTCATACTATTGGTGTCGATGATGCTGCCGTCGATCAGGTAACTGAAGTTTTCATCGGCGTAGAACATCTGGCCGTCGACAACGACTTCATATAATCCGAGATGGGTTGTCTTGGTCACGCTTTCGACGTTGGCTTTGGGAAACTTCTTGGCGATCTCGGAGCGAATGGCGGCCTCATCCGCGCAGGCGATGCCGGAAATCAGCAGGAGGGTGGACAAAAGAACGGTCAGGGCACGAATGATCATCATGGGTCGGTTGAAGAGAGTCCGGGAACTCCGTTGAGGAAATAATTAGACCGCTTTCCCGAGCGCTCGTTTCACCAATAGTTTCTTGAGCGGCCGGAGTTGATTGGTAAGATTCAGTCCCGCGTTGCGCAGCCACGGCAGGCCCGGCAGAGAGCTACCGAAGAGCTTGTGCAGTCCATCGGTGACGCACTCCATCGCCAGAATGTCTTCCTTGCGGCTGCGTTCATAACGCCGCAACAGCGCTTTTGCCCCGCAGTCGCTCTCCGGGCCGCGGCCGCCGATGACCCCGGCAAGCGATTCTACATCGGCGATTCCGAGGTTCAATCCCTGCCCGGCAAGCGGGTGCACATTGTGCGCGGCATCCCCCAGCAGGGCAAGGCGCGGCGCGATCAAACGCGTGGCACGCAGGCGCCGCAACGCAAATACGGCGGCGGCTCCGTTGATCCGCATTGCGCCAAGCCTGTGTGAGGCCGCGTCCCCGACCGCGCGCGCAAGCTCCTCGCCGCTCATTGCCAGCAGATCCTGCGCGTGCGCGTCCGCGGTGGACCACACCATGGACACCTGGCCCTGCGGCAGGGGCAGCAGCGCGAGCACGCCATCCTTGCGGAACCACTGGTAGGCCACGTTGCGATGCGGCCTCTCGACATGAAAGTTGGCGACCACGCCCCTCTGGCCGTACTCGTGGACCTCGACCTCGATTCCTGCCTGCGAACGCATTCTCGACTCGGCACCGTCGGCCGCGATCACCAGCCGCGCTTCCAGCTCCGCGCCATTGGAGAGCGCAAGTACGGCTGTCGACTCCGTCCAGTTCGCGCGCAGGCATTCGACGCCGCTCAACAGCGCGAGATCTGCCTGCCCATTGAGAGATCCGGTCAGCGCCTGCTGAAGATTGGACTCTTCCACGATTGCCGCAAGCTCGAAAACGCCGTTGCGGTAGGCGCTGAACTCGAGCTTCGAGCTACCGTCATCGCCGTATACGAGCATTTCCTGCACCGGCGCAACACGCTCCTGCACGAGCCGCGGCCATACGCCCCAGCCCTCCAGACAGCGCACGCTTCGCGGATTGAGCGCGTAGACGCGCAAGTCGAATCCCGCGCCAGGCAACGGACGTGGCGATCTCGGCTCGACCAACGCGAGGCTCAGCCCGCTTTGGCAAAACGCGCGCGCGATGCTGCCCCCGACCAGACCTCCGCCTACAATGGCGATGTCGACCTTCATGCGGCCAGTCTACTACGGCGGCGCAGGCGCAAGTCCGGTGCGGTTCCTGCCTTGACAATGCAGGGGGCCGTCAGTAACCTTTCGCTCCCTTTTCCTCCCCGCTGCAGAACGAGGACAGGCAGGTTTCCGGTGATATAGCTCAGCTGGTTAGAGCACAGCACTCATAATGCTGGGGTCGGTGGTTCAAGTCCACCTATCACCACCACCGAAATCGCAAAACAAGGGGCTTGCAGAAATGCAAGCCCCTAGGGAAGTTCTGACCAAGTTCCATATGCGCGACCCAACCTCAAGATGCCCGGCGCTGCCAACATGAGCGCAACGCGGTATACTTTTAAGTTCCTGTTTCCTTTGCGGTAGTCACTTGAGAATTGCAGCGGTCCCGTCATCCACGCGCATGCGCAGAATTGCCCTGCGGTTTCTGGTTGCGATGATTGCCGCAACCTCGATGTCGCCTGCATTCTCGGCCCGCAATTTCCCCGAGAAGGCAATGCGCGGCGAAATCAAGTCGCACAATTTTCCGTACGTGAAGATCGGCGACAAGACCCTCCGCCTCGCCCCCGGCGGCAGGATTTTCAACCAGCAGAACCTCATCATCATGCCGGCGTCGCTGCAGTCGCAGCCTGCGCAGATCATGTACACCACGGATATGAACGGCGACCTGTCGCGCGTGTGGCTGCTGACCGCCGAAGAAGCGGCGCAGTATCCGAT
Source organism: Pseudomonadota bacterium (assembly GCA_038040175.1). Lineage (GTDB taxonomy): Bacteria > Pseudomonadota > Gammaproteobacteria > Burkholderiales > JACQAP01 > JACQAP01. The sequence goes on along the minus strand of JBBPIT010000066.1, from coordinate 10,954 downwards.
CAAGAAGTAACGCGGCATGGGCAAGCTATACATCCGCACCTTCGGCTGCCAGATGAACGAGTACGACTCGGACAAGATGGCCGACGTGCTCGCCGCCGCGGAGGGTTTCGAAACCACCGACGACCCCGAGCAGGCCGACGTCATCCTGTTCAACACCTGCTCGGTGCGCGAGAAGGCCCAGGAAAAAGTGTTCCACGACCTCGGGCGTATCCGGCCTCTGAAGCAGGCCCGGCCCGAGCTCATCATCGGCGTTGGCGGCTGCGTCGCCAGCCAGGAGGGCGCGGCGATCATTGCACGCGCACCCTACGTCGACCTGGTCTTCGGCCCGCAGACCCTGCACCGGTTGCCGCAGATGCTCCGGGCGCGGCGCAGCAGCGGCAAGCCGCAGGTGGACATCTCCTTTCCCGAAATCGAAAAATTCGACAACCTGCCGCCGGCCAGAGTCGAGGGATGCACGGCCTTCGTCTCGATCATGGAAGGCTGCAGCAAGTATTGCAGTTTCTGCGTGGTGCCCTACACGCGCGGCGAAGAAGTCTCGCGTCCGTTCGACGATGTACTTACCGAAGTGGCCGGGCTGGCGGAGCAGGGCGTGAAGGAGATCACGCTGCTCGGACAGAACGTCAATGCCTATCGCGGCAGCATGAGCGACGCCGAAGTTGCCGACTTTGCCCTGTTGCTCGAGTATCTCGCCGAAGTTCCGGGCATCGAGCGCCTGCGTTACACCACCTCGCATCCGAAGGACTTTAGCGAGCGCCTGATCGAGGCTCACGCCACGATCCCGCAACTGGTGAGCCACGTGCATCTGCCGGTGCAGTCCGGCTCGGACCGGGTGCTTTCCGCAATGAAGCGCGGTTACACCGCACTGGAATACAAATCCATCATCCGCCGGCTGCGCGCAGCACGGCCGGACGCAGCCATCTCCTCCGACTTCATCGTCGGCTTTCCCGGCGAGACCGACGAAGACTTCGAGCAGACCCTGCAGCTGGTCGAGGACATCGGTTTTAATTCGAGCTTCAGCTTCATGTACAGCCCGCGCCCCGGCACACCGGCAGCGAGTCTGCCCAGCCAGGTGCCACAGGCAACCAAGCAGGCACGCCTCGCACGCCTGCAGGCACGGCTCGATGCGCAGGCGCTGGCGATCAGCAGCCGCATGGTCGGTTCGATCCAGCGCATCCTGGTCGAGGGGCCTGCGAAGAAGAACCCGGAAGAACTGGCGGGCCGCACCAGCAACAATCTCATGGTCAATTTTATGGTCAATTTTCGCGGCCCGCAGCGCCTCATCGGGCGGATGACGGACATACGCATCACGGCGGCGATGTCGCATTCGCTGCGCGGCGAAATGCCGGTAAAAGAAGCTGTTTGAAGCCCTTCGAACTTTCTTTCTCCCCCGTCGACAACGAGCGCCTCGCCAACCTGTGCGGCGTGCTCGACGAGAACCTTAAGCAGATCGAAACCGCACTCGGCGTGTCCATTGCGCGCCGCGGAGAGAACTTCAGCGTCTCCGGCAGCGCCGAGCAGACCCGGCTGGCCGCCGAGGCCCTGCAGCGTTTTTATGAACAGGCGAACCGTAATCTGAGCCTCGAAGAAATCCAGCTCGACTTGATCGAGGTCGCAGGCGGACCGAATCCGTTGGCAGGAGACGAAGCCCTGGTGCTGCACACGCGGCGCCGGGACTTGCACGGGCGCACGCCGCGCCAGGTGCAGTACATCCGGCAGATCAAGGAGTACGACATCACCTTCGGCATCGGCCCAGCCGGCACCGGCAAGACTTATCTCGCGGTTGCCTGCGCGGTGGACGCATTCGAGCGCGATTCCGTGAAGCGGATCGTGCTGGTGCGCCCCGCGGTCGAAGCCGGCGAGCGTCTCGGTTTCCTGCCCGGAGACATGGCGCAGAAAGTCGATCCTTATCTGCGGCCGCTCTACGACGCGCTCTACGACCTGATGGGCTTCGAGAAAGTCGGCAAATTGTTCGAACGCGGCTCGATCGAGATCGCGCCGCTCGCCTACATGCGCGGCCGCACGCTCAATCACTCCTTCATCATTCTCGACGAGGCGCAGAACACCACCCCCGAGCAGATGAAGATGTTTCTTACCCGCATGGGCTTCGGCAGCAAGGCGGTGGTCACCGGCGACGTCACCCAGATCGACCTGCCCAAGGGGCACAAGAGCGGGCTGATCGAGGCGCAACTGATACTCGCAGAAGTGCGCGGCATCGCCTTCACCCAGTTCCTCAGCGAAGACGTGGTGCGCCACCCGCTGGTGCAGCGCATCGTCCACGCCTATGAACAGCACGGCTCCCGCAGGTAAGGCTGATCCGGCGATGGCCCGCGCCGGCGGCCAGTTTGCCCGCTCCAAACCACGGTACAGACTCGCGTTGACGGTGCAGTACGCAGCGGAGAACGACGGATTGCCGACGCGCAGCCAGCTGCGCATCTGGATGAAGGCCGCGTTGCAGCGCGATGCCGACGTCACGGTGCGCCTGGTGGGTGCCGAAGAAGGCCGCACGCTCAACCGGCAGTATCGTGGCAAGGATCACGCCACCAACGTACTGACCTTTGCCTATCCTGATACCGATCCGTTGTCGGGCGACATCGCACTGTGCGTTCCGGTAGTCGACCGCGAAGCCCGGGAACAGCACAAGAGTGCGGAAGCGCACTACGCCCATCTGGTGGTGCACGGCATGCTGCACCTGCAGGGTTACGATCACGAGAAGGCCGCGGACGCACGGGTCATGGAAATGCTCGAAACGGAAATTGTCACCGGCCTGGGGTATGCTGACCCCTACAAGAGCAAGGATGAAGGATGAGGGATGAACCCCGTTAGAAGTGCACATGCAGAACTCCCGAGACAAGACATTTTTGCGTGCACTTCTAACGGGGTGAAGGCGGAAGGATGATGGACGAAGAACAGGACAAACCCTCATTGCTGGAACGGCTGGGCGCGCTGCTGATGCGCGAGCCGGAAGACCGCGAGCAGCTGATCGATCTGCTGCAGCGTTCCTACGAACGCAACCTGCTGGATGCCGACGCACTCGCCATGATCGAAGGCGTTTTGCAGGTTTCCGAGATGCAGGCGCGCGATATCATGATCCCGCGTTCGCAGATGGACGTGATCGACATCGGCGACGCGCCCGAGAAGTTCATCCCCTGGGTGATCGAGACCGGTCACTCGCGTTTTCCGGTGATCGGCGACAACAAGGACGACGTGATCGGCATCCTGCTGGCCAAGGACCTGCTGCGCTACTACGCGGGCGAGGAGTTCAACGTGCGCGAAATGCTGCGGCCGGCGGTATTCATCCCCGAGTCGAAGCGCCTCAACGTTCTGCTCAAGGATTTTCGCAGCAATCGCAATCACATCGCGATCGTGGTGGACGAGTACGGCGGCGTTGCCGGTCTGGTGACCATTGAAGACGTGCTGGAACAGATCGTCGGCGAAATCGAGGACGAATTCGACTTCGACGAGACCGAAGCCAACATCGTCCTGGACCGCAACGGTCAGTTCCGCGTCAAGGCGCAGACCGAGATCGACGACTTCAACAGGACATTCGGCACCGACTTCAACGACGAGGATTTCGACACCGTGGGCGGCCTGGTGCTGGCTCACCTGGGCCGGCTGCCAAAGCGCGGCGAGCAGTTCCGCATCGGCGACCTGAATTTCAAGGTGGTGCGCGCCGACAGCCGGAGGCTGCATTCGATTCTGGTAGAAAAGGTCAGGACGGAGAGTGCGGCCTGAGTTGTCCTCCCGCCGCGAGTCAGGCGCCGCTACCGCTGCTTTAGTTCGACTCTTCCTGCTCCCGTTCCTCCTGGGGGCGGCTACGGTCGCGGGATTCGCGCCGTTTCATCTTTACCCGCTGCCGATCCTGGCGCTGAGCGGATTGTTGCTGCTCTGGGAACGCAGCCGCAATGCCCGGTCTGCCGCGGCCATCGGATTTTGCTTCGGCCTCGGCATGTTTCTCGCCGGCGTAAGCTGGGTATACGTCAGCCTGCACGATTTCGGCGGGATGGGGATGCTGACCGCCGCAATCTTCACCTTTTCTTTCTGCGCGTACCTGGCCTGTTATCCGGCGTTGATCGGGACAATTCTCAAGCGTCTGCCGGCATCCCGGCCGATACGCCTGCTGCTCTTTTTCCCGGCGTTGTGGGCGTTGTCGGAGTGGGTACGCGGCTGGCTGTTCACCGGCTTCCCGTGGCTCGCGCTTGGCTACTCGCAGGCACCCGGCAGCCCGTTGGCCGGCTTCGCGCCGGTGCTCGGGGTATTCGGCGTTTCACTGGCCACGGCTGTCGGCGCGGCGGCGCTGGCCTCGGTCATCGCGCGCTTTGCCGAATGGCGCTCGCAGGCCCCGCAACGGCGGATGGCGCTGCTGGTTCGCGAACCCGGCGCATGGACCATCGTCGCCCTGCTGATCGCCGGCATCGCGTCGGGCGGCAGGGAATGGACGCAACCTTTGCCCGGCGAGCCGACCAGCGTTGCGCTTCTGCAAGGGAATATCCCGCAAGAGATGAAGTGGCGGCCGGAGCGCGCGCGCGCCACACTTGAAACTTACCTCAGGTTGGCGCAGTCGGCCGAAGCCAGATTGATCCTGCTGCCCGAGACGGCGCTGCCGATGTTCAACGTGCACGTCCCCGACGAATATCTGGAGATGCTCGCCGACCAGGGCCGGCGCAACGGCGGCGACCTGCTGGTGGGCGTGCCCGAGCTCGACGTTTCGGGACGCTATTACAACAGCGTGATGAGCTTCGGTTCGGCACCGACGCAGATTTATCGCAAGCATCATCTGGTGCCCTTCGGCGACTATTTTCCGCTTCGGAGCGTGCTAGGCTGGATCATGAACCTGCTTCACATCCCGATGTCGGATTTTTCCGGGGGCGAGCCGGTGCAGCCGCCCATGCAGGCCGCCGGCCAGAAGATCGCGGTGAATATTTGCTACGAAGACGTGTTTGGCGAGGAGATCATCCGCCAGTTGCCGGAGGCAACCGTATTGGCCAATTTCACCAACGACGCCTGGTGGGGAAAATCGGTCGCCTCGGAGCAGCATCTGCAAATCGCCCAGATGCGCGCCATCGAAACCGGCCGGCCCATGTTGCGCGCCACCAATACCGGGGTCACCGCGATCATCGACACGAAGGGCCGCATCGCGGCGTCCGCTCCGGAATTCACGACCACGACGGTGACCGCCGAGATTCATGGCTACCAGGGCGCAACCCCGTATGTGCGCCTGGGCAACTGGGCGTTCCTGGCGCTCGCCGCACTGATGATCGCGTTGCCGCTGGCGGCACAGCGCTTCTCGCAGCGCGGAGTTTGATCCATATCATTCGTGGCGCAGCATCGCGGGGGTAAAAGGTAGCCATCGCCTGGAAATCTGGAGTCAATCATGCATACGCAAAATTCCTTTACGGCACGCCTGCTCGCGGCGGTCGCCCTGGTCGCTGCATCGCTGGGCGCATACGCGGCCGACAAACCGATCATCGTCGACACCGGTTTCGTCGAGCAGGCTGCATCGCGCGGCGCACTGATCTGGGACGTGCGCAGTCAGGAGGATTACCGGCGCGGGCACATCCCGGGCGCCGTCAACATCGACGAAATCGCGCTGGTGCTGCGCGAGCCCAACACCGAGGACTACATCCCGGTGGCAAAGATCGAACAGATCCTCGGCGAAGCCGGAATCGATCCGACCCGCGAAATCGTGTTCTACGGCGCCAAGGCGCACACTTCGCCCTACTTCGGCTACGTCACGGTGCGTTATCTCGGCGGCAGCGGCGCCCGTGTGTACCACGGCGGAATCGACGACTGGAAGGCCGCGGGCAAGCCGATCGCTACGGATCCGGTGAAACTGCCCCCGGTCAGCTTCAGGGCGCAAGTGAATCCCGAGGTTATCGTATCGACCCGGGAAGTCGTCGCCAGGCTGGGGACTCCCGATGTACAGATCGTCGATGCGCGCACCGAGAAGGAATTCAACGGCGAAGATATCCGGGCGCTGCGCGGCGGCCGCATTCCGGGTGCGGTGAACATCCCCTACGAGACCAACTGGGTGGACCCGGACACGCCGCGCAAGCTGCAGCGCCGGCAGGTTGCGGGCAAGGACGGGATGAGCCTGAAACCTGCGGAAGACTTGCGTGCGCTTTACGCCAGGCTCGACCCGGAAAAAGAAACCATCGTTTATTGCCAGAGCGGCGTGCGCGCCGCGGAAACGGCGACCGTGCTGCAAAGCCTGGGATTCCGCAACGTCAAGGTGTACGACTCCTCGTGGCTGGGTTACGGCAACACCTTCGACGCGGCGGCGGAGAACGTTACCTATTTCAATGTCGGCCGCTTCAACGGCATTCTCATGCAGATGCAACAGCGCATCGACCTCCTCGAGGGACAGATCGAGGAACTCAAAGCCGCAAAAGAAAAGAAATAAACCCTTTCGCCTTTGCATTAAATCGCTTTTTTCTGGCGCTTTGCCCCCTGCAAGCACCCGGAATTGAGTACAATTCGTGCATTTCGCGGGACCGCTTACCCCCTGATTTTCTGAAGAATTTATCGATGTTGACGTTCCAGGAAGTGATTCTGACGCTGACCCGCTATTGGGGCGACCGCGGCTGCGCGATCCTGCAACCCTACGACATGGAAGTCGGCGCGGGCACTTCGCATACAGCGACGTTTCTGCGCGCGATCGGTCCCGAGCCGTGGCGTGCAGCCTACGTACAGCCCTCGCGCCGGCCAAAGGACGGCCGTTACGGCGAGAATCCGAACCGGTTGCAGCACTACTACCAGTTCCAGGTGGTGCTGAAGCCGTCGCCGGCCGACATCATCGATCTCTACCTCGGTTCGCTCGAAGCGCTCGGCATCGATCCGAAGGCGCACGACATACGCCTGGTCGAAGACGACTGGGAAAACCTCACGCTCGGAGCGTGGGGCCTGGGCTGGGAAGTCTGGCTAAACGGCATGGAAGTCACCCAGTTCACCTATTTCCAGCAGGTCGGCGGACTCGACTGCAAGCCGATCACCGGTGAGATCACCTACGGCATCGAGCGACTCGCCATGTACCTGCAAGGCGTGGAGAACGTCTTCGACCTGGTGTGGACTCCCGGCCTCGCCTACGGCGACGTCTATCACCAGAACGAAGTCGAACAGTCCCGTTACAACTTCGAACAATCCAACTCGGAAATGCTGTTCGCGCACTTCGCCGATTACGAATCCGAAGCGAAGCGGCTGATGAGCGCGCAGCTCGCCCTGCCCGCCTACGAAATGGTGCTCAAGGCGGCGCACACCTTCAACCTCCTGGATGCGCGCGGCGCGATCTCGGTCACCGAACGCGCGGCTTACATCGGGCGCACCCGCAACCTCGCGCGCAGCGTGGCGCAGGCTTACTTCGACTCCCGGTTGCGCAAGGATTTCCCGATGTGCAAGCCGGGCCAATTGCAGCAACTTGGGCTCGACCTCCAGGCCATGAAGGCTACTCTGCTGGAAAGAGAGACCGCATGAGTTCGAATCTGCTGGTCGAACTCGTCACCGAGGAACTGCCGCCAAAAGCTCTCAGGCGGCTGGGCGATGCCTTTGCCGGTGCAATATTCGATGGACTGAAAGGCGGCGGGGTTCTGGATGCGACGTCCAGGTTCAAGGCGTTCGCCACGCCCCGGCGTTTGGCGGTTTACATCTGGGCGGTGCTGGCCAAGGCCAGCGACCGTCCGGTCGAGCAAAAGCTCATGCCGGTCGCCATCGCGCGCAACTCAGATGGCGGCTGGAGCGACGCCCTGCGCAGGAAGCTGGCAAGCATGGGCCGCGAACGGCTTGCCGATGTTCCGGCGAATTCCAAAGTTGGCGCCGAGTCGCTGGTAATCAAGCCGGATGGCAAGGCCGAGAGCGTATTCCTGCGAAGCATCGCACCGGGTCAAACACTCGAACGAGTGCTATCCGATGCGATCGAGCAAGCCATCGGCAAGCTGCCCATTCCGAAAGTGATGAGCTACCAGCTCGCCGACGGCGCCACGACCGTCAAATTCGTTCGCCCCGCCCACGCGCTGGTCGCGCTGCACGGCGACAAGGTGCTTGACGTTTCCGCGCTCGGCCTGGCAGCCGGCCGCATCACTTATGGCCATCGCTTCCAGGGCGCGAAGAACATTGCTCTGGTCCGCGCCGACGAGTATGAATCCCGGCTCGAGCAGGAAGGCCGCGTCATCGCCGATTTCGACAAGCGCAGAGCCGACATCAGCCGCCAGCTCGCGGGGAACGCCGCTGCGCTCAAGGCTTCGCTGGGGCCGGACCAGGACGTCGCGCCGTTGCTCGACGAAGTCACGGGACTGGTCGAATTGCCGACCGTGTACGCCGGGGAATTCGAACCCGAGTTTCTCGGCGTGCCGCAGGAATGCCTGATCCTGACCATGCGGCAGAACCAGAAGTATTTCCCGCTGTTCGACACGGCCGGCAAGCTCACCAACAAGTTCCTGATCGTTTCGAACATGCGCCTTGCCGACCCGAAGAACATCGTCGCGGGCAATCAGCGCGTGATCCGCCCGCGGCTGGCGGACGCGCGCTTCTTCTTCGAGACCGACAAGAAAACAAAGCTCGCCGACCGCGTGCCCCAACTCGCCTCCATCGTCTACCACAACAAGCTCGGCAGCCAGCTCGATCGCGTCGAGCGCGTTCGTGCGCTGGCCAAGGCGATTGCACAGATGATCGGCGCCGATCCGTTGCTTGCCGACCGCGCTGCGCTGCTCGCCAAGGCCGATCTGGTGACCAGCATGGTCGGCGAATTCCCCGAGCTTCAAGGCATCATGGGCCGGTATTACGCGCTCGCCGATGGCGAGGATGCGCGCGTGGGCGACGCAATCGAGCAGCATTATCGGCCGCGATTCGCAGGCGACGCATTGCCCGGCGGTGAGATTGCAACGGCGCTGGCGCTGGCCGACAAGCTGGAGATGCTCGCGGCCATGTTCGGCATCGGCCAACAGCCGACCGGAGACAAGGATCCGTTCGCCCTTCGTCGCCATGCGTTGGGGGTGATCCGGATGCTCATCGAGGGCAAACTGTCAGTATCCTTGCACGATCTGATCAATGCAGCGTTCTCGGTATTTCCCGGCGGCATGATCGGCGACACCCGCGCGCGCCTGCAGGAATTCATTTTCGAACGCCTGCGCAGTTACCTGCGCGAGGCGGGCTATACCGCGAACGAGATTGAAGCGGTGCTGTGCATGCGGCCTGTCCAGCTTTATCAGGTACCCCTGCAACTTGCCGCTGTGCGCGCTTTCGCCAGCCTGCCGGAGGCAGAGAGTCTCGCCGCCGCGAACAAGCGTGTGGTCAATATCCTTAAACAGGCGGAGGCCAAAGGAGAGTCCTTCAATGGCGCCCAGGCCGAGGCATTGACCGAGACCGCCGAGCGTGATCTGTTCGATGCGCTTGAGATGGCTACCAGGAACGCGATCCCTCTGCTGCAAAAGGGCGATTATGCAGGTTACTTGAAAGCCTTCGCCGTTCTGAAATCACCCGTCGACGCATTTTTCGACTCGGTCATGGTCATGGTGGAGGACGCTGCGGTACGCCAGAATCGCCTCGCACTGCTGGCGGATTTGCGCCAGGAAATGAATCGCATCGCCGACATTTCCAAGCTCGCCTCATGATCGACATGGTTGCGCACGGTTTGGCTCGTCCCTCGTCCCTCGTCCCTCGGCCCTCAGTTTCATGAAACTCGTCATCCTCGATCGCGACGGCGTCATCAACCAGGACAGCGATCAGTTCATCAAGAACCCCGAGGAGTGGAAGCCGATTCCGGGAAGCCTGGAGGCGATTGCGCGGCTGAACCATGCCGGCTACCGCGTGGTCGTGGCCTCCAACCAGTCCGGCATCGGTCGCGGCCTGTTCGACATGGGGGCGCTGAACGCGATCAACGACAAGATGTACCGTACGCTGGTCCAGGTCGGCGGGCGCATCGACGCATTGTTCTACTGCCCGCACGCGGCCGAAGCGGACTGCGACTGCCGCAAGCCGAAGCCGGGGATGTTTCTCGACATCGCCCAGCGATTCAACGTGGATCTGGCCGGTGTGCCGAGCGTGGGAGATTCGCTGCGTGATCTGCAGGCCGCGGCCGTCGCCGGCGCCCAGCCGATGCTGGTACTCACCGGCAAAGGGGCCAAGACCAAGAGCGCGGGCGGTTTGCCGGACAACACGATGCTGTTCGCCGACCTTGCCGAATCGGTGCGGCATATCGTTTCATGAGCATCGTTGCGGCCTTCCTGCGTTCGGCCGTCTTCGAGATAGTCCGGTTCGCGCTCACGGTAGTCTTCGCCGTCATTTCGCTGCTCACCTTTGCGCTCGAACCGCGGACCCGCTATCGCATCATCACCACCTGGTCGCGCCTGGTGATCGCGCTGGCACGGGCCGTCTGCGGGGTTGAATACCGCGTGATTGGCCGTGAAAACCTGCCCACGGAGCCAAGCATCGTGCTGTCGAAACACCAATCGGCCTGGGAAACGCTCGCTTACCAGAAAATTCTTCCGCCGCAGGTCTGGGTCCTCAAGAGAGAGCTGCTGCGGGTTCCATTCTTCGGCTGGGGACTGGCGATGATGAGCCCGATCGCAATCGACCGCGGCTCGGCAACCCGTTCCCTGAAGCAGACTCTCGAGCAGGGCAAGGACCGTCTCGCCAAAGGCTGGTGGATCGTGATATTCCCGGAAGGCACCCGCATCGCCCCGGGCCGCCGTGGACGGTATCATCTCGGCGGCGCCTGGCTGGCGTGCCAGACCGGCGCGCCGGTGGTGCCGATCGCGCACAATGCCGGGACCTTGTGGCGCAAGAACGCCTTCATCAAGCACCCGGGTACCATCACCGTGAGCATCGGCCCGGCCATTCATCCGCAGGGGATGACCGCCGACACACTCAACCGGAAGGTCGAAGACTGGATAGAAACCGAAGTCGCCCGCATAGGGAAGCTCTGCATAAGTCCGACGACGCGCGTTGCGCCAGGTGCGGATGACTG
>JBBPIT010000065.1:0-17293 GCA_038040175.1 Pseudomonadota bacterium | reverse complement strand
AGGGTGAAGGGTGAAGGGTGAAGGGTGAAGGGTGAAGGGTGAAGGGTGAAGGGAAAAACCCGGCGCGAGGCGCCGTTCCCTCTTCCCTCATCCTTCCGCCTTCATCCTTGTTTCTCGAGCGCCCGCTCGAGAAACTCGAGCCGGTCCTGGCCCCAGAACGATTCCTTGTTGTAAACGTAGGTGGGCGCGCCGAACACCTGAAGTTCGATCGCTTCGCCGGTGAGTTCATCGTAGCGAGCCTGCGCGTCGTCCGACTTTGCCGCGGCCATCAGGCCGCGCGGCTCCAGTCCCTGTTCGCGGACTACGGTGGCGAGTTCGCCCTCATCCGCCATGTTTCTTTCCTCCGCCCAGCATGCCTTGAGAATTGCGCCGGCGAGCCGTAACGCGGCGCCTGACCCGCGACCGTCGGCAACGATGATCAGGCGCGAAGCCAGGCTCGATTCGTAGGGGAAGAATTTCGGTTGTACGGTGAGCGGCACCCCGAGATGGTCGCGCCAGCGCGCCAGTTCCACCAGGCGATATGCCTGGCGCTGAGGCGCGCGTTTCGAGAGCGGCAGCCCGCCGGACACCGGAAAGATCCTGCCGTAGTCCACCGGCTTCACGTTGATCGTCGCGCCATGCCTCCTGGCGATTTCCGCAAGACGGGCATGGCCGAGATAAGTCCATGGGGACATCGGCGAAAGATAGTAGTCGATGGTTTTCATTGTTCGATTTCAGCCCCAGGGCCGACCAAAGAGGGGGTAGATGAAAAATGGACGACAGTCTACCATCGCGTCCGAGGAGCCGGCGCGCAAGACGCCGGGCAAACAATAAACAGAAATGAGCCTTCCCGTCCTTTCCCTGCTGGCCCTTTTTGCCGCTGTTTTGGCGGGCAGTTTCCTGCCGGTCAACGTGGGGCTGCTCTCCATCGCCTTGGCATTCCTGATCGGCGTTCTGCTGGGTGGGATGAAACTGCAGGCAGTGGTTGCCGGCTTTCCTGCCGGCCTGTTCCTGACCCTGCTCGGCGTGACCCTGCTGTTCTCGCAGGCGCGGGTGAACGGCACGCTCGACCGCGTCGCCGCGGTGGCGATCCAGTGCGCGCGCGGCCGCGCTGGAATCATCCCGATAGTTTTCTTCTTTCTTGCGCTGGTCTTTGCTTCGATCGGTCCCGGCAACATTGCGGCGACCGCGCTCCTGGCGCCGCTCGCGATGGCGGCCGCGGGACGGGCGGGGGTGCCGGCATTCCTGATGGCGATCATGGTCTGCAGCGGCGCCAACGCCGGAGCGCTTTCCCCGTTTGCACCCACCGGCATCATCGCCAACGGATTGATGGCGAACATCGGTCTCGAGGGCGTGCAGTGGACCAACTACATCAGTCTGCTGTTTGCGCAATCGTTTGTCGGTTTCGCCGGTTATTTCATGTTCGGCGGAATCCGATTGCTGGCGGCCGGAAAAACGGCGGAGGCCGTGCAGCGCATCGGTGACAACGTGGTGCCGTTCACCTGGCAGCAAAAGCTAACTCTGGGAGTCATTGCGGCGTTGATACTCTCGGTGCTGGTCTTCCATCTGGATATTACCATCGGGGCATTTACCGGTGTTGCGGTGCTGTCGCTCGCCAGGGCTGCGGACGAAAAAGAAGCGATCAAGGCGATGCCCTGGAGCGTGGTGCTGATGGTCTGCGGGGTCACGGTGCTGATCGGGGTCGCGGACAAGACCGGCGGGATGGATTTGCTGACTTCGATGCTGTCGGACCTCTCGACGCAGGAAACCATTACCGGCGTCATCGCGCTCGTGACCGGCGTGATTTCGGTCTACAGCAGTTCCTCCGGAGTCGTGCTGCCGGCTTTCCTCCCGACCATCCCGGGCCTCATCGAGAAACTCGGAGGCGGCAATGCGCTCGCCATCGCATCCTCGATCATTGTCGGTGCGCATCTGGTGGACATCTCGCCGCTATCCACGCTCGGCGCACTGTGCATTTCCAACGCCGCGCCCGACGTGGATCGCAAGAGGCTCTTCAATCAGATGCTGGCCTGGGGACTGTCGATGTGCGTCGTTGGCGCGCTGGTGTGCTACATCTTCTTCGGTTTGTTGATGTAGCGACGGCCCCTGCGCATGCGGCCGGACGAGAACGCGGTACTCATCGTTGCCGCGTGAATTTCTGTACGCGCTTGCCGGTATCCACTTCGCCGCTGAACAAGTTGCCGCGCGAATCGATGGCGATCGCATGCACCCAGTGGAATTCGCCCGCATAACGCCCCTGCCGGCCGAAGGATCCAAGCTTCTTTCCGCTTTTGCGCAGCAGGATGTGAATCTCGTTGTTGGTCCCGTCGGCGACGTACAGGTATTTCTGCTCCGGGTCTTCGGACAGCGCGATGTCCCAGACCGAACCCACCCAGCGCGTGGTCGGTTCCAGCACATACTCGGTCTCGAAGCTGCCGTCCTTGCGGAATACCTGGAAGCGGTCGTTGACCCGGTCGCAAACGTAGACCAGCCCGTCGCGCGAGATTCGTACACAATGCACCGGATTGCGGAACTGCGGCGCACGCGGCGCGCCGGGATCGTACTTGCCGGGATCGGCGTCGTCCGGCGCCTTCCCGTATGCACCCCAGTGGCGTTTGTATTCCCCGGTGCGCGCGTCGAATACCACGATGCGTTTATTGCCGTAGCCGTCGGCGACATAGAGCTCATGCGCGGACTCATCCACGATCGCAAGTGCAGGCCGGCCAAGGAAGCGCGTGCTGTTGCTGCCTTCGGACTTGCCGGATGCGCCAATTTGCTTGATGAATTTTCCATCAGGGGTGAATTCGAGAATCTGGTGATCGTCTTTCTCGTTGCCACCGATCCAGACGTGATCGCGCGCATCGATGAAAATGCCGTGTTCCCGCAGCGGCCAGTCGAATCCGCTCCCCGGCCCGCCCCAGGCCTGCAGCAGGTTTCCGGATTGATCGAATTCGAGTACCGGCGGGGCCGGCCGGCAGCATTTCGATATCGGCGGCGTGAGCGCGGCACCTTGTTCATCGTCCTTCAGAGATCTGGGACGCTGCAGGACCCAGACATGGTCGTGCCGGTCCACCGCAATGCCACCGATCTCTCCGAAAATCCAGTTGTTCGGCAGCGGCTTGGGCCAGAACGGATCCACGTGGAAGGCCGGCACGTCTTCGGCAAAGGAAAGCGGCGGAGTGCCCATACACGCCAGTGTCGCGATGCCGACAAAAGCAAACACAGGTCCGATCCGTTTCATTCGCTCCTCCTTTGGGTTCTGTTCATGAGAGCGTACGTTATGCCCAAGAAAAAGTGCTTCTAAGCCCTAAAATCGCCCCTATATCACGTTCTTCTCCCGCCGAATCAATGAGGTCCGCTAGTCCGACCCGGATTTCTCTTCGTTGAGACCCCGTCACCTGTTGCCGTCACCTGTTAGTCCACAGGACCATATTCACGAAAGCCCATGGCCTTCAATTGCGTCATCTTCCGTTTGATCTGCTCTTTTAGATCAAGTGGCTCCGATACTACTGCCAAATCTGCGTCTTTGAACTTTCCTTTGTTGGCTTCGTATAGTTTTATGAGCGTGTCGGAGTCGTATTGGAAGTCCCTATAGAACCGACGCAGTTGACGAAAGGTGTGTTTTGCTTCGCTGTGCTCCTCATTTACTCCGAGCCAGATCTCTGCCTGAGAAATAAGGGCCAACGTCCGCTTACCACGACCAATGACTTTATCGGCTTGTTCGATAAGAGCGGAAAGTGCTTTGTCCCGCGACGGGAATGAGAAGCGAGTTTCCGGTGGAATTACAGCGACGTTTTTTTGTTCAGCTTTCTTTTCCGTGGCTCCTTTCACGAGAGTTTGTACCGCGGATTCGTCCAGAATATCCTCACGACGGGCATTAAGAACAGGCGCGTTGGCCTTTATGTACGCAACTTGCGCGACTCTCGATTCTGGACCTTTCGGGTCGGCAGCCTCGTAGCTGATGGCGTGGGTAAGATCAACTAGACCCCACACTTGGCCATCACGTCCTCGCGCCAAGGTTAACTTGGGTTCGCTGGGCCGACCAAGGGAATGTTCTTGCAATGCCTGGGAAAGGGTCATTGGTTTGCTGATGGCGGATCGATCACTTGTTTCTCCGAGGTAAATGATCGTGAAACTCTCAACCTCTTTTTTCATGACATGAATCTGAAAGTAGTCGCCGTCATGAATCCCTTCATAGATTGAAAAGGACTCCTTCAACCCCTGAGGCAGAGTTGCTTCAGGTTGTCCGATATAGATTCCTTTGAAGCCAGAGCCCGCGCCTCCAAATGCCCCGTGGCTGAGGAAAAAAGCACCGAGCAAAACCGACATCGCTATGAGAAGTTTCATTTCCCCACTCCCAAATCGCAGCACGCCCAACGTTTGAATTCAGCGGACGGCTGCGAGTGGCGTGAGGCGCCGCTTGCAGTCGGTCCGCTGGAATAATTGGTTGGGCATACCTACTTCTTGTCTCGTTTTTCTATACCGGCCAACTTGTCAGCCGGGAGCTCGTTGTAGATTTCTTCAACTTCCCTTGGCTCCGTGATGGTCTTGTGTGCGATGAAGTTGACCAAGCGAAATAGCTTGTTGACCGTTTCGCGGTTATCCCGTAGGTCAATGGTTCCTGGGTGCACAGCATCATTACCAATCACGCGCACGCTATCGAGCGCTTGTTGAACCTTTGGCGGCAGCCCCAAAGCCACAAGCGCAGCTATATCGGTGTTAATGTTTTTGCCGGACTGTCCCAAATGAGCGCATAGCTTCTGTATTGCAAGACGGAGAAGTGCAGCAGCACCGCGAGGTGAGAAATTTGCAATGACTCTCGCCTCTTCAAAATCAGAGCGAATATCATCGGGCAGGTCAGCGTTCGGAGACTCCGCGACAGAGTGGATTGGGTAAATCATTGCCTCGCCGTGCCAGATTGTAGGTTCACCGCAGCTTTCGCAATTGGAAAGCACGAATTCTTGATTCTGGTATTGGGTTCCAAAGCCATCTCTCTGGTTAGCACCTGTCAGGTAGTACCAGTTCTGCTTTGCGAACACGCGGCACCGTGGACAGTTGAAGGCCTGAGCCATCAGTGTGGGTGGGATGTAGTTTGTTTCTGACATAGCTCAGGTGCTCAGGTTGAGGATGCCCAACGTTTGAGCTCAGCTGCGTGCGAAGGCCGGGCCGTAGCACGTCGGCTGAAGCGAAGGGTTAGGCATGATTTGCATAGCGCCACCACGATTGATGGGCTTTCCGATTAACGACTGTCATCGCTTGTGCGTAGAGACTCGATTCTTGATCTTGCGGTTGAACAAGGCCTTTGGCCTTCAGGCAGTTTCGGTCGAATTCCTGCTCAAGCTTGGCCAGTTTGTCGGCCTTGTTCATTTCGGCCGCGTTGTCCAAACCGCGATTGATGTCCTGCACTTGACTAAAGAAACGACCAAGCACGCGAACCTCAGACTCGGACACCGCGCCGTCGGCGAGCAAGACTGGGAAAGAAGATTGATAGGTCATTTGTGGCAGGCGATACAGCGGTGCCATTACGAGCGGCACGCTGGTGAAGATCGTTGTTGCCTTCTCATTGCACTGAACGATCTCGGCACGCAATGCGCACCAGTGCGTCTTCAGCCTTCGCTTCCTGATAAACCAAGGAGGAAGCAAGCCTATGAGCATGCCGAGGAGAACAAACGCTACTTCACGCATGTTGGTAGGGCCCAACTATAAGTCGATCTCAAACGACGCGGAAAAACACGTCGTTTGACGAATAAAGAGCTAAAAGCTTTGTACATACCTACGGCTTCCATTGCATTAATCCTATTTGCATGGAGACCCAAGTGCAGTTTGGGAGTCCTAAAACGGGCTGTCAACAACGCCGCAAGGGAAGACGGAGCGGGATTGAAACGGCCCGCTGGAGGAGGGCCGCTGCGCCACCGGATCAACCCCCAGCGGCAGTCATTTCCAAATACTCAATTTCGGAATTCATTTTTCTCTGCGCCCTTTGCGCCCTCTGCGCCTAAAAGGGTACTCCGACGTGCTACGCACGTAGGGTATCTGCGTTGGGTGTAGGCGGTTTAGGCGGCCGAAGGAAAACAAGCCGGGCCGATCGGCTCGAAACTCTTGTAGGTCAAGATGAATTCCTGGTGGCCGAGGTCTTCCGATTTGGTCTGTTCGCCGTTGGAAACGCGCATGATCAGGTCGTGAATTTCGCGAGAGTCGGGTCAGCGAGAGTCGGGTCAGGCCTGCATAAATGCATAACGGCCTGACCCGCGGGCCTGACCCGCGAGACGCTCATTGCGTCGGCCTGAAAGCGTTTTTCAGGTTGCCGTTCGCTTTGTCGAAACGTACTCACGAAGAGCGCGATTGACGGCTTCGGAATCGGGGAAAAGCTTGTGCAAATCCGGATCGATCAGAACGATGTTCGTGCCTTCGCGGTAACTCTTCGTATACTTCCCGCGAATACCTGATTTGATCAGATCCTCCGGATATTCCTCTCTAAGGGTATCTTTATCATTGCTCATAGGCTCTGCGCTCTCGCGGGGTCATCTGTCGTACCGAAATCAGTCGAATTCGATCACCACGTTCAGTATAGGTTCCCCATCGTGCGTAAGCTGGCCGGATACCACCCGTTTACTCCGAATTTCTCTGCGTCCTTTGCGGCCTCTGCGCCTAAAAGGGTACTCCGACGTGCTACGCACGTAGGGTATCTGCGTTGGGTGTACATGATTTAAGCGGCAGAAGGAAAACAAGCCGGGCCGATGGGTTCGAAACTCTTGTACGTGAGAATGAATTCCTGGTGGCCGAGGTCTTCGGATTTGGTCTGTTCGCCGTTGCAAACGCGCATGATCAGGTCGTAAACTTCCCGGCCGACCTCATCGAGCGTGGCGCGGCCGTCGAGTATCCGCCCGGCGTCCACGTCCATGTCGTCGGACATGCGCTTGTAAGTGTGCGGGTTGGCGCACACCTTGATCACCGGAGAAATCGCCGAGCCCACCACCGAGCCGCGCCCGGTGGAAAACAGGATCACGTGGCTGCCGCACGCGATTAGTTCGGCGATCTCGGCGTTGTCGTTGATGTTCGGGAAGCCGAAGCGCGGCTCGCCGTCCGGCACCACGTCCAGAAGATAAAGCCCGCCGCGGATCGGCACGTCTCCCGGCTTGATGATTCCGGAGATCACCGATTGTCCGGATTTTGCGTAGGCGCCCAGTGATTTTTCCTCGATGGTGGTGAGTCCGCCGTCGGCGTTGCCCGGGCCGATGCTGGCGTGCCCGTACGTGGCGTAGTACTTCGCAGCCTTGGCGACGGTTTTCACAATCTCCTCGCCCAGCGCAGGATTCTCGGCGCGCTCCGCCATCCAGTGCTCCATGCCGATCAGTTCGCCGGTCTCCTCGAAAATGCAGGTCGCGTTCTTCTCCACCAGAAAATCGAAAGCGCGGCCCATCGCCGGGTTCGCGGTCAGCCCGCTGGTCGCATCCGAGCCGCCGCAGATGGTGCCGACGACCAGTTCATCGACGTTCATCGGCGTGCGCGGAGCGTCTTCGAGCTGTTTCAGCGTCTGTTCGATCCAGGCCTTGCCCTCTGCGATGGTCTTGCGCGTGCCGCCGGTTCCCTGGATTTCGATCAGTTTCACCGGGCGGCCGGACTTGCGGATGGTTTCCTGCAGCTTGCCCTTGTTGAAGCCTTCGCAGCCCAGCGACACAAGCAGCGCGGCGCCCACGTTCGGGTGGGTGCAAAGGCGCTCCATCATCTTGTGCGAATACACGTTGGGAAAGCAGCCCGGGAAGCCGATCAGGTGCACGCCCTGCTCGCGATAGGGGAACACGATCTCGCGCGAGACGTGATGCGCGCATTCGACCAGGTAGGCAACGACGATGGTGTTGCGGATGCCCTTGCGGCCGTCCGGGCGGAGATAGGCGTTGAGCATGATTAATGCGTCTCCTTGAAGAATTCGTGACCCTCGTCGAGGGTGTAAGTGGGGATGTAATCGCTGGCGACGTTGTGGATGTGCATGTAATCGCCGGGCGCGATGTCCTGGGTCGCCACGCCGATCGGCGCGCCGTACTTCACCAGCTTTTCGCCTTTTGCGACCTTCTTGAACCCGAACTTGTGGCCGACTTCAACGCGGGTCTTGAGCGTTACGGACTGGCCCATCACCGTCAGTGTCGTGCCCGAAGCGATGTCCGCCTTGGCGATGGCCACATTATCCCCGGGGGCGAGCACCAGAACGCGTGCATCTGTCTTTGTATCTGTAGTCATGCTGCTATAGGTTCCGTGGCCGTGGTTACGTTCGATAAGGGCCGAGGTACGAGGGCCGAGGTTCGAGTAACTACCTTGAGTAGGCCCCCTCACTCCTCTCCCTTCACCCTTCACCCTTCACCCTTCACCCTTCACCCTTCACGATTTTCCAAGTTTGCTGATCCGCCGTGTGACGTCCTTGCGCTTCAGCACCGAAGCCTGCAGCTTGGTCCCCAACCCCGGCCCCTTGGGCGCGGTGATGTAGCCGTCCTTCACCGGCGGCAACTGGGTGACCAGACTGCCGTACCAGTCATAATAGAACGCCCGCACCATTTCCTGTACCAGCGTATTGGGGCAGTTCAGCGACAGGTGCACCGAAGCGGTAAGCAGGATCGGCCCCGTGCAGTCGTGCGGTGCGACCGGCAACGCGTAGGCTTCCGCCATGGTCGCGATCTTCTTCGACTCGGACAAGCCTCCGGTCCAGCCCACGTCCAGCATGCATACCGAGACGGCCTGTTTCTCGAACAACTCGCGGAAACCCCAGCGCGTGCCGAGCGTCTCCGATGCCGTGACCCACACATTGGTGCGGTGGGCGTAGTCGGCAACCGCGTCGATGTTGTTCATCTTGATCGGGTCTTCGTACCAGAACGGGTCGAACTGCTCCAACGCTTCGGCGATGCGGATGGCAGTGGGGAGATTCCACATCGAATGGAATTCGACGTGGATGTCCATCTTGTCGCCGACGGCCTTGCGGATCTGCTCGAATGGCCTCATCGCCTTCTTCAGGTCGGCATTCGAGATATAGGTGCCGTTCGAGGCTTCGGCCGCCTCGTCGAACGGCCATATCTTCATGCCGGTGATGCCCATATCCAGCAGCGACCGGGCCAGTTCGCCGGCGTCGGTCTTGAACGCCATCAGGTCTTCGTAAGGGCGGTTCTTCTTGTCGGCCTTTGCCGGCAGGCCGAAATTTTCAGTGCCCTGGGTGGGCTTGGCGCGCACGTACTGGTAGCCGGCGCAGGTGTTGTAGACGCGCACCTTGTCGCGCGAAGCGCCGCCGAGGAGCTGGTAGATCGGCTGGCCCGTAAACTGGCCGAACAGGTCCCACAACGCGATGTCGACCGCGGAAGCCGCGCGCATCTCCACGCCGACGCTGTTGAAACCGAGATAGGTATTGAGGAAATGCCGGCTGTGCTTGTCGATTTCCAGCGGATTCTTGCCGAGCAGGTAGGCCGCGCAGGTCTCGTGGATGTGCTCGGCGACCGGGGCGACCGCGTAGAAGGTCTCGCCCAGCCCGACAATGCCTTCGTCGGTGTGAATGTGCACCCACAGCACATTCGGGAATTCGGCGAGATTGATGGTTTCGACGGCGGTTATTTTCATCTTGTGGTCCTTTCTCCCTGAGGTGACGCCGATTCTAGCAGCCGGCCGTTGGATGCGCGGGTCGGGCCAGGCCCTAATGATAACCTGGCATATAGTAAGCTAGGCGACCAATTTGGGGTAGAATCCGTACCCATGTTCCGCGAAGACCTGTCCCGCAATTTCGGCTTCATCCTGAACGATGTCGCCCGTCTGATGCGCACCACCTTCGACCGGCGGGTGAAGTCGCTCGGCCTGACGCGCTCGCAGTGGTGGGTGCTGAACCATCTGTTCCGCAACGACGGCGTGACCCAGTCCGAGCTGGCCGACATTCTCGAAGTGAAGAAGGCCACGCTGGGCCGGCTGCTCGACCGCATGGAGCAGAAAGGCTGGATCCGCCGTGAAGGCCACACCGGCGACCGGCGTGCCAAGCGCGTGTTCCTGACCGACGAAGTCGAACCCGCGATCAAGACCATGCGCGCGGCCGCGGCGGAAGTCCGGCGCGACGCGCTGTCCGGTCTGTCGGCCTCGCAGCAAGAGCAGTTCGTGGACGCGTTGCTCGCCATCAAGGCCAATCTGTCACGGCCGGATAACGGCGCCGCCGGCAATGGCGCCCGCAAGCAGAAGCGCTGACATGTCCGAGTCGACCGGCAGGGCCGTAATCGTGGTGCATCGCGCAGTGCGCGTGCTGTTGCTGGTGGTCGTGCCGCTGGTGGCGATTGTGACCGGCCTCTATATCTATGCAACCGGCGGACAGGAAGTCGAGACCGACAATGCCTACGTCAAGGCGAACATCGTCGCCATCAGCGCATCGGTGAACGGGAGCGTCATCGAGGTGCTGGCACGCGACAACCAGCCGGTCGAGGCCGGCGCGCTGCTGTTCCGGCTCGATCCCGAGCCTTACCAGATTGCGGTTGCCGGCGCGCGCGCGCAGATGGATGTGGTGCGAACCGATGTGCAGTCGCTGCGTGCGGAATACCGTGTCACGCTGCAGGAAGCCGCCGAAGGCCGCGAGCGCATCGACTTTCTCGCCAGGCAGCTTGAGCGCCAGGAGCGCCTCAAGGAAAAAGGCATGACTCGCGGCGATACCTACGACGAGGCCCGCCACAACGTCGAAGCGGCCAAGCGCCGGCTCGACAGCATTCGCGAAAAGACCAACCGCGTGCTCGCTGGATTGTCCGGCGATCCGAATCTGCCGGCCGAGCGCCACCCGCGTTACGCCGAGGCTCGTGCGGCCTACGATGCGGCCATGCTGGAACTGTCGCGAGCCGCGATCAAGGCGCCCGTCGCCGGAGTGGTGAGCAACATGAAATTGCGGGTCGGCGAGTTCGTGCAGAAAGGTGCGCCGATGTTCAGCCTGATCGAGAGCGGCCCGCTGTGGATCGAAGCCAACTACAAGGAAACGCAACTTACCTACATGCAGGTCGGCCAGACGGCGACGGTGCTGGCGGATGCCTATCCGGATCAGGAATGGCCCGGGGCGGTCGAGGCCATCGCACCGGCCACCGGCGCCGAGTTCGCCGTGCTGCCGCCGCAGAACGCCACCGGCAACTGGGTGAAAGTCGTGCAGCGCGTGCCGGTGCGCATCAAGGTCGAGCAGCCACCCGGAAAACCGCAGCTTCGCGCCGGCATGACGGTCACTGTGGCGGTGGATACCGGCCGGCCGCGCGGGCTGCCGCGCATGGTGCAGAAGCTGATCGACGATGGCTGGCTGCCGCGCTTCCTCGTGCCGTATTCCGCCATCGCAGGCACCCGCCGGTAACGTGACCGGTTCGTCAAAACATCCGGCCCTGATCACCGCCTCGGTATGCCTGGCGAGTTTTCTGTACTCGGTGGATTGGACCATCGCCGCCGTGGCGCTGCCGCACATGCAGGGCACGTTCTCGGCGTCGCAGGATCAGATCGCCTGGGTCATCACCTCTTATATCGTCGCCTCGGCACTCTCCATTCCCGCTGCGGGATGGTTGAGCTTGCGCTTCGGGCGCAAGCGCGTGTTCCTGTGTGCGGTGTCGGTTTTCCTCGTCGCCTCGGTGCTGTGCGGCGCCGCCGAGTCGCTGGCGATGGAGGTGGTCGCCCGCGTCGCGCAGGGGTTGGGCGGCGCCTTCCTGATCCCGTTGTCGCACGCCATCATCCTCGATACTTATCCGCCGGAAGAGCAGGGCAAGGCCATGGCGCTGTGGGGCATGGGCGCGGTGATGGGATCGTTCGTCGGGCCCACGCTCGGCGGCTACGTCACCGAGTACATGAGCTGGCGTTACATTTTCTACATCAACGTTCCCTTTGGGGTGCTCGCGCTGGCCGGTGCAGCGGCCTTCCTGCCCGAGACGAAGCGCGAACCGGGGCGGCCGCTCGACTGGTTCGGATTCCTGAGCCTGTCTCTGGGTATCGGCGCGCTGCAACTGATGCTCGATCGCGGCGGGCAACTCGACTGGTTCGAATCCTGGGAGATCATCACCGAAGCCTGTCTCGCGGTGCTGGGCCTTTACATGTTCAATGTGCATTGCCTGACGGCGAAGCAGCCTTTCCTCGATCCGCGCCTGCTGGCGCAACGCAATTTCTTCCTCGGGCTGGTGTTCGCGTTCATCTACGGATTCGTGACCACTCCGCCGATGGTGCTGATGCCCTCTTTCCTGGAGCACGTGCGCGGCTACTCGGTCGATGCGATCGGACTGCTGCAGGCACCGCGCGGCATCGGCCTGTTTGCGGCGATGATCATCGGCGGCCGCATCACCGGACGCATCGACCCGCGCTGGCTGATCGCGTTCGGGCTGTTGTGTCTGGCCTTTTCGAGCTGGGATATGTCGAACTGGACCGGAGATGTCGGTGTATGGCCGCTGGTGTGGACGAATTTCCTGCAGGGTGTGGGCGGCGGGATCATCCTGGTACCGATCCAGGTGATCGCCTTCCCATCGCTCGAGCCCCATCGCCGCACCGAGGCCGCGGCGGTCTACAGCCTGGTGCGCAACATCGGCGCGAGCATCGGTATATCCGGAGCGCTGGCGCTTTACGTGCGCACCAGCAGCGTGATGCATGCGCAACTCGCCGAGCATGTCACGCCATACAGCAAGGCGCTGCAGGCGCAGCCGCCGGGCGGCTGGAGCATGGCCACGCCCCAGGCGCTCGCCCGGCTGGAGCGTGAAATCGACCTTCAGGCCGCCGTGATTGCCTATACCGGCGATTTCTGGCTGTTTGCCCTGGTCGCGCTCGCAGCACTGCCGCTGCTGTTATTCATCGGGCGAACGACGCTTCCCAGCGGTGCGAGCGATCGCGCCGGGGGGCTCATGATCGGCGAATA
Source organism: Pseudomonadota bacterium (assembly GCA_038040175.1). Classification (GTDB taxonomy): domain Bacteria; phylum Pseudomonadota; class Gammaproteobacteria; order Burkholderiales; family JACQAP01; genus JACQAP01. Next base: position 4,449 of record JBBPIT010000065.1, on the reverse strand, counting down.
GACTGGCGCGCCGGCTCCCCGGCAGCTAGCATTCGGGTTTTTCCCTCGCGAGCCCGGCATGAATACCGTTGATCGTCCGATCCGGCCGCGCCGCAGCCTGCTTTTCGTGCCGGGGCTGCGGCCGGATCGTTTCGCCAAGGCGCTTGATAGCGGAGCCGACATCGTCTGCGTGGACATGGAGGATGCGGTCGCGCGCGGCCGCAAGGACGAAGGGCGCGCGCTGACCCTGCCGCTGTTCGGAAAGAACACCCACCCCCACGTCGAGCAGATGGTGCGCATCAACGGCCTCTCGACGCCAGATGGGCTCAAGGACCTGACCGCGATCATCGAAGGCGAAGCGCCGCCGCCGGCGATCATGATTCCGAAAATCAAGTCGGCCGAGGAAGTGCAGCTGATCGAGACGCTGTTGTCCGCCGGCCCCGCGCGCAACATCCGCTTCTGCGTGATCATCGAGACCAATCAGGGTCTGGAACGCGCCCTGGAGATCACCCGGGCATCCTCCCGCATCGACTCGGTGATTCTCGGCGCGGTGGACATGTCCGCCGACCTGCGTTGCGAGAAATCCTGGGAGCCGCTGCTCTACACCCGCTCGCGGCTGGTGCATGCGGCGGCCTCCGCCGGCATCGATCTTCTGGATGTGCCGTTCCTGAACCTCGACGATCCGGAAGGGTTGCGACAGGAGGCGCAGGCCTGCGCCCGGCTGGGTTTCACCGGCAAGGCCTCGATTCATCCCAACCAGATCCCGATCATCCACGCAGCGTTCACGCCGGACGAGAAAACCATCGCGAAGGCTCGCAAGGTCTGCGCCGCCTTCGAACAGGACAAGACCGGCCTGGTGGTGGTGGACGGAGAACTGATCGAACTGCCGGTGGTGCGCTCGATGTATCGTGTACTGGCAATTGCGGAGAGGTTGAAAGCGTGAACGGTGAACGGTAAACAGTGAAAGGTGAACGGTGAACGGGAAAAAGCCGTGAACCCTGATCAGTGAACAGCAACCGCCTTCCCAAATCAAATGTTGTTACGGTTCAACGTTTACGATTCACCGTTCACGGCGGTTCGAAAGCCTGCAAAGATGTCGTTGCGGTCCGGCGTGTAGAAATTACGCCAGCGGTTGTGCACCAGGCGCGAGCGGGTGGCGAAGCAGCCCCCGCGCAGCACGCGGTGGTCATTGAACCAGGGCTGCGAGTATTCCCGATAGGGATCGGGAGAAAAGCCCGGATACGGGCCGAACGGCGTGGCGGTCCAGTTCCACACGTTGCCGATCATCTGCCGCAGCCCGGTGCGACTGTCAGAGGAAGGAAGCGCTGCCGCCGGCACCGGCCGGCCGTATTCGCCATCCAGGCTGACCGCGCCCGGCCGGGCGCCGGCCTCACCCCAGGGAAAGCGGTCCGCCCCAGGAGCGACCCCGGCGCGGGCGGCGAATTCCCACTCCGGCTCGGTCGGCAGTCTGCGGCCGACGAAGCGACAGTAAGCTTCCGCCTCGTGCGCGTTGACGTGCATCACCGGATCGTCGAGCTCGAGCGGCTCCCATGCATCAAAGCGCCGCGCGAGCCACTGCCCGTTGTCCTTCTTCCAGTACCGCGGCTCGGCTGCGTTGGTCTGAGTCCGCCATCCCCAGCCTTCCTTGCTCCACAACTCCGGACGCGCATACCCGGCGGCCTCGACGAAGGCGAGATATTCGCCAACGGTCACCGTTATGGCTGACAGCGCGAATGCAGATACCCGGACCCGGTGCGCCGGTTTCTCGTTGTCGAATACGAAGTCCGGCCCCGGCCGCGATCCCATCTCGAACTCGCCTCCGGCAAATTCGATCTCCGCCGGCGCCGGCGCCGGCGTTGGCCGATGGCGCACCGGGCGCAGATTTTTCGGCGCCGCGAAGCCCAGCGTTTGCAGCGTCATCAGCACCGCTTCGGCATGCATGTCCTCGTGACAGAGGGCAAGCTTGAAGAAGTAACGGCGTTCTTCGTCGCTGGTTTGTAGGGCTTCCAGCGTGTCGTCGAAAACGCTTTTCAGATAGCGATGCACCGTCTTGGGTGTAAGCTGCGGCAGGTTCCAGCGTGCGGTGTGCGGAATGATCGCGGAATTCAGGATCGGGTCCGCATTTTCCAGTCGCGATGGCGCTGGTTCCTTACCCTCGCGATAGCGCAGGCACCAGAATTCCTGGAACCAGCCCATGTGCGCCATTTCCCACAGCGGCGGATTGATAGTGCGCAAATACGGTACCTGCATCTGCTCCGGTGTCAGGTGCGCGTAAAGCGCCAGCGTATAATCCCGGGCATCCTGCAACGCGGCGCTCAGCGCGTGGATATCGTTTAGTTCCCGCAAGCCCGTGCTCCTTCCCAAAATCGAGATCGTTACGCCGTATGCCGCAGACGCCAACAACGGCAACTGGCGGACCGCAGCGCGGTGGGCGCGGCTGCTGCGCAACCATTGTAATGTGATTGTACAGTCCGACTGGCGGCCGGGGCGCCACGCCGAAGACGCGGATTGCCTGATCGCGCTGCATGCCCGGCGCAGCCATGCCGCGATCAGCGACTGGCGCGGCCGCTACCACGGCAAGCCGCTGGTGGTGGTACTGACCGGCACCGATCTGTACCGGGACCTGCCGGATGATGCGCAGGCGCGTGAGTCGCTGCGGCTTGCCGATCGCCTGATCGTGCTGCAGGAAGACGCGCCGCGGTTTCTGCCCAGGGGCGAGCGCGCCAAGGCGCGCGTCGTCTACCAGTCGGCATACACTCTTAAGCCGGCGGAGAAGAAATCCCGCCGCCTCAATTGTATCCAGGTCGGGCACCTGCGAGCGGAGAAAGACCCGCTGACCGCGCTTGCGGCATGGGACAATCTGCCGGCGCAGGAGCCCATATTCCTGTTGCATGTCGGCGGGGCCCTCGATCGCGAGCTCGGCCGTGCCGCGCGCGCGTTTGCGCATCGTGAGCGGCGTTATCGGTGGGTCGGCGAGCAACCGAACGCATGGACGCGCCAGGCGATCAAGCGGGCGCATCTGCTGTTGGTGCCTTCGATCATGGAAGGGGGGGCCAATGTGATCGTGGAAGCGGTCACCGCCGGCACGCCGGTGCTGGCGAGCAGGATGTCAGGCAACGTCGGCATGCTCGGCGCTGACTACGCGGGAATGTTCCCGGTAGGCAGTGCCCGCGCCCTTGCCGGGCTCTTGCGCCAATGCCGTGCCGAGCCGGCGTTCTATAATCGGCTGGTGAGTCAGTGCCGGGTACGCAGTGCGCTGTTCCGGCCGGCGCGCGAGCGAGCGTCGCTCCTCGGCGTTATTCGAGAGCTGGTTTGATCGCGTCTGCAGAATTTCAGGAGAGAAACATGAACGCACCGGAAACCAAGCGTCTTACCGAACTTGCCCACGGCGGCGGCTGCGGCTGCAAGCTCGCGCCCGCGGTGCTGGAGAGCATCATCGCCAAGTCGGGCGTGGGGCTGTTGCCGAAGCAGCTCCTGGTCGGCATCGAGACCAGCGACGACGCGGCGGTCTACCAGATCAACGAATCGCAGGCGATCGTGGCGACCACTGATTTTTTCATGCCGGTGGTGGATGATCCTTTCGACTTCGGCGCCATCGCGGCGACCAATGCGATTTCCGACGTCTATGCTATGGGCGGGCGGCCGCTGTTCGCCCTCGCCCTGGTCGGCATGCCGATCAATCAACTGCCGGTGGAGACCATCCGCAAGATCCTGGAAGGCGGCGAGTCGGTGTGCGCGAAAGCCGGCATCCCGGTTGCCGGCGGACACAGCATCGATTCCGTGGAGCCCATCTACGGCCTGGTGGCGATCGGCCTGGTGGATCCGCGCAAAGTGAAGCGCAACGCCGACGCCAGACCCGGCGACAAGATCATCCTGGGCAAGGCGCTGGGTGTCGGCATCTGCAGCGCAGCGATTAAGAAGGAACGACTGGACGCCGCGGGATACGCCGCAATGGTGGCGAGCACCACCCAACTCAATACTCCCGGCATCAGGCTGGCAGAACTCGAGGGCGTGCACGCGCTCACCGATGTCACCGGCTTCGGCTTGGCGGGGCATCTGCTGGAAGTGTGCAAAGGCTCGAAGGTATCGGCGGCGGTGCGGTGGGATGCGGTGCCTTTGCTACCCGGCGTTCTCGATCTCGCGAAAGCCGGTTTCAAGACCGGCGCGTCCACGCGCAACTGGGCCGGTTACGGTGCGATGGTACATATGGGCAACGGCGGCGAACTGGAGAAAACACTGCTCACCGACCCGCAGACCAGCGGCGGGCTGCTGGTTACCTGTGCGCCGGATGCCGTCAGGCAGGTACTCGACATTTTTCACGACGAAGGCTTCGATCGCGCGGCGGTGATCGGCGAAATCCGCGCCGGCACTCCCTCCGTGGAAGTCCTGTAAACCAACTACTGCATATTAGCCACAGAGGATTCTTTTCAATACCTTCTCTTCAATACCCGCTCGACGGGTGCCCTTGAG
>JBBPIT010000064.1:0-17627 GCA_038040175.1 Pseudomonadota bacterium | reverse complement strand
CTGCTCCACGTTCCACCGGCCCCCGCCACTGTCGAGGACTCGCGCCTTGCCTGACGCCGATTTCGCGGGTTTTCCGATCGGTGAAGAATTGCTGTTAAATAGATCATGGGACTGGCTTCCAAAGTGCGCGGGTTATCCCACGAATTAGCGGAACAGGACACTTGGAGCCTGGCAATGGAAATTCCGAAAAACCAGAAACGGCGCTCAGATGACCGACAGAACATCCCGCAGCGTTGACCTCGTGCCTGCCGTCCCGGCAGACGCCCTGGCGGTCGCCGAAATGTCGCGCGACCTGATCGAGACCGGGCTCGGATGGTCCTGGAGCCGGCAACGGGTGGCGCGGGCAATCAGCGACCCGGAAACGCTGGTGCTGACCGCCCGCCATCGCGGCCGGGTGGTCGGATTCGGCATCATGGAGTTCGGCGAAGAAAAAGCCCACCTCTCGCTGCTGGCAGTGAAACTCGGTTACCAACGTGAGGGCATCGGCACACAGGTGTTCGGGTGGCTGAAGGAATCGGCGCTGACCGCCGGCATCGCCATCGTCAAGCTGGAATTGCGCGCCACCAACGTGGCCGCGCAGCAGTTCTACCGTTCCCTCGGTTTCGAGGAAGCCGGATGGGCGGTCGGTTACTACCGCGGGCAGGAAACCGCGCTGCGCATGGCATTGCACCTGCGCCGGCAATCGGCCGGACGTTCGCATCAGGCGCTCTGAGGCCGCAAAGCTCATACGGAATGCTGCTGAAAATGCGAAACCTTGACGAAAAATCTGACCCAAGGACACCATGATCGCAGAACCCGGACGAAATCGCGGATGACGCCGTCGCGCCACACGGAAAATGCACTGCGCGCCGCCAGCTTTCCAATGGCGCGGTCCGCCCCGATCCGCAAAATCCCGCTCGGCCCTGCGGACGCGACATTCATGCGCCGCGAAGACGGCGCGATCCTGATCCGCTCGCCGCATCCGCTGCCCGCCTATCCCGACAAGCTGACTTGGCACCTCGCGCACTGGGCGGCCGTGGCGCCGGAGCGGACTTTTATCGCCCAACGCGATGCCAATGGGGACTGGCGCACGCTGAGCTACGCGCAAACTTTGGGGCAGGTGCGCGCCATCGGACAGGCACTCATCGATCGCGGCCTGTCGGCGCAGCGCCCGGTCGCGATCCTGTCCGGCAACGATCTGGAACACGCGATGCTGGCGCTGGCGGCGATGCACGTCGGTGTGCCATATGCACCGATCTCGCCCGCGTATTCGTTGATCTCCACCGACCACGCGAAACTGCGCTTCATTCTGCAGTTGCTCACGCCGGGACTGGTTTTCGCCGCGCACGGCGAACGCTACGCCAAGGCAATCGCCGCGGCGGTAGCGCCCGACGCCGAACTGGTCGTGAGCGAGGCCCCCACGGCCGGACGCGCCACCACGATGTTCGGCGCGCTGCTCGACCGCTCTGCCACGGCCGCAGTCGAGTTGGTGCATGCCGCTACCGGCCCGGACACCATTGCGAAGATTCTGTTCACATCGGGCTCAACGGGGCAACCCAAGGGCGTCATCAATACCCAGCGCATGCTGTGCAGCAATCAGGCGATGGTTGCCGCGACATTGCCGTATCTGAAAGAGGTCCCTCCGGTCATCGTCGACTGGCTGCCGTGGAACCACACCTTCGGCGGTAACCACAACATCGGGCTCGTCCTCCACAACGGCGGCACGCTCTACATCGACGACGGCAAGCCGCTGCCCGGGCAATTCGAGCGCACCGTGCGCAATTTGCGGGAGATCGCGCCCACCGTCTATTTCAACGTGCCGCGAGGATTCGAGGAACTGGTGCCCTACCTGAAGCACGAGCCGGCGCTGCGGGAAAAGTTCTTCAGCCGCGTCGGCATGCTGTTTTACGCCGGGGCCGGACTGTCGCAACCGGTGTGGGACGCCTTCGACGAACTGGCGGTGCAGACCTGCGGCGAGCGCATCCTCTGGATCACCGGCCTGGGCGCAACCGAGACCGCGCCGTTCGCCACCTGCGCCAACTGGGAGGCGGGACGCTCCGGGATGATCGGACTGCCGGCGGCGGGACAGGAGATGAAGCTCGCGCCCGTCGGCGAGAAGTTCGAGGCGCGCTTTCGTGGACCCAACGTCAGCCCCGGCTACTGGCGGCAGCCCGAGCTCACCCGCGCGGCCTTCGACGAGGAGGGCTACTACCGGATGGGCGACGCCGTGCGCTTTGCCGACCCGGACCATCCCGAAAAAGGCCTGATGTTCGACGGCCGCCTGGCTGAGGACTTCAAGCTCTCCAGCGGCACCTGGGCCAGCGTCGGCCCATTGCGAACGCGGTTCATCGCAGCCGGCGCGCCTCTGGTTCAGGACATCGTGGTCGCGGGTCACGACCGCGATTACATCGCCGTGATGGTGTTTGCGCGCCTGGATGAGTGCCGCGCCCTTTGCCCGCAATTGCCGAAGCAGGCATCGGCATCCGAAGTGTTCGCCGATCCGGTGGTGCGCGCGCGCTTCCAGGCGTTGCTGGACCAACTGGCCGGCGAAGCCACCGGCAGCGCGACCCGTATCGAACGCGCGTTGCTGCTGGAGGTGCCGCCCTCGATCGATGCCAACGAGATCACGGACAAGGGTTCGATCAACCAACGCGCGGTGCTAGAGCACCGCGCCGCGCTGGTGGAGGAACTTTACGCGCCGCGCCCCTCGCCGCGCATCCTCTGCGCGAGCCGCAAGGACGGCCGCTGAGCCGGGCGCAGCGAATTACTCTTAGGTCATGGTCCGCGGCAGCCACAACGAGATCGCGGGAAAGGCGCAAAGCACCACCAGCCGGATGAGGTCCGTGGCGATGAACGGCATGGTGCCGGCGTAGATGCGCGGCAGGCTGATGTCGCGCGCGATCGAGTTGAGCACGAACACATTCATGCCCACCGGCGGGCAGACGAGGCCGAGAGTCACCGCCATCACGATGATCACGCCGAACCACACCGGGTCGAAACCCAGTTGCATGATCACCGGAAACACGATCGGCACGGTTAGCAGGATCATCGCCAGCTCGTCCATGACCGCGCCAAGGATCAGATAGCCGAACATGATCAGCGCCAGCACGCCGTAGGCGCCGAGCGGAAGCTGCACCATGAACTCGACGATCTGCTGCGTGGCCTGCGTGATGGTGAGGAAATAGCCGAACAGATAAGCGCCGATCACGATCACCATGATCGAAGCCGACACGCGCACGGAACTGACCAGGCATTCCATGATCGCACGGCGCGACAACCGGCCGCGCGCCAGTCCTATGACCAGCGCCCCGATTGCGCCGACCGCGGCGGCCTCGTCCACCAGGAAAAATCCGCCGTAGATGCCGCCGAGTACGAGCAGGAAAAGCACGGCGGTCGCCCAGATTTCCGCCAGTGCGCTGAACCGCGCACGCCAGCTGTGGCGGACGCCGCGCGGCATGTGCTGCGGGCGCAGTCGGCCGACGATCTGGATGGTGACCGTGTACATTGCCATCGCCAGCAGCCCTGGCAGCACGCCCGCCGCGAACAATTGCGAGATGTCGGTCTCGGTCATGATGCCGTAGAGCACGAAAATAACCGAGGGCGGGATCATGATGCCGAGCGTGCCTCCGGCGGCGATCACGCCGGCCGCGAAGCCGGGCTCATAGCCGGCGCGGCGCATCTCCGGCAGCGCGACGCTGGTCATCGTCGCCACGGTGGCCACCGATGAGCCATTGATCGCGGCGAATCCCCCGCAGGCGGCGATCGAACCCACCGCAAGGCCGCCGCGCAAATGCCCGAACCAGACGCTGCCGGCGTTGAACAGCTCGCGGCTCATGCCGCCGGCGGCGGCGAACGATCCCATCAGGATGAACATCGGGATCACCGCGAGCTTGTAGTCGGTGACGGTGGACAGCGGCACTTTGCCCAGCAGCGCGAGGGCCGGGCCCCAACCCGACACCACGCCGTAACCGAGCACGCCGGCAATCCCCATCGCAACGCCGATCGGCACGCGCAGCAGCATCAGCACGAACATCAGTGCGAAGCCAAGCACGGCAATGAGGTCCTTGTCGATCATTGCTGCGTTATTCGCCGCGGCTGCAGAGCCGGACCAGGCGCACTGCGGTGAGAATCGTGCCGGCCAGAATGCCGGCACCTGCGAGTACATGAAAGGGCCATACCGGCAGCTTCAACTCCATCGTCAGCACGTTGCCTGAGGCCGTGTCGCGGATAGCGTCGGCGAGCATCAGCGTGAGCGCCGCCATGAACACCAGCAGGATCGAGGTCGCGGTAATGTCCAGGATGCGGCGTCCGCGCGAGGACAGGAATTCCCAGACCAGATCCACGAGGATGTGGCGGTTGCGATAACAGGCGGAGGCGATGCCCCAGAAAATACTGATGCCCAGCAGCAGTTGCGCCAGATCGAACCAATCCGGCGGCGAGTAATTGAAGAGTTTGCGCAGGACCACCGTTGCGAAAGTGGTCAGGGCGACGGTCAGCAAAAGCAATCCCGCCGTTCCCTCGACCATGCGCACAAAGCGATCCATTGCGGACCCCGCCGGCGCCGCTACTTCGCCTTCGCCCCGTACTTCAGGAGCGTTGCGTCGAACTCCGCCAGAAGTTTGGCCGGGTCGTAGCCCTGCTTGCGCACCTCGTCGCTCCAGATTCCGACCACCGGCTCGGCCGATTTCTTCCAGGCCGCCAGTTCTGACGGCGTGAGCGGCACGACTGTGTGCGCCTTGTCCGCTTTCGTCTTCTCCCGTCCGGCTACTTCGAAATCCCCCCACTCCTTGCCGACCCGGTAGGCCCAGTCGGAACTGCAGTGCTCGTCAATGACCCTGCGCTGTGCGGGCGACAAAGAATTGCAGCGGTCGGGATTCAGAATCCACGCGAAGCCGGTGGTGTACATCCGCGCGTCGATGTGGAAACGCGTGACCTTGTTGATGCCGAACAAATAAATGGACTCCCAGGGAAAGGTGATGGCGTCGGCCACGCCGCGCTCCAGCGCCTCGCGCGCCTCGGGGGCACTGACGTTGACCGTGGACGCGCCGAGCAGTTTCATCCAGTCGGCAACCACCGCCTGCGCCGGCCGCACCTTCAGGCCCTTGATCTGCTCCGGAGAACTGATCCGGATTTTCGAGTGGAAAGTGCCGGGGTCGTGCACGAACATGAGGCACAGCCTCACGCCCGGCATGTCTTTCTGCGCGTAGGGACGGTACCAGACATCGTAGGCGCGCGAACCGTTGTCGGCGTTGTCCATCATGAACGGGAGTTGGGCCGCATTCGCCACAATCATGCGCCCGGCCTGGTAGCCGACGTTGATGTACGACACGTCGGCGATGCCCTTGACCGTCATGTCGTAGTGGTCCACCGCCTTGCCGAGTTGCTGGGACGGATAGATCGCGATCTTGATTGTGCCGCCCGAAGCCTGTTCGATCGACTGCGCCCAGGCCTGCGCGGTCTTGTGCAACGGGTGCGCGGGCGGCACCCAGTGGGAAAACTTCAACTCAACCGGCTTGTCCTGGGCAAGAGCGCCTCCGCAGGCTGCCGCAAGGCAGAGCGCCAGGGCGCCCAAGGTTCGTGCAATCACGCTGATCTCCTCCGGGTCGTTCGCTGCGCGGCGCAATTGTTGTTTTGCCGCCAGCGCGAAGTATAGCGGGCGGCGCGAACTCAGGATTGGCAAACCAAACGAACTTGGGTTGACCGACGACCGGAAGTAAGCGGAAAACAGGTTCGGGCAATCGCTTCATCACCCGCTTTTTTTGGCCTTACACTCCCTCTCCGCCTTTAGGGGGAGAGGTAATGGGTGAGGTGGTGTAGGGCGCCAGCGCATCGAGCAGCGGCTTCGGCACGTCCACCGACCGGGCATTCTTGCGGTCGATCGAGACGATCACCAGGTATCCTTCCGCGGCCAGATCGCCGCCGGGCTTCTTGACGGCAAACTCGAGACGGATCGAACTGCGGCCGATGCGCCCCACCCAGATTTCGATGTCGAGCAACTCGTCCAGCCGCGCCGGATTTCGGTAGTCGAGGTGGAACTGGACTCGCGGCAGCCAGATGTCCAGCCGGTCCCACAACGTCGCATACGGAAATCCCGCCGCGCGAAACAGCTCGGTTTCGGCCATCTCGACGAAACGCACGTAGGTGCCCCAGCGGATGATGCCGCTGACATCGACGTCGCTCCAGCGCACGTATTCCTGCACGCGATGGCGCCGGGCGGTAACTGGCGAGGGGCCTGGCCGATCGTTCTGCATTAGGTAGGGGTCGGATCCAGAAAAAATTTAGTGTGCGCTCAGGCCGTCAGCCACGCTCTCATCGCCTCATTGACCTCATCGGGCCGCTCCAATGTAGACAGGTGGCCGCACTCCTCGACCACCACCAGCTTCGCCCCCGGGATCGCCGATGCCATTTCCTCGCTGCATTCCGGAGGCGTGAGCTGGTCCTGGCGCCCGCACAGCACCAGCGCCGGACACTTTATCTTCGGTAGCTCCGGCCGGAAATCGGGCCGGGAGATGATCGCCCGCTGCTGCCGCAGGTAGGCTTCGACTCCGGTGCGCTCCGCCATGTCGCGGACGGTCTTGGTGAGCCGTGCGTCCTTGACCCGCGAGGGGTGCAGCATCAGCGGCAGCATGCGGCTGGTCACCGGCGTGAAGCCGCGCTCGGTCTGTGCCAGTTTCATCAGTTGCTGACGCCGCTCGGTTTCATCGGGCGTCTCGGGCCGCGCACGGGAATCGAGCAGCGCGAGCCGGGTCACCCGCTGCGGAGCCTGGCGCATGACTTCCAGCGCGACGTAGCCGCCCATCGACAGCCCGGCGAGCGCGAACTCCTTCCACGGCGCATCGCGCAGCACGGAAGCGGCCATGTCTTTCATGGTTTCGTGCTCGCTCAGGTCGGCAACGAAGAAATCGGCGATGTCGGCAAGGTCGGACAACTGCGGCTCCCAGAGGGCAGCGTCGCAGAGCAGGCCTGGAAGAAGGACGAGTGGTTGTTTCATCCCCTCTCCCACAATGAAGAGAAGGAGTTTGGATTGTGGTTACAGGTCATTTGAAATTTCGATTGCGAAATATTCGTGAGCACACATATCGAGATATCGCGAAACCTCCTTCACTCTCGGCGGCCGCCGGCGAGAAAAGGGGTAACGAGACAGTTCAGATCCGCAAATGATGCTTTATATCAAACCTTCCTGTTGAGCAGTCGCTCGAGTTCCTGCGCTTGCGCGTTGAGCTTCTTCGGATTTGCCTTTGCCAGCCTTTCGAGATTCGTGAGTTTCCATCGGATGCCGGGCAACTGTTCGAGATGTTCGATACCGAGCAAAGTCCAGTTCGGTTCGTTGCGTGCGAGCGATAGCAGGAATTCGCGTTCCTCGGCATCCACGCCGGCCTGCAGTTCAGCAACCATTCGCTCTCGTACCGACAACAGGGCGTCGAGCTCCACAGGCTCTGCGGTCATTCCCCGGAACGTATTTTCGTAGTCACCGGAAATGTCGCGAAGTGTTGGAAAAAGCACCTCATGAATCGGCCGGTTGTGGGATGCCAGATAGACGACGAAGCTGCGCCTGATTCCAGGCGTGATTCCTTCATGGAGAAAAAGCTGCATCACGTCGAACAGGTCTCGCGGGTGCTGTCGATCCAGGGCGGCGACAAGCTTTCCGCCGTAGAGATCCTCCAGCGATACGACCGGCAACTCCAGATCGGCCAGCAGCGCCTCTTTCGCCTTGGAAGTTAGTGACGCCGCGCGGATCGGATGCACCGTTCCTCGCAACACGAAATTCACTTCGACTTTCACTTCGAGCTTGTCGCGACGCACGAAGAGTTTCGTTTCGCCGGCGTCAGTCACGGTCGCCGCGTGGGTCTGAAACCCGCGCTTCTTGAGCCGATCGACAGTATTCCGGATCGCCTCGTTGATCCTGGCAAGGGCCGCATCCCGGTCGAGCCGGTGCTCGACGAACACCAGGTCCAGATCCACGGACAGACGAGGCATGTCGCGCACGAAAAGATTAATTGCGGTCCCGCCCTTGAGCGCAAAGACATTGTCGGCGAATACCAGCGGCGCAACCTGGGTCAGCAACCGCGCAGTATCGATATAAACCTGGTTCACGGCTTGAGCACCAGCAGGCCGTTTTTGGACTTCGATATCCACGGCCGGTCGCTGCCTTTGGGCAGGACAACCCTGTCGAGCTTGCCGGCCCACGGCAGCGAAAGCTCACGCCCGAGTTGCAGGCAGAGTCGAACTGTTTTGACGCTCGTGCAGCGCTTGAGTAAATCCGTCAGCATCTCGGCGCGCAGGTTATAGGTGCCTTCGGAGATTTCCCTCGCCTCTTGCAGCGGCTGACGAACGCCGACCTCGTCCAGCAGCTCAAGGAACGCTCGTTCGGGCATCGAGACTTGTGGCGCACCGGTGCGGTTCTCGAAGGGGCCCACGCCAGGCATCTGCTCTGGCGTCTCATCGAACAGCCGCTTGCGGTGATACTCGCCGGGGAAATGCTGAACGAACCAATCTGGAAGGCGTCCAGTCACCCACCCGTAAAGATTTAATACGGTCTGCTGCGAAACATACTGACGCACGCCGTACCATTCCAGCGCCGTCTTGCCTCCCACGTGAAGCCCGGCGATTTGCTGTTGAAGCACGACAAGACTTGGGTGAAGCGATAAGGCCTCACCGGGCCGGCAATAGATGCCCCGTGCCAGCCGCTTGAGCCAACCCGAGCGGCCATAGTGGACCGCGAGGTCTGCGGAGATCCCCAAGCCGGCGAGCTGCGCCGAGGTGATCGGAGAACCCACAGACAGGCGGGTATAGAGGGTGTTTAATTTGCTTTGAGTAGTCGTAGTCACACTACGATTATATTAATTATTCCAATAAACAGGAAGACTAATATATTGACCGTATCCTAATTGTCGTAGTCAAACTACGATAATACATATATTTCAAATAGATGCGCCTTGTAACTTCTTATGGGTCCACCCCCTCTATTTGGCGGCAGTTTGAACTTCGACCAATTCGTAAACCCTCGGTATACGAAAAGCGGTGATCCCAAACCGCTTCCCCCTGCCCGCCAGTTGGCTTCGTGGCGAACCATCCCCGATTTGAAGGGCTGGCAGCTAACAAATTGAAACCTGAGCGACCAAATATTCGAAAGCAGCAGCACCGGCTCGGTACAGGGGAAGCGCCTTTGCTCCATTCAGGATGGAACTGGCGCGCTTCCGGTTTGCTTTTTCACAGCACGCAAGCAATACCGAACAGCGTGCAGAAAGTCAGCCGCGGACAAGTCGTAAACAGATCGATCGAGGGACACCTATAAGGTATAGGCCTGACCCTCTGATTCTCCTCTAGTACTGCTTGTCGCCGCCCTGTTTCTTGGATTGCTGGGAGCCACTGACCGGTGGTCCGCTGTTTTCGGTCCTGCCGCCGGAAGCAGTTGTGCGCGCGCTATCCACGGCTGGCTGGCCTGTCTTGCTTGTCTCCGGCGTGACGGTGGCCCCGGTATGGCCGCCCGGGTCCGGGCCCATGCTCAACAGGTCGGGCAGTTTGGTCGTGCCGGTAACATTCGAATTCTCGATCTGACTTGAGCCCCACTGCTGAGCAGAGATATCGGCAAGCGCGAGGACTGAGAACACGGCTGCAACAATGAGTACGAATTTCATGACATCCTCCTGCAAAAACTTCTGCCTGATCTGTGGATATCGGAGATAAACGTTCCAGCCAGATCGAAGCGATCTATTGATAGATCGACCGATGCGAGAAAAATTCTCGATCGGTTCAATCTAACGCAGGTGTTACCTGATGTCGGTGCGCCACCGCACGGTTGAGGGAACAATCGGGGGAAAGCTTGAATCAATCGTTTACGAGCACTAAAAGGTATAGCACTAACCCTCGCGATTCACTCGGCATCGCAGAGAAGACCGGGAAGTAGTACGAGTGGTTCATTCATAACCGCCACTCCCTGGCGCGCGCGCTCGGTACTGACGGAGGAACAACGTCGGACATACCGTAGCTCTCTGCGACTGTGGTGACAGCGTCCGCCCCGCCATCCTCATAAAGATCGGTCCGCTCGTAGCGAATTGCGATGGATGGCATGGTCAGTGATTAGCGGCCAAAATCAGCTCGCCTGGCGTCTTATCCAGAATTTGCCTATTATTTTAGGCTTTAAGACACTTATAACCTTCTTTACTAGGCAATTAATAAGAGACAGGTTGACGCATTCGCCAGCATTAGCCTAATATACTAGGCACTATTGACCTTAACGCCTAATATTATGGGCATCAAGAAAATTCTTCCCATTGAAGCAGCCGAGCGCATCAAAGAACTCGGCTACCGCGTTCGTCTGGCCAGAACTCGGCGCGGCATGTCGATCGCCGAAGTCGCTGCCAAGGCCGGCATCAATCGCAACACCCTCAACGCTCTTGAGCTTGGTAAGCCCGGTGTTTCGATTGGGGCTTACGTAACGGTACTGTGGGCGCTTGGTCTCGACAGAACGCTGGAAAGCGTAGCTCACCCCGACTCCGATATCCATGGCAAGACGCTGGAGGCGTCGCGGCGGCCGACGCGTATTCGTAAATCACGGAAGTCGAAGAACGAATATGACTTCTGAACGTCAGGCTTACGTTTACATTCAACTGCCAGGCACGCTCAACACAGTGCCGGCAGCCCTGCTAAAGGTCGAAAAACGTCCCGACGGAACATTCGTCGGCCGTTTTCGCTACGGCGATCGGTACCTGGAACGCAAGGACGCGATCGCATTCGACCCTTTCCAACTCCCGCTTGGCAATACCGTCCACGAATTCACCAGACTAAGAGGAATTCCCGGCGCTGTACGCGACGCCGGCCCAGATGCGTGGGGGCGGCGCGTTATCGAGCACAAACTTCAACGCAGTCCAGGCGACCTGGAGGAAATCGATTACCTGCTGAATGGTCCCCAGGATGGCGCCGGCAACTTGAGCTTCGGCTCCGAGGTGGATCCTCCAGCACCCAAGCGCCGATTCAATCGAACGCACCAACTGGCGGGACTGATCGAAGCGACGGAGACGATAGAAGAAGGGAAACGAGTGCCCGAGCACATTCTCGAGCAGCTCGAGCCCGGCACATCAATGGGTGGCGCCAGGCCCAAGGCCACAATTGAAGAGGGCAATCGCCTGTGGCTCGGCAAGTTCCCGCAAAGGGGCAACCGATGCAACCTTCAGAGAGTGGAATACGCGACGCTTGAACTTGCACGTCGCTGCGGAATCGCCGTTTGCAATTCGAAACTGCAGTCCGTCGCAGGGCAGGACGTCCTCATGCTGGAACGCTTTGACCGGGAGTATGCAGATGGAGGTTATCTTCGGTCTGGGCTCGTCAGCGGACTCACCATACTCGGCTGCGATGACAACTATCTGGACCGTGACCGTTGGTCTTATCCATTGCTTGCAGATCAACTGCGCCGCTGGTCGGAGCAGCCCGACGGAGATCGCATAGAGCTATTTCGGCGCATCGTCTTCAACGCTGCCGTCACGAACAATGACGATCATCCTCGCAACCATGCAGTGCTTCGTACCGGGCGCGGATGGCGCCTCACGCCGGCGTATGACCTTGTGCCTGCACCGTTGATCAGCCTTGAACACCGGGACCTCGCGATGACTATCGGGAGTTTCGGCCGCACGACAAGCATTTACAACCTGCTTTCCCAATGCGAGCGATTCGGGTTAACAGCCGGGGCGGCACGGAAAGAAATCGAGAACGTGGTGACAACGGTCCGAGCCTGGCGGGATCATTTCTTCGCGTGCGGGGTATCCGCAAAGGATGTCGAGTATATTGCGCCGGCATTCCTGCCCGAGTGTTTCTTCTTCGAAAAGCCGCCGGAAGATTGAACGCGTATCAGCAGCCGTACCCCGCACCTGTCTATTCTCATTTCAAGAATTCAGGGCGCTTCACATTGCGCAAGGTATTCCTGAAGCCGCTCGACCGGATACGCGTAGCCAATGGCACCGAAGGGAATGCGGTTCAGCCTGCGATGGAACTGAGCCAGATCGATGCTTGTCAGGCCACCGTCGTCTTCCACGTGCCATCCGATTTGAAACCGCATGTCGTTCATCGAGCCCAACACGCTGCGGTTACTGTAACGGGTAAAGCGGATCACGCGGCAAGCCTCCAGCATCCGCTCGATCTTCGTTTGGGGAAATTCGTCCCACACCAGCGCCTTGAACAGGCGCTGGCCAAAGACCTCGTCGAGCTGCTCGAACTCCGGCTTCTTCAGCCCGGGAACGAATACCGAGTACAAGGTCGCGTCGTGCGTGAACAGCACGCACTTGCGACGATCGAACCGCAATACATTGGCGTGCCAGCTCTCGCCGGAGGCAGACGGATCAATCAGGCGATCCGGAATTTCCGCCAGGAGTTTCTGCGTGCAATGAATCAACAGTGGCATGAACTCGTGTGACCGGCTCTACGAAAAAAGCGATGATACAGGCTCGATAAAATGGAAGCGCCCTGGTTCTATTCCGGGTGAAATTGGAGCGCTACTGATGCACCTACTCAATCCCCGGAAGCGAGACCAAACAGCGCGCAGGAATCAAACGGGGAAAAGTTGTAAACAGATCAACCGCGAGACACCCTATAAAGTATAGCCCTGACGCTCTGGTTCACTGCGTCGATATCCTCGATGGAAGCGACAGTGGGCGATCTGCCCAATGCCAAGATGAAGTTTAGGTCCTTCTGGGGAATACGCTTCGGCATGGATCTTTGTGGTGCGATACGGATTATTGCGCTATAAAAGTACAGTTATGTGGCGCGATTCGTTTATCGCGCCACTTTAAGTGGCGCGCAAGGCCAAATGCGCGCCAAATTCTGCTGAGCGGTCGGGACTACTGTCACCGTCCAACCCGCCGCCGCTGATCCAGGGGTGCGGAGATCATGCGTTTTGCTTTGTAACCATATTGGGTATGTCCGCACCCATTCTGGGTATGTTCAAGTCGGCGGCTTATTGCGCTGCCTCGAGCTCGGGCACTTTCCGCGCGCGAAGGACCGCCTTCAGGATCTCGACCGAGATGAGGACGCCGAACCCTATGGCGAGAATGATTCCCACGTCCTGCATGGAGGGCATCGCGATCCCGAACGACTCGCGCACCGCGTCGAACTGCAGCAGCACGGCTATCAGCAGCAGCTCCCATGCGATGGCGATCAGCAGCCACTTGTGCGGCCGCGCTTCCACGATGCTGTAGCGCAACGACCGGAAGTTGAGCGCGAGGATCAGCTCGATCAGCACGAACATCATGAAAATCTGGGTGCGTGCATTCTCCAGATCGCCGATATTGGAGAAGAACATCCAAAGGAAGATGGGGCATTCGATGATGACCGCGAACAGGATCAGGGTGCGCACGTCCAGCGAGAACACGCTTTCATTGGGATTTCGCGGTGGCCTGCGCATGATATCGGGATCGGCGGGCGCCAGACCCAGCGCCAGCGCGGGCAGCCCGTCGGTGGCAAGATTGATGTAGAGAATTGCCGCCGGCAGCAGCGGCAGGAACTCCGGCCCCATCACCAGTACCACGCCGCCAAGCACCACCACCTCGGTAATGTTGGCGCGCATCAGGTAGGTCAAATACTTCTTGATGTTGTCGTAGACCCAGCGCCCGCGCTCGATGGCCTTGACGATGGTGGCGAAGTTGTCGTCGCTGAGCACGATGTCCGCCGCTTCCTTGGCCACGTCGGTGCCGGTAATGCCCATGGCGATGCCGATGTCAGCGTGCTTGAGCGCCGGCGCATCGTTCACGCCGTCGCCCGTCATGGCGACGACATGCCCCTTCTGCTTCCAGGCACGGACGATCTTCAGCTTGTCCATGGGCGACACGCGCGCATACACGGTGACGCGCTCCACCACGGCGGCAAGTGCCTGCTCATCCATCTTTTCCAGATCGGGTCCGGTCAGGACCATGTCCCCGTCACGGTATATGCCGAGCTCCATGGCCACGGCAACAGCCGTTACCCTGTGGTCGCCGGTGATCATGACGGGTCTGATGTGCACCTGACGGCAGGTTTTCACGGCCTCAATCGCCTCTTCCCGCGGCGGATCCATCATTCCCACGAGACCGAGGAAAGTCATCTCTTTCTCGACCGCCTCCTCGGTGTACGGGCCGCCGGCCGGGAGCTCCTTGCAGGCGACGGCAAGAACCCGCAGGGCGTCCCGGCCCATGTCCTCGCTCACCTGGTGCAGACGCGCGTGCGCGCCGGCGTCCAGCGGCTTCGATTCCGTCCCGTGCAGCACCGAAGTGCACCGTGCCAGCAGGACTTCGGGCGCGCCCTTCATGAAAGCGAGCCGCCTGCCATCCTCCATCATATGAATGGTGGTCATGCGCTTGCGCTCCGAACTGAAGGGAAATTCCTGGATGCGCGCACATTTGGAGCGGGTTTCCGCCGCGTCCATGCCGCCTTTGGCGGCCAGCGTCACGAGCGCCCCCTCGGTCGGGTCGCCCCGCACCAACCAGCGGCCGGAGTTCTCGACGAGCCGCGCGTCGCTGGCGAGCAAGCCGCCTTTCAGCAGCAGCGCGGCGCCGGAATCGACCGCCGAGGCGCCCAGGTTCCCTTCGGGCGTGTAGCCGACCCCGCTCACTTCGATCGTTCGGTCCCCGGCGTGGAACCGGCGAACCGTCATTTCACCTTTGGTAAGCGTTCCGGTCTTGTCGGAACAGATCACGCTGGTGCAGCCGAGTGTCTCGACCGCGCTCATCCTGCGAACCAGGGCATTGCTCTTGGCCATCTCATGCATCGCTATCGCCAGCGCCCCGGTGACGATGGCCGCGAGCGCTTCGGGGACCGCCGCCACCGCCAGCGCGATGGCGAACATGACCATGCCGAGTGCGGACTGGAATCCGAAAGTTCCCGACCAGAGGTCGCGCGCAAAGCTGACGCCAACCACCAACAGGCAGATGCCGAGTGTGATGATGCCCAGCCACTTGCCGAGTTCCTCGGTGCGGCGCTCGAGCGGCGTCTTCTCGGTTTCGACCGCCGCCACTTCCTTGGCGATCTCGCCGAACTCCGTCTGCATGCCGGTCGCGCTGACCACAGCCTTGCCCCTTCCGTACGTCACGATCGTGCCGGTGAACACCATGTTCCTGCGGTCACCGACGGGCGCGTCGTTGCCAAGCAGATTCAGCTCCTTGCCGACCGGGACCGACTCCCCGGTGAGCGGTGCCTCGTCGCATTGCAAGGAATGAATCTCCACCAGGCGGCCGTCGGCGGGAATCTTGTCGCCCGCTTCGAGCACCAGGACGTCGCCGGGAACCAGATCCCTGGAGGGCACCTCCTGCTCCTCACCCCCCCTCAGGACCGTGATGGTTGGTGCCAGCATGCCCTTGAGCGCTTCCAATGCCCGCTCGGCGCGATATTCCTGCACGAATCCCAGCACCGCGCAGAAGACGATGATGACGAAAATGATGCCGGCGTCCACGTACTCGCCGACCAGGGCTGACAGAACCGTGGCGACGATCAGGATGATGATCAGGATGTTTTTGAACTGCGCGAAGAAAATATCCCAGGCCGAGGCCTTCTCTTCCTGCGTCAACTCGTTCGGGCCGTACTGCCGGAGGCGATTCTGGACCTCCTCGGGCGCAAGACCCCGGCCCGGTTCCGAATCGAGCGCTTGCAGAACGGCGTCCACGTCCATCGAATGCCATGCGTGTGATTCCATGCTGTCCTCCAGGCACCTGCTCGTCGCAGGTGGGTCGAATCATCCATTACTTGACCAGCACCACGGGCACGCGGGCAAGGTGCAGCACCTTCAGCGTCGTCGAGCCGACCAGCAGCTCGGTCAATGCGCTGCGTCCGTGTGTGCCCATCACGATATGGTCGCAGTGCAGCGAGCCGGCGAGCCTCACGATCACCTCGGCGGTCCATCCGACTTCGGTATGCACGGTGTACCGCACACCGCCCGCGTCGAGCAGCGCACGGGCGCCTTGCAGCGCCTTGGCGCCTTCGTCACGCTGAAAGCCCGCGATCTGCTCGCGATTGATGAATTGGCTGATATGGCCCGAAAACGGGACCTGCACGTTGACCAGGTCGATTTCGGGATCGGCCGGACTCGGCCGGTCGGTGCGCTGGTCGAGGAGGTACTGGACGGCGCGCAACGAGCACTCCGATCCATCGATCGGCAGCAGCACCCTCTTCATGACCCAGGCCCTCCCCTTTTCGCGCCGCAGCATCGCCAGCATCCGACACCGGGGCGCGCGCGCCGTGATTATGCCCCAGCAGTTCGCGACAGCGCCATGGCAGGGTTCGTTAGCCGGCGGTGCCGGCGCAAACGTGAACCGCACTTCGGCGCGGTATCGCAAGCGTTTCGGATCGATGCAGTGGGCGTTCCGAGCCGGCGTGCCGGCGGTGGGGTCCGGCACACAAGTCCCCGACTTCTTCACCGGACTTCCCTCCAACGTAAAATCGTGCCAGAAAAGTCCAGCTCTCGCCGTCTAGAATGGGGAAGCTTACGTACCAGCAAATGAAGTCACTCCTGGTCGAGAACGGGCTTCCATTGGCTGCTATAATTCGTGCATGGGTGCGAAGCTTTCCGCCGTTAACTTTTATCTGCTCGATCCCGCCATTCGGCAGGAATCGGTGTACCGATCCGTCGCCAGCTCGTCTGCGATCGAAGGCATCCGCGGACCATTCAAGAAGGACTCCCGCATTCCGGCAAAATCTGCTCCCAACGCTCACGCCAAATCGAACGGCAAGTCCTGGCTCACTCGCGCCTGATTCCGGCGTGCGCCTGCAGGGTGCGGGCAATTACTCGTCGAAACACACCCGTCATCGGTTCGTAGTTGCGATCCATACCTACCTGTATTGCAGCGATATAGCGCCGCTTCTCTACTCCACGAACCACCGAAAAGTCCAGGGCCTGACAATCACTACATCGACAAGCGCATAACAAGCATTGCAAACGCTGGTGCGCAAAGTTGCCCTCATCCCGGAATCCTCGCCCCCACAGACTTGCGAGCTGTAACCGCAGGAGGGGCACTCGAACAAATAGGCCGTTCCCATGGTGGAGCAACTCGTACCTGAGAAATTTGATGTCGAGGTCGCGCTTGCCGTGTCTGCCCTGGCGCCTTAGTTCCATAGGAGTTGGAACTGGGGCACTTCTGGTGTACTTTTTCGAGCACTGGAAGCAAGGCGAATCAGCGCGCAGCAATCGAGCGGGGAGAAGATATAAACAGATCAACCGCGAGACACCTATAAGGTATAGCCCTGCCCCACTGATCCCTGCTGACCCTCTGATCCCTGCAAGAAACAAGACCTGACCACATTGTTTCTGTGACCACTAATTCCGCGTGAATTTGCACCCCTTCTTCGCTTTGCGGTCCAACAAACGGAGGAGACACGTTCGACCACCGAGCCGAGGACAGACAAAAACTCCTCCCGGTCGGCATCGTCCAAGAAGATGTCCTCCTGCCTGTCACCGCGGGAGGTGAGGTGATACAAAGCGCCGGGGTATTCATTGCGAAGCGGGCGGGCCATGGGAGAAGCCTAGGCCCAACCCTTGCAAGAAACAAGACCTGACCCCTTCACCCAGACCTGACCCCTTCACCCCTTCGTTTTAGTGATAGGGGCGTTACGCATCCGCTAGGCCAAGAGCCAAGGGGCTCTTAACAGCAATGCAGCTACAGCGTCTCGCCTAGAAACTTTTGACGGGTACGCCA
>JBBPIT010000063.1:6126-19499 GCA_038040175.1 Pseudomonadota bacterium | reverse complement strand
AATACGATATGCACCGGAAAGAACACCAGCGGCCAGCCGAACAGCAGCGGCAGCACCGCCATCGCCAGGGTGATGCCGGCGAGCAGACCGTCAACCCAGCCGCCGCGCAGCAAGCCGTAGAGCAGCACGACCGCCACACAGGCCGCCAGCCCGATCAGTGCGAAGATGCGCACCGCGCGGGCGGTCTGCACCTGCAGGGGGTATCCTGAACTTCGAGGCTTTCGAGCGCCCTGCCGATGAGGCCGATCTGCGTTTGCGCGCCGGTGGCCATGATGAGCGCCGTCCCCTGTCCTTGCACTACCAGGGAACCGGAGAATACGAACGGTTGCGCATCGCCGCCGGGTTTCGCCATCTCCTGCACTTGCGAAGTTGCCGGATGCTTGGAAACCGGCAGCGACTCACCAGTCAGCAGCGACTCGTCGACAGTAAACGCATTGCAGTCCACCAGCACCCCGTCGGCCGGCACGCGATCGCCACCCAGATGCCGGGCTTCACCGACAAACTCAGCGCAGAAGAGATCGAATCGTTGGCCGCCCATCTCTACATGCCCCTCGGCAAGACCTTGTCCTGGGGGCTCGATGACATCCGCGCCTCGCGCATCCAGCACGTGGATCCTGCCGCGCTGCCGGCCCGGCCGGTGTTCGATGCCGATCCGCTCAATCTCTTTGTTGTTGTGGAGACCGGCGATCATCACGCCACCATTCTCGACGGCGACCGCTTCGAGGCGCTGAAGCGCTTTCCGACACGCTATGCCCTGCACGGCGGGCCGAAGTTCTCCCCGGACGGGCGCTTCGTGCACTTCGTCTCGCGCGACGGCTGGGTGAGCAAGTTCGACATGTGGAGCCTGCAGACCGTGGCCGAGGTGCGCGCCGGGCTCAACACGCGCAATCTCGCCGCGTCCAGCGACGGCCGCTATCTCGCGGTGGGCAACACGCTGCCGCATTCGCTGGTGATCCTCGATGCGCGCGACCTGAATCCGGTCAAGGTGTTGACAGTGAGCGACACGAAAGGTCAGGGCTCGCGCGTCTCGGCCGTATACGACGCCGCGCCGCGCAGGAGCTTCGTGGTCGCCCTCAAGGACATCCCGGAAGTCTGGGAAGTGAGCTACGACGACAACGCCGCGCCGATCTACGAGGGCCTGGTGCACGACTACAAGCTCAGGGAAGGCATCGCGCTCGAAGGCAAGCTCAACCCGCGCCGCACCGTCCTGGAGGAACCGCTCGATGATTTCTTCTTCGACCAGAGCTACGCCTGGCTGATCGGCGCCGGCCAGGTGGTCAACCTCGACGTGCGCCGCAAGATCACCTCGGTGGAACTGCCGGGTCTGCCGCACCTGGGCTCGGGCATCAGTTGGGAGAGCGAGGGCCGCACCCTGCTCGCCACGCCGAATCCCAAGGAGGCAATGGTCAGCGTCATCGACATGAAGAACTGGAAAGTGGTGTAGCAGATCCCCACCAATGGTCCGGGTTTTTTCCTGCGCAGCCACGAAGGCAGCGACTACGCGTGGGTGGACGGCATGAACGGCCCGACGCGCGACACGCTTCAGGTCATCGACAAGCGCACGCTCGAAGTGGTGAAGGACATCACGCCGGCACCGGGCAAGACGGCAGCGCACGTCGAATTCACTCGCGACGGGCGCTATGCGCTTGCCAGCGTGTGGGACATGGACGGCGCGCTGGTGATCTACGACGCAAGAACGCTGGAAGAGGTCAAGCGCCTGCCGATGAAGAAGCCATCGGGCAAGTACAACGTGTACAACAAGATCACGCGCTCCAGCGGGACCAGCCACTGAATGCCTGAGCAGCCGGGAGCACTCAGCCCGGAGTGATGCAGGGGAGAACACTGGTTCGTGACGGCGCTTGCGTAAAATGCCGAATGAGTTGATATGGGTCAAGGATTTTCCGGCCTGCGCCGGATAGCCTGATGGTGGGTGTTCCCGTCTTGCCGATATACGGCTTAAGGGAGGGCAGACAAATGAGTTCCAGGATAGCGCGCGCCGTCTTTTTCGCGGTGCTGATCGTTCCAACGACCGCCAGGGCCCAGGATCACGATCTGGCCGAGGGCGAGAAATTCTACACATCGCAGTGCAAGATCTGCCACGGCAGCGTTTCGCAGCAGACGGGCCTTGGCGCGCCAGCACCTTCACGACCGTCCCTCCGGCTGGCGATGCATCAGGCGCCGGGGTCGACAGTGCGCGATTTCCCTCTGCGGTTGATCGCGGATCCCGTCGGGGCGCCGGCGGACGCGCTTGCCGGAGCAGCCGGCGAACCCGTCGCCGTCGCCCCGCCCTTCGGGCCGTACCTGCGCGGCATCATCGGGCGTCCCGCGGGAAGCGTCGAAGGATTCGGCTATTCGTTGGCGATGCTGAAGACGCTGAAAGGCATGGAGTGGACCGAAGCCGCGCTCGACGTCTGGATCACCAACACCCAGGCCTGGGTGCCCGGCGTTTACATGTTCTACAAGCAGCCGAACGCGGAGATCCGCCGCAAGATCATCCTGTACCTGAAAGCCAATCCGTAACACCACAGACCGACTTGCGGTGTCAGTTCCTCGACACAGGCGCGGCGGCGATGGCTACGCCGAGACATGGTCGCTGGTTCGATCTGCCGGCGTAGCGGGCTCGGCTGCCATTTGCCCGGGGAACGCGAACATTTCGCGCCGCTTCGCGAAGTAGATTCAGAAAGTGGTGGCGGTTGCAATTGCCATGTTGATCGCGCCCATGAGCCGGGATCCGGGTCGCAACAGGCTGCGGTGCAACTGCAGCAGCATTGCACCGGCATTCACGCGCGCGCAGGCTTCCTGCGGCGAACGGATGCCAACCCGATGCGACCATCACGCTCTGGCGCACCGGCATGGCGAGCCTAATTGGTTGTACAGCTCTGTGAGTTTCGGCACAGTGGCTTCCGGAGATCGCCACCGCGCGTGCTTACGGTCCGTTGCTCGGCGTACTGATGATTGCCGGCTTCGCCTTGTCGGTGGTGAATGGCATGCTCTACAAGATCGCGCCGTTCCTGTCATGGCTGCATATGCAGAACAAGGCGCAAAGAATGGCAGTCGCGCCAAACGTTAAGAAAATACTGCCGAGCGAGGCAGCGCAGCGACAAAGCCGGATCCACGTGGTTGCCGTGGTCTTGCTTGCGGCCGCAGCGCTCTGGCCTGCGACATTTACTTATCCCGCGGCCTTTGCTGTCGCGTCATCCTCGGTTTTGTTGTGGTGGAATCTCATACGCACGCTGAGGGTATATCGACGCTTCTGCGACAGTCTCGCCACGCTCGCCACGTGAAGGGCTCGCCTTCAAGCGCGGCACGGCATTTCGGCATTGTCAGTTTGAGGATTGCCGCTTCCCCGAAGAAGTGGAATTCACACTGACTCAACCGATTGCGTTTGAGGCGACTCCTGCGCGATCAGGTCAGAGCTTTCCTTGTGCTCAGGACATGAGATAGTACGCAGCCGTCGCACCGCGGTTGGCCCTGGCGTTGGCCAATTCGTTGCGCGCCACGGTGCGAAGGTGGACCTCATCGGGGCCGTCGAAGAAACGCATTGCGCGCCCCCAGGTCCACAGGAAGGCCAACGGGGTGTCCGGCGTCAAGCCCATTGCGCCGAATGCCTGGATGGCACGATCGAGCACCCGTGTCTGCAATTGGGCCGCAACGAGCTTGATGGCCGATAGGTCGATGCGGGCGGCCTGGTTGCCTTGTCGATCCATCAACCAGGCTGCACGCAGCACGAGCAGCCGCGCCTGATCTATCTCAACGCGGGAGTACGCGATCCAATCCTGTATGTTGGCATAGTCGCTCAGGTGCTTGCCGAACGCGCGGCGCTCGAGGACACGCTCGCACATCATCTCGATCGCCAACTCACATTGGCCGATCGTGCGCATGCAATGATGCACCCGGCCCGGTCCGAGACGCGCCTGCGCCAACGAGAAACCCTTGCCTTCCTCGCCGAGCAAGTTCCCCGCAGGGACTCGCACGTCCCTGAACAGCAACTCGCAGTGCCCTTCGGGCGCCACGTGGTGCATGATCGGCACGTTGCGCACCACTTCCACGCCCGGCGTGGTCATGGGCACGAGAACCATCGAATGCCGGCCGTGCGGATCTGCGTCCGGCGACTCGCCGGATATGCCCATCACGATGGAGACTTTGCAGTTCGGATGTGCCGCGCCGGTGATGAACCACTTGCGTCCATTGATCACATACTCGTCACCCTCGCGCCGGATGGTCGTCCGGATGTTCGTCGCGTCGGAGGAGGCGACGTCGGGTTCGGTCATCGCGAAGCAGGAGCGAATGTCCCCTTCGAGCAGCGGTTTGAGCCAAAGATACGACTGTTCCGGCGTGGCGAATAGATGCAGCAGTTCGATGTTGCCAGTGTCCGGCGGGTTGCAGTTGAACACTTCCGCGGCCCAGGGAATCCGCCCCATGATCTCGGCCAACGGCGCGTATTCCAGATTGCTCAGGCGGGTGCCGGGTTCATCTTCGTGCAGCCCCGGCAGGAAGAGGTTCCAAAAACCGGCCTGCCTGGCAAGTGCCTTCAGTGGCTCGACCACCGCGGTGGGATACACGCCGTGATCTGCCTGGCGATGCCACGCCTGATTGGCAGGCAGAACATGGCGCTCCATGAACCTGCGCAGCGAATCCTGCATCGCTTCATTGTCGGGCGGGTACTGAAAATCCATCGCGTTTCCTTGTTGATCAGGCCGACAATGTGATCCGCATGGCTTCCCGAAGCCAAGCTCCCTCCTCACAACACTTTCGAGTAACTCGCCTGCTGCCGACCCTCGTGCAGATGACGGTCGAACACCATGCAGACGATCCGTACCAGCATCCTGCCCTTCGGAGTGACCTTGATGCCTTCAGGTAGCACTTGCACGAGTCCGTCCTGCTCGAGGCGCTTCAACTCCTGCAGTTCCGGCGAGAAGTAACTGTGGAAGTCCATCGGGTAAGCGTGCTCGATCGAGTCGATGGACAGCCGGAACTGGCATGCAAGAGCCTGGATGACGGCACGCCGGACCAGATCGTCCTGGGTCAGCACGATTCCGCCCGCCACGGGCAGATGCCCGTCGTCGAGCGCAGCGTAATAAGCGTCGAGGTCCTTCAGGTTCTGGCTGTAAGTGGGTCCGACGCGTCCGATGGCTGAGACGCCGAAACCCAGCATGTCGCATTCGGCACGCGTCGAGTAACCCTGGAAGTTGCGCTGCAGGCGTCCCTCGCTTTGCGCCACCGCGAGGTCGTCGCCGGGCTTGGCGAAATGATCCATGCCGATGTAGAGATAGCCGGCGTCGGTCAGGCGGCCGATCGCCAGCGTCAGAATCTGCAGCTTGGTGTCGGCCGAAGGCAGTTCGGCTGCGGCTATGCTCCGCTGCGGCTTGAATCTGTTCGGCAGATGCGCGTAGCTGTACAAGGCGATGCGGTCGGGATCGAGCGCAAGCACCCGGTCGATCGTGGTATTGAAACTGGCGACAGTCTGCTTCGGCAGACCGTAGATCAGGTCGAGGCTCACCGATCTGAAACCGGCCGCACGCGACTCTTCGATCACGCGCCGCGTCTCGCTTTCGGTCTGGATCCGATGCACCGCCTTCTGCACCGCAGGATCGAAATCCTGCACGCCGATGGACACGCGGTTGAAGCCCAGTCCGGCGAGAAACGCCATCATGCCCGGCTCGACTCTGCGCGGATCCACCTCAATCGAGCATTCGCAATCGTCGCTGCGATCGAACTGCGCATTGATCGCGTCGTTCAAGGCGCGCATTTCGTCGCGCGCCAAAAAGGTGGGCGTGCCGCCGCCCCAGTGCATCTGGCTGATACGGTGGTCGCCTGCGAGCTCGCTACCCACCAGGCCGATTTCCTTCGCCAGGTACGCGACATACCGCGCCGATTTTCCGCGGTCGCGCGTCACCACTTTGTTGCATGCGCAGTAGTAGCACACGGTGTTGCAGAAAGGCAGATGGACGTACACCGAGAGCGGCTGGCTCATGCCACCGGCATTGCGTCTGGCCAGCCAATGCTGGTACGTGCTCTCGCCAAATGCCTGGACAAAACGGTCCGCGGTCGGGTAAGACGTGTATCTCGGTCCGCTTACATCGTATTTGCGGATCAACTCCGGATCGATCACCAGTTCGGATACTGGATAATTCATCGCTGATCAGTTCAACCGTAACATGCGCACCGCGCAACCTGGATCGAGACTATCGCAAACTCCGGCGTGACGACCTTGACCTGCGTCAATTCTGGCTTTGACCGTGCCTGGCGCGGGCGGGTCGGGATCGATGGCCTCATCCGCTCGCTGGTGGAAAAGAACCGCGCTTCGTCGCCGTAGAAAAAAGTGCAAGCTTGATTTCTGCGCACAGTCTCGTCGGGAGGGCCGTCCGCGGGGGCGTCGAGTATCCGGTAATGCCCCAGCACCCTATGCGAATTGCTCCTGCGTCATCATCCTCAGGCTCTGCCTCAAGTCGGGCGCAACGTCGGTACCCGATGCATCCTGCCCATGGCACATGTGGCAGGAAAGGTGATAGGTGAACCAGCCGGCGTAAGTGCCCGAATCGACTTTCCCGTCGACGACCCGGTACGTGCCGGGCGCCGGACCGGCGTCGCCGGCCCCGAGGTTGCCGGCCGGACTCAGCAACAGCGTGCCTGCAATCAGAAACAGGCTGATCCGAGAACTGCATATCGACATGATGACCTCCTCCAATTGCTGCGGTGATGCCCGCAGGCTACACGGACTGTCCGGCACGACATTGACGGATATCAAGTCAATGGGCGTCACATGCCCCACGGAAACGGGACGCGCTCGCGGGCGACGGCAACCATGTAGCCAAAAACAGTCAGGGCCAGAATCCAGGCGACGATCCTCACGCGCCGCGTGCGTCCTCGGCGGATGGCAACGGTGCCGAGAAGGACATAGACCGGCAGCGCGAGTACCTTGGCGGTCAGCCAGGGTTGCACAAACGGGTATTGAGCGGTCAGCGCGGCCAGGGCAATCGCGCTGACGAGCAGGATTGTGTCGATGATGTGCGGGATCGCCCGCACCCAGCGTGCAGTGAGTTTCTCGGGGGCCGTCATCATCCACAGGCCGCGCAGGAAAAACAACGCGAAACTCGCAATCACCGTGGCCACATGAATGTACTTCAACATCGAATAGCTCACCGGCCGAAGCTCCAGCCGTGGCTGCCCGCGGCAGCGCCCGCGATCGTGATCACGCTCACCGCCAGCAACACCCAATGCATCCTGGCAATGATTGCAAATGTGCCTTCCGGGTCCCGCTGCGCGCGTGCCCGAAACCAGCGGTGCAGCCACAGGGGTTCGAGCACGAAAAGCATGAGCGTGAACAGGCCCCACACCAGGACCATCGCGTGCATCCACCAGTAGTGCAGCTCGGCAAAACGGTCCCATGCGCCGAGACTGTGCACCAGGTAAAGTCCACTCAGGCCGGTCACCAGCGTCGTCACCCTCGCCTGACGGGCAAAACCGGCTTCCACCTTTTCGAAGAACGCGACCCGTTCCGCGGGCTCGCGCAACCGCTTCACCGCTGGCAGAAGCACCGCGGTGACAAAGGCCACCCCGCCGATCCAAAGCACGACCGCGGTCACGTGCAACGCGCGCGCGAGAAAGAAGTCTTCCAAGTTGCGGGGATTCTACTGCACCAGCCGCGTGTCGCCTGCCTCGAGCGCCACCCCTTCCACCACTGCCTGCCCTGCCAGCAGGCGCAGATACTGGCGCAGCGCAGTCACGAAAGTCTGCTGGCGCAGCGACATGGCCACCGCGCCATGCACCGACTCGAAAGGCTGCACCACGCCAGGCTCGCGTTCCAGCACCTCGACCACATGCATGCCGAAACGGCTGTGCACCAGGCGTGGCAGCACGCCGATCTCAATGTGACCGAACAGCTCACGGGCGAACTCCGGTGCGCAATCGGCGCTGCTGAGCCAGCCCAGCTCGCCGCCGTGTTCGCCGCTTGGGCAGTTGGACCACTTGCGCGCGGCATCGGCGAAGCTGTCGGCGGCCTGGCCATTATGGCAGCGCACGTCGAGGAAGATGGGCTCCGCGCGCTTACGCAAGGCCATCACATCGACGCCCGGGGTCACTGCGAACAGGATGTGCCGCACCCGCACGCGTTCACCGGTGCGGTAGGCGCTTTGGTGGGCCGCATGGTGTCGGCGGCAAGCTTCTTCCGAGGGTTCGGGCACGTTCAGATTCTGCTCCAGCAGCGCGTCTATGGCGTTGGCTGCCGCTTCGCTGATTACGCCGTCGGCGGAGCGTGCGTCGTTCGCATCCAGCAGGCCGGCGGCTTGCGCGGTCTGGCGCAGCAACTCGGTGCAGGCGCGCTGGCGCAATTCTTCGGGCGGCAGCTCGTCCGCCGCAGCATGCAGCGCCACGCCGTTGATGCGCGCGACGGTTGCGGCGACAAAAGTATCGGTCGGCATCGTGTGCTCCTTAAACGCGGGCGCCGGGCTGGGGCGGCTGATTGTGGCCCGGAGGCAAATTCAGCCGCCGGCTGCGCACCACCTGGTACGGGCGAAAAAGGTAACCCAGCGCTGCAAAACCGCTCCACACGTGCACCAGCCGGCTGAATGGGAACAGCAGGAAAATCGTCATGCCGAGCACCACGTGAAAAAGGTAGGGCCACGGCACGTTGACCAGCACTTCGGCATCAACCGCACGCAGGGTGACAATGCGCTGCGCCCAGTCGGCCAACACCAGCATCACGTCGCCGTCCGAGTGAGCCCATGAATATGGCAGCGTGATCAGGCCCACCACCAGTTGCACCCACAGGATGACGAGAACGGCAATGTCAGTGGGGTGACTGGTGGCGCGGATTCGCGCATCGAACACGCGGCGATGGATCAGCAACGACAGGCCGATGAAGCACAGCGCTCCCGCGGCCGCGCCCGAGTAGATGGCAATCATCTGCTTGACCGGAGCTTCCAGGAAGTGGCCGTAGAACGAGTGCGGCGTCAGCAAGCCCAGCAGGTGGCCGAAGAACAGGAACAGGATGCCCGCGTGAAACAGGTTGCTGCCCCAACGCAGGCTGCCGGCGCGCAGCATCTGCGACGAGTCGCTTTTCCAGCTGTACTGGTTCTGGTCGAAGCGGATCAGGCTGCCCATCAGAAACACCGTGAGGCAAATATACGGATAGACGCCAAAAACAAAACCGAACAGCGTACTCATTGGGGCGCTCCTTGTGCAGATTTGTCTTTGCGGATGATGTGTATCGGTTGCGGCTGGTCGGGCGTGGCCTGGCCTTTTGAGGAACAACCGTCGAAAACCGCCGGCTCGACCCAACTCTCGTCCAGCGGCTCCTCGGGCGCGAGCTTCACGGCTTGCGCCTTCTCACCCGCCAGTTCCAGCAAGGCGCCGATCACGCTGGCGTAAGCGCTCTGGCGTTGCTGCAGCGCGCTGAAGACGGCGTTGAAGATGTGCGCCATCTCGCTCAGGAAGGCGCGGGCCTCGCGCGGCGGCTGGGTGGAAACGAACTCCAGCACCACCGGCAGGTAATCGGGCAGTTCGCCGGGCGCGAGGTAGAGACCGGCTTTGTCATAGGTCTGCGCCAGATCAATCATCGCCGGGCCGCGATCGCGCGAATCGCCATGCACATGCTCGAACAGGTGCAAGGAAGTGGCGCGACCACGGTCGAACAACTGCACGTAGGCGGCCTCGGTGTCGAGCGGATCACCGCTCGAGAGTGTATCCATCAGCACATCCAGTTCCGCCAGACGCCCGACCGTGATGGCGCGCTCGGTGTGCAACGCATCGCGCATCGCGGACAGATGACTGAGCAACTCGGCGTCGGGATAGCTCAACAGACGCGCAAGCACCCGCAAGCTGAGGGAAGCGTTGGGGAATTTCGAGGTGATGGTCATGGGTCAAACCTTTGCCTTGATGGGAATGGTGCGCTTCTTGGTGCCACCGAACAGGCTGACCTTGCTCGCGCCATCGGAGCAGCCGTTGCCAAACGAGAAGCCGCAGCCGCCGCGGATGTCGAAGGTGTTCTCCGCGTACTCGCGGTGCGTGCTGGGAATCACGAAGCGGTCCTCGTAGTTGGCGATGGCCATCACGTGGTACATGTCTTCCACCTCCATCCGGCTCAGGCCCACCTGCTCGAGCACTGCGGTGTTGACGCGGTTCTCCACATGCTTCTCGCGCTGGTAGGCGCGCATGGCCAGCATGCGTTCGAGCGCGCGCACCACCGGCACCGTGTCGCCGGCGGTCAGCAGGTTGGCCAGGTACTTGACCGGAATGCGCAACTGGTTGACATCCGGAATCTCGCCGTTGGTCCCCAACTGGCCGGCGTTGGCGGCAGAGCTGATGGGCGAGAGCGGCGGCACGTACCAGACCATCGGCAGCGTGCGGTATTCCGGGTGCAGCGGCAGGGCCACCTTCCACTCGACCGCCATCTTGTAGACCGGGCTGTTGCGCGCGGCGTCCATCCACGTGTCGGGAACGCCATCAATGCGCGCCTGCGCGATGATCTTCGGGTCGTGCGGGTCGAGAAAGATGTCGAGTTGCGCCTGGTACAGGTCGCGGTCGTGCTCGACGCTGGCGGCCTCCTGGATGCGGTCGGCGTCATATAGCAGCACACCGAGGTAGCGGATGCGGCCGACACAGGTTTCGGAGCACACCGTGGGCTGGCCGGCTTCGATGCGCGGGTAGCAGAAGGTGCACTTCTCGGCCTTGCCGCTTTGCCAGTTGTAGTAGATCTTCTTGTACGGGCAGCCGCTCACGCACATGCGCCAGCCGCGGCACTTATCCTGGTCGATCAGCACGATGCCGTCTTCCTCGCGCTTGTAGATCGAGCCCGAGGGACAGCTCGCCACGCACGACGGATTCAGGCAGTGCTCGCACAGCCGGGGCAGGTACATCATGAAAGTGTTTTCGAACTGGCCGTAGATGTCCTTCTGCGTTTGTTCAAAACCCGCGTCGAAGTTCTTGTCCTTGCTGCGCTTGCTGAATTCACCGCCGAGAATCTCTTCCCAGTTCGGACCCCAGACGATCTTCTCCATGGTCTTGCCGGTGATCAGGCTGCGCGGGCGCGCGGTGGGGGCGGCCTTCATTTCGGGCGCCGACTGGAGATGGTCGTAGTCGAAAGTGAAAGGTTCGTAGTAGTCATCGATCTCCGGCAGGTTAGGGTTGGCGAAGATGCGCATCAGCAGCTTCCACTTCGCGCCCTGGCGCGGCTCGATCTTGCCGTTGGCTTTGCGCACCCAGCCGCCGTTCCACTTGTCCTGGTTCTCCCATTCCTTCGGATAGCCGATGCCGGGCTTGGTCTCGACGTTGTTGAACCACGCGTACTCCATGCCGGGGCGGCTGGTCCAGACGTTCTTGCAGGTGACGGAACAAGTGTGACATCCGATGCACTTGTCCAGATTCATCACCATGCCGATTTGAGCGCGTACTTTCATGGGGTCTCCTCAAGCCTGCTGAGCGTCGAGAGCGGGTTCAATGGTGGCCGGCGTGTCCAGCCAATCGACTTTGTCCATCTTGCGGACCACCACGATCTCGTCGCGGTTGGTGCCGATGGTGCCGTAGTAATTGAAGCCGTAGCTCAGTTGCGCGTAGCCGCCGATCATGTGGGTGGGTTTGAGCACGATGCGCGTCATCGAGTTGTGGATGCCGCCACGCGTGCCGGTGATCTCGGAGCCCGGCATGTTGATGGTCTTTTCCTGGGCGTGGTACATCATCACCATGCCCGGCAACACCCGCTGGCTCACCACCGCCCGCGCCGCGAGGGCGCCGTTGACGTTGAACAGCTCAACCCAGTCGTTGTCGACAATGCCGGCGCGTTTCGCGTCGTCTTCACTCAGCCAGATGATCGGCCCGCCGCGGCTGAACGTGAGCATCATCAGGTTGTCGGTGTAGGTCGAGTGGATACCCCACTTCTGGTGCGGGGTGATGAAGTTGAGCAGGATCTCCGGGTTGCCGTTGGGGCGCAGGCGGTGGATGGCCGCGGTTGCCTTCAGATCGACCGGCGGCCGGTAGGAGGCCAGCGTCTCGCCGAAGGCGCGCATCCACGGATGGTCCTGGTAGAACTGCTGGCGCCCGGTGAGAGTGCGCCACGGGATCATCTCGTGCACATTGGTGTAGCCGGCGTTATACGAAACGGTCTCGGACTCGATGCCGCTCCAGGTCGGCGAGCTGATGATCTTGCGCGGCTGCGCCTGAATGTCGCGGAAGCGTATCTTCTCGTCTTCGCGGTGGATCGCCAGGTGTGTATGCTCGCGGCCGGTTTTCTCGGAGAGCGCCGCCCAGGCCTTGACCGCCACATGGCCGTTGGTCTCGGGCGCCAACATCATCACCACCTCGCAGGCGTCGATATCGGTCTCGATCTTCGGCATGCCGCGGGTCGCGCCCTCGGCGGTGACGAGGCCGTTGAGCTCGCCGAGTTGCCTGACTTCGGTTTGCGTGTTCCAGCCGATGCCCTTGCCGCCGTTGCCCATCTTGTTCATCAGAGGGCCGAGGGCGGTAAAGCGCTTGTAGACGTTCGGGTAATCGCGCTCGATCACGGCGATCTGCGGCGCGGTCTTGCCCGGGATCAGCTCGCACTCGCCCTTCTTCCAGTCCTTCACGTCGAACGGCTGACCCAGTTCGCCCGGCGTGTCGTGCATCAGCGGCGTCAGCACCACTTCATGCTCGACACCCAGGTGGCCGCCACAGACCTCGCTGAATTTCCTGGCGAAGCCCTTGTAGATTTCCCAGTCGCTCCTGGACTGCCAGGCCGGGTCGACCGCGGTCGACAACGGGTGGATGAAGGGATGCATGTCGCTGGTGTTGAGATCGTTCTTCTCGTACCAGGTGGCGGTCGGCAGCACGATGTCCGAGTACAGACAGGTCGTGCTCATGCGGAAGTCGAGCGTGACCAGCAGGTCGAGCTTGCCTTCGGGGGCTTTGGAATGCCACTTCACTTCCTCGGGCTTGGCATCGTCCGCGCCGAGGTCCTTGCCCTGCACACCGTGGGTAGCGCCCAGCAGGTGCTTGAGAAAATATTCGTGGCCCTTGCCTGACGAGCCGAGGATGTTGGAGCGCCAGACGAACATCACGCGCGGCCAGTTGTCCGGATGGTCGGGGTCTTCGCAACTCATCTTTAGACGACCGTCCTGCAGGCTCTTGACCACGTAATCTTTCGGGTCGACGCCGGCGGCCTGCGCATCGCGCACCACCTGCAGCGGGTTGGTCTGCAGTTGCGGCGCCGATGGCAGCCAGCCCATGCGCTCGGCGCGCACGTTGTAGTCGATCATCGAGCCGTGATACTGCTTGCCCGCTTCGCCCTGCGGCGCCAGCGGCGACAGCACTTCTTCCATCGTCAGCTTCTCGTAGCGCCACTGGCCGGTGTGCGCGTAGAAGAAGCTGGTCGAGTTCATCTGGCGCGGCGGGCGGATCCA
>JBBPIT010000063.1:0-6026 GCA_038040175.1 Pseudomonadota bacterium | reverse complement strand
CTGTGGTACCAGTGGTTCATGCCGGCGCCGATGATCACCATCGACTTGCCCTGCGTCTTGTCCGCGTTGTCGGCGAATTGGCGCGCCACCGTGATGACCTGGTCGCGCGGGGTGCCGGTGATGCGTTCCTGCCACGCCGGCGTATAGGGCGTGTCGTCGTCGTAACTGCTCGCAGCCTGTTCGCCGGCCAGGCCGCGCGCCACACCGTAATTGGCAGCCTGCAGGTCGAACACGGTGGCCACCAGCACCTCGCGTTGCGCGCCGGCGTTGCCGAGTAACAGGCGTTGCACGGGCACCGTGCGCACCATCACGTCGCTCTGCACGTTGTTGGGGAAATGCGCGCTTTCGATGCCGCCGAAATACGGGAACCCCACCGGTGCGGTGTCGCTGCCCGGGGTGTCGCCTTCGAGAAGCGAAAGCCTGAGCTTGACATCCTGGCCGTGCTGCGCTTCCTTGGTCTCTAGGTTCCACTGGCCCTGGTCGGCGCGGCCGTCGGGCCCCCAGCGGAATCCGATGGCACCGTGCGGCAGCACCACCCTGCCAGTCTCGCCGAATGCGACCGTCTTCCACTCCGGATTGTTGACGGCGCCGAGCTGGTCGCTGAAGTCCGACGCGCGCACGTAGCGGTCTGGCACCATGATGGTCCGTCCGTCCGGCATGGTGTGCTCGCGCAGCAGCACCAGCATCGGCAGGTCGGTGTAGCGGCGCGCGTAATCGTCGAAATAGGCGCTGCGGCGGTCGAAATAGAACTCCTTCATGATCACGTGGCCCATCGCCATGGCCACCGCCGCATCGGTGCCCTGCTTGGGGTGCAGCCACAGGTCGCACAGCTTGGCGACCTCGGAATAGTCGGGCGTGACGGCCACCGTCTTGGTGCCCTTGTAGCGCACCTCGGTGAAGAAGTGAGCATCGGGCGTGCGTGTTTGCGGCACGTTGGAGCCCCAGGCGATGATGTAGCTGGAGTTGAACCAGTCGGCCGATTCGGGCACGTCGGTCTGCTCGCCCCACACTTGCGGGCTGCTCGGGGGCAGATCGCAGTACCAGTCGTAAAAGCTCAGATTCACGCCGCCGAGCAGACTCAGGTAGCGGCTGCCCGACGCGTAGCTGATCATCGACATGGCGGGGATGGGAGAGAAGCCGACGATGCGGTCGGGCCCGTGCTTCTTGATGGTGTAGACGTTGGCCGCGGCCACGATCTCGTTGACCTCGTCCCAGCTCGAGCGCACGAAGCCACCCATGCCGCGAATGCTTTGGTAGTCGCGCCGCTTGGCGTCGCTCTCCACGATCGAAGCCCAGGCGTCAACCGGATCGTGCGCCGCGCGCGCTTCGCGCCAGCTCTTGAGCAGCCGGCCGCGCACCAGCGGATACTTCACGCGATTGGCGCTGTACAGGTACCAGCTGTAGCTGGCGCCGCGCGAGCAGCCGCGCGGCTCGTGGTTGGGCATGTCCCAGCGCGTGCGCGGGTAGTCGGTCTGCTGGGTTTCCCAAGTGACGATGCCGCCCTTGACGTAGATCTTCCACGAGCACGAACCGGTGCAGTTGACGCCGTGAGTGGAACGCACGATCTTGTCGTGCGCCCAGCGGTTGCGGTAGGCGTCTTCCCAGGTGCGGTCTTCACCGTTGGTAACGCCGAAGCCGCCGGAGAAACTTTCCTTCGGGTTCGAGAAATAGTTCAGTCGATCAAGAAAGTGGGACATTTGTTGCTCCTGTCAGTCGCAAGTGAACAGTGAAGGGTGAAGGGTGAAGGGTGAAGGGTGAAACCCCACCCCGGCCTGCCGACTTGTCACACATTCACGCATTCACGCATTCACGCATTCACCGATTCAACACGGCATCTTTGCGCCCTTCCTCACATAGAACCACCACGTCACGGCGATGCAGGTGAGATAGAACACGATGAAAACGTACAACGCGCCTTCCGGTCCGCCGTTGAGCGAGATCGAGGTGCCGTAGCTCTTGGGGATGAAGAAGCCGCCGTATGCGCCGATGGCGCCGGCGAAGCCGAGTACGGCAGCGGCCTCCTTGTTGCCTTCCTTCAGCGCCTGCTCTTCCGCGTGCTTGCCCTTCCCGGCCGCCTCGCGCGTCCGCTCGGTGGCGAAGATCACCGGGATCATGCGGAACGTCGAGCCGTTGCCGATGCCAGTGGTCAGGAACAGGATCAGGAACATGGTGAGGAAGCCGGCGAAATTGCCGCCGGAACCGCCGGACGGCAGGTAATAAAGCACCCCCACCACCGCGAGCGCCATCACGATGAAATTCCAGAACGTCACGCGCGCCCCGCCCATCTTGTCGGCAAGCCAGCCGCCGAACGGCCGGACCGCCGCGCCGACCAAAGGCCCCAGCCAGGCGAACTGCAACGCGTTGACGGCGGGGAACTGCGACTTGATCAGCAGCGGGAAACCTGCGGCATAGCCGATGAACGAACCGAAGGTTCCCAGGTAGAGCCAGCACATGATCCAGTTGTGCCTGCGCTTGAAGATGATCGCCTGCTCGGTAAACGAGGCCTTGGCATCGGCGATGTCGCTCATGGCGACCCAGGCTGCCAGCGCGG
This sequence comes from Pseudomonadota bacterium, assembly GCA_038040175.1. Classification (GTDB taxonomy): domain Bacteria; phylum Pseudomonadota; class Gammaproteobacteria; order Burkholderiales; family JACQAP01; genus JACQAP01. The sequence goes on along the minus strand of JBBPIT010000063.1, from coordinate 3,475 downwards.
CAATGATAATGAACGGTACCCAGATGAACGCGGCGTTCTGCGCCCAGATTTCCACCTGTTGACCAGCCTTGTTGGTGATGATCTGCGGGTCGCCGCCAAACACCAGCCAGATGGGCATGGTCACCACTAGCGGCGCCAGGAACTGGACCGAGGACACGCCGAGGTTGCCCAGCCCGGCGTTGACGCCGAGGGCGGAACCCTTGCGTTCCTTCGGGAAAAAGAAGCTGATGTTGGCCATGCTCGAGGAGAAGTTGCCGCCGCCGAAACCACACAGCAGCGCCAGCACGAGCATGGTGGGATAGCTCGTAGCCGGGTCCTGCACCGCGATGCCGATGCCTATCGTCGGGATCAACAGCGACGCGGTGGAGATCGCGGTCCAGCGGCGGCCGCCGAAGATCGGCACCATGAACGAATAGAAAATGCGCAGCGTGGCGCCGGACAATGCCGGCGCCGCCGCCAGCCAGAACAACTGGTTGGTGCTGAAATTGAACCCAAGCGCGTTCAGGTTCACCGCCACCACGCTCCACAACTGCCAGACCGCGAAGGCGAGGAACAGTGCCGGCACCGAAATCCACAGGTTGAGATTGGCGATCGCCTGGCCCTCCCGCGCCCAGAACGCCTTGTCCTCGGGCGTCCAGATCGTCAGCACCTTGCCGCGGCTTCCGCCTGCCGGCGCCTGGACGTGCGTATCCGCATTCATGTCATGCTCCCTTCAGTCAGGTGGCGCGGCCGTAGTTCATCGTTTCGATCTTGGCGCCGTTGCGCTTCGGCACGATCTCGGTCCAGTACATCCAGATCAGCGACACCAGCGTGATGCCCCACAGCAGCATGAACACGCTGCTGTTGACGCCGGTGAGGTCCACCAGTGCGCCGAACATGATCGGCAGGACGAACCCGCCCAATCCGCCCACCAGGCCGACGATTCCCGAAATCACGCCGATGTTGTGCGGATACTCGTCGGAGATGTACTTGAACACCGAAGCCTTGCCGAATGCCCAGGCGACGCCCATCGAGAACAGCAGGATGGTGAACATCCACCAGTTGAGCCCGACATGCATCGCCATATCGCCTCGCGCGGTCTTGATGATCAGGTCGGTCTGGGGATACGACATGAAGAACAGGCACACCCACGAAATCAGCATCACCCACCAGGTCACCGGGTGCGCGCCGAAGCGGTCCGAGAGCCAGCCGCCGAAAGCGCGCAGTACCCCGCCCGGCAGCGAAAAACACGCAGCGAGCAGCGCCGCGATCTTGATGTCGAATCCGTATTCGGTGATGTAGTACTTGGTCATCCACAGCGCCAGCGCCACATAGCCGCCGAACACGATCGAGTAGTACTGGCAGTATTTCCACACCCGCGGGTCTTTCAGCGCCGCGAGTTGGTGCTTCACGGTGACACTCGAATCGACCTTGTGTCCTTCGTCCTGATAGCTGAGCAACCAGAACAGCAATGCCGTCACCAGCATTGCGGCGGCATAGACTTTCGGCACCATCTGCCAGCCGTAGGCCACCACCAGCGTGGGCGCGACGAACTTGGTGAGCGCCGCGCCGGAATTGCCCGCGCCGAAGATACCCATGGCAAACCCCTGCCGGCCCTTCGAGAACCAGCGCGCCACGTAGGCGATGCCGACCGAAAACGAGCCGCCGGCCAGCCCGACGAACAGCCCCAGCACCAGAAACTGCGAGAATTTTGTCGCCTCTCCGATCACCCAGATCGGCACCACACAGGCGAGCATCAACAGGAAGAAGACAATGCGGCCGCCCACCTTGTCGGTAAGCATGCCGAGCGGCAGGCGGACCAGCGAGCCGGTGAGAACCGGGGTGGCCACCAGCAGACCGAACTGCGTTTCGTTGAGCCCCAGCGAAGCCTTGAGCGGAATGCCGATCACGGCAAACATCATCCAGATCGCAAAGCAGATCGTGAACGCGACGGTGCTGACAACCAGCACCGACAGCGATTGCTGCGATCGTGACACCATGCCTGCCTCCGTCCGCTTCGGCGTCGTTCACGAGACGTGACGTCACCAGGTTAATGTTGTAATCGGCGGCACTGTCTGCCGGCGAAGCATCCGCTGCCCCCTCGAGACCCGAGAGAAAAGCACTCGATGGCCACGCGGCCGCGCATTCTCCAGATTCCGCAAGAGGCATCGGGGCAATGGGGTTTGTTTCGGGCGATATCTGCGATCTGGAAAACTCGCAAAACGCGTACTCGTGCGCCACCCTACACGGATGTTCGTCGAAAACTATTGACGTAAGTCAAACCGTCTGCCGTCCCGCCGGGACCACAATTCATTCAGCATGTGCCGCAATTGCGCTTTTGGCTTGGGATCGACTCCCAAGCTGCCCAGACACGTAAGCGTGTGAAGACACTTTGTGCGACAGCTTGGCATTCGCATCGAGGCAGGGGATATACCTAAGGGAGGTTCTGCATGCGTTCCATATCGGTCCGGCTGTTGACCATTGGCCTGTTGGCCCTGCCCGTAGTGGCAAGCGCGGAAAATGCCTTTTCGCCCTTGGACGCAATTGCCACCGGGAAGGCGACTCTGAACCTGCGGCCTCGCTACGAATTCGTCGACCAGAACGGAAGGCCCGACGAGGCCAACGCCTTCACGTTGCGCACGCTGGCCGGCTGGAAGACCGGCGCATGGAAGGGACTGTCGGCCACCGTCGAGTTGATCGACGTCGGCAGGCTGGACGACGAATACAACGACGGACAGAACGGCAAAGTCCGCTACCCGGTGGTCGCCGATCCCGACAATACCGACGTCAACCAGTTGTACCTGGACTGGGCCGGCTTGCCCGCCACCAACATCCGCGCCGGGCGGCAGTCGATCAAGCTAGATAACGTGCGCTTCATCGGCAATGTCGAGTTCCGCCAGGTGATGCAGGTTTTCAACGGCGTCACCGCCGAGAACAAGAGCCTGCCGAACACGCGGCTTTACGCCGGTTATCTGGGCCGAGTGAAGACCGTCGACACCCGACAGCATGATACCGACACCCTGTTGCTGAACGCGCGCTGCGCGCTCTCCCCGTCCGAGGCGCTGGTCGGCTACGGCTACTTCCAGGACCAGCCCGACGCGATTGCCGCCGCCGGCTTCTCCGGGCCCGCACCCGCCGATACCTCGAACCGGATCGTGGGACTTCGCGCGGACGGCGCCCACCCGTTTGGCGAAAAATGGAAGCTGCTCTCGGGAAAGTGGACACGCGCAAGTTCTGGCTTATGCTCATCTATGCCTATTGATCGCCAACGACCGCGGCCCGCGAATCGTTTCTCATGCCGCCGGAGCTACACCTCGTTTTCCGGGCAGAACCTTGACGAACTCCGACCACAGTATTCCGGCCGATGCGGCCAGCAGGCATAGCAACAGGTCGGACGCTGCCAGGGCTTCGAATTTGAAGATCCTCTGCATCGGCGGGAGATAGAGCGCCACCGCCAGCCCGCCGAGGGCGCCGCCGACGATCCACCAGAGTGCCC
>JBBPIT010000062.1:0-20947 GCA_038040175.1 Pseudomonadota bacterium | reverse complement strand
TCACCCTTCACCCTTCACCCTTCACCCTTCACCCTTCACCCTTCACCCTTCACGCCCCACCGCCATAGGGGCTTGCAAAGCCCGCGCGGCTTGGGGATAATCCGCCCCCTTTGGAAGCGCAAATCCCGCTTCCGCCAGAAAGGACCCGAAAATGAAGACCGAGATCCACCCCGACTACCAGGAAATCGTCGTCACCTGCAGTTGCGGGAATACTTTCAAAACCCGCTCCACGCTGGGCAAGTCACTGCACGTGGAAGTCTGCTCGGATTGCCACCCGTTCTACACCGGCAAGCAGAAGATCGTGGACACCGCCGGCCGCGTGGAGAAATTCCGCCAGAAGTACAGCAAGAAGACCGCCGCCAAGACGCCCGCCGCCTGAGGCCTGTGTCCGGCCGGCACCCAAAAAAGGCAGCGCAACCTGCCTTTTGCTTTTTCTGCACGCTGGATTTTCGATGCTCCCTCCGGGACGGGGCATTAGAATGAGCATCTCCGGGTACGCCGCTGAACCGGCAGGCAGCACCGCCGCGTGACTTTTTCCGCGAAACGCGGTCGAACGCTGCAAACACCGAACACAACAACGATGCTTCGCCCCGCCCACTTACTGCGCAATGAGAAGCTCGCCTCGTCGCTCGCCGAAAATCCGGTACTGCTCGTTTTTCTGATCTGCCTGGCGTGGACGCTGCTCGGCCTGGTGGGTCACGACCCCTGGAAGCCGGACGAGGCCCAGACCTTCGGCGTGGTCTATCACTTGATGCAAAGCGGCGACTGGGTAGTGCCGATGCTGGCCGGCGAACCCTACATGGAGAAGCCGCCGCTGATCTACCTGACGGCGGCGCTGTTCGGTGCGCTGTTCTCGCCGGTCCTGCCGCTGCACGACGCCGCCCGCCTGGTAACCGGCGCGTTCATGGGCCTCACCTTCCTTTTCATAGCACTGGCCGCGAAAGAACTCTACGGCGGCAACAAGAGCTGGATGGCCACGCTCATGCTGCTCGGCTGCGGGGGCCTGCTGGTGCGCGGGCACCAGTTGATCAGCGACGTGGCGCTGCTGGCGGGGCTGGCGATGGGCCTGTACGCGCTCGCCCTGTCGGCGCGGCGGCCCCTGATTGCCGGATTCTGGCTGGGTACCGGATTGGGCGTCATGTTCTTCTCCACCGGACTGGTCGAACCCTTGATGCTGCTCGCCACCATGGTGTTGCTGCCGATGGTTTCCCCGCACTGGCGCACGCGCGCTTACGCACTCAGCGTGCTGGTAGCCCTGCTGTTGTTGCTGCCCTGGGCGTTGATCTGGCCGAGCGCTTTGTATTCGCGCTCGCCGGAACTGTTCGCGCAGTGGTTCTGGACCGAAAACGTGCTGCGCCTGAAAGGCCTGTTTTCGTTCAACGCGCACGAGGAGTATTCCTATTATCTGAAGGTGCTGCCGTGGTTCGCCTGGCCGGCGCTGCCGTTCGCGTTGTGGACGCTGTGGACGGAGGGGTGGGCGGGATTGCGCAAACCCGGGATCCTGCTGCCGCTGGTCGCTTTCGCGGCGTTCTTCGCCTTCCTCAGCCTCATCGGCGAAGGCCGCGACGTGCTCGGCCTGCCGCTGCTGCTGCCGCTGTCGATGCTCGCCGCCGCCTGCTTCGAGACGCTGCGGCGCGGCGCGACCAACGCGTATTACTGGTTCGCGATCATGCTGTTCACTTTCTTCATCCTGGTGGGCTGGTTCTACTGGATGGCGATGGATTTCGGCGTTCCGGCACGGCTGGGCAAGCACATGATGGAGATGCAGCCGGAGTATCAGGCGCGCACGCACCCGCTGGTGATCCTGCTCGCGTTTGTTTTCACCGCCGCATGGTTCGTGCTTTTGTTCAACGTCAGGCGCAGCGCCGAGCGGCCGGTGATCATCTGGGCCGCCGGCGTGACCATCGTCTGGACGCTGGTGGCGTTGCTGCTGGTGAATTACATCGACACCGGCAAGAGCTACCGCTCGATGGTCATGCGGCTCTCGCAGGCTCTTCCCTCCGGACACGGCTGCATCTACAGCCAGTCGCTGAGTGAGCCCCAACGCGCGATGCTGCATTATTTTGCGAACATCATCACGGTGCGGCTGGAGAAATCCGGTCCGCGCCCCGACTGCGACCTGCTGATTACCCAGGACAACTGGAAGGATCCCGGCCAGGCCGGCGGACCCTGGGAAATGATCTGGGAAGGACGGCGCCCCGGTGACAAGCAGGAGCGCTACCGCCTTTATCGGCAGCCATGAGCGATTCGCTGCAAAGGTTCCTGTTGGAAAGCACGCCGGTGCGCGGCGAAATCGTGCACCTGGATGCCACCTGGCGCGCGGTGCTCGAGCGCCGTCGCTACCCGGCCCCGCTGCAAGCGCTGCTGGGGGACATGATGGCTGCGGCCGCGCTGCTGTCGGCCATACTCAAGTTCGAAGGCTCGCTGATCATGCAGATGCAGGGCAACGGACCGGTGCAGTTGCTGGTGGTCGAGGCGACCAGCGAGCATACGCTGCGCGCCACCGCCAAGTGGGAGGGCGAACTTGCCGAGGGCAACGTGACCGAGCTGCTCGGCGCCGGGCGTTTCGTGATCTCGATCGTGCCCAACAGCGGCAGGCAGACCTATCAGGGCATCGTCGCCATCGAGGGCGAAAGCATCGCCCAGGTGCTGGAGCACTACATGGCCAAGTCCGAGCAACTGGAGACCAGGCTGTGGCTCGCCTCCGATTCGCAGCAGGCTGCCGGCATGCTGCTGCAGAAACTGCCCGCCGCACCGACCCAGGATGCGGACGCATGGAACCGCGCGACACAGTTGGGCGAAACCATCAGGCGCGAAGAATTGCTGTCGCTGCCGGCCCGCGAGATCATCCGTCGCCTCTACCACGAGGAAGACGTGCGCGTGTTCGAATCCAGGCCCGTGGCCTTCCGCTGCTCGTGCTCGCGCGAACGCGTGACTTCGATGCTGCGCATGCTCGGCCACGACGAAGTAAGGTCCATCATCGCGGAACGCAACACCGTCGAAGTGGATTGCGAATTCTGCGGGCGGCACTACACCTTCGACGCCGTGGACGCCGAGCAGGTGTTCGCTGCCAACGTGATTACTCGCGCCCAGCCGACGAAACACTGAAAATGCCGTGACGGTCGTGACGAACGTAACGATCGTGACGCGTAAGTGCCTGCCTCCGTCACGACGTCACGTCGTCACGTCGTCACGAACCGCTGTGCTCGACAGAACCCCTACAGATCGAATTTCCGGCCATGCCTGACAACGAGGAAAAGCGGCTTCGAATCGACAAATGGCTATGGGCGGCCCGCTTCTACAAGACCCGCGCGCTGGCAGCGGCTGCGGTCGAGGGCGGGAAGGCGCAGGTCAACGGCGAACGGGTCAAGCCGGCGAAGCTGCTCAAGGCCGGCGACGCGCTTATCGTACGCAACGGTCCCTACGCGTGGGACGTCACGGTGCTCGCGCTGAGCGAGCGTCGCGGCCCGGCGGCGGACGCGGCGAAGCTCTACCGCGAGTCCGAGGAGAGCCGCAAGGCACGGGAGGAAAAAGCAGCGCTGATCAAGGCGGAGCGGCGCTCCAGTCCGGTATACCTCAAGGGCCGCCCCACCAAGAAGGCGCGCCGCCAGATCATCAAATTTACGCAGGAGCAGGATTAACAACTGTGCATTGGTTGGATTCCAAATGCGGCGGCCTTATGCGTCCGTTCCCGCGCGAGCGTGACTCGTTAGCGGTACGCGCCCCGGACACGTTACCGACGTAGTCGGCAGTTTGCGGGTAGGGGCGCAAGAGGCTGCGATCAACAATGGTCGGCAGAGCTTATACGGCTGCTCCCGCAATCGGGCCTACGGCGAACGTGTCGCAGCCGTGTTCGCGGGAACGCGAGCCAGACTCGGCACATGACAGCCTCCACGCTCGCCAATGACTCGACTCCGCTCCAAGCTACGCCCGCCGGAGAGCCGAGTCCGGGCGACAAGTCGCTAACGAGTCCCTGCCGCGACGCAACATTGTTCTCGACAAGGGCCAAAACTGGGGCGTAAACTGCGCCCTCTTTTCCGCCGCCCTCAGGACGCTTCAAGACGCCCCCGGCAGCGCTGGTGTTGCAGCAAATCCCGAATCGAGGAACCTCTCAAATGGATGACGTGGTTATCGTCGCGGCGCTGCGCACCGCGGTCGGCAAATTCGGCGGCACAATCTCCAGAATTCCCGCATCGGAACTCGGCGCCAAGGTCATTTCCGCGCTGCTTCAGAAAACCGGCGTCAAGCCGGAGATGGTGAGCGAGGTGCTGCTGGGCCAGGTGCTCACCGCCGGTGCCGGCCAGAATCCCGCGCGCCAGGCGTCGATCCGCGCCGGCGTACCGGACATGGTGCCGGCAATGACCATCAACAAGGTGTGCGGCTCGGGACTCAAGGCCACGCATCTGGCCGCGCAGGCGATCAGGGCCGGTGACGCCGAAATCGTGATCGCCGGCGGCCAGGAGAGCATGAGTCTCGCTCCGCACGTGCTGAACGGTGCGCGCGATGGATTGCGCATGATGGACAACAAGCTCACCGACACGATGATCGTGGACGGCCTGTGGGACGTGTACAACCAGTACCACATGGGCATTACCGCCGAGAATGTCGCGAAGAAGTGGGGCGTGACGCGCCAGGAACAGGACGCTTTCGCGGCCGCTTCGCAGCAGAAGGCGGAAGCCGCACAAAAGTCCGGCCGCTTCAAGGACGAAATCGTGCCGATCACCATCCCGCAGAGGAAAGGCGATCCGGTGGTGTTCGATTCGGACGAATTCGTGCGTCACGGCACCACGGCGGAATTTCTCGCCGGACTCAAGCCCGCGTTCGACAAGAACGGGACCGTAACCGCGGGCAACGCCTCGGGCATCAACGACGGCGCGGCGGCGGTCATGATGATGTCGGCAGGCAAGGCGAAGGAACTTGGTCTCAAGCCGCTGGCACGCATCAAGGCCTACTCTTCCGCCGGCGTGGATCCGAGCATCATGGGCATCGGTCCGATTCCGGCTTCCAAGCTGTGCCTGAAGAAAGCCGGCTGGACGCCCAAGGACCTGGACCTGCTGGAAATCAATGAAGCCTTCGCCGCGCAGGCGATCGCGGTGAACCGCGACATGGGCTGGGACACCGCGAAAGTGAACGTCAACGGCGGCGCCATCGCCATCGGCCATCCGATCGGCGCTTCCGGCTGCCGCATCCTGGTGACGCTGATTCATGAAATGATCAAGCGCGACGCGAAAAAGGGCCTCGCCTCGCTGTGCATCGGCGGCGGCATGGGCGTCGCTCTCGCCATCGAACGCTGATAGGACAAGCGCTCACCGCAGAGGACGCGGAGGACGCAGAGGACAACGAAGACTTGCAAACCCCGCCAGGATGGCCAAGGGTAAGAAATTGCTCATCATGATCGAAGCCTCCTGAGCCCTTGGTGGTTAACTTGACTTTGCGCTTCCTCTGCGTCCTCCGCGTCCTCTGCGGTGAGAGCTGCAATTGACTTAAGAAACGAATACCGAACGGAGATAAGACAGATGAACAATGGACGTGAAGTAGTGGTGGTTTCCGGCGTACGCACCGCCATCGGCGATTTCGGCGGTTCGCTCAAGGACGTCGCGCCGACCGAGCTGGGCGCACGCTGCGTGCGCGAGGCGCTGTCGCGGGCAAAGGTGGCGCCGGACGAAGTCGGCCACGTGGTGTTCGGCAACGTGATCCACACCGAACCGAAGGATATGTATCTGTCGCGCGTGTGCGCGATCAACGGCGGTATTCCAAAGGAAGTGCCTGCGATGACGCTGAACCGCCTGTGCGGCAGCGGTCTGCAGGCTGTGGTTACCGCTGCGCAGATGGTGGCGCTCGGCGATGCCGACATCGCGGTCGCCGGCGGCGTCGAATCGATGAGCCGCGCCAACTACTGGCTGCCGAGCGCCCGCTGGGGCTCGAAGATGGGCGACCAGGTAGTGATGGATTCGCTGATCGGCGCGCTGTCCGATCCGTTCGACGCGAACCACATGGGCGTGACTGCGGAAAACGTCGCGGCGAAGTACGGCATCAGCCGCGAAACGCAGGACGAGTTCTCCGTGGAAAGCCACCGTCGCGCGGCCAATGCGATCAAGAACGGGTGGTTCAAGGCGCAGATCCTGCCGATCGAGATCAAGGACCGCAAGGGCACGAAGATTTTCGACACCGACGAGCACGTGCGCGCCGAGACCACCATGGACAGCCTCGGCAAACTCAAGCCGGCGTTCAAGAAAGACGGCTCAGTTACCCCGGGCAACGCCTCGGGCATCAACGACGGCGCCGCGGCCGTGGTGCTGATGGAGCGCAAGCTTGCCGAGAAAAGAGGACTGAAACCGATGGCGCGGCTGGTGGCCTACGGCCATGCAGGCGTGGATCCGACGTTGATGGGCCTGGGCCCGATCCCGGCAGTGCAAAACGTAATGAAGAAAGCGGGATTGAAGGTTGCCGACATGGACGTGATCGAATCCAACGAAGCCTTCGCGGCGCAGGCCTGCGCGGTGGCGAAGGATCTCGGTTTCGATCCGAAGAAGACCAACCCAAACGGCGGCGCGGTCGCGCTCGGCCACCCCGTGGGCGCCACCGGCTGTCTGATTTCGGTGAAGGCGCTTTACGAACTGCAGCGCATCGGCGGCCGTTATGCGCTGGTGACCATGTGCATCGGCGGGGGACAGGGAATAGCCGCGATTTACGAAAGGCTGTAACCCCCCCCTCTCCCCGGCCCTCTCCCGCAGGGGGAGAGGGAGATGAAGAGAGAAAAGGCGGCGCATTGCGCCGCTTTTTTTTGCTCTAGACCCTCGCCTCTCGCCTCTCGCCTCCCGCCTCACGCCTCACGCAACCGCGCCAGTTCGTCCAGACACAAGTGGACGAACGCCAGCGCCGCGAACACCGGGCCGATCAGATTGAAGGGCGGGATGAAGTAGAGCACGCCGGTTATCAGGCCAAGCAGGAACAGCTTTCCCCTGGCCTCCGCGAAGATGCGTTGCATCTCCTCGCGACTGGCGTGTTCCGACAGCGCGTCGTAGCGGAACAGCCGCTGGTTCAGGTACGCGGACAACAACAGCGGCAACACCACCGCGATCGGGCCCAGCAGCCACAGCGGGATCGTGACCACCCACAGCACCAGAAACAGGCCGATTGCCACAAAGGCGTTCCAGGCGCTGCCGAGGACGGTGCCGCCCCGGTGCCGCTCCAGCTGCGGATAGTTGCGGCGGGCAACGTGACTGACCAACACCGGCATGGCGAATACCGCGGCGATCAACAGCGCGGTGATGATGATCGCGGGCGTGAGCAGGATCACGATCACGACCACGGCGACCACCCCCGCCGTCTCGGTGAGGTCCCAGCGGGCGGTCCAGGAATACGCCGTGTGGTTCACCACCAGGGTCTGGATGGCCGAGGTCCAGGTATCCCAGTACGCCCATGCCACCCCCAGCCAGACTGCCACCGCGACCACCATCGGAACCAGCAGGATCAGCAGAATGACGGGGTGCACAAGAGAGCCAACGGCCCTTCCTAATGCCCTGACGACGGCTTCCATAAGGACTCCTCAGAATCCGTGTTTTTATTTAAGTGTTTGTTAAATTGTACATTTCAGACGCATTACAGGGCAGGGGAAGAAAAACCCTGACTTTATGTTGACTTCGAATCCAGGATCACTAGAATGGCTGAGTTTTTGCGGTGCAACAAAAACCCAAACGGCGTCGCAAAGCCCCGGCAGTATGCATCCTCAATCGTCCACCCTATTTCGCAGGAGAGTCCATGAACAAAGTACCCGAACAACTGGTCGCCACGAACAAGGAAAATCTTGAAACCGCAATCGCATTCGCCGGCATCACCGCGGCCGGTGCGGAGAAGCTGATCGAGCTGCAACTGCGGACCGCGAAGAACGCCTTCGCCGATGCGGTCAAGAACGCCAAAGCGCTCGCCGCCGTCAAAGATGTGCAGGAACTGACCGAGATTCAGACCTCGATTGCCCAGCCGCTCGCCGACAAGTTCGCCACCTACGGCCGCAGCGTATACGCGGTGATCGCCGAAACCCAGGCCGAACTGAACAAGTTCTTCGAAGAGCGCATTGCCGAAACCAACAAGAACTTCGTGACGGTGCTGGACCAGGCCGTCAAGAGCGCGCCGGCCGGCTCCGATGTTGCCGTGGCCGCTGTGAAGTCCGCGATGGCTGCCGCCAACCAGGCTTACGACGCCTTCTCCAAGGCTACCAAGCAAGTCGCCGAAGCGACCGAAGCCACGATGACCGCCGCGACCCACACCGTCGCGATCAAGAAAAAAGCCGCTTAAGCCACACCAGATTCCCTTGAAGGGCCTCGGGAGCCATCCCGAGGCCCTTTGTTTTGCCGGTTCGGCATTCCCCGGCCGTCCTATAGAATCCTGGTATGCCCACGCTTCGCGCCCTTGCACGCCACGTCTCACGCGTCACGCGTCACGGCTCCTAAAATGCCCCGCCCGCACGAACGTCCCGCCTGGAAAGCACTCGAGGCCCATGCCCTCGAGATGCGTGAGGCGCGCATTGCCGATCTGTTCGCGCAGGATCGCGCGCGCGCGCAGGAGTTCTCGGTTGCAGCCTGCGGACTTCTGCTCGATTACTCGAAGAACCCGCTGTCGAGGCAGACGCGCCGCCTGCTGGTGACGCTGGCCGAGGACGCCAGCCTGCCCGCGCAGATTACGGCGATGTTCGAAGGCAAGCGCATCAACGTCACGGAGAAGCGCGCGGTGCTGCACACGGCATTGCGCAACCGATCCGACCGCCCGGTGCTGCTCGACGGCAAGGACGTGATGCCCGACGTGCGGGCGGTGCTGTCGCGCCTGCGGGATTTTTCGGAACAGGTGCGGGGCGGCATCGCCCGGGGCTACACCGGCCTGCCTTTTACCGACGTGGTCAACATCGGCATCGGCGGCTCGGATCTGGGCCCGCTCATGGTGTGTTCGGCGCTTCGCCCCTATGGGTCGCCCGACCTGCGCGTGCATTTCGTCTCCAACGTGGACGGCGCCCACCTGGCCGCAACGCTCTCCGGGCTGGACGCGGAAACGATCCTGTTCGTGGTCTCATCGAAGACCTTTACCACACAGGAAACCCTTACCAACGCGCGGTCGGCGCGTGAGTGGCTGCTTACTCGACTGCACGCTTCCGGAGCCACGGAGGCTGCCACCCAGCAGCATTTCGCTGCGGTCTCCACCAACCTGGAAGCCACCTCAAAATTTGGCATCGTCCCGGAGCGGGTGTTTGGGTTCTGGGACTGGGTAGGGGGCCGTTATTCTCTGTGGTCGGCCATCGGCCTGCCGATCGCTTTGGCGGTCGGTTTCGACCGCTTCGACGAACTGCTCGCCGGCGCCTACGAAATGGACGAGCACTTCCGCACGGCACCTTTGGAAAGCAACATGCCGGCGATCGCCGCGCTCACCGGCCTCTGGCATGTCAATTTCCTCGGCCGCCCGACCCATGCGGTGTTGCCCTATGCGCAGGACCTGGCGTACTTCCCGGCCTACCTGCAACAGCTCGACATGGAGAGCAATGGCAAGCGCGTTGACCGCTCGGGAGCGGCGGTCGAATACGCCACCGGTCCGGTGATCTGGGGCGCACCCGGCAGCAACGGCCAGCACGCCTTTTTTCAGCACCTGCACCAGGGCACCCAGGTCACGCCAGCCGATTTCATCGTCGCGGCAAACGGCGCAGACCGTCTGCCGGAACATCACGATATCCTGCTGGCTAACTGCATCGCCCAAAGCGAGGCGCTGCTGCGGGGAAAAAATGCCGATGAAGTCCGCGCCGAACTCAAGGCGCGCGGCGTCGAAGGCGACGAAGCCGAACGCCTGGTTCCGCATCGCACTTTCCCTGGCAACCGTCCCAGCAATACCATCGTGCTACGTCAACTGGATCCACGCTCGCTGGGCGCGCTGATTGCGCTCTACGAACACAAGGTGTTCGCGCAAGGCGCGATCTGGAACATCAATTCCTTCGATCAGTGGGGCGTGGAACTAGGCAAACAGCTCGCCAACGGCGTGCTCGAAGACCTGAAAGCGGGGAAAGCCGGCAGTGGGCACGATGCCTCGACCGTGCGGTTGATCGATTACGTACTCGGAAACAAGGAGGGGAAATGAACGAAGAAAACTTCAACATGAGCATCCGCAAGTTTCTGAAGATGGCCGGCGTTGGTTCGCAGCGCGAGATCGAGCAGGCGGTGTCGAAGGCACTGGCCTCCGGCAGGTTGAAGGGCAACGAGAAACTGCCGGCAACGATGAAGCTCACCATTCCCGCAATCGGGCTGGATGTGAGCTTTGATTCGGACATTACTCTCGAATGAGAGGCGAGAGGCGAGAGGCGAGAGGCGAGAGGCGAGAGGCGAGAGGCGAGTAAAGTATAGATCTCTTTAAGGCGAGCGGGGCCTTTCGCGATGTACCCGTTTTTCCTCACGCCTCACGCCTTACGCCTTACGCATCACGCCTCACCGCAATTACAGCTTCAGGAAGTTCTCTCTGTAGTACTTGAGTTCCTCGATCGATTCGTAGATGTCGGCGAGGGCTTCGTGCTTGCCGTGCTTGGTCAGGCCCGTCATGATTCCCGGCTTCCAGCGCTTCGCCAGTTCCTTGAGCGTGGAAACATCCAGGTTGCGGTAGTGGAAGAATACTTCGAGCCTGGGCATGTACCGGACGAGGAAGCGGCGGTCCTGGCAGATCGAATTGCCGCACATCGGCGAAGTATTCTCGGGCAGGTACTGGGCAAGGAAGGCGATCAGTTCGGCCTCCACTTCCGCCTCGCTCTGCGTGGCCGCCTTCACTTTGTCGATCAATCCGGTTTTCCTGTGCGTGGACTTGTTCCATGAATCCATGTGATCGAGCACCTCGTCCGGTTGATGCACGAGCTTCACCGGCGCCTCGGCCACAGTGACCAGTTGCGAGTCGGTGACGACGATCGCCACCTCCAGGACGCGGTCGGCGTCCGGGTTCAGGCCGCTCATTTCCATGTCGATCCAGATCAAATAACTGGGATCCTGTGCCATAATCCTCGGTAAGTTTTTCCTGAATTTTCCTGACGATATTTTGTCATAGCTTGCACGGAATCCCTAATCGAAAGCCGCAATGTCCACTTTCTCCGTTCTGTTTCTCGCCGCATTGTTGATCGCCACCGGCATGCGTCTGTGGCTGGCAGCGCGCCACGTCCAGCATATACGGTCGCACCGCAGTGCGGTTCCCGCCGCCTTTGCCCAGGAAATCAGCCTCGAAGCGCACCAGAAAGCCGCAGACTACAGCAGCGCCAAGACCCGGTTGAACATCGTCGCGATCGTCTTCGAGGCCGCGGTTTTGCTGGCGCTCACCTTCGGCGGCGGGTTGCAGGCGATCGACAATCTGGCCGCCTCGTTTTTTCGCGAGGGCATCGCGCGCGGAGTCGTGTTCGTCGCGATCCTGGCGGTGATCATGTCGGTGATCGAGCTGCCGTTCGGTCTGTACCGGACCTTCAGCATCGAGAGCCGCTTCGGCTTCAACAAGATGACGCTTGCCATGTTCTTCGGCGATCTGGCGAAGCACGCCGCGATCGGCGCCGTCCTCGGCCTGCCGCTGCTGTTCGCGGTGCTGTGGCTGATGGCGGAGATGGGCGAACTGTGGTGGCTGTACGTCTGGATCGTGTGGGTGGTGTTCAACACTCTGGTGCTGGCGCTCTATCCGACTTTCATCGCACCGCTGTTCAACAAGTTTTCGCCGATGCAGGACGGCGAGATGAAACAACGCATCGAAAACCTAATCAGCCGCTGCGGCTTCACCTCCAAGGGCCTGTTCGTGATGGACGGCAGCAAGCGCAGCAGCCACGGCAACGCCTACTTCACCGGCTTCGGCAAGTCCAAGCGCATCGTGTTCTTCGACACGCTCCTGTCGCGGCTGGCGGTCCCCGAGATCGAAGCGGTGCTTGCGCACGAGCTCGGCCACTTCCGCCGCCACCACGTGCTCAAGCGCATGGCGTGGACTTTCGCCGTGAGCCTCGGCTTCCTGTGGCTGCTCGGCACGCTCAAAGACCAGGCCTGGTTCTACGAGGGGCTTAACGTCGCCTACCCGGCAACCGACGCGATGGCGCTGACGCTGTTCTTCATGGTGGTGCCGGTGTTCACTTTCCTGTTCCAGCCGTTGCTGGCGATGTACTCGCGCAAGCACGAGTTCGAGGCGGATGAATACGCGGCGCAGTTCGCGCCCGCCCGCGACCTGATCCGCGCGCTGGTGAAGCTCTACAAGGACAACGCCTCGACGCTTACCCCGGACCCGCTGCACTCGGCGTTCTACGACTCGCACCCGCCGGCCTCGACTCGCATCGCCCGCCTTGAACAACTTGCGAAAGCCTGAAGCGGAATCGAGCCACAGAGGACACCCCCCTCACCCCATCCCTCTCCCCCCACAACCGGGTGGAGAGGGTGATGAAAACGCGCTGGTCCACGATCGTGTAGTTGTTCGGCACCCTCTCTAGCTTGCTGGAGAGGGCGGGGGGTGAGGGGGGTGATCTCTGTGTACCCCTCAAGGGCACCCGTCGAGCGGGTATTGAAAAGAAGGTATTGAAGTGAATCCTCTGTGGCTAACGAATTTTGTGTTGGAGTCAGATCATGAGCGAGATATCGGAAGGATTGGTAAGGAAGAAATGCAAGCCCTGCGAGGGCGGGGTGGCGCCGATGACGCAGACCCAGATCGGGCACATGCTCAACGGCCTGACAGGCTGGGAATACAAGAACGGGATGGTCCAGAAGACGTTCAAGTTCAAGAACTACTACGAGACCATGGCATTCGTGAACGCCACCGCGTGGATTTCGCATCGCGAGGATCATCATCCCGACATCGCCGTCGGCTACAGCAAGGCCACCGTCGCCTACATGACGCACGCGATCAAGGGCATATCCGAGAATGACTTTATCTGCGCAGCCAAGTTGGATGCGCTGTTCGACCTCTGATCGGTCCGTTCCCATCGGCAAAGCCGTCTATCCGCCGATCGCATTTTTGCTTTCGTGGTTTTCCTTCGCGTCCCTTTGCTTTGAACGCGTTGCGTACTTGATGCGGCTCCATTGAGCAAGAAGGAGCCGCTTCTACACGGCCTGGTGGTCGGGAATTTCGGCCGGCAATTTCTTGTCGAGCTGGCCGGTTCCGAGCTCCTGACCTGCGTTCCGCGCGGCAAGCGCAGCACGCTGGCCTGCGGCGACCGTGTGGAGATCGTGCGCACCGCGCCCGGCCAGGGCGTGGTCGAGGCCGTGGACCCGCGCTCCACGCTGCTGTACCGCTCCGACCAGTTCCGCCAGAAACTGGTCGCCGCCAACGTCACCCAGATCGTCATCGTCCTGGCGGTCGTCCCGAGCTTCTACGAGGAGTTGCTGAATCGCTGCCTGGTGGCAGCCGAGCACCAGCGGCTCTCCTGCCTGATCGTTCTGAACAAATTCGACCTGGCGAATGAGGACTCCACCGCATTAGACCGGCTCAGGCTTTACACCGATCTCGGTTATCGCGTGACACCGCTTTCGGCCAAACGCGATGTCTCCCCGCTTCGCCCTGCGCTCGAGGGGCACACCAGCGTGCTGGTGGGGCAGTCGGGGATGGGCAAGTCCACGATCATCAACGCGTTGATTCCCGGAACCGGCGCGGCGACCTCGGATGTATCCGCCGCGCTGGACTCCGGGAGACATACCACCACGCACGCGCGCCTATACCATCTCGACGCGAAGTCGCACCTGATCGATTCTCCGGGCATGCAGGAGTTCGGGCTCCATCACCTGACGGAGCAGGACGTTGCCGGGGCGTTTCGCGAATTCCGGCCGCTCATCGGCCGCTGCCGCTTCCACAACTGCCGGCATCTGGTAGAGCCGGGCTGTGCCATTGCTCAAGCGGTGGAGGATGGAAACGTCGACATGCGGCGCCTGGACGCCTACCGCAAGCTGGCAAAAGAGATCGAGTCAGGCAAGAGATTCTGAGGCGGCAACCGGCCTACCCGCCGACCCAGCGCGCAACGGCAACCAGCCCGATTACGAGCAGCCATATCACCAGCGCGCGCCAGATCATTCCCACCGCACTGGTCATGGTGTTCACATCGGCTTCGTCGCCGAGACCGAGCTCGGGACGGAAGCTCACGGTGCCGTGGTGGTGCAAAGTTTCGCCGAGCCGCACGCCGAGCGCGCCCCCTCCGCTTGCCAGCACCACGCCCAGCTCCGGATGCATCCATGCGGTGGCCTGCGTACGCCAGCAATGCACCGCGTCCTCGAAGTCCCCGGCGATCGCAAAGCCCATCGCGGTCAGCCGCACCGGGATCCAGTCGATGTAGTAGAACACTTTCCGCGCAAGCTGCCCGAACTCGCCGTAGTCCTCCTCGGAGCGGCTTCCCCATTTCCGTTCCAGCAGGCCGGCCAGCCGGTACAGCACGGCGCCACTCGGCCCAGGCAGGATGAGGAACCAGAAGATCACGCCGAACACGTGCCGATGCGCCCCGACCAGGCCTTCCTCGATCGCGACCTTGGCGATCTCCGTGCCGTTATATTCGGTTGCCGATTCGCCGCGCCACTCGGTAAGGAGTTGGCGCGCCTTGTCCAGATCGCCGGCCCGCAGCGCCTCGACGATCTCGGTGAACGCGTGGCTGAACTGGCGGAAGCCCATGGTCAGATAGAGCACCGCGACGTTCCATGCCCAGCCGAAGACGACATGAATTTCGCACAGCAAATGGTAAACGGCGATGCAGGCGATCACCCACGGCAGCACCGCCAGGCACCAGGCGATCACGCCCTGGCGCTGCTCGCCGGCGTTGAAATGGCTGCCCAGCGAGTTCACATAGCGCGTGAACCAGCGGTACACCGTGCAGCGCGGGTTGAGCGGCCAGACCTGCTCGATCAACAGCGCGGCAATGAGGGACAAGAAGGACATGGCGAAATTCTAACATCCCCCTCTCCCTGCCCCTCTCCCGCGAAGGGGAGAGGGAACTCTGAGGCGCCAGACCAAAACGGCCGACCACCTGGTCGCCCGTTTGCTTTTAGGGATTGGAGACTCCCTCTCCCCTGGCGGGAGAGGGTTGGGGAGAGGGGGGTGGGAGACGTGTCTCCAGCCACGACTCCACGTCGCGCAAAACCTGCTCTTGTTCAGGTTCGTTGTAGACCTCGTGGTACAAGCCTTGGTAAACCTTCAGGGTCTTGTCGGTGGAGCCGACCAGATCATGCAACATCCGGCCGGCGAATATGATCGCCGGCGAAATGTTGTCGGGAATCCTGACGGCGGGTCCGGACAGGATGGCGCCTTGCAGACCATCCTGATGATCCAGCAAATACGTTGCCCCGATCAGCCCGCCGAGGCCGTGGACGAGCAGCAACACGGTTCTTGGCGGACTTTCCGGTAGCCAGCACTGATAGTAGTTTTTGCCGCCGCGAACGCCCTTGAAAAACCCTTCACCATGCTTCATTCATCGTCTCTCCGGTCGTCATCGATCTGCGCCGGCGCCAGGAACACGGAAACAGGCTTCACGACTCCAGCCTGGCATCCAGCGTGATCTTCGCGTTCAGCACCCACGCTTGGCCCTTCCCTTGCGTCGCCGTTATGCTCGTAACGTCAGCGCAGCATGTCATAGACCTGAAGGCCGAGCAGCGCGATAGCCGAGACCGTGCTCGCGTAAGGCACCCAGGCAGGCACGGTATACACTCCGGGCGCGGGCGGACCGGCGCGTTTCATCCGAACCAGCGCCAGGCCGAGCAGCGCGAAGACCGCCAGCACCGCAAAACTCGTGATCTTGGCCAGGGTCACAAGAGGCAGGGCCAGGGCCAGAACGAGCACCGCGAGCGAGACCAGTGCCGTGGCGAAGATCGGCGTGCGCGTGCGCGAGTGCACTTCACCGATTCCCTTCGGCAGCCAGCCCTCGCGGCTCATCCCGTACAGCATCCGGGCGGCCATGATGATCTGGATCAGCGCGCCGTTGATCACTGCGAAAAGGCTGATCAATGCCATGACTTTCGGACTGGCGCCGGTCGCACGTTCGAACATCAGCGCAAGCGGGGCCGCGCTCGCCGACAACTCGTCCAACGGCAGGGCAAGAACTGCAGCGAGCGATACCGCGAGATAAAGGAGAGTGGATATTGCGATCGCGAGCAGGATCGCGCGCGGCAAATTGCGTGTCGGGTCTTTGACTTCCTCGGCCACGTTGACCATGTCCTCGAAACCGATGAACGCGTAAAAAGCGAGAAAGCCGCCGAGAAAGATGCCCTCCCAGGCCACCAGTTCAATGGACGGAATCAGTTCGGGCAGCCGTTCGGGCAGCGCACCGAAGGATGCCGAAGCCACGACGATAATGAGGACGAGCCCGCCGACCTCGATCACGGTCGCCACCGCCGCGGCGGTGACGGATTGCGCGATTCCCCAGGCCGCCAGCAAGGCAAGCATAACTACCACGGCCACGATAACCAGCACATCGGGAAGATCGACGAACACGCGCAGGTAGCCGACAAAACCCTTGGAAATGGTGGCGGCCGAAACCAATCCGGAAAGCACGATCAGGAATCCGACCAGGATCGACAGCCAGCGCAGGCCGAATCCCTCCTGCGTATACACCGCCGCGCCCCCGGCAAGCGGATAGCGCGAACACAACTCCATGTAGGTGAACGCCGACAACCAGGCGATCACGGCAGCCAGCGCGAACGAGATCGGCGCATACATCCCGGCAACGCCCGCCACCTTGCCCAACAGCACATAAATCCCCGCCCCCAGAATGGTGCCGAGGCCGTAGAAGGTGATGAGGGAAAGCGACAGGGAACGGCGCAGCTCCACGTTTGCAACTGGACGGCTGATTGTCGCTTGCGCTTCCTCGAGCCCCGCCATTGTCTTTTCCTCTTTCAGTTAGTGGATCGAAATTGTTCCAGAGAACCGTCGGTCCCGTTGCGCGACGGTGCAACGCGGACGTTCCCTGGATCCCGAGTCCGCCAGCTGAAGCGCGACGCGTTCCGGATTTCACGGCGCCTTCTGAATCGAGGCTACCGAACTCTTCGAGAATACCTGGACACCCTCCGGCACAACCACCCACGGACAAGCCGATCGTGTCCAGGCATGGCGTTTTATCTTGAACCAGGCACGATCGTCGAACGTCCCGCCGGCGATGGCACGAACTCCGGGAAAAACCTCGGCGGTATGCGCGACCGTGGTGCCACAACGGGAACAGAATTCGATGCGGAGCCATCGGTTGCTTTCGTCCGAGCGATGCTCGAAGGAGGCCGGGGCTCCAGCGGTAAATTCGACGTCTTTCTCCCTGAAGTACACGATCACTGCAAAGGCGCTCCCGGTGCGGCGCTGGCAGAACGTGCAATGACAAACAGTGGTGCGGACAGGTTGTCCCGTGGTCCGGTACCGGACTGCTCCGCAAAGACAACCCCCCTCATGAATTTCAGACATTCACAATCCCACCGGATGGCAGCCGGGCAACGCCCTGATTGCGGCGACCAGTTTGCATAGTCCCCCTCTCCCTAGCCCTCTCCCGCCAGGGGAGAGGGAATTCTGGAGCAAAGAAAATAACGCGACCATCTGGTCGCTCGTTCTTTTTCTCCGGATTCAAGGTTCCCTCTCCACTTCGCGGGAGAGGGCTAGGAAGAGGGGGTGGGGCTGGGCGTGCTTATGAATTTCAGTACTTCGTCCCTCCTCGCCATCGTGTCCTTGTACCCCAGGGCGATCAGCGCGCGGCAATAGGCCGGCTCGAACAGAAGATAGCTGGTCAGCGTCGCGCCGCCGGTCCTGGTCGCGCCCAACCCGCGCAACAGGTAACGAATCGAACGCGGCAATTCGTGCGTATGACGCGCGGCGATCCTGTCTATTTCCTCGCTCGGGGAAATGACCAGCACGTCAATTTCGCGCAGCTGCACATCGTGCCTGGATCGGTCCTCAGGAGAAATCAGCCGAATCGTCCGGTTGATGCGCTGCAGGCGCTCGATGTCCACTTCGAGGCTGTCGAGAAAAATGCTGTTGAGCGCATGGCCGGCGATCTGTGCCAGAGACGGATAGGCGATGGTCTTGATCCGTTCCGTCGCATTACCTGCCTGCCGGGCAACACCGATGACGATGACCCGGTCCGCGCCCAGATGCAGCGCGGGGCTGATCGGCGCAATCTGGCGCATGCTGCCGTCGCCGAAAAACTCGCGGCGCAAAGGCACGGCCGGAAAAATGAACGGCAGTGCGCTCGAGGCCATGAGATGGTCGATGTCGATCATCTCCGGCACGCCGATGCGGCGTGCCCTGTTCCAACCCGCTAGCCCGGGCACGCCCTGGAAGAAGCTCACCGACTGGCCCGAGGTGTATCCCGATGTCGTAACCGACAGCGCGTACAGCGCGCCGGCCTCGATGCTCCTGCGAATGCCGGGAAAGTCCAGGTGGCGGCGCAGCAGTTGCGCAAGCGGGGTATTGTCCAGCAACGAGGTCGGATTGTTCTTTACCAGACCGCCGAGCAGCAGCGCGGCAAGCCACTTGCTTCCGGTACCGATGACACCCAGAACGTCGGAGCGATAGACCTGGTCGACGTGAAAATACTTCCAGACCAGCATCAGCCGGCGCACCGTCCGGTGGAATTCGGTGGCACCGGCCGCCATCGCCGCTGCATTGACCGCGCCTGCGGAAGTACCGCAGATGATCTGAAACGGATTGGGTGCCCCGCGCGGCAACATGTGCGACACCGCGCGCAGGAATCCAACCTGGTAAGCAGCTCGCGCGCCGCCGCCGGTCAGGATCAGACCGATCTTGGGTTTCGCGCCGGATGTGGATTCGACCATGTGGATGTGGCCGGCCGGCTGCCGGTTCGTGACGCTCCTGCCGCTACCGCTCCTGCTTCTTCGCCTCGTTGCGCGCCGCTTCGACCGTGGGACGGACCAGCTCGAGCGCATCGCGCAGCGAGTCCTCGGAAAGTTGGTTGAGCGCATGCGCGAGGATATCCGCAACCGCGTAGGTACTCTCTGGCAGCGACTCGCTGTCGAGATTGGCAACAAACACCGCCGCCGCGCCGGTGGCGCGCAACAGGCTTCGCCGCTCGTTCATGAGCATTTCGATCTCGGAGCGCAGCATCCGGATCTCCTGCGCGTGGTGGTCGCTGGTCATGGCGCTTTCCCCTTTATGTTAACCCCATGATGCCACAAGACTTTTCGGAGAACCAGAAATCGCTGGGGGATAACTCTTGAGCGCCTGCGCGCGGGACGCTATAAACCGCCTGAACATGTCGTCGTGCACGATCGTGCTTTGGCGGCGGCGCAAGCGCGGTTTCGACTGAACCGAAGTGCACCGCCGTCAAAAATCCGGCGGCGCCGGATCAATGTTCTGGAATGACGATCTCGACATGATGGCGGCTCACGTTGAGAAACGACGTGTTCATGACATGCCGGCCCGCGATCTCCCAGACTTCCGCGTCGGTGATGGCAATGAATTCTTTCGACTCGACCAGGTAGTCGGTTACTCGCGCACCCAGCGTCAATTCGATGTACCCCTTGATCCGATAGGTTCCGGTCAGGATGGTCACTTTGGTCTTGTTCTCGCCAGCCATAGACACCCTCCTCGGTCAGTCTGCAATTTTCGGTCACGGCACCGGGCTTGAGCCTGGAATGTTCACGTAAGTATGCCCGTTTGGCAACGCCGGCTGTTGCCCGTCGTCAATCGTCTACAATCTGAATGTCTTGCGGAACTTCGATTATCTTCATGCTGCGACAAACATCATTCCTCATTCTCCTCGCCCTGTTGCCCCTCGCCGCGCAAGCCTACGACCCCGGTGAGGCGGACGGCTCCAACGCCAGCTGGTTCACTTTCGCCTGGCCGCTGGGCGAGAGCGCGCTCAAACCTCGCGGCGCCAGCACGCGCGGTGCCGCGGTCGTTATCGACCCCGCGCCCGGCGAGGCCTGGAGGCGGCTGCGCGAGCCCGGCCTGAGCGCGCTGGAGCGCGACCGCCGCGCGATCCTGGCGATGGCCGGCCCGTATCGCGTCAGTTTCGATTTCCTGGAAGTGCTGCGATTCGATCCGGCGTTGAAGCCGGACGCGCCCTATCAGAGCTGGGGCACCGAATACGTCTTCGTATCCGAGGACCGCGACGACGTCATCGCCCTGCAGCACATCCTGGTGATGCGCGTGCAAATGGAAGACGGCAGCACCAGCAAGCCGGTCGTCGTGCGCCACTGGCGCCAGGAATGGCGTTACCAGTCCGACGCGCTGCTGGCCTACGAAGGTGCCAACACCTGGGCGCGACGGCCAGTGCCCGCGCAGCAGCGCGAAGGCGCGTGGGTGCAGAGCGTGTACCAGGTCGACGATTCCCCGCGCTACGCGGCGCGCGGACGCTGGCAGCACAACGACAGCTACTCCACCTGGATCAGCGACGAGACCTGGCGGCCGCTGCCGCGCCGCGAGTGGAGCGTGCGCAAGGACTATCAGGTGCTGGTGGGGACCAACCGCCACACCATCACGCCGGACGGCTGGGTGCAGGAGGAGAACAACCTCAAGCTCGCGCTGGACAACAGCGGCAAAGCGCGTGCCGAAATACCGTATCTGGCGCGCGAATACGGATTCGCGCGCTACCAGCGCATCAGGGACTATGACTTCAGCGCGGGAGAGAACTACTTCGCGCGCACGGAGCCTTTCTGGGCCGAAGTGCGCGCCGCCTGGCGCGAGATCGCACAGCGCGAGGCGCGCTTCACGCTCAAGGCGCCGGTCGACCAGGGTCGCCTGTTCGAGCCGTTTTTCGAGTACGCGCAGAACCTTGCCGACGGCAAGCGCTTCGATCGCGCCGACGCGCGTGCCTTCATCGAACGTACGCTGCGCGATAGCTATTTAGGGAAGCTCTGATCAAGTTCCACATGCGCGACCGAGGCGATTCGGGTCGAGGGCAAGACGGCGAGGACGCCGTGTAGCCGGCCTACATAAGGAGGAGCCGGCGCTGAGCGCCCGCTCAGGGCGGAGCAGGTTCCGTCGGCCTTGGCCGATGGATGCGACC
>JBBPIT010000061.1:0-21761 GCA_038040175.1 Pseudomonadota bacterium | reverse complement strand
TGAAGGGTGAAGGGTGAAGGGTGAAGGGTGAAGGGTGAAGGGTGAAGGGTGAAGCGCCTAACGGCGGTGAAGGGTGAAGGGTGAATGAGTGAAGGGTGAAGGGCCGACAGAGGCAGTGACGAGTGACAGGTGACAAGTGACGGGCCGAACGGCAATGAAGGCGTGAATGCGTGAAGGGTGAAGGGGGAAAGAAAAGGGCTAGAGAGTAGGGCTTAGGGAAAAAGCAGAGAAGGGCAATGATCAAGTGATTCGGCGATTAACGCCCTATCTCGCAATCACCGTCATATGCCGGTTCCGGCGGTGTCAGGCGGGCGGCAGAGCGGCAAGGAAAGATTCGAGGGTGACGATCGGGCAAGGGAGCTTGCCTTCGATGCCGAGAAGATCCTGATCGCCCGTGACGAGGACCTCCGCCTTGCCGACCATTGCGAGCTGCAGAAAAGGCAGGTCGAACGGGTCCCGGCAAGGGGGTGTCCTGGGCGCCTTCGCCGGGATGGTCACCGTCCGGCAATAAGGCAGGTAATCCGCGAGGAGTTCGCGCTGCTCGTCGGCAACAAGCTTGAACTTCGGATATCGGAGCACGCGAATCAGTTCGGCCACGGTCGCCTTGGAAACGAGCGGCTCGCAGCGCCCGCCCTGCCAGGCTTCGCGCAGCGAAACCGATCGGCCGTGCGTGAAAACCAGCGCCGAAAGCACAACGTTCGTGTCGAGCACGACGCGCGGCGCGCGTTTCATTTCGAGCGGCGTTTGGCCTGTCGTGCCCAGACAACGGCGTCGGCGATGTCCTGCTCGGCGAGGTCGAGTTCCGCCAGCTTGGCTCGCACGGAGTCGGCGCGCTGGATGCGCACCGGGGTAAGGATGATCTGGCCGCCCTTGGCCTGCACCTCGAAATACTCGACAGCGCCGACAGCGTTGGTCACGCTCTTGGGCAGCGTGAGCTGGTTCTTGGAGGTCAACTTGGCAAGCATGGGGTTTCGCTTGATAAGGAAAGTAAGGAATCCTTACTTTAGCCGACTCCCTGACGAGATTCAAGGCGCGGGGGTCCGCCGGGAACGGCGACTGTGGGCACAGAGTGATGGTAAACGGTGAAGGGGGAAGCGCTTGGCGGCGCTGAAGGGTGAACAGCGAACAGTGAGCAGCGAACGGTGAACCGCGAACGGTGAACCGCGAACAGTGAAAGGCGTAGAGGGCACAAGGCGTCGAACCCAGCGTCGAATGGCAGTCCACGAAGTGTCCATAAGTGCGTCCATAGTTATGTAAAAAGTATTATTGATCAGCAATCTATATGCGTCTAAACTTACCTATAATCTGTCCAACAACCTTTCCATGCCATGGCCGACGTTAGCCAATATCAACCGCTTTTCCCTGAGGAGCGAGTCCTAGCCCCTCTACAGGACCTGTCGGCTCAGGTCATTGACAGTTGTCTTCGCCTCACCGGCCACGGCGTTGCGCCCGTTGCTGTAGCGCTTCGATCGAAGCTACGAGCGATGAACTCGTACTACACGAACAGAATCGAAGGCCAGCACACACGCCCGGCCGACATAGAGCGGGCTATTCGAAAGGACTTCGACGCAGATTCAGCAATAGCAAAGAAACAGCGATTGGCCGTCGCACACATTGAAGTTGAGGAGGAGTTGGAGCGAGGCATTGATGAAGCCAACCCCGTTGCGCTCTTTTCACCAGCGCTGGTGAACGACATCCATAGGCGCCTCTATGAAAAACTGCCGGAAGCCGACCGCGCTACAGATCATGGCGAGCCGATTCAGCCCGGTCAATATCGAAGCAAAGACGTCAAGACGGGCCTCCATGTTGCCCCGCCCTGGCAAGCGGTTGAAGGACTAATGGATGGATGGGCTGCGCGTTACGGAGCACTTCCTGGCAAGGAAACTCTGTTAATTGGCGCGGCATGTTCCCATCACCGGTTAGCATGGGTCCACCCGTTCATTGACGGAAATGGGCGTACCGCGAGATTGCATACGCACTTGGTGCTCCACGCCATGGGGCTTACACAGGGACTATGGTCGCCGATGCGAGGTCTTGCACGTACACGGGAACAGTACTACGCAAGACTCAACAATGCGGATCTGGCACGCCGCAACGATCTTGACGGTCGCGGTCCGCTTTCACAGGAAGAACTCGTCGCGTTCGCACGCTATTTCCTGGAAGTGTGCCTGCACCAAGTGCAGTTCATGCGAGACAGGCTGGATCTGCAGACACTCAAGGAACGATTGAAGGTGCTGCTTGTAAGTCTTCAAGCAAGTTCCTGGGATATCGGAAGCGAAAAGTCCGTGATCAAAATAGAAGCGCTCGAGCCATTGCACTATGTCGCAATGACTGGAGCTCTGGATCGATCGCGCTTCATTTCAATGATTGGAGTTGAAGAACGTACAGCCAGGAGAATCTTGGCGAGTCTTCTGGATTACGGGATTCTCAAAGCAGAAACGCCTCGCGCCCCAGTCGAGTTTGCGATTCCACTAAAGTCACTGAGATTTCTATTCCCCAACCTTTGGCCAGAGGTTGAAACAGATTGAGTTCGAAGGTTCGCAAAGCTATTAATACGTATTAATTGTTCGACTGCCCATGTAGGAACTCTGTTTGCCAGACAGTGAAGCCTTCCTCGCGCAGTTCCTCGGCGAGGGAAATTTCGGTGGCCAGGAACATCAACGGCATTAGTAGGTCTTGTTTCTTGCATCCCGAACCCGCTCTCTCACTTCCCCATCAAACTACGCACCACCGGTCACGCCTTCCCCGGCCGCCGCGCATCCGACCCCCTCTTGGTCCGCTCCAGAACCGTCATCGCACTTGCAACGAAGCTCGCCGCATCGGACAGTTTCGAGGGAATGCTCAGCGTGTTGCCCGCCTTGGGGATTCTACGCACACGGAATAGGGCTGCAAAGGCCGTGACGAGTGACGGGCCGAACGGCAGTGAAGGGTGAAGGGTGAAGGGTGAACGGCGGCAAGAGCGGCGATTAAGTAATTAAGTGATTCGGGGATTAAGTGATTAACAGCCTATCTCGCAAACAGCACCAAATGCCGGTTCCGGCGGCGCCGTGGCGGCGCAACAACCTACCCTGCAGCCAGACGGAAGTCTCTCTTCCCCATTGATTGCTTCAATCGGCAAACATCTCCCGAAGGATTGCCATCGCAGGCCGTGGATCGATCGTGGTCATCTTCTTGAGAAGCCTCTCCAGCGACACGGTGCGGATCTGGTCCAAGGCAACGGATGCGGTTTTTCGCTGGAGGCGAATCGTATATCGGGTGGGAAAATCACGGACCGTTGAGGTAATCGGTGCGAGGACTACGGTCCCGAGGGCCTGATTCATCTCGTCCGGAGAGACAACGAGCGCCGGCCGCGTTTTCCTGATTTCCCGGCCCACGGTCGGGTCGAGTGCCACCCAATAGATCTCGCCGCGACGCGGGAAGGGCTTGCGGCCGACAGGATTATTCGTCCCAGGCTTCATCGTGCGGCACGCCCTGCCACAAGTCTTCGGTATCCGCCGCGCCGGCCCTGGCGAACGCCTCCTTCCACCCGTGCCGGACCTTGCGATCGGGCCGGATCACGATAGTGTCCTCAACGACCTCGAGCCGAACGCGCTGCCCGGCCGAAAGCCGCGTCTGCTGCAGCGCGGCCTTGGGAATACGAACGCCCTGGGAATTGCCGATCCTGACCACCTTCGCTTCCATACACCCTCCTCCGCGCAACCGATGACGTAATTACATTGTAAGCATTCTATACCAAGGGCCGTGCCTACGAGTGAAGGGCCGAAAAGAAGTGAAGGCGTGAATGCGTGAAGGAGTGACACCCCTCCGGGTGCATGTGAGGGTGAAGAGCAGTAAGTGCCGCGATTAAGTGATTAACACCCTTTACTTGTTACCGGCCTTGGCGAGTTCCCTGGACAGGCCAACGAAACTCTCGGGTTTGCAGCGACGGGCTTGATGGCCTGACGGACTCCGGGGTAGCTCAGTGAGCTGCCAGCTCAGGCGGAATGTGGATCGGAAGCAGATCGGAGGCCTTGGCATCGAGGATGGTGATTTGCCCAATGCCCTTCGCCGTCATGCCGACATTGACGTTCCAGCCGTGGGACACATCCCTGACAATCGCTTCATCGCTGAACCTGATGAAGAGTATGTCTTCCTTCTCGTCGTATCGAATATCCATGGATTACTCCAACAATTCCCAGTTGATCATGGCAGTCTTGACGACTAACCGTCGGTCGACAACTACGGCTGCACAGATCAGATTGTCGGTCCGTCCGGCCACTGCCTTGTAAACCCAGAGACGCTTAGAATCCCGATACTTTGCAGTCCCCGTTTCAATCACATCCTTCAGTTCGGCATCCGCAATGGCCCGTTCCTGAGCTCTCGCAAGGGCGTGTTCGGTAACAATTACTTCCAACCCGAATCTCTCGCTGAAGAAGTTCATCGCCCTGAGAAATGAGGATACTCCGGCCAGTCCGCGACGCCAATGTCAGGGGGTATCCAAACCATACTGGTCCCTTAGTCCCGGGATTGCTCAGGACTTCGCCGTCCGTTGTGCACCCGACCCGCTTTTGGTCCGCTCCAGAACCATCATGGTACCGGCAACGAAGCTCGCCGCATCCGATAGGTTCGAGGGCCGAAAGGACCGTGATACGTGGTACGTGACACGGGAAAGCCGCAAGCGCATTGCAACACAGATCTGGGTCTCTCCGAACCACGAACCACGTACCACGAGCCACCAATCAAAGGATTTGGGTTCTGAATGCTGCGTGCTGAAAAGCGCATTCCCGATCTCGCAATCATGCTGCCTTCGCCGGCCGCTGCGCATCGATCCTGTCTCATTCGTCCAGAACATCATTTCTCCGGAAGGCGATGGAGTTTGGTCCCCAGAGTCCGGCTGTAAGCGTGGAAATCCCTGTCGGTGGTGAAGATCGGCATCCCTCGCAGATGACCGACCGCACACAACAGGAAATCCGTGTTCGAACCCTGTACGCCCTCGGCACGGCACTGATTGAAGAAACGGGCGGCCATCTCGAAATCCGCGGATTCCAGCCTCATGTCCGGAAAAGCCCGGAGCTTTTCCCTCAAAGCGAGATACTGCCCTTCCTCGCGAATACCCGAAAGCAACTCCTGTCGAATCGGCCCGATCATTGCCACCTCGAAGTCCGCAATCAAGCGCGCGAGTTCTTCGACAATGACCGCTTCCCGATCCGGATGACGCCGCCGCAGCGCCAGCGACCAGACGGAGGTGTCGACCAGAACCTTCACGCAACTTTGCGTTGCTTCTTGTAATCGTACTTGGGGTCGTAATCTATCTTGCCGAATTCAGAAACAATCGCCTGCTGCTTGAGCCACTGGACATACTCCTGCAGCGCGCGGGTGACGGCCTCACGCTTGGTCTTGTGCCCGCCCAGCTTGCGCGCCGTCTCGATGAGCTTGTCATCCAGTTCCAGATTCGTAGCCATTTGCCAGTCTCCTTTTGGACTCACCCATCTATTCTACACAGCCGGCTGTGTGCCGGGATGCCTTCGGCGAGGCTGAAGAGGTGAGAGGAAAGGGGAAGGGAAAGGCTATTTTCTCGCGGTCGCCCGGTTCAGATTGTCGATCATCTCCCGAACATGCTTTCGAACCGGGTCGCGCAGGCAACGCGGTGCTGGCCGACGGCACCATCGTGGATTGGTAAGTGCGGCTTCATGCCGTGGGGATTCAGGCGGGCCGGAAGCGCAGCGCCGTATTGATCTGATCCGCCGCCCGCTTCAGCACCGGCAGGAAATTCCTGGCGACCTCGGTGGCTGAGGTCCGGGATGCCTGGCAACTGACGTTCATCGCCGCGACCGTGCGGCCCGCGCGATCCATCCGCTTTCCACGCGGGTTGTGGGGCTGGATCTAGAACAAGTACGATCTGCATTTCTTTCCCGTTCAGCGACGGCTGGTGCTGCCGCCGGACAAGGGAACCGACCAACACAGAGACTGAGGAAACGGCATGGCTGAAGCATTCATTTGTTCTGCGCTGCGGACTCCGATCGGCCGTTACGGCGGCGCGCTGGCGATGGTCCGGCCCGACGATCTCGCTGCCGTTCCGCTGCGTGCACTGATGGAGCGGCACCAATCTGTTGATTGGAACGCGCTCGATGACGTAGTGTTCGGCTGCGCCAACCAAGCCGGCGAGGATAACCGCAATGTCGCGCGCATGGCGCTGCTGCTTGCCGGACTGCCGAAGGAAGTACCCGCAAGCACCATCAATCGCTTGTGCGGCTCGGGCATGGACGCGGTAGGCATCGCCGCCCGCGCCATCAAGTCCGGAGAAGCCCAGCTCACCATCGCCGGAGGGGTGGAAAGCATGTCGCGTGCGCCGTTCGTGATGCCTAAAGCGGAAACCGCGTTTTCGCGCACCAATGCGGTGTACGACACCACCATCGGCTGGCGCTTCGTCAACCCGGTCATGAAGAAGATGTACGGCACGGATTCGATGCCCGAGACCGCCGAGAATGTCGCGGAGGAATTCAAGGTGTCGCGCGCGGACCAGGATGCGTTCGGTTTGCGTTCGCAGGCCCGGGCCTCGAGCGCCCAGAAAAACGGGCGGCTGGCCAAGGAGATCGTCGCGGTGACAGTCCCCGCGAAGAAAGGCGATGCCATGGTCGTGGACAAGGACGAACACCCGCGCGAGACCACTCTCGAAGCTCTGGCCAAGCTCAAGCCGATCGTGAAGCCGGAAGGCACGGTCACCGCCGGCAACGCATCCGGGGTGAACGACGGCGCCTGCGCGCTGATACTCGCCAGCGAAGCGGCAGCAAGACGCCACGGGCTCACGCCGCTGGCGCGCGTGGTCGGGGTCGCCACCGCGGGGTGCGCGCCGCGCATCATGGGAATGGGCCCGGTACCGGCAACACGGAAGCTGCTGGAGCGTACCGGCATCAAGCTCGATGCAATCGATGTCATCGAACTGAACGAGGCTTTCGCCGCCCAGGGCATTGCGGTGCTGCGGCAGCTCGGCATCCGCGACGACGATGCCCGCGTCAATCCCAACGGAGGCGCCATCGCGCTCGGCCATCCGCTGGGCATGAGCGGCGCGCGCCTGGTGACCACCGCAACTTACGAACTGCAAGAGCGCAAGGCGCGCTATGCGCTCACCACCATGTGCATCGGTGTAGGCCAGGGCATCGCCGCGCTGATCGAACGCGTCTAGGAGTCAATGTCATGCGTAACCTGAACGAAGCCAATCTCACTGATGCCGTGCTGGCCAAGCTCGAACACGCAGGCGATGCGCGCTTCAAGCAGGTCATGACCAGCCTCATCAAGCACCTGCACGCCTTCGTGCGCGACACCGAACTGACCGAGGCCGAGTGGTTCGCCGGCATCCAGTTCCTCACCGCCACCGGGCAGAAGTGCGACGGCAAGCGCCAGGAGTACATCCTGCTATCGGATACGCTCGGCGTTTCGATGCTGGTGGATGCAATCAACCACAGAAAACCCGATGGCGCGACAGAAACCACGGTGCTGGGTCCGTTCTACGTCTCGGGCGCGAAGGACATGCTGATGTGGGCCGACATTGCGGGGGATGCGCCCGGCGAGCCGGCCTACGTCTTCGGACGCGTGCTCGACGTGGGCGGCAAACCGATCGCCGGCGCGACGATCGACGTCTGGCAGACCGATGGCGAAGGTTTTTACGACGTTCAACGGCCGGGCGGAAATGAGTCCTACGCCCGCGGTATATTCAACACAGGGGCGGACGGGCACTACGGTTTCCGCACGGTGAAGCCGGTGAGTTACCCGGTTCCCACCGACGGGCCGGTGGGCAAAATGCTGCTGGGGATGGGCCGCCACCCGTACCGTCCGGCGCATGTGCACGCGATCGTTTCCGCGCCGGGATACGAGAAGGTGGCGACCCACCTGTTCGTGGAAGGCGATGCGTATCTGGATTCCGACGCCGTTTTCGGCGTGAAGCATTCCTTGGTGGTGGACTTCAAGCCGCACCCGGCAGGTCCGACACCCGACGGAGGGAAATCCGCTGCGCCGTTCTGCACCGCCGAGTACGACTTCAGGCTGGTTCGATCCTGATGAGGGACTGGCGCGAATTGCCCTCCGCGCCGGCGCCGGGCACAGCGTTGTGCGCGCTTGCTTCAATAAGGGGTCAGCTTCAATAAGGGGTCAGGTCTTTACAGCTTCAATAAGGGGTCAGGTCTTTACTTTATAGTTGGAGAAAACGGTTCCAGGCTCGAATTGTTATCGGACACCGAAATAGATTGGCCCAAGCCGTGGGTATAACACCCCCCTCTATGCGGGAGCGTAACGCTTTACCCGGATATTGCTCTCCTGTTCGCGCTGCTTCACCAGGTTATATGCGAGTTGCATCGGCATGAGGTGATCCATTTTCGGGCCGAAAGCCTTCTCGATCCGCAACGCCATCTGCGCGGAGAGGTCCGTTCTTTCGTTTAGCAAAAGAGAAAGCGCCTGCCGTGAGACGCCGAGAATGTTGGCGGCATCCGAGACGGACAGGCCGAGCGGTTCGATCACCTCGCGGCGAATAAGTCCCCCGGGATGAGGCGGAGTCTTCATGGCCATTACTGTCTCCTAGTGGTAGTCGATTAAATCCAGATCGTGGGCATCGCCCTTTTCAAAGCGGAAAACAACGCGCCAGTTTCCGCTGATCGTCACGCTCCAGAACCCCTTCAGATTACCCTTCAGAGGATGAAGCCGCCAGCCGGGGAACAAACCAACTTCGCCGGGTTCCTCGACGGTATCAATGGCGGCAAGCACGTCGAGGTTTTCCTGCTCGATCATTGCGCAGACCGGCTTCATCCCTTTTTCTTGAGACAAGCGCTCATGAAATTCCTGCGCGCGTCGCCCTTGAGTTTCTTGGCCCCGGCGTCCGCGTTGCACTTCTTCATCTTTTCCTGCTGTGGAGTCATTGCCTTCTTTTCTTCCTTCGCCTCGGTCTTGGCGGCGACGCAGTCCTTCATAAACGCATTGCGTTCATCGCCCTTCAATTCCTTTTTCGCTGCGTCGGCATTGCACGCCTTCATTCTGTCCTGCTGCGAGGCGTTCTGCGCAAAAGCCGGGGCGCAGGCCAGCGCAAGGCCGAGAAAAAGCACAAGGTTCTTCATTTTTCCTCCCGAAGTAGCGCGTTTCTCATTGGCGCGCCGCGGAAGCGGAACGTCGCGCGGCCTAACGCCCGGCTGCCGCCATTGTTGACGCCTCGCGTGCAGAAGCAAGCGCGGCAAGCCGTCCCTCAGCATCGAAGGCAAAGGGCGCGGGCGGAGAAGCGATCTGGAACCGGTCCGGGCGGGCGCGTACTTCCGCCAGCAGGGGCTCGGAGACCTGGATCTGCGCAAGTTCAAGGGTGTTCCTGATGCGCACGATCCGGCAGTCCCGGGGCTTCACCCGCACCACGGTTTTGACGGCAAGCTGTATGGCCTCCTGCTCGGTATTCATCACCATGGGGATCGCTCCGCCATCAAGGTTCATCGAAGTGATGATGTTGGCGTAAGTGGAGGGGATGTCGATCTCGCGGAACAGGCGCATGGTTATGATATCCGCCCCGCCAATTCCGGTGGCGTTGCCGTTGGTCTCGGGTGTCAGGCCGAGGACCACGATCTTCTTGGTGAGCGGGCCGTAGTTCCATTGCACCGTGCGGCGGTTGCGGCCGGTGATGTTCGGATCGAAGCCCGCGCCGCTGATGTTCTTGCCCATCTCGTCGATGATGAGCACGTCGATTTCGTCGAAGAACAGTTGCGGCATCAGCTTCTTCGCCATGTCCTGAAGCACCGGTTCGCGCTCGGCGATCCGCTCCGAGGGAATGACCTCGATCGCGGCGGTCTGGTCGTGCGCGTTCTCGACGATGCCCACGCCGAACAGCACGTTGCGCCTGGCCAGGTTGACGTCGCGGACCTTGGGCAGCAGTTCGGGGAAGGTGTCCATTCCGTGCTGGTGGCATGTCGCTGCGCCGACGATCTTGCCGATGCCGATCGCCAGCATCTTGGTGATGCCGCTTTCGGTGGCGCCGCGAAACGCGGTGTGCGGCTTGATGCGGTTGATGACGACGATGCCGTCGGCCTCGGCCGCAAACCGGTCCATGTGCACCGGCGTGCCGTCGGCGAGCGTGCCGACGATCACGGTGTCCATGGTTGCCCTGACCGGAACTCCGGTGGCGGCTTCAGTGATGCCGTAACCCTCCAGGACTTTCTTCTGACCTTCCGCGGTTGCCGCGCCGTGGCTGCCCATCGCCGGGAAGATGAACGGCCTGGCGCCAAGCGCCTGCAGCTCGCGGATCACGCACTTCACGATCGTCGCGATATTGGCGATGCCGCGGCTGCCACACCCTACCGCGATTGCCTGGCCGGCCTTGACCCTGGCGCGCACCTCGGGACGCTGGATTTCCTTCGCCACCGTGGCCGCAATGTCGCCCAGATGCACGGCGTCAAACTTCTGCCGCACGTCGACCATGCGCGGCAGCGCGATGTCCAGTCCGCCGGCGATGTTGACCTCGATCCTGTCCCCGATCATGTCTTCTCCCTTTATGCAGGCTGATACACCGGCACCACGTAAGGCCCTTCCGGGATCACGGCGACTGCTGTGTCGCCGCTTGCTTCCACGCATCGGTGCAGCGCTTCCTCAACCGAGTCGATCAGATTGACCCCGGTAAGCCCCCGGTCCTCGGCGCACAATCCGCCGCTATATAGATGCACGCTACCGGCTTTCATCGGCTTCAACTGCATCTGCGTCTGCCACTCGTCGATGTCGGCGAATTGCTTGCGGCTGATGTCTGCGAAGAAACCGTCCGCGCCCATACCGATGAGCCGGCGCTGCGCATCGGCGTATTCTTCCGAGCCCAGTCCTTCCGAACACTCCGAGACCACCACCAGGTTGCCTCCCGGCTCGAGAATGTCCACCGGACCGACCATGCCTTTTACGGTCTGATAATAGGTCTTGTCGAGCGGATAGCCGGCGGCGCTGGTGACCACGGTACTGAAGCGGCGCGCGACCGGCACCTGGACGTAGCCCCGGGTAAACGCAACTGCGTCAAGGTGGCTCGCGATGATCTCGCCGTAGTTTACGAACGACAGCCGGCGATGCTCGTCGATCACGGTATTCACCGCCAGCACGTGGCCGAGCTTGCGTACGATCTCGAGCTGCTCTTCGTGCAGCGGGTTGCCCTCGAGCACGCAGTTATCCGCCTTGGGATGCGACATGAAGCGGGCGCTGTGGAAGGTCGTGATCGTGTCCTGGTGCGCCACTCCCGGCGCGATCACTTTGCGCCCGCCCGAGAAGCCGGCCATGAAGTGCGGCTCCACCAGGCCGGTGGCGATCTTGAGACCGGCTTCGACGAAGCGGCGGTCCAGTTTCACCGGCGTGCCGCGCGGCGTCGGTCCGAGATCGACATGGTCGGCGTCGTTGCGGGCGAAGTGGTTCGCCACATTGACGGTGTTCAGCACCCAGGGGTCACCGATCAGTTCTTCCAGCTCTGCGCCCTCGTTCGGACGATGCAGCCCTGTGGCCACCAGGACGGTGATGTTTTCCGGCTTCATGCCGGAATCGAGCAGTTCCCGGACAATTTCCGGCAGGAGAAGGCCGTTCGGCACCGGCCGGGTGATATCGCAGATGAGGATGCAGGCGGTCTTGTGTCCCCGCGCTTCCTCGGCCAGCGGGCGGGCATCGACCGGCCGCGACAGCGCCGTGCGCACCGCGGCCCGCGCGTCGGGCTGCACCGGCATCGCCGGCTTGCGGATCACGGTGACGTCCCAATGGTCCGGCAGATCGAGCGGGTAACTGCCGCGGCCGTAGTTGAGATCGAGTCGCATGGCGGGAGG
This sequence comes from Pseudomonadota bacterium, assembly GCA_038040175.1. Taxonomy (GTDB): domain Bacteria; phylum Pseudomonadota; class Gammaproteobacteria; order Burkholderiales; family JACQAP01; genus JACQAP01. The sequence continues at coordinate 9,978 of JBBPIT010000061.1, read as the reverse complement.
TTGCGTACAGGAATTGCTTGAACTATAGCACCGGCCGGGGCGGCAGCGTACTTCCGGCGGAACAACCAAGGCGGTAGCATCGTATGTCCATGGATCTCTCCGACCCAGTAACGGCGGCGCTTATCGGCGCCGCGGCCACCTTCGTCACCGCGGTGATCCAGTTGACCGCCAACGCGCGCCGCCAGGCCGCGGAACGGGCCGCGGGCAAACCGGTTTCGCGCAAGTCCGGCTCCTGGCTGACGACCTTTGTGTTGGTGCTGGCTGCGGTCGTGGGTGGCTATGGCCTTTCGGAATATCAGACCTTTAGCCAACGGGAGGACGACAGGGTGCTGCGCGAGGAGATGCAGATGCGGTTGCGCGACATCAGCGCCGCCGCGGTGCGGCTGGAGCGCGCCGGACTGGAAAAAAACGGCCAGTCGGAGGCGGACGCGCGGCTGGCCGCCGAGCGCCGTCGCGGCGCCGAAGGCGTGGCCGCGATCATCAGCGTGCCGCCCTGCCGGGCAGCGAAGGCCAGGCTTGCGCAGGCGCCGGCGGCATGTGCCGAGAACCAGGCCTTGCGCACGACGCTGTGCGCGGTGGTGCCGGCGTCGGCCACGGTGACCGAGGTGCAGGTGTTCACACGCCTCGAGGATGCGCAACAGCCCTGGGACGAAGCGCGGGTACAGGCGGGACAGGACGCCGGCGCGGCAAGATTCGTCGACGCCTACTTCGAGCGCGCTCAGGGAAACGAGTCGAAGGAAGTGTGCCAGCACTTCGCGCACTGGAACAGCCAGAAAGGCCGCAGCGCGCGCATCCTCGTCAAATACACGCTCTAGCTCAGAGCAAGCAGCCGCAACGCCAATCCGGCGATGCCGCAAGCTGCAATCACCGGAACAAATCCGATGCGGAAACGGAACAGCGCAATGAGCGCTGCGATCCCGAGCGCAAGCAGCGGCCACTCGAAGCGGCCCTCGAATCCGGCCGGCCATAACACGTGCCAGGCGAAGAACAGCGCCAGGTTCAGGATGACGCCGACAATCGCGGCAGTGATTCCGGTGAGCGGCGCGGTCAGGTGCGGCTGCCGGTGCGTGGTCTCGACCAGCGGTCCGCCGATCAGGATGAACAGGAAAGACGGCAGGAAAGTGAAGAATGTGACCACCAGCGCGGCCGTGGCGCCCGCGAGCGCCAGGTTCTCCGGCCCGAATACCTGAGCGTTCCATCCCCCGACGAAGGCGACGAACGCGACCACCATGATCAGCGGGCCCGGCGTGGTTTCGCCGAGCGCCAGCCCGTCTATCATCTGGCTCGCGGTGAGCCAGTGATAGTGCTCCACGGCGCCTTGCACGACGTAGGGCAATACCGCATAGGCGCCGCCGAAGGTGAGCAGCGCCGCCTTGGTGAAGAACCAGGCCATCTGCGTGAGCGTTCCGCCGGTTCCGTAAAGCGCCAGCAAACCTGCGATCGCGGCCGCCCACAGACCCAAGCCGACAATCAGCACACCGGCGAGGCGCGACCACTTGAAGCGCGCGTGCTCGGGAGCGGGCGTGTGGTCGTCGATGAGCGCAGGGCCGTAATCCTTGCCCGACTCGCGGTGCCCGCCAGTGGCGAAGGTCCGCGGCGCGATGCGCCCGCCGATCGCGCCGATGATGCCGGCGCCGAGCACGATCCACGGAAAAGGCAGCTTGAAAAAAAAGATCGCGATGAATGCCGCAGCGGCGATCGCCCACAGGGCCGGGTTTTTCAGCGCCCGCGTGCCGATGCGGTAAGCGGCGAACAGCACGATCGCGGTGACCGCCGGCTTGATGCCGTAAAGGATGCCGGCGACCAGCGGCGCGTCGCCGAAGGCGAGGTAAATCCAGGAAAGCGCGATCAAGATGAACAGCGACGGCAGCACGAACAGGGCGCCGGCAACGATGCCACCCCAGGTGCGATGCATCAGCCAGCCGATGTAAGTGGCGAGCTGTTGCGCCTCCGGACCCGGCAGGACCATGCAGTAGTTGAGAGCATGCAGGAAACGGCGCTCGGAAATCCAGCGCCGCTTCTCCACCAGTTCCTGGTGCATGATCGCGATCTGCCCGGCCGGGCCGCCGAAACTGATGAAGCCGAGCTTCAGCCAGTACCACAGCGCCTCGCTAAACGATACCGGTGCCGGCGCTTCGGCGGGCGAGCGCGCGGGCGCCGATTCAGCGCCTTGCGGTGCAGTCGTCATGGGAAGTTTCGGGTGGTCCCGTTTCTGCCGGCCTAAGCTTCATCGTGAGTGTGCCTCGCGCCCGGCGCGTTGCACCTTATCCTGGACAATTACCCGGAGTCCCTCGAGCCCGCCGGGTATCCTCGAATCGGGCCGCGGGTCTTGCGCATGAGATCGAACAGCGCGCGGTAGCCGGTGCCGAGCGACAACCACGGGTCGGAAAGCTCCATCATGCGTGCGCAAAATTCCGCCTCCGCGTCGTCCGCTAGCGGCCGGATCGCGATCCGATCGAGCGGGGGCACTGTCTTCATTGGCGTGGGTGGGCCGTTAAGCCGTGTTTGGTGTCGGGCATTATGCCGTGCGTTGACGCGCGAGGTATCGGCTGGCTATGATCGCGCGGCGCTTCCCGAGAGCTACCGGGTGAAGTTGCTGCCGGAGGAGGTACAGTCGGGCGGCGTCTTCCATCGGCTGCACCGGTGGCTGGACCAGAACATGGCGCGCTTCGGTTTCTTCCGCGCTTACCGTGAATACCGCGGCGGAATGTTTTCCGAGGCGTGGCACCTGTCCTACGCGCCGATCTCGATCCCGGCGCTGGAGGCATTGACCGTCGATGTGGTGGCGCAGGCGCTGCGCGACGGCGACATTCTTGGCAAGGAACTGGTGCTGGAGCGCCTGCCTGAAATCAACCAGCGCCACGTCCTTAACATTTCCATGCCGTGAACGGCTTCAGGCGGTGACGGCGCGAATCTGAGCGACGTCGGTGTGGCCTTGCAGAATTTTCTCGATGCCGTCCTGCTTCAGAGTGCGCATGCCTTCCTTGATCGCGGTCGCCAGCATTGCGTCCACGGTGGCCCTGCGGTGGATCAGCTTCTTGATCGCGGGCGTGGCGAGCAGCAGCTCGTGCAGGCCGATGCGCCCGCGGTAGCCGCGGTCGTCACAGACGGTGCAGCCGGCGGCGCGCTGCAGCGTGAACTTGCCCGCCTCGTTCGCATACTGACTGCGCCACTCCTCGAGCACCACCGCCGATTCCAGCGGGGTGCCGGTTTGGTACTCGTTGAGCAACTGGTTGATCTCCTCGTCGCTGGCCTCGTAGGGCTGCTTGCACACCGCGCACAGCGTCCTCGCCAGCCGCTGCGACAGCACGCCCAGCAGGGCGTCGGCAAAGTTGAACGGGTCCATGCCGAAGTCCAGCAACCGCACCACCGATTCGGCCGCGCTGTTGGTGTGCAGCGTCGAGAACACCAGGTGGCCGGTGAGCGAAGCCTCGATGCCGGTGCGCGCAGTCTCGGCATCGCGCATCTCGCCGACCATGATGACGTCGGGGTCCAGGCGCAGGAAGCTGCGCATCGCGGCGGCGAAAGTCAGACCGATCTTGGGGTTGACCTGCACCTGGCGCAGCCCCGATTGGGTGATTTCGATCGGGTCTTCGGCGGTCCAGATCTTGCGGTCCGGGATGTTGATGTAGCCCAGCACCGAGTGCAGCGTGGTGGTCTTGCCGGAGCCGGTCGGCCCGCAAATCAGGAACAGGCCGTGCGGTTTCTCGGCAGTGCGCTTGAGGTTAATGAGGATGTCGCCGGCGAGTCCGATGCGGTCGATCGGCAGCGGTTCGGCTGCGGCCAGCACGCGCATCACCACGTCCTCGAGGCCGTTGGCGGTGGGCATGGTCGCCACACGCAGTTCGATCTTGGCCGGACCGAACTGCTGGAAATCGATCTTGCCGTCCTGCGGACGGCGGCGGTCGGAGATGTCCAGTTCGGCCATGATCTTGATGCGCGAGATCAGCGCATTGCGGAAAGTGGTCGGCAGGTCGAGGTAGTGCAGCATCGCCCCGTCCTTGCGAAAGCGGACCTGCGTGCCCTGACTGCCCGGAAGGCTCTCGATGTGAATGTCGGAGACGCCCTGCTCGTAGGCGTCGGTGATCATCTTGTTCACCAGCGGCACCAGGGTGTTGTCGGATTCGGTTACCTGACGATCGGCCGCCTCGACGGGCCTGGCTTCCTGGATCAGCTTGCTGGCGAGGTCGCCGATGCGTTGCGTGCGCATCTCCTGTTGCAGCTCGAACCCGGCCTCGACTTGCGCGGGCGTTGCCGCGTTCTCGGCGATCAGCATCTGTCCGAGCGAGGGGCCAAGGCTGAAAGCTGCGTGCGCCGAGGAAGGAATGAAACAGCGCACCACCTCGTCCCGGGCGACCGCCAGATACAGATACAGTCCGTGGCGCTCGTTGACGAAGCCTCTGGTCTCGCCCATCAGGCGCTCGCCGTCGCGGAACTCGACCGTGAATTTCTGGTTCGAGGAGACTTCCACGACTTCGGCACCTTTTTCGGCCGGCTTGATGTCCCTGGACCTGAAGGCCACCGGGCGGATCAGCCGCAGGTTTTTGATTTCGTCGAAGGGAACCTGGAGTACTTTGCCGTTCTGCATGGGCCTGAATTCGACCACTTCCTCTTCGGGGAGGAAACGCAGGATGTTGCCGAACAGCTTGCGCCCGTCGAAGAATGCGATCAGGCAATCGCTGGATGCGCGTGCCGCTTGTGCATCCGCATAGTCATGATGCGGCGGGGTGGGCCACACAAGTTGCTGTTCTTGCGGCATGTCTTTGGTTCCTAAGGGGAAACAGGTGTCCTGCGCGGGCTGAAATGCACTGCCCCGGAGGCTGCCGCGGCAATCCCGCGGATGCTCGGATTCAAGCATACCGGAAGCCGCGGAAGCGTTGTTATTAGACCATTGTTTCAGGCGTGGAAAGAAAGGGTTACAATGCGTTCCTCGACTAGCTTCCCAAAATGGAGGAAAACGATGCGTAACCTCATCAAGCGTAGCCTGGTGGTCGCGGCATTGACTGCCGCGATGGCAGGACAATCGGTGCTGGCGAACGAACAACTGCCTAAAGATCGTGCCGGCGGCGACATGTTCCTGGACGCGGTATTCGCGCGGCCGATGGGCTTGGTGGCCATCGTGGTCGGCTCCGCGGCTTTCGTCGTCGCGCTACCGTTCACGATTTTCAGCGGCAGCGTCGGTTCATCGGCCGACGAACTGGTCAAGAAACCCATCGACTACACGTTCAAGCGCCCGCTCGGGCAGCTTGAGGAACAACCGTAGCAACCGCGCTCTGGCGTGCGCTGGCGATCACGCGCTGGCGGGCGGCGCGTTCGAGTGTGGCGACCACGCCAGCATGGCCAGTGCCGTTCCGATGAGCGCCATGCCGGTGGCCAGCACCGCCGTGTAGCCGAGGGCGAGGCCAAAGCCCACCGTCCATCGAATCGGCTGAGGTTCGATCCAGGCCCAGCCGCAGCGCCGTCAGCGTGCAGGCGAAATTGCCCGCAAGCATGAGGCCGAGAATCGCCACCGCAGGCCATTGCTCCCGGCGGGGAAGCAAAGGCGCCCTGAACTTCATGATCACCGGAACCATGCACAGCGCAGCCAGCGTGAAGCGCAGCGTGGTGAACTGCAACGGCCCGGCATCCTAGCGTGGCGCCGGAGGCTTGCGACAATGGCGCCGGAAAATTCTACTATACTTGCCCGGCATTCGGCCGCACGGTCCAGTGGCAGGCTGACCATGCCAAAAAGAAAATACATGGGAGGGGGCAGCTATGATTTGGTCTCAAGTCTACGACCCGTTCGGCAATACCATCCTTTCAACGCTTGTCTGCGCAATCCCCGTGGTGGTGCTGCTCGGCGGGCTCGGAATCTTTCATATCCGCGCCCACTATGCGGCGATTGCCGGGTTGGTCGCGTCGGCGCTGATCGCGATGTTTGTCATAGGCATGCCCGGCGGTTTGACGTTGCGTGCCGGCTTCTACGGTGCGCTGTTCGCCGCCACCACGATCTGCTGGATCATTTTCAACCTGATCTTCCTGTACCGGATGACGCTCAAAGCGGGATTGTTCAAGATCCTGCAGGACAGCATCGGCGGCATCACCAACGACAGACGGCTGCAACTGGTGCTCATTGCATTCTGCTTCGGCGCGTTCTTTGAAGGCGCGGCCGGCGGGGGTACGCCGGTGGCGGTGACCGGCGCGATTCTGATCGGACTCGGGTTTCATCCGCTGGCCGCGTCGGGACTGTCCTTGATCGCCAATACGGCGCCGGTAGCCTACGGCGGCATGGGTACGCCCATCATCGTGTTGCATTCGGTCACCCAGCCGGAAAACCCGGATTACCTGTTTACGCTTTCCTCGATGGTGGGCCGCCAGTTGCCATTCTTTTCGGTGATCGTTCCCTTCTGGCTGGTGATGACGTTCTGCGGCTGGCGCCGCACGATGGAAATCTGGCCCGCGATCCTGGCCGCCGGGCTGGCGTTCGCGATCCCGCAATTCCTGATCTCGAATTACCACGGCCCATGGCTGGTGGACATGGGTGCGGCCATGATCTCGATGGTGATCCTGGCGGTGTTCCTGCGTTACTGGAAGCCGAAGAGCGTGATGGTGGATGCGGCGGGAGGGGGCACGACGGTACCTCACGCCGAAGCCGTGAAGGCGGTCCACGGTCACAGCCGCGAGATGGTGATCAAGGCCTGGACGCCGTGGGTGATCCTGACGGTGGTGCTGTTCCTGTGGGGCATCAAGTGGGTGAAGGACCATGTGCTGAACTGGCCCGGGATCACTTACTGGGAACTGCCGATCGATGGCCTCCACAAAGTCGTGCAGCGGGTGGCTCCGGCGGTGGCCGAGCCGCGCACCGAGGCCGCCGTGTGGAAGTGGGGCATCCTTTCTGCAACCGGTACCGGCATTTTGCTGGCGGCGATCATCGCCGGCGTGGTCATGCGAATCAAGGCGCGCGAGATGTTCAGGACCTGGATCGAAACCTTCGGCATCATGAAGTATTCGCTGCTGACCATTCTGGCGATGCTGGCGCTCGGATATATCACGCGCTACTCCGGAATGGACGGCACGTTGGGACTGGCATTCGCCAATACCGGCTGGCTCTACCCCTTCTTCGGCACGATGATCGGCTGGATCGGCGTCGCGCTGACAGGTACCGACGCGGCGTCCAATGCCTTGTTCGGCAGCCAGCAGGTGATCACCGCCAACAAGCTCGGCCTGGACCCGACCCTGATGGCCTCGGCCAACAGTTCGGGAGGGGTCATGGGCAAGATGATCGACGCCCAAAGCATCGTGGTGGCGTCGGTCGCGACCAATTATCAGGGCAAGGAGGGCGTCATCCTGCGCTTCGTGTTCTGGCACAGCGTTGCGCTGGCCGCATTGGTCGGCGTGCTGGTCATGCTGCAGGCTTATGTGCCGTTCTTCCAGGCCATGGTCGTGAAATAACCGGTGCCTCGGAACGGCGAATCGGCACGGCAGTTTTGGCTGCCGTGCCGTTTTCTTTTGACGGGAAAGCGCATCGGTGGCGTGCAGGTGCGCGTACATGATCAATAGGGAGCGCACGATGGGACTTTCAATGTCGCGGATGGTCGCGCGGGAAGAAAGGGGAGGGAGATGATCGAACAGAAACTCGCCAGGCTCGGAATCGTGCTGCCTGCGGCCGCGGTCCCGGCGTTTCATTATGTCCCGGTCACGGTGCACGAGCGACAGGCTTTCGTCAGCGGTCAACTGCCGCGCGAAGGCGACGAGGTGCGCATCGTCGGCAAGGTCGGTGGCGAAGTGGGCGTCGAGCGCGCGCAGGAGGCGGCGCGGCTGTGCATCCTGCAGGGACTCGCCTGCCTGAAGCAGGCGCTGGGTTCGCTCGACCGCATCGAGAGCATCCTCAAGGTCACCGGATTCGTGGCGTCGGCGCCCATGTTCAACCAGCAACCGAAAGTGATCGACGCCGCCTCGGAACTGCTGGTACAGGTCTTCGGCGAGAGCGGCAGGCACGCGCGCAGCGCGATCGGGGTCGCAGAGTTGCCGCGCAATGCCTGCATCGAGATCGAGATGATCGTGGCGTTGCGACCCTGATGGATGTTGCGCGCGGCCTGCCAGCAGGTGAAACGCTGGCACGATGAAGGGTTGGCGCAGGTCAAGCTGGCGGTGAATCTGTCGACCAAGCCGTTCCGTCACAGCCGGCTGAAGGAGACGCAGGCCGGGCTTCCATTAAACTACGCAGCCTGCGTGACACGGGTCGACGCGTTGGTGCGGTCGTGCCGGCCGCGCGGATTCAGACGCCGGGCATCGCGTTGGGGGGGAAGGGGCGATGAAATACAACAAGCTGGGATCGAGTGATCTCAAGGTTTCGGAGATCTGCCTCGGCACCATGACCTGGGGCGAGCAGAACAGCGAAAAGGAAGCGCATCAGCAGCTCGATTACGCCGTTTCCCGCGGCATCAATTTCATCGACGCGGCGGAAATGTACCCGGTGCCGCCCAAGGCGGAGACGCAAGGCCGTACCGAGGCCCACCTTGGTACTTGGCTCAGAAAGCAGCAACGCGACAAATTGATCGTTGCCACCAAGATCACCGCCTCGGGTCGGGGATTCAACTGGGTGCGCGGCGGGCCGAAGGCTGTGGACAGGAAAAGCATTCAGGAGGCGCTGAACGGCAGCCTCAAGCGCCTGCAGACCGACTATGTGGACCTGTACCAGATCCACTGGCCGGACCGCTATCTGCCGCTGTTCGGCAACATTTTCTACGACCCGAAGCAGGAACGCCCGACCGTACCGATCGAAGAACAGCTCGAGGCCGTTGCCGAGTTCATCAAGGCCGGCAAGATCCGTTACCTCGGGTTGTCCAACGAGTCGCCCTGGGGTGCGCTCGAGTTCATCCGCCTGGCGCGGCAAAAGGGGCTGCCGATGGTGGCCTCGATCCAGAACGCCTACAACCTGCTCAATCGCACTTACGAAACCGGGCTGTCGGAAGTGACGCGGTGCGAGGGCGTGCCGCTGCTGGCGTACAGCCCGCTCGCCTTTGGTCACCTGTCCGGCAAGTATCTCAATGGCGCGAAGCCGGAAGGGGCGCGCCTGACCAAGTACCCGCCGTTCGGCCAGCGTTACGACAAGCCCAACGTGATGCCGGCGGTTGCCGCCTATGCCGAACTGGCCAAACGCGCCGGCCTGTCTGCGGCGGCCCTGGCGGTCGCGTTCGTACGCAGCCGCTGGTTCTGCGCCAGCACCATCATCGGCGCGACCACCCTGGCGCAACTCCGGGAAAACATCGATAGCGAGAACCTGAGCCTCGGCGACGCCGTCCTTGCGGATATCGACGCGGTTCACCTGCGCTATCCCAACCCGGCCGTGTGACCACGCCTGGCGCGGATCCGGGAGCAATCCGGGGTGCGCGGAAAGCGCGTTTCAATGCCGTCGTAATGTTTGACATCCCTTCGTTTATTATCGATAATCCGCCGTTTCGTTCGGAGGGGTTCCCGAGCGGTCAAAGGGATCAGACTGTAAATCTGACGGCTCTGCCTTCGAAGGTTCGAATCCTTCCCCCTCCACCAAGCATTGAGAGACGGGGTCGGTTCGGATCGGCGGCAGTATCGTCAAAGCTTCTTCCGAGGTACCAACGGCAAGCAGTTTCGGTGTGTTGAGCCCGGATTCAGGCGGGTGTAGCTCAATGGTAGAGCAGAAGCCTTCCAAGCTTACGACGAGGGTTCGATTCCCTTCACCCGCTCCAGAAAGAGATTAAGCGAGGCAATTGCGGCGACTTGGTTAAAGCGGGGCGCAGCCAAACGGCAACAGCGTTCCGATCCGCCCATGTAGCTCAGTGGTAGAGCACTCCCTTGGTAAGGGAGAGGTCACCAGTTCAATCCCGGTCATGGGCTCCAAAGGATTCAGGGTTCCACAGGGTTCAGGGGTCACTACTTAAAAAAGCTAAGACGAGGACAGCGAGATGTCAAAGGGAAAGTTTGAGCGCACCAAGCCGCACGTGAACGTGGGGACCATAG
>JBBPIT010000060.1:0-21886 GCA_038040175.1 Pseudomonadota bacterium | reverse complement strand
GCATGGTAAATGCCGAACTCTGTAGGGTTTTTTCGTTGACCCGAGAGGCGTGAGCGGATATGTTTGACGGTGCGAAGTTTACTGAGACGACACTGCGGGTTGTAAACACATGGGCCGGTACCGGCGTTTGATGCACATGACGGCTTGCGTTGTTGCGGCTTTCGGAATTGCGGCACCGGCCTCCGCGTCGGGTGTTGCGGCCAGACCCGGGCAGGCGCTCAACACGGAAGTCGCCCGCGCGGCGATCGCGCAGGCCGACCGTGCCGTCAGGCGTGCCGAAGCGCAGCGCATGCTCTGGACCACCGCGGAAGAGGCGTTGCGCGGCGCGCGGCGCGCTTTCGAGGACGGCGACCTTGCAGCCGCGGTCGCGCAGGCTCGGGTCGCAAAGGAGCACGCGGAGTTGGCAATCGCGCAGAAGCGCTCCCCGCCGTTTCGCATGTAGATGAAGGAGAATTCATGCCAAGATTTCCCATGATCGCCGGTCTGCTGACGGCGCTTGCCTGCGGCTGCCTGCTGGCGATGCCGGCGCTCGGCGAGTTGTACAAGTGGACCGATGCGGAGGGCAAGGTGCATTACTCGGACCAGCCGCCGCCGCCAAACGTCAAACAGCCGGTTACGGTCAAGCCCCGCAGCCCGGGGCCGGCGACACCGACGGCGGCTCCGGAGGCCGAGGGCACGCCTGCGGCAGGGCCGAAAACCTACGTCGAGCAGGATGCGGAGTTCAATCGGCGCCGCGTGGAAGCCGCGGAACGGGAAGCAGCGGAGAAGAAAGCGGCAAAGGAAGCAACAGAAAAGAAGAAAAATTGCGAGGAGGCCAAGGCCCAGTTGGCCCGCGCACAGAGCGGCGCACGCCTCACCCGCTACAACGAAAACGGCGAGACCGTGTACCTGAGCGACGCCGAGATCGCGCAAGAAACTGCGCGTGCAAAACAGGTGGCGGAGTCCTGGTGCAAATAGCCCCGCAACATTGACCGGCCCGATTTCGCCAAAACCTTAACGACGCCGGTTCCGGCTGCTTTCCGCGGCGGCACGACGGCGTCTTGCCTGCTTCGGATCAGCGCTCAGTGCCCGGTAAATCTCGACCCGGTCGCGGTCGCGCACACCGGTGGCCAGCGTAACCGGCCGGCCCCACACGCCGATCCGCTGCGTTTTCAAATCGATTTCCGGGTGGCGCGCCGGGATCCCGGAGGCATTGATCGCGTCTTCCACCGGCGCACCCTCTTCCAGCTCGACTTCCACGACTTCCTGCGCGCCGGGCAGGGCGTAAACCACCTGGACGACGACTTTCATCGCTTGCCGTAGAGTTGCTGCGCGCGTTTGACAAAGGCTTCGACGAAGGTGTTCGCGATGTAATGGAACACCGGCCCGACCAGTTTCTCCAGCAGTCGGCTGGAGAATTCGTAATGGAGCCGGAACTCGATCTTGCAGGCTTGCTCGCCGAGCGGCTTGAAATGCCAGCGGCCGTCGAGTTGGCGGAACGGCCCGTCCACCAGTTTCATTTCGATCAGTTGCGGCGGCTGCGACCGGTTCTCCGTGGAAAAGCGCTGCCTGATGCCGCGATAATCGATCCTGATCGCAGCGTGGATGACGTCGCCTTCGCGGCTGAGCACTTCGGTGCCGCCGCACCAGGGAAGGAATTCAGGGTACCGGGCGACATCCTCCACCAGCGCATGCATCTGCGGCGCGGAATACTCGACCAGCACGGATTTTTCCACCAGCGCCATTGAGATTAACAGGGAGCTTGCGCAAGAAGGGCTGGTAAAATACACGACCGCCGCAAAAAAAGCACACGCATCTCGAAAGCCTCGCCCGGAAATGAGCATCGTTCAGAACAAGAAGGCCTTTCATGATTATTTCATCGAAGAGCGGTTCGAGGCCGGATTGGCGCTCGAGGGTTGGGAGGTGAAGGCAATCCGCGCCGGCGGCGTGCAGGTCAAAGAGGCCTACGTGGTGGTGAAAAATGCCGAGATGTTTCTGATCGGCTGCCACATCAGCCCGCTTTCAGCGGCTTCCACTCATGTTCAGGCCGACCCTACCCGCACCCGCAAACTGCTGCTGCACGCCGACGAGATTCGCAAACTCATCGGCAAGGTGGAGCGCGCCGGCTACACGCTGGTGCCGCTCGATCTGCACTACACCCGCGGCCGGGTCAAGCTGGAAATCGGACTCGCCAAGGGAAAAAAACAACATGACAAACGAGAGGCCGAAAAGGAGAAAGACTGGAAACGCGAACAGCAACGACTATTGAGGCGCAGTGCCTGACAACTACCGACTTGCGGTCGCGGCTAATTTGCGGTGAGACTGGTCGAGCGTAACGGCGAACCAATAGGTTGCGCCCTCTTTTCGCTCCTCACGCCTTACGCCTCCCGCCTCACGAATAATTCAATCCCATCGCCTCGCGCACGTCGCGAATGGTCTCGTTGGCAAGCTTGCGGGCACGATCGCAGCCATCGGCGATGATATTGCGTACCAGTGTCGGATCGTCGAGATAGGCCTTAGCACGCTCGCGCATCGGCTCCTGTTCCTTGAGCACTGCTTCGATCACCGGCTGCTTGCACTCCAAGCAACCGATGCCGGCACTGCGGCAGCCTTTCTGCACCCAGTCCCTGGTGGCTTCGTCGGAATACACCTTGTGGAACTCCCATACCGGGCATTTGTCCGGATCGCCCGGATCGGACCGGCGCACGCGCGCCGGGTCGGTCGGCATGGTGCGGATCTTCCTGGCGACACTTTCGGCAGGCTCGCGCAGCGTGATGGTGTTGTTGTAGGACTTTGACATCTTCTGCCCGTCCAGCCCCGGCATCTTCGAGGCTTCGGTGAGCAGTGCCTGCGGCTCGGACAGGATCATCTTGCCGCCGCCCTCCAGAAAGCCGAACAGGCGCTCACGATCGCCCATCGACAGATTGGCGCCCCCTTCCAGCAGCGCCTTGGCGGCCGCCAGTGCTTCTTCGTCCCCCTGCTCCTGGTAGCGGCTTCGCAGTTCCCGATAGAGCTTGCCGCGCTTGACCCCGAGCTTCTTGATCGCGGCTTCGGCTTTCTGCTCGAATCCGGGCTCGCGGCCGTAGACGTGATTGAAGCGGCGCGCGATTTCGCGGGTGAACTCGATGTGCGGAACCTGGTCTTCGCCCACCGGCACGCGATTGGCGCGGTAGATCAGGATGTCGGCGCTTTGCAGCAGCGGGTAGCCGAGGAAGCCATAGGTGGCAAGATCCTTGTCGGTCAGCTTCTCCTGCTGGTCCTTGTAAGAGGGGACGCGCTCGAGCCAGCCGAGCGGCGTGATCATCGACAGCAGCAGATGCAGCTCCGCGTGCTCCGGCACCCGCGACTGTATGAATAGCGTCGCCTGCGACGGGTCCACCCCGGCCGCAAGCCAGTCGATCAGCATGTCCCAGACGTTCTGCTCGATCACTTCCGGCGTGGCGTAATGCGTCGTGAGCGCATGCCAGTCGGCGACGAAGAACAGGCATTGGAATTCGTGCTGCAGCCTCACCCAGTTCTTCAGCACGCCGTGGTAGTGGCCGAGATGCAGGCTCCCGGTCGGTCGCATTCCTGAAAGTACGCGGTCGACAAACATTTTGTTCCTCTAACGAATCCCGAAAATCCAGCCGATATCAAAAACTTCCGCCAGTGCTCCGATGAAGGCGCCGACGAACGGCATCATCACGGCACCGAGCACGCCCAGGAACATCAGCACCAGCAGGATGATCATTCCATAGGGCTCGACCATCGCGAAGCGATAAGCCGCCGTGCGCGGCAGCAGGCTCACCGCGATGCGCCCGCCGTCGAGCGGCGGCAGCGGCAGGAGATTCAACACCATGAGCACCACGTTGATGATGATGCCGCCGCGCGCCATCAGGAACAGGGGCTCGGTGAAATAATTCTGCGGCATGCCCTGCGCGAGCTTGATTGCCAGCGCCCACATGATCGCCATCAACAGGTTCGCGCCCGGGCCCGCCGCGGCGACCCACAGCATGTCGCGCTTCGGATTGCGCAACTTGCCGAAGTTCACCGGCACCGGCTTGGCCCAGCCGAACGCATACTTGCCGCCGCTCGCGATCAGGATCAGCGCCGGTACCAATAGGGTGCCGATCGGGTCGATGTGACGGATCGGGTTGAGCGTGATCCGGCCCGCCTGATACGCGGTCAGATCGCCGAAGTGCCTGGCCGCGTACCCGTGCGCCGCCTCGTGCAGCGTAATCGCGAAAATCCCCGGTATCGCGTACAGCGCGATGAGACGAACGATGCTTTCGAATTCGGTCATGCACTGACCCCGAACGGCGCCGCGCTTCCCTTGCCCTGCCTCACGATCACCGGCGCCTGTTCGGTGAGATCCACCACCGTTGTCGCTTCCACGCCGCAGGGACCGCCGTCAAGGATCAAATCCACGTCGTGCTCGAGGCGGCTGCGGATTTCCTCGCCGTCATTGAGCGGTGTTTCATCGCCCGGAAGAATCAGCGTCGAACTCAGGATCGGTTCGCGCATTTCCTCGAGCAGGGCCCGCACCACCGCGTGATCCGGCACACGCAGTCCGATGGTCTTGCGCCGGGGATTGAGCAGGCGTTTCGGCACCTCGCGCGTGGCCTTGAGAATGAAGGTATAGCTTCCCGGTGTCGCCGCCTTGAGGCTGCGGTACTGCGCGTTGTCCACCACCGCGTACTGACCCAGTTCCGACAGATCCCGGCATACCAGAGTGAAATGATGGTGCTCGTCGACCCTGCGGATGCGGCGGATGCGCTCCATCGCGGTCTTGTCGCCGATATGACAGCCGAGCGCATAGCAGGAGTCGGTGGGATACACCATCAATCCGCCGCCGCGCACGATTTCCACTGCCCGGCGGATCAGGCGCGGCTGGGGATTGTTCACGTGGATGGAAAAATACTGTGCCATGGTCGGGTCAGGCTGCGGACCGCAACGCTTCCCAGTCCTGCCATAGCCCGCGCGCGCCATCCGGGATGGGCGGAATATCGCCCAGATCGGCAGCCCCTTTCGCCGCCGCGTGGAAGTCGGAGCCCGCGGACAGGCTGAATCCGAAGTGCTTTGCCAACCGTAACAGCGGTAGAGGATTGGCGCGAAGCCCGCCGCCGATTTCAAGCGCCTGCCCGCCGTGCTGTTTGAATTCGTCGAGCAACGCGTGCATCTGCAGCGGCGCAAGACGGTATCGGCCCGGGTGCGCCAGCACGGCGTGGCCGCCCGCGCCACGGATCCAGCCGATCGCGTGCCCGAGGGAGACCCACCGATGGGAGACGTAACCGCACGTGCCGGGCCCCAGATACTTTTTGAACGCGGCCTTTGCGTCGGCGGCGTGGCCCTGCTCCACCAGGAAGCGGGCGAAGTGGCCGCGGCCTATGACGGCCGCGTCTCCGGCAAGCCGGGAGGCACCAGCCAGACTGCCCGGAATACCCGCGGCGCCCAGTTGCTGCGCGATCTGTGCGGCACGAAGCCCGCGCGACCTGCGAACCCCCGATAGCCCGCAGGCGAGCGGTGCGTTGCGCGGGTCTATGCCGAGTCCGACCACATGCACGGTCAGGCCGGCCCAGGTGACCGAAACTTCAACTCCCGGCACGAAGCCGATGCCGGTCTCGCGAGCCGCTGCTGCTGCCTCCGGCAACCCGCCGACTTCGTCATGGTCGGTGAGCGCGAGCATGGAGACCCGGTTGTGGGACGCGCGTTCGATCAGCGCTGCGGGAGTCAACACTCCATCGGAATACGTGGAGTGGCTGTGTAAGTCGATGCGCAAGGATTGCACTGCTGGAGGAATAAGCTTTGCATCATAACAAAACCCCTCGCCCGAAAAAACCTTTCTCTACCGGAGGTTGTACACAAATGAAAGCGGGAACCTGGAGAATTCGCAGGACGGCGGCGACATTATGCAGGCGCTGCATGCGCCGCTGTGCAGCAAACCCTGATGTTTGTCTTTTTTTCGCGCTGCGGTTTGCTCACAGAGGAAGGCTTGTGAAAGAATAGATCTCACCCGGTCTCGAAACACCACAAAAACACACGGGCAGGAGATGAGCATCAGCATTCGCAGTCCCCGGGATTTTTGCGCCGGCCTGATTTTCCTGTTCTTCGGTGCTCTCGCGGCTTACGTCGCCCGCGACTACCCGATGGGAAGCGCAGTGCGCATGGGTCCCGGCTACTTCCCCTACCTACTCGGCATTCTGCTCGCGCTGCTCGGCGTGGTTATCTGCGTCAAGAGCCTGGTGATCTACGGCGAGCGCATCGAGTCTGCGAGCCTGCGCGCGCTGTTGCTGGTGCTCGGCGCAGTCGGTGTCTTTGCCGGCACGATTGAAAGCGCCGGCATTGTCATCGCCACCGCCCTGCTGGTGGGGGTTGGGGCCGCAGCCAGCCCCGAGAGTCGGCTGCGCGAAGTCGCGGTCCTGATCGTGTTCCTGCTAGCGTTGGCGGTGGGCCTATTCACCTACGGCCTTGGCCTGCCGTTCAAGATATTCCCCGTCTGATGGAGTTGCTCGCCAATCTGCAATTGGGGTTCGATGTCGCACTGACGCTGCAGAACGTCCTGTATTGCTTCCTCGGCGTATTCTTGGGCACGCTGATCGGCGTATTACCTGGCATCGGCCCGGTGGCAACCATCGCGATGTTGCTGCCCGCCACCTTCGCCCTGCCGCCGGTGTCGGCGCTCATCATGCTCGCCGGCATCTATTACGGCGCGCAGTACGGCGGCTCGACCACGGCAATCCTGGTGAATCTGCCCGGGGAGGCCTCTTCGGTGGTGACCTGTCTCGATGGATACGCGATGGCGCAACAGGGTCGCGCCGGTCCGGCGCTCGCCGTCGCCGCGCTCGGCTCTTTTTTCGCCGGGACGGTGGCCACGCTGATCCTGGTGATGTTTGCTCCGCCGCTTGCCGAAGTCGCGTTCAAGTTCGGCCCGGCTGAGTATTTTTCCCTGATGGTGCTCGGTCTGATTGCCGCGATCGTGCTGGCCCACGGTTCGCTCATCAACGCCATTGCGATGATCCTCCTGGGCCTGCTGCTGGGGCTGATCGGGGCCGACACCAACACCGGCCAGTTCCGCTTCACCTTCGGCCTGCCGCAACTGGCCGACGGCATCGGTTTCGTAGTGGTGGCGATGGGTCTGTTCGGTTTCTCCGAGATCATCGCCAACATCGAGCGCCGCGCCAGGCGCGAAGTGGTGATGGCGAAGATCACCAGCCTGTTTCCCACGCGGGAGGACTTGAAAGCTTCGTGGAAAGCGGTGTTGCGAGGCACCGCAATTGGGGCGCTGCTGGGAATACTGCCGGGCGGCGGCGCCACTCTCGGTTCGTTCGCCGCATATACGCTGGAGAAGAAAGTGGCCAAGGATCCGTCGCGCTTCGGAAAAGGCGCGATCGAGGGCGTGGCCGGACCGGAATCGGCGAACAACGCCGGCGCGCAAACTTCTTTCATCCCGTTGCTGACGCTCGGCATCCCGGCAAACGCGGTGATGGCGCTGATGGTCGGCGCGATGACCATCCACGGCATTACGCCCGGCCCGCAGGTGATGACCGAGCGCCCTGAATTGTTCTGGGGAATGATCGCCAGCATGTGGATCGGCAACCTGCTGCTGGTGGTGCTGAATCTTCCGTTGATCGGAATCTGGGTGAAGCTGCTGTCGGTGCCGTATCGGATCCTCTATCCCGCCATCCTGTTGTTCTCCTGCATCGGCGTGTACAGCCTCAACAATAGCGCGATCGACGTCGCACTGGCGCTGGCCTTCGGCTTCCTCGGGTATCTGTTCATCAAGCTGGACTGCGAGCCCGCGCCGCTGCTGCTGGGGTTCGTTCTTGGCCCCATGATGGAAGAGAACCTGCGGCGGGCGCTGCTGCTGTCCCGAGGGGATCCCACCGTGTTCGTGACGCGCCCGCTGAGCCTGGCGCTGCTGGTGGTCGCGGCGGCGCTGCTGGTCATCGTGGTAGTGCCGGCAGT
This sequence comes from Pseudomonadota bacterium, assembly GCA_038040175.1. Taxonomy (GTDB): domain Bacteria; phylum Pseudomonadota; class Gammaproteobacteria; order Burkholderiales; family JACQAP01; genus JACQAP01. The sequence continues at coordinate 13,963 of JBBPIT010000060.1, read as the reverse complement.
GCGCAGGAAGCGCGAAGAAGCCTTCCAGGAATAGGCCGTGGCAGCGTTCTCCCGGGATCTTCCCTGCCCTTCGCGACGCACCTGGCTGCGCGCGCTGATATTCGTGTTCGGCGCATGCGTGGCGAGCGCAGCGCCGTCGCAGGACTATCCCAGCCGGCCGATCCGCATCATCGTGCCGTTTCCCGCGGGCGGCACCGCCGATTTGCTGGCGCGCCAGATCGGCCAGACCATGAGCGAGGCATTGCGCCAGCAAGTCGTCATCGAGAACCGCACCGGCGCCGGCGGCAACATCGGCGCGGATCTCGCAGCCAAGTCGAAGCCTGACGGCTACACGCTGCTCATGGGTACGGTTTCCACCCATGCGATCAATCCGAATCTCTATCCGAAGATGCCTTACGATCCGGTGAAGGATTTCGCGCCGGTAACGATGGTAGCGAGGATGCCGAATCTTCTGGTGGTCCACCCTTCGGTGCCCGCAAATAATGTGGCCGAATTGATCGCGCTGGCGAAAGCCAGGCCCGGCGCCCTCGCCTTTGCGTCCGCAGGCAACGGCACCACTCAGCATCTCGCAGGCGAACTGTTCAAGAAGATGGCGGGCGTGGACATGATCCACGTGCCTTACAAGGGTAATGCCCCGGCCGTGACCGATCTGGTCGGCGGACAGGTGCAGGTGATGTTCGACAACATCCCGATATCACTGCAACAAGTGCGCGCCGGCAAGCTGCGCGCGCTTGCGGTGACCGGTCCCGCACGTTCGCCGGTGCTGCCGGAGCTGCCTACCCTTGCCGAAGCCGCACTGCCCGGCTACAGCATCATCTCGTGGTTCGGGCTTTACGCGCCGTCGGGCACCTCGCCACAGATCATCGAGCGCCTGAACCGGGAGGCCAACAAGGCGCTGGCAACTGCGCACATCCGCCGGCGGCTGACTGATCAGGGAATCGAGTTGGCGGGCGGCACACCTGGCCAGTTCGCGGACTTCATGCGCGCCGAACTGGTGAAATGGGGCAAGATCGTCAGGGAATCCGGAGCGCGCGTTGAGTAACGGTTTTCCTAGCGGCCGGCCTTGACCGCCTGCTCGCGAATCGCGGTGAGGCTGGTGCGCGTGGTGATGGCCTCCGGGTCGATTCGCAGTTCCAGCAACGCCGGTTTGCCCGAGGCCACCGCCCGTTCGAAGGCAGGCCCGAAGTCCGCGGTCCTTTGCACCGTCTCCCCGTGCAATCCGTAGGCGCGCGCCAGCGCCGCAAAGTCCGGATTGTCGAGCGCGGTTGCGTACACCCGCGCCGGATACTCGCGTTCCTGGTGCATGCGGATGGTGCCGTACATGCCGTTGTTGATTACGACGAACACCACCGGCAGCCGATATTGCGCCGCAGTCGCCAGTTCCTGCCCGTTCATCAAAAAGCAGCCGTCCCCGGAAAAACTCACCACCACGCGGTCGGGGTGCACCACCTTGGCGGCGATACCTGAAGGCACGCCGTAACCCATCGCGCCGTTGGTGGGGCCCAGCTGGGTACGGAAACCGGTGTACTGATAGAAGCGTTGCACCCAGCCCGAGTAATTGCCCGCGCCGTTGGTGATGATGGCGTTTTCCGGCAGGCGACCGCGCAGGAAGGCCATCACCTCCCCCAGATCAAGATCGCCGGACATCGGGCCGGGCTTGAGGTTCTTCAGGTAATCCTCGCGGGCCCGATGGGTCCACTCGCGCCAGCGCGAGGAGTCCACGGACGGGAGGTTTGCTGCTGCCTGGGCGAATTCCGCCATCCCGGAGTTGATCATCAGATCGGCCTGGTAAACCCGGCCCAACTCTTCGCTCCCCGGATGCACGTGCACGAAGAGTTGCAGCGGACGTGGGATCGGGAACAGTGTGTATCCGCCGGTGGTCATCTCGCCAAGCCGCGGGCCGATCGCCAGGATCAAATCGGCGCTGCGTACGCGTTCTCCGAGCAAGGGATTGATGCCGACGCCCACGTCTCCGCAGTAGTTGGGGTGCCGGTTGTCGAGCAGGTCCTGCCTGCGGAAACTGCATCCCGCAGGCAGGTTGTTGGATTCGATGAAGGCGCGAATGTCGTTGCACGCCTGTGCCGACCAGTCGCCACCGCCGAGAATGACCATCGGTTTATGCGCCTGCGCCAGCATGTCGCGCAACTGCTCCATGTCGGCCACGCCGGGATGCGGTTTCACCCTCTTGTAAGGCTTGGCATCCGCGACCACCGCCTGGCTCGCCAGCATGTCTTCAGGCAGTGCCAGCACCACCGGACCGGGGCGCCCCGACACCGCGGTATGAAACGCATGACTGACCAGTTCGGGAATCCGATCGGCGCGGTCGATCTGCGCCACCCATTTCGCCATTTGCCCGAACATGCGCCGGTAGTCCATTTCCTGAAACGCCTCGCGCTCGACCACGTCGCCGCCGACCTGGCCGATGAACAGGATCATCGGAGTCGAATCCTGGAACGCGGTGTGCACGCCGATGCTGGCGTTGGTGGCGCCGGGCCCGCGGGTGACAAAGCAGATCCCGGGTTTCCCGGTGAGCTTGCCGTAGGCCTCGGCCATGAACGCGGCGCCGCCCTCCTGGCGGCAGACGATCAGGCGCACGCGCTCACGCGCGTCGTAAAGCGCATCCAGCACCGGCAGATAACTCTCGCCCGGAACGCAGAATGCGGTGTCGGTTCCGTGGACCTGCAACTGATCCACCAGAATTCGGCCGCCGTTTCGGTAAGGCATGTTCTCGTTCATCGCGCCCGTCCTTGTAGTCTGAGCGCCGGATTATACCCAAGGCATCCGCATATCCAGATCCACAATTCGAGCTGCGTGTCGACATGATCGATTTGGATATAATGGGCGGAATTTCAAAGTATTACGCGGACCGTTCGCACTCGACGGCCGGGCGATGTACGGACAACAACAGGGAGGTCACAACTCATGGTCTGGTCCCAGGTTTACGATCCGCTGGACAATGCCGTGCTCAGCACGGTAGTCGCGACCATCCCAATCTTGGTGCTGCTCGGCGGGCTCGCGTTCCTGCGTCTCTCGGCGCACGTGGCCGCGCTGCTCGGGCTGGCATCGGCGTTGATCGTCGCGATTTTTGTCTACGGCATGCCGGCACAGATGGCCGGCGCTTCGGCGATGTACGGCGCGTTCTTCGGCCTTCTGCCGATCGGCTGGATCGTGCTGAACATCATTTTTCTTTACCAACTCACCAAGGACAAAGGTTACTTCAAGATCATGCAGGACAGCATCGCCGGCGTTACTGAAGACCGACGATTGCAACTGCTGTTGATCGCGTTTGCCTTCGGCGCATTTTTCGAAGGCGCATCCGGGTTCGGCACGCCGGTGGCGGTGACCGGGGCAATTCTGATCGGCCTGGGCTTTTCGCCGCTGGCGGCTTCGGGGCTTTCTCTGATCGCCAACACCGCGCCGGTTGCCTACGGCGCGCTGGGCACGCCGATCATTGCGCTGGCCGCGGTCACGGGACTCGATCTGTTTCAGTTGTCCGCCATGGTCGGACGCCAGCTACCCTTCTTTTCGCTACTGGTGCCGTTCTGGCTGGTGTGGGCCTTCGCCGGCTGGCGCGGTATGAAGGAAATTTGGCCGGCGATCCTGGTGACCGGCGTGAGCTTCGCCATCCCGCAGTTCCTGATCTCGAATTACCACGGCCCGTGGCTGGTGGATGTCGGCGCGGCGATCGTGTCCATGGCCTGCCTGACGGCCTTTCTGAGAATCTGGAAGCCGAAGACCGTGTGGAAGACAACCGCGCTCAAGGGTCACGAGAAGGACAGCGGCACGGTGGAAAACGGCGCCGGCAACATGCAACCGGTCAGGCATGACCGTGCCACCGTGGTAAGGGCCTGGGTGCCGTGGATCGTGCTGTCGGTGTTCGTGTTCCTGTGGGGCGCGCCTCAGTTCAGGGGATTCCTCAACGGCAGTTACGCCGTCACCAAGGTCGAGCAGACCGCGACCGGTCCGGTGAAAACCGAGGAGAAGAAAATTTATCCCTGGGACGGGATTACCAAACTCGACTTCAAGGTTGCCGGCCTGAATGAGCTGGTGGAAAAAGTGCCGCCGGTGGTTGCCAAAGCGCACACCGAGAAGGCGGTGTACAGCCTCAACTGGCTGTCCGCAACCGGCTCGGGGATTCTATTGGCTGCGCTGCTGGCGGGGCTTTACATGCGCTACTCGTTCGGCGAGCTGCTGCGCAAATACTGGGAGACTCTGAAGCTGGTGAAATTCTCGCTGCTGACCATCGCGGCGATGCTGGCCATCGGATTCACCACCCGGTACTCCGGGACCGATGCGACGATGGGCCTCGCGTTCGCCTACACCGGGGCGATGTATCCATTCTTCGGCACCATGCTCGGCTGGCTCGGGGTAGCGCTCACCGGCTCCGATACCGCGTCGAACGTGCTGTTCGGCGGATTGCAGAAGGTCACTTCCGAGCAGTTGGGACTCAACCCGAACCTGATGGCCTCGGCCAACAGCTCCGGCGGCGTGATGGGCAAGATGATCGACGCGCAGTCCATCGTCGTGGCTTCCACCGCGACCCGCTGGTACGGCCACGAGGGCGATATCCTGCGCTACGTTTTCTTCCACAGCGTGGTACTGGCGATGCTGGTCGGCGGCCTGGTGATGCTGCAGGCCTACGTCTACCCGTTCACCCTGCTTCAGATCTTTCCTGCGACACCGTAAAGAGGCCGGCAAGACGATAAACAAAAAGCCCACCGCTTGCGGTGGGCTTTTTTTTCGTCCGTTGAATCTTGCTAACCGGCGGCCTTTGCCTCTTCGGCGACCGCCTTCATCGACAGCCGCAACCGTCCCTTCTCGTCGGCCTCGAGGACCTTGACCCGCACGGCCTGGCCTTCCTTGAGGTGATCGGCAACGCTGTTGACGCGCTCATTGGCAATCTGCGAGATGTGCAGCAGCCCGTCCTTGCCGGGCAGCACGCTGACGATCGCGCCGAAATCCAGGAGCTTGAGCACGGTGCCGTCATAGACGCGGCCGACTTCGACGTCCGCGGTAATCTCCTCGATGCGGCGTTTGGCCGCCTCGCCGCCCTCCGAAGAAACGCAGGCGATGGTCACGGTGCCGTCGTCGTTGATGTCGATGGTCGTCCCGGTCTCTTCGGTGATGGCGCGGATCACCGCACCGCCCTTACCGATCACGTCCCGGATTTTTTCCGGCTTGATCTTGATGGTGATCATTCGCGGCGCGTAAGCGGAGAGTTCCGCACGCGGGGTGGCCAGCGTCTGCCGCATCAAGCCGAGAATGTGCATTCGCCCTTCGCGCGCCTGCAGCAGCGCGACGTTCATGATTTCCTTGGTGATGCCCTGGATCTTGATGTCCATCTGCAGCGCCGTGATGCCCGACTCGGTCCCGGCGACCTTGAAATCCATGTCGCCGAGATGGTCCTCGTCACCGAGGATGTCGGTCAGCACCGCGAAGCGGTTACCCTCCTTGATCAGGCCCATGGCAATGCCCGCAACGTGCGCCTTGAGCGGCACCCCGGCATCCATCAACGCCAGACAGCCGCCGCACACCGATGCCATCGAACTCGAGCCGTTGGACTCGGTAATCTCGGAAACCAACCGCATCGAATAGGCAAATTCCTCGGGAGCCGGCAGTACCGCCAGCAGTGCGCGCTTGGCAAGCCGTCCATGCCCGACTTCGCGCCGCTTCGGAGTGCCGACACGGCCGGTTTCTCCGGTCGCGTAAGGAGGCATGTTGTAGTGAAGCATGAAGCGCTCCCTGTACTCGCCCTGCAGCGCGTCCATGATCTGTTCGTCTCGTGCGGTACCCAGTGTGGCCACCGCCAGAGCCTGCGTTTCGCCGCGGGTGAACAGCGCGGAACCATGGGTACGCGGCAGTACGCCGGTGCGAATTGTGATCGGCCGCACGGTGCGGGTATCGCGTCCGTCAATGCGCGGCTCGCCGTTGAGAATCTGGCTGCGCACGATTTTCGACTCGATATCGCTGAAAATCGACTTCACCAGGTTGAGGTGCGCGGTGTCCGAGCCTTCGGGCGCCACTTCGGTCAGAACCTTGGCACGGATCTGCTCTACCTTCTCGCTGCGCGCCTGTTTCTGCCGCAGGCGATATGCCTCACGCAGTTCCTCCTCGGCAAGCTGGGCGATGCGTTCGGTGATGCTGCTGTCCTTCTGGGGAGGTGCCCAATCCCACAGCGACTTGCCGGCTTCGCCGGCAAGTTCGTTGACGGTATCGATCACCGCCTGCATCTGCTGGTGGCCGAACACGACTGCGCCCAGCATCACGTCTTCGGAAAGCTCCATCGCCTCGGACTCGACCATCAGCACCGCCTGCTTGGTGCCGGCCACGACCAGGTTCAGCTGCGAGGATTTGAGTTCGGTTGCCGTGGGGTTGAGAACGTATTCGCCGTTAAGATAGCCCACGCGCGCCGCACCGATCGGTCCGTTGAAAGGAATACCCGAGATCGCCAGCGCGGCGGAAGCGCCGATCATCGCCGGGATGTCGGAGTCCACCTCATTGTTCGAAGAAACAACCTTGGCAATGACCTGAATTTCGTTGAAGAAGCCCTCCGGGAACAGCGGGCGGATGGGACGGTCGATCAGCCGCGAGGTGAGTGTTTCTTTCTCCGACGGCCTGCCCTCGCGCTTGAAGAATCCGCCGGGGATCTTGCCGGCTGCGTAGGTTCGCTCCTGATAATCCACGGTCAGCGGTAAGAAATCCTGTCCCGGCTTGACGTCCTTGTTACCGACGACGGTGACCAGCACCACGGTGTCGTCCATGTTTACCATGACCGCGCCGTGAGCCTGGCGTGCAACTTCGCCGGTTTCGAGCGTCAGCGTGTGGCGCCCGTAGTTGGTGATTTTCCTGATTACGTTCAAGAGGGTTCCCTCTGATGCTGAATTGCGAAGGAGCGCGGACCGCTCCTTGACGCGGTTGATCGCTTCGGGATTTCCGGTCGGCGCATCGCTGCCAGTCCGGATTACGGGAAATACCTAAGACATGCCCGGAGTGACCGAAGGGTATGAATTCTTTACTTGCGAAGACTGAGGCGATCGAGCAACGAGCGGTACCGATTGCTGTCCGCCTGGCGCAGGTAGTCCAGCAACTTGCGGCGGCGGCTCACCATTTTCAACAGCCCGCGACGGGAATGATGGTCTTTTACGTGGGCCTTGAAATGATCGGTCAGGTCGTTGATGCGCGCGGTAAGCAGCGCGACCTGCACTTCGGGGGAGCCGGTGTCGGCCTTGGCCCGCTGATGCTCCTGCAGAATCTGAGCCTTCTGGCTCGTTGTTATCGCCATTACCCTGTCTCCGAAAGAAAGGCCGACATTCTACCCGCGGAATCCGGGGTTTCCAAGCGTTTCTAGGGGGTTAATCGCACGTTTGCCGGCTTTTCCGGAACCGCCGCCGGGTTGGCCAGCATGCGTTTCGGGACAACGATGCCGCCGGACCGGCCTTCGCCCACCCCCAGAAAAGTTCCCGTCGGGCCATACAACCTGACGGGGCCCTGCTGCACGACCTCAACGGCGGGCCGCACCTCGAGGCCAGTGCTGACGCGTTTCGCCTCCGTGCTATCGAGACGCAATGCCGGATATGCGCTTACCAGCAGATCGACGGGCAGCACACGGGTGGCCGCAACCACGGGTCCAAACTTTTCAAGATCCTCGAGCCCGATTGCCGCGGCTATATCCAAATCAGCAATCCGGGTCCGCCGCAACGCCGTCAGGTACCCGCCGCAACCCAGCGCTTCGCCCATATCCTGCGCCAACACCCGGATGTAGGTTCCCTTGCTGCAGGTCACCCTGATGGACAAGTAATTATCTTTAAGATCAATTACTTCCAGATTCTTTATAAGGACGTTTCTTACGGTCCGGTCTACCTCGATTCCGGCCCGGGCATACGCATATAACGGTCGCCCGTCCTTCTTCAGCGCGCTGTGCATCGGCGGCATCTGGAGGATCGGCCCGGTGAAAGCGCGCACGACCTCCTGCAATTTCTCGTCGTCGAAATCCGGTACACCGGCTTCCTGTATCGCGCCTTCGGCATCGCCGGTCGCGCTGACAAAACCCAATCGGATCACCGCCTCGTAACTCTTGTCCGCATCGAGCAGCGAGTGGGAAAACTTGGTGGCCTCGCCAAGGCAGATTGGCAACAAACCGGTGGCCAGCGGGTCGAGCGTTCCGGTATGTCCGGCTTTGATCCGGCCGAACAGGCGTCGTACACGCTGCAAAGCGGCGTTGGAAGTCAGGCCAGCCGGCTTGTCGAGGAGCAAGATGCCGTCAATCATGGGACGGGGGCTGCCGACGGTGCACCCGGGCTTCACCAGGGCGGTCAGCCCTGGTCTTTGCCAGGCTTCGCCGGCATCCGGGAGGCCACAGCCTCATCGATCAGCTTGGACAGGCGCACGCCGCGCTCGACCGATTCATCATGTACAAAATGAAGTTCGGGAACGATGCGCAGCTTGAGGCCGCCGGCAAGCTGGGAACGCAGGAACCCGGAGGCGCGTTGCAGGCCTTGCCGTGTCTGCGAAACGATCTCTGGGCCACCCAAGGTCGTGAAGAAAATCTTCGCGTGCCGGTAATCGTTGCTGACCTCCACGCCGGTCAGCGTAATCATGCCGACCCGCGGGTCCTTGAGTTCGCTGCGGATCAGGTCCGCCAGATCCCGCTGGATCTGGTCCGCTATACGCCCGAGTCTGGAGGGGTCCTTTGCCATGTGCTGCCCAATGGATCTACCGGACCGACCGGGATCGGCGCAGCAAAGCGCGGATGCGGGGAAGGTACTCTACAGAGTTCGCGCGATCTCGACGACTTCGTAAACTTCGAGCTGGTCACCGATCTTGAGATCGTCGAAGTTCTTGACCGACAGACCGCACTCGAAACCGGCTTTCACCTCGCGTACATCGTCCTTGAAGCGCTTGAGAGAATCCAGTTCACCGGAATAGATGACCACGTTGTCCCGGAGCACGCGCACCAGTGACCCGCGACGCACCACGCCTTCGAGCACGTAACAGCCGGCCACGGTACCGACCTTGGAGATCTTGAACACCTGGCGGATCTCCACCATGCCGATGGTGCTTTCCTTCTTGTCCGGCGTAAGCATCCCGGACAGCGCCGCCTTGATCTCGTCGACCGCCTCGTAAATCACGTTGTAGTAGCGCAATTCGATGCCATGCGCCGCAACCAGTTTCCTTGCCATGGTGTCGGCGCGGGTATTGAAGCCGATGATCACCGCATTCGATGCCAGAGCCAGGTTGACGTCCGACTCGGTAATCGCGCCTACGCCGGCGTGAACGATGTTGACTTTCACCTCGTCGGTGGAAAGCTTCGTCAGCGCGTGGGCCAGCGCCTCGTAGGAACCCTGTACGTCGGCCTTGATGATCAGCGACAGGGTCTTCACCTGCCCCGCGGTCATCTGGTCAAACATTCCCTCGAGTTTTGCGGTCTGCTGTTTCGCCAGTTTGACCTCGCGAAACTTGCCCTGCCGGAACAGCGCGATCTCGCGCGCCTTGCGCTCGTCGCCCAGCACCACCATCACCTCGCCGGCGATCGGCACGTCGGATAGTCCCTGGACCTCTACCGGGATGGAAGGGCCGGCCTCCGGCACCGGGTGTGCGGCCTCGTCGAGCATTGCGCGGATGCGCCCGAACACCGCGCCGGCCAGTACCACATCGCCGCGCTTAAGCGTTCCCGACTGGACCAGAATGGTCGCGACCGGACCACGACCCTTGTCGAGCCGTGCCTCGATCACCACGCCGTGCGCCGGAACGTTCTTGGGCGCCCTGAGCTCGAGAACTTCAGCCTGAAGCAGAATGCGCTCGAGCAACTCATCGATGCCTTTGCCGGTTTTTGCCGAGACGTCCTGGAACATCGTGTCGCCACCCCACTCTTCGGGCACGACCTGCTCTCCGGCGAGTTGCTGGCGGATTTTTTCCGGATTGGCCTCCGGCTTGTCGACCTTGTTGACGGCTACCACCAGCGGCACCTTGGCCGCCTTCGCGTGGTGTATTGCCTCGATTGTCTGCGGCATCACGCCATCGTCCGCGGCGACCACCAGAACGACCAGATCGGTCACTTTCGCACCACGGGCACGCATTGCGGTGAATGCTTCGTGGCCGGGCGTGTCGAGAAAAGTGATCATGCCGCGCGGCGTGTTCACATGGTAAGCGCCGATGTGCTGGGTGATGCCGCCGGCTTCGCCGCTGGCCACGCGGGTACGGCGGATACAGTCCAGCAAAGATGTCTTGCCATGGTCTACGTGACCCATGACGGTAACGACCGGTGCGCGCGGTTCCGCCACTACATCGTGCTTTTCCGCTTCCTCGGTGAGGAAAGACTCCGGATCATCCAGCTTGGCGCGCTTGGCGATGTGGCCCATCTCCTCCACCACGATCATCGCCGTGTCCTGGTCGATCACCTGATTGATCGTCACCATGTTGCCGAGCTTCATCAACACTTTGATGACTTCGGCGGCCTTCACCGACATCTTCTGAGCCAGTGCCGCGACGGTGATGGTCTCCGGCACCAGCACCTCGCGCACGATCGGTTCAGTCGGCGCGTTGAACGACTGGTCAGTGGTGACCACCTCGCTCTTGTGTTTGGTGCTGCGGCCCATGCGGGCATGCCAACCCTGGCCGCCCCGGGAATCGTCACCGCGAGTCTTGAGCCCTCGGCGCCTGGCGGACTCATCCTTCCAGGCCGTATCGGATTTCTTGGCGGTTTTGGGTTTGGCCGGCTTCTCTCCCGGCTTCGTGGCAGGTTTGTGCAGCGTGCCTTCGGTAGTCGGCTTCTTCGCAGCCGGTCCTTCTGCGGGTTGCGGCGCCTGCGCGACAACGGGCTTCTCAGGTTCGGCAACGGCGGCCGGCACCGCGTCCTTGGCCGTCTTGCGTTTGCGTTGTTGTTTCTGGGCCGCTTCGGCGCTCTGCCGGGCGATCAGCTCTGCCTGTTTGCGCGCCTCTTCCTCCCGCAATGCCGCCTGTTCCGCATCGATCGCGGCAGGAGCGGCGGTTTCGGCAACGGGCGCGGGCGCCTCTGCTGCCGCGGCATCACGCTTGACCAGAACACGTTTCTTCTTGACTTCGACCTGGATCGTTCGCGCCTTGCCGGTACTGTCGGCTTTCTTGATTTCCGTCGTCTGGCGCCGGGTCAGCGTGATCTTGTTCTTGGTGTCCTTGGCCCCATGAACGCGTCGCAGGTAATCCAGGAGCTGGGTTTTATCCTGCTCCGTGAGCACGGTATCTTCGGCGAGCGCCTTGCCTACTCCCGCTGCCTGCAACTGCTCGAGGAGCAACGCCGAAGGGAGTCCCAGCTCCTTGGCAAATTGTGAGACGTTCATCTGCGCCATATGTCGTTATCCCTGGCTCGCCGCGAACCACGGTGCGCGCGCCGTCATGATCAGTTGCTTGGCGCGCTCCGCATCGATTCCGGTCAGTTCCACAAGGTCGTCCACCGCCAGATCGGCCAAGTCCTCCTGGGTGGTCACGCCTTTCGCAGCCAGCACGCGTGCCGTCTCGTTATCCATGCCCTCGAGCGTGAGCAGGTCGCTGGCCACGTTTTCGACATGCTCCTCGCTGGCGATGGCCTCGACAAGAAGCGCATTGCGCGCACGGCTCCGCAGCTCGTTGACGGTATCTTCGTCGAAAGACTCGATCTCCAGCATCTCGTTGATCGGCACATAGGCCACTTCTTCGAGCGTCGTGAATCCCTCCTGGATCAGAATGCCGGCGACTTCCTCGTCCACGTCGAGGCGTTCCATGAAGAGCTTGCGTACCGTTGCGGATTCCTCTTCGTTCTTCTTCTGGGACTCCTCCTCCGTCATGATGTTGAGTTCCCAGCCGGACAGCTCGCTCGCCAGACGCACGTTCTGTCCGTTGCGGCCTATCGCTTGCGCGAGATTCTCTTCATCGACGACCACGTCCATGCTGTGCGATTCTTCATCAACGGTGATCTTGCTCACCTCGGCGGGCGCCAGCGCATTGATGACGAACTGCGCAGGATCCGGTGACCACAGCGTGATATCCACCCGCTCCCCCGCGAGCTCGGCGGTCACAGCCTGTACCCGTGAACCACGCATCCCGACGCAGGTGCCGATCGGATCAATGCGCGGATCATTGGATTTCACTGCAATCTTTGCGCGGGACCCGGGGTCGCGCGCCGCCGCCTTGATTTCCAGCAGGCCTTCCTCGATCTCCGGCACTTCCATCTCGAACAGTTTGATCAGGAACTCCGGCACTGTCCGCGACAGAATCAGTTGCGGGCCACGATTATTGCGGTCCACCTTGAGCAGAAACGCGCGTACGCGGTCGCCAATCCGAAGGTTCTCCTTCGGGATCATCTGATCCTTGGGCAACGCCGCCTCGATGCGTCCGGATTCGATGATTGCGTTGCCCCGCTCCATGCGTTTGATGGCACCGGTGACAATGAATTCCTTACGCTGCAGGAAATCATTGAGAATCTGCTCACGCTCCGCGTCCCGGATCTTCTGCAGGATGACCTGCTTGGCGGTTTGCGCGCCGATGCGCCCGAACTCTACTGGTTCGAGCGGCTCTTCGACGAAATCATTGATCTGGAGATTCGGGTCCCGCTCGTGGGCATCGGTCAGGGCGATCTGCTGCGCCGGGATCTCGTGATCATTGTCGGCAACGATCTGCCAGCGCCGGAACGACTTGTACTCGCCGGTCTCGCGATCGATCTCAACGCGCACATCCACGTCGTCTTTGAAACGCTTCTTCGTAGCCGAAGCCAAGGCAAGCTCAAGCGCGCCGAAAACAATGTCCTTCTCGACATTCTTTTCGCGCGCCAGCGCATCAACAAGCATCAACAGCTCGCGGCTCATTTCCGAATTCTCCAGTCAAATATTCGGGACCAGACGGGCTTTATCGATGTCGGCGAATGCTATCGTCAACAGTTCGCCATCGACATCCAGTTGAAACCCGTCTTCCCTTACGTTCTGCAGGACCCCGGCCAGTCGCTTGCGACCGTTGATCGGGATGCGCAATTTCACTTGAACGCGTTCCCCGGAAAATCGTTCGAAGTCTTTCGACCGCTTCAGCGGCCGGTCCAGCCCGGGGGACGAAATTTCAAGCCGGTCATAGTCCACGTTCTCGACGGCAAACAACCGCGTGAGGTGGTTGCTGACCGCGGCACAGTCGTCAACATTCACGCCGCCGACCTTGTCGATGAAAATCCGCATCAGCCTGCCGTGGTTGGCAAGCTCAACATCGACAAGCTCGTAGCCGAGTCCGCCGACCGTCTTTTCGAGCAATCCACTCAGGTCCACTAAACCGTTCTCACAAACAAAAAATGGGCACTCGGCCCACCTTAGTTTTTGAATCGCGGCAATTTTAGCAAAATTCCCGTTAAAATCAAACAGCAACAACACGCGTCGTCATGCGAAATGCCGTCGGATCGATGCCCTGATGTCCCTAATATCCAATGTGTGCTGCCAGATCGCACTTTGCAAGTACTTGGATGCATACGCTAATGCAATGACACGGTTAAGCTTCGTCCAATCGAATCGAGCGCAGGAGTTTCCGCTGCGTTCGGGTGGAAAGGAAGGGGCGAAGTGTGGAGACCTGCTCGAGTTCGAGCCAAGCTTACGGGTTTTGCCTGCACCAAAACCAATCGCGCGCACACGGTTAGCTACTTTGGCCCCCACTAACCTGTTGCGTGGGCCAAGGGTCTGCAGATCTTGGCGGTGACCTACTTTAGTTCCGGCCGTCTGACCTGAAGGTCAGACTTAACTTGGGCCAGGGCCCAAGTTAGCCTGCACTGAAACACACTCCCGTGAGGCTCGTGGCTCTCGTGCGCACGCGGGTCGGCCGCTTCGATTCAGGTTCCTAGGGGGTGTGTTTTCGTTCCGACGTAGGTCACCCCGATCAGGAGCCAAATAAAAAGGCCCACCCCTTGCGGGATGGGCCTTTTCATTTGGGGCGCCTGGCGGTGACCTACTTTCGCGCGGGCAATCCGCACTAGCATCGGCGC